>CAXMQZ010000105.1:0-72764 GCA_964195975.1 uncultured Polyangiaceae bacterium | reverse complement strand
GTGGATCTGGGCAATGTGGGGATGGTTGAGGGAAGCCAGGAGCTTGGCCTCCCGCTCGAAGCGAGCCAGGCGCTCGGGATCGGAGGTGAAAGCTTCTGGCAGGACCTTGATGGCGACTTCACGACCAAGCGTCGAATCCTCAGCTCGATACACCTCTCCCATCCCGCCCGCACCGAGCTTCTCTAGGATCTTGTAGTGACCTAGGGTCTGGCCAATCATCTCTCACTACCGCTGACTTGGAATTCTGTCCACAGTGATTCTATCCCGCCGTCGTATGGGGCGCGGGTGAGGGGCATATGATTCCTTCCATGCCATGCCCTAGGGTCCCCAGCGGGGGGTGCCACCCCGGCCCCTCCAGCTCCGAGCCAAAGACTCACCTAGACAGCAACACCTCAGACCTAGAGCTTCAGCATACGGAGTGCGTCGAACCAAGGGGGTTAGAAAGATCAAGCAGCAGGTCAGGAGTGACCGAGCAGTCTTGAGCCTCGGCAAGGGCAACACCTGCTTCAACTTCAGCTTCCGGCAGCAGGTCGGGTTCTCCGTCCACAATTGGCTCGAATTGCATCTCTAACGGTGACATCCTGGTGACATCCGGATAAGCCTCGCCCGAGACCTGGGCAAGCAGGCTCTGTAAGTTGCTGATTTAAATGAGTTTAAATGGTGGAGCCGAAGAGAATCGAACTCTCGACCTCCTGAATGCCATTCAGGCGCTCTCCCAACTGAGCTACGGCCCCACTCGATAGGACGATGAAATATAGCGACGCGGATGGGGAGTGTCAATTGCGGCTCGAGATCGGAGAGAAGAAACAAAGGGGACACGTAACGGGTACATGTCCCCCTTTTTTCATGTCCCCTCTAGTCTCCCCGTCGCAGCAGCACCTGCTCGACCAGTACCGGTCCTGATGCCTTCAGCACCAACTTGTCGATGTTGGTGCTGGCCCAACGCCACTGAGACGACAGTCGCACGAGGTAGTCGTCAAAGATCGGTTTTCTTAGCCCAACATCGACACCGACAATCTCGAAATCCGATCCTGCAGGTGGGTCCACTCTCATGTCGGTCAAGACGAGCCTTTTCTTGCCTCCGAAGACCGGTACCGCCACCTCGGCGATCTCACCCTCCATCCCCGTATTTATCGCTCGCACCCGAACGCTATTGCGCTCGTTGAAACCGCTCTTGTCCGTGGCGTAAAAGATCTGCATGATCTCGCTAGCAGACGATCGATAGCGCAGCCGCACCCAGAGCTCGCTCCCGGCCTCGCGGACCGGAGCCTTACTGAGGTCGACAAACGAAAAGAGATGCGGATCCTGTCCAGTTGTGCGAAGGACCGTCCGGCCTTTCTGTTTCACCCGCTTCATCTGTCTCATCTCGGGCTTGACGAGAAGAGGCAATTCGATCGACTCCGTCTCGTTCCAAGACTGTGCGGGCCTTGGAAGGAGCTCGAAATGAAATGCACTTGCTCGGGGCCTCCCGTACTCGATCGAGATAATCGGCCCTTCACCGCGACCCGCCGTGCTGATGGCTCCATCCAGCGGTCTGGCACGAATCTGCAAGTAGTTACCCGCTGACCGTTCGGTCATCACATCAACCCCCAAGGCCAGAGGTGTACTCGTGTCCAGCTTGACCGCCCTGTTCTGTAAGGTCGACAGGATTTCAGTGCGCTCGATGGCATGTTCAGGATCGAATCTCGCCCAGATGTAGGGCAGTCTTCCCAGCCAGAAATCTTGAGAGAGAGCGGATCCCTGAATCTGCCTGCCGGTTGGTTCGAGGTTGCGCCCAAGCTCGATCGCCTGCTCACGCCAGATCTCGTAGCCGCCAAGCTCCAGAAAAGGCAGGTAGTGGTCGTAGATGAACTCGGCTATCCGGTATGAGCTCACCGCGGTCGGAAGATCCGTCGACCGCTTCGAAGCCTCAGTCTCCGTCCGAAACAGAACCAAGGGAAGACGACCATCATCGCGAAGCGACTCCAAATCCTCAATCACACCTGACTGGATCATCTCGGAGGTCCGGCTCTGGTTTGGGATCAGATTGGTCGGGAACTCTCTATCGGTAAAGACATAGAGAAGCGGTGAGTCGGTCAGGTCGAAGAAGGTCTCGTCCTCCTCGAGCTCTGCATCCAAGAAGGTCGCGATCGCCCTGTGTCCCGACTCGTCATACAGCACTCGACTCTCGCCCTCTCTCCAATCGCGGAATCGAAAGAGCTCGCCCTGATGTGTCAGGTTGTAGTCGTCGAACGACTCGCTCAAATGGCCCCACGCTGCCTTGCCCATCGGAACGCTCAGCACAAAAACAGCCATCAGCCAGATGGTGCTGCGACTGAGCATTCTGGTACGCGTGCCGGCCGAGTCCCAGCAGTAGGGCACTACCGCAAGAACGACTAGAAATAGCACCGGATCGAACCAGGGACCGGACGATGGCCACACGGCTGATCGCACGGCGATTAGAAGTGAAAAAACTGATGCGAATAGCACCGCGTAGGTTCGAGGTCGTATCCGGTCGGGTCCGACCATCCTTCGCAAGCCGTAGTACAGGAGCACCAAAATCGCGACCGCGGGCAACAGAAAGTAGCGCAATGTCACTGCGACGCTGGGCGCCGAGGAGCTCTGACCTCCTGCCGTGATTCTTGGGTTGTGGGTGGCGAGAAGCGCTCCGACCGCATCGAAAACACTGCCGACCCACAAGACATCCATCACAATCAAGAGAATCGGAACCAGAGTAAGAGCCGTCAAGAGCGACTTGATGGCGGGACCGATCGCCTCGCGACGCTCCGTTAGCACCGCAGCCACAACCAAAAAAAGAGCCAGGGCCGACACACTACCCTGCTCCCACCGCCAGAAGATCAGCAGTGCCGCGAGCATCCAAAGCGAAAGGAAAGTCCAAAAAGTCGGCCGGCGGATGGCGGCGACGAGGCCAATTGCCGGGAGCAGGGCCAGAGCGTAGGGAGCAGCGATCAGAGCTTTCACGGGCAAAAGCACCGTGGCCAAGACTGCCACGATCGGAGAGGCCGTGACCGCCAGAAAGGAATACACAAGAAGATAGATTCCGGTCTCCGAGAGCCAGCGTGTCCAGACGATCATGTCCAAACCCTGGTAGCCATTGACAAGGCTGTAGAGGGTCTGCGTTGCGAGGTCGGACAATCCATCGGTCGGTAGCAGGTCCAGAAATGGCAGGTTGCCAAATCGCAGAAACTGCTGGGTGGGCAGGGTCTGTTCACCCATCTTCAGATAGTCGAGTCCACCCAACACCAGGGTCTGCTGGTGGCTTCCAAAGGTCACGAGTGTGGCCACCAGAATCGGAAAGTAAAAGACCGCAAGAGCCGTGCGCCCACTCAGGGAGATGGTCCCTTTCGCCTGTAGCCAAAAAAGGACTCCTGACACCAGCAGCAGAGCCAGAACGAGAATCGCCGCAACGAGCCTGGGGGTCACGCCGGTCCAGACGTGTTGCATCTCGTTGGCGATCGGCATCGCCAGGGGTATCAAACTTATCGGCACGCCGGCCACGATCACAGCGCTGTCGAGTTTGAACAGCCCCAGAGACAAACCCGCACCCGGCTTGCCCAAGATCCGTCTGATCACACCGACGTAGACAGCTCCAAGCAAGAAGAGGACGAGCGCATAAAGCGAAAAGCGAACCCACACGGACTCGCCTGGCAGCGAGAACGGCGTGCCGGCGGCGAGCATGACAACAAACAGCACCGGAACCGGGATAAACAGCGCCGCGAGCAGCAGTTCGGTGTCATTCAACAGGCTGGCTACGATCAGCTTGGAAGGTCCGCCCCTACCAAGCGATGCAATAGCGGCTTTCCCGATCATTACCAGGATCAACAGACCTATGAAGAGATGCAATGTGGCTCGCAATTGCCCGAACTGAGCGGTGTCAGACACGACCTGCAGGGCAAACAGCGCCAGGGCAAACTCGCTCAGTAGCAGGATCCCTTGTTGCTCCGTTGCAACCGAGGCCCTGGGCACTCGTCTGCGTATCGCGCCGTTGAGCGAGCCCAGCAAGACTAGAAGCATAAAAAAGGAGAGACCCAGAAGCAGATAAAACTGACCATACGACCTGCCGACACTAGTCACATCCACGCCTTCGATCACTGCCGGGTTGATGGCCCGATCGGTAAAGCTGGTCAGGGGCGTGGCAGTCGTACCCATCGGCACCAGATACGACGCCAATGAAAGGCCGAGGGAGAGCGCCAAAAAAGCACACCAAAGCTCTCCCTGGCGTACGGCCCTCAATATCGATCGGGGCACAGTCGAGAGGTGAATCACCGTGTCCCAGAGACTACATCATTCAGAGTCGGGCTAGAGAGTGATTCGCTGAGACGGCTCGGATTTGTTCGTCGCCGCGGAGTCTGAGGTCATCGAATCGAGAATTGCCTCTTTGAGAAGATCGATGCCCTCACCGGTTTGCGCCGAGACCCAGAGTCCTTTGTCGCGTTTGCGAATTGTCTCACCCACCAGATCGGATTTGTTGTAAACCGTCAGAATGCGATGCGATTCGACCCCCAGATCGGCGAGAACCTCATCACCAACTTCGAGATGCTCGCGCCACAGGAGGTGGCTCCGATCGACTACGTGCAGCACAACGTTGGCAAGAGTTATCTCTTCGAGCGTGCTCTTGAACGAAGCCACCAGGTGATGAGGAAGCTTTCTGATGAACCCCACGGTATCGGCAAACACTGCTACCCGTCTGGAACCGAGCGCACCGCGTCGCAGCTTCGAGTCCAGGGTCGCGAACAACCTGTCTTCGACTTTGGCACCAGCTCGGGTGAATTGATTGAACAGTGTTGATTTGCCAGCATTCGTGTATCCGGCCAGTGCAACCTGAGGGACGTCTCGGCGATGCCTACGCTGAACGTCGCGAGTTTTTTGAATCTTCTTCAGATCTTTTTTCAAGTGTTGAATTCGCTTGCGAAGTATGCGTCGATCCACCTCGAGTTGGGTCTCGCCCTCACCGCCGCGCACGCCTATTCCTCCCACCTGTCTGGAGAGATGGGTCCACAACCGGGTCAACCGAGGCAAGAGATACTCGAGCTGGGCCAACTCGACCTGAGTCCGTGCTTCGCGAGTTCTCGCCCTCTGAACGAAAATCTCCAGAATGAGTCCACTGCGATCGAGTACCTGCTGCTCGATAATCTGTTCGAGATTCTTGACCTGGCTCGGAGAGAGATCGTCGTCGAAGATCACCAGATCGGCTGCAACCTGATCAACCGCCTGGGCAATCTCACTCGCTTTGCCACGTCCGACGAAAGTACCGGCGTCCGGTCTCTTACGTTTTTGCAGAGCCTGGCCTGCAACCTCGACGCCTGCGCTCGCCGTGAGCTCACTCAGCTCTTCCAAATGCTCTTCGACAATCCAGGTTGGTTGATTTCGAAAACTCGCACCGACAAGAAAAGCTCGCCGCGGATCTGAGGAGAGAGAGACAGGTCGAGTCAAGAGCTCACTTCTGTACGAATTATTGAACTATTCCAAGAAAACGAAATCAACAAATTGATCTAGAACCGATAGGAGATGCCTACTTGAGCCATTGCGAACAGCGAGGCAGCCTCCAAATCGGCCCAATGGCCTTGCAATTCGACGCGTAGCGCCACGTTTCGTTTTCGATTCAGAGGAAGGTCACCGGTGACGCCCACCGTAAGACCCAAGGATTTCTGCGACTCGTTTTGTCCATCCTCGATACTGTCGCCGTTGAGTTGATAGTACCCGAGGCCAAGGAAAACACCCGTTTCCATGAATCGACCCGATCCCGCCGCTGGACGCTCACGGTATTCACCTGCCAGCGTGATGTATTTCAGATCGGGATTGGTGAGATCGCCTAGCCGGTCCTTCGATCCGAACTCCAATCCGCCCACGCGAATTCCAAAATGGGTGCGCTCTTCTAACACATTGGAGAAGCCCAATTGCCAATTGAGATTTCCAAAGCCTGGGTCGGTTTCATCGATCGAGCCACCAACCCCCAAGAGTCCGTTGACGGTGAAAGTGTAGCCCTGCGCTTCGGCTGAGCGAGGGATAACGAACGACGCCACCAATAGAAGCGTCGTGACCGGAATAATTCGTTTCAATATGGATGCCTCTCTTCCTGGGCTGGCCAGGCGCAAGTATACCTACCTTTAATCCGTCTCTATCGACAGGAGTTGGAACTCCACTTGATTCATACGAGTGACATTGGTTTCTGTCACAGATGTCCATATCCAAGGACATAGGACTCTCAATCCTGGCCGCCCTCTTCCCGCCGGCATGTCTGGCCTGTGGCAGGGTCGAAGGCAAACGCTCGCTGCCATTGTGCCTATGCGGCCACTGTCGAAGCCTGCTGCGATCGGTCGAGAGCCTGGACTGCGCCAGGTGCGGATTGAACCTGACGTCGGCTGGGCTCTCTGGTGTGTTCCATTGTCAGCGATGCCAAAAGGAAAATGACGCGATCGCCAGTCAGTTGACCCTATGGCGGTACGAGTTCCCTTTGGATTCGATCATCCACGGCCTCAAATTCAAGAGAATGGAGTTCTTGGGCCCTCAACTGGCAACCGCCTTGCATCACAAACACTCCGACGTATTGTCGGAGATCAACGTGGTCGTACCTATTCCACTTTATTGGTACCGCCGACTAGGCCGCGGATACAACCAGGCCGAGGCGATCGGGTTGCCGTTGTCAAGAATGCTCGAGATTCCTCTGGTTCGCGCGTTATGGAGAAAACGACCCACCCGAGCACAAGCTCGACTCGACCGTGGGCAACGGCTTCAAAACCTCGAATCGGCTCTAGCTCCGACGTCTTTGGGAGTTCAAACATTGAGGAATAGCCGTATCCTGCTAGTCGACGATGTGATGACAACGGGGGCCACACTGAGCGCAGCCGCCCACTGTTTGGCCCTCTGTGGTGTGCAATCAGTCACGACGATCACGGTGGGCTCAACCGCTTCAGAGCAACGAAGAAAGGGTGCAAGTGTTTACAATTGT
This sequence comes from uncultured Polyangiaceae bacterium, assembly GCA_964195975.1. Lineage (GTDB taxonomy): Bacteria > Acidobacteriota > Thermoanaerobaculia > Multivoradales > JAHEKO01 > CAXMQZ01. The sequence goes on along the minus strand of CAXMQZ010000105.1, from coordinate 65,815 downwards.
TGAAGATAGGGGATTTAGGAGACTTTGACAATCGATGATTGAACCCAATATAATGCCCTGTCGTATATCCTTTTGAAGGGACGCTGTTGAAGGGAGATGCTTACTTGAGAAACGCTGTAGCCCTATCGCTCGTCTTGGCCCTTTTTGCCGGACTGGCGCTTGCGGAGAAAGCCGAAGAGCCTGCCTTTGGAGCCCTGACTGGAAATGTCAGTAGCTCTGTGGCACCCCTGGCACTCTCCAAGGTCTACGCGTATCACCTTTCCGGCCAACAATTGAGGAAGGTCGACTCCGATCCGGGCGGCAATTTTCAGTTCGAAAGACTTCCAGCTGGCCTGTACAAGATCATCGCCTTCAAAGACGGCTTCGTCCCCGCCATCGCGCTCATCAGCCGTTCGACCAGTGAAGCATTCCAGTACCTGCGTCTCGAGCTCTACAAAGAAGATATTCAGCAGCCAGGGGCCGACGAAGGCTTCTGGGCGGTTCGAGAGAAGATTCCTGGCGACGTGCTTCGAGACATCGAAATCCAGCTTGCGGCGGACGACGCCAACGCCGGAGTACGGTCAACTTTGGTTAATTCAGACCAGATCGAAGCTGAGATGTCGGCCATTGCTGGAGTTGATCAGACCCTCGAGCTGGGCGAAGCCTCTGTCGCGGGCGCACGCGTCGATATCGAGAGCGCGATCAGCGCCGTGAACATCGGCCTGACTGGCGACTACGTCACACTGCAGCCAATACCTGGAACCAGTTCGGGCAACGAGTTCTCCGCGGAAGGTCGTTCGCAAAACATCTCCCTGCAAGTTCTTACCAAGGCCTCCACTGGGCTTCGAGTCTCGACTTCAAACAACTACATGTCGACTGTTGGCCCTGACGACATCAATGATGATTTCTACGTCGGACTGGCCCGACATCGAGTGAGCTGGTCGCAGAGTCTCGGCCGGCACGGTCGCTCGGATCTGTCCGCGGAGTACGCCGAAGAGAACAACTTTTTCAACCGAGCGGTCTTTGCACCATTTTGGATCCCGGATGCCTCGCGAACCTTGAAGGTGGAAGGGTCCTATTCGACGGCCATCAACCGAACCTCTAGCGTCAGAACCGGTTTTCGCTTTCGTGAACGCCAGCTTCGGATAGATCCCAATCAGACATCGGCGTTGGACTATGAGCCGATGCAAAGAGTCGATCTGTTCGGCAATAGCGGGATGCAGGTCAAACCAGGCATCCTTGTCGAATTCGGCCTCTACTCCACCCTGGCGGATGGCAGCTTGGCTCTAGCCCCCTCGGGTGGTGTGACCGTGAAGCTCGGGCAGAACTGGCGTGCCGAGGCATCGGGTAGCTGGAGAGCTCACGAGGATTCGCGAGAAAGCCCCTATCAGGACTTCACACCGGCCATGTTTGGCGAGTACGAGCCCTGCCAAACCCTGGAGGAGTACTGCTACAAGATCACTCTTGCTCACCAGGGTAACGATCAGAACGATCTGAGCATCGGATTGATCAATCGCCGCTTTGCCGAGACGCTCCACCTCTACTTCAATGACGACTTCTTCAGTCGTGTCGAGAGCGTTTATCTCGTTCGTGGAGATAATCTGCCAGAGTTGCAACTAACCGGCACCCGACGTCTCAGCCCGAGAATTCTGGCCCGACTCTCCTCCAACATCGCAGCCGGTGGTGGCGGTATTCTCTACGCTGCCGATAAGACCTCCTACCAGAACGAGGTGCGATATCTCGTAACTTCGCTGGACACCAGATTCCAGCAGACCGACACCGGCATCTTCATGGCCTTTCATCACGTTGGCCAGAAGTTGACGCCAATGGGCCAGACGTTGGAGACCGTTCCCGAAATGGATCTAGAGAGGCTGCAGCTGATGCTCACCCAGGATCTTGGCATCCTGAGTCGAGTCGCCTCGGCGTGGGCCGTCCACCTCAATATGGAAGTCAGTCGCGGCAACACACCCGACGATTCGGAGAACGCATCCGTTTACGAAAACGATGAACTACGCAAACGTGTGATGGGTGGCGTAAGCGTAACCTTCTAGCCGCCGCGACCCCCCTGTAGTCGGTCTCAGTACCCTTCAATCTCTGCTCCCCTCCTAGGCTGTTTTCCCTCCGGCTTGATGACTGGACGGGGCCCTCTCGATCCAACCTGATCCCAGGTCTGAGACGGATCGAAGAGCGCCAACCCCATCAGCCCTACAAACTCAATGAACGTATGAAGATACGCCGATCTCAATAGATTGGATTCAAATCTTTGAATGACACTCAAAAAAATGGATTATCGATCCACGTAACCGTAAACTAAAGGAGCTTTGCGGGTTCAAAAACCTGGTTTTGTGGCATGGATCCTGCTAATACATTCAGTCTGCAGTCAGGAGACTGCTACGTCTATGCCATCGAAAAGCTCAGCGCGCCCCCAGATGCTCATCGTCGCCCTGGTATTGGCGGCGGCGGTAGTGGCTTTTGCGGGACTAAGTTTTTCGCGCAAAGCACAGACATTCCAACCCCTCGGCTTCGAAGGAGTCGACCGTGGGGCATTCTGGCAAGTCACCTCTGTCGAGACCCTAGACAGCTTTCTCCAGTCAGGAGATCAGATACTTCTGATCAATGGTCAAGAGTATGGAGGGCTGACTGACCCGGTCAGCCTGCTTCGACGTCACGGCTCAAGTGAGCTAGTTGTTCTGCGCGAGGGCGAGATGGTCGCGGTGACCTATGCCTTGCCGTCGCTGGTGGTCGATTTTTCTTATTTGATTCTGTCGCTGATCGGAGTGGGCTATCTCCTCATCGGCATCTACACCCTGCTTCGCGACGGGCGCCGGCCGGCCTTTCTTTTCTTTCTCTGGTGTGTCGCGTCGGCTGTGCTGTACATCGCTTCACCGACGCCACCCTACGACTGGGCTGGTCGGATCATCTTTGTTCTCGATCAGCTTGCCAGAATTCTGGTTGCTCCCTTGACCCTGCATCTCTTCGCGGTCTTCCCGCGACCAGCGTCCACTAACACGAGAGTCACTCGAGCCATTCCTTTTTTCTATCTACCCAGCGTCTTTTTGATTGCCCTACAGATAGACCTTCTATTTTTCGATGGTCGGTGGTTGTTTGACGGGAGTGTGGGTTCGGCCATCGGGCTCCTCGACCGTCTGGAGCTGTACCACATGGTCATCTTCGCGCTGGCCGCCAGCACGATTCTGTGGCTACGATTGAGCCGGATTAGCCAACCTGAGCCTCATCGCCAGGCAACCTGGATCGCCGTTGGCATGACAGCGGGTTATGTACCGTTCTTGGCGCTTTACGTGCTTCCATTGACTCTTGGGCTCCAGTGGCATCAAGGCGTTACGGCCTTCTCGGTGCTATTCCTGGCATTCGTACCGATCACATTTGCTTACGCCATCCTGCGCTACAAACTGTGGGACATCGGAGCTATCGTTCGCGACACCGTTACTCTTGGGCTCACAGTTCTCGTCGGTGTGGTCGGCTTTTCGATCGCAAACATGATGGTCAATCGTTTGGTGCCGGATGACCTCTCGACTGCGCGAACCCTGCTTTCATTTGCATCCGGTTTGGTGATCGCCGGTTTGCTCGTACCAACCAAGGGTTCGATCGGCGCATCCCTCGAGAGACTCCAGTACCGCGGAACCTTTGGCAAAAGACGAGCGCTGGCAAAACTGGGTCAAGAGATGCTCGAAGAGCATAGCCTCGGTCGTCTGTGCTCCTCACTGCTAGACGATCTTCAGGCTGCACTCGAGATCGATCAGGTGTCCCTATTCCTTTCAAACAATCAAGACTTGCTTGCATTCCGACCGCAGAGAGATCTCCCGCCTCGGCTGGAGCAGCAGGACTTCGACGATCATTTCTGGACCAGCGAAGTCGAAGCGCTCTCCGGCGTCGAGTTCCCGACCGAATCGCTGTCTCCCCAGCAACAGCTTTTTGCTGCTGGATACAGATACGTATTTCCACTGAGAGTGCGCGAGAATAAAATTGGAATTCTTCTTGCCGGTTACAAACAGGGCGAGCTTCCGCTGAGCAGCGATGACCTCGACCTCATCAGGGCTGTGGTCAACCAAGCTTCGCTCGCTCTCGAGAATGCCAAGCTTCTCGAGCAGCTCACTACCCGTGCCGAAGAAGTTGGACGACTCCAGCGCTACACGGAGCGGATCATCCAATCCTCACCTGCCGCCATCGCGGTGTTGGAGACGACCGGCAAGCTCCACCTGATCAATCAGGCGTTTGCGGCTCTGCTCAACCGAGACATCGAAGATCTTGAAGGCATGCAGCTGGGAGAGCTTCTGCCGATCGAGCCCCTGCCAAAACCCGAAGATGGGATTCTCGAAGTCAGCTTCCGCGATGACTCGGGCGAAGAGCGCTACCTGCAGGTTTCTGTGGCACCGTTCGAAGAGGCCGATTCAGACGAACTGCAGGTATTGATCCTGCAAGATGTCTCTCAAAGAGTCGCCATGGAGAACGCACTCAAGGAAAAGGAACGCCTCGCATCGCTAGGCATGCTCGCAGCGGGCGTGGCGCACGAGGTCAACACACCCCTTACAGGAATCTCAAGCTACGCTCAGATGCTGCTGGCCGAGACTCCAGAAGGAGATCCTCGCAGAGAGTTGCTCGAAAAAGTGGAAAAGCAAACCTTTCGGGCTGCAAGTATCGTAAATAACTTGCTCGACTTCTCACGCGACCGCAGCGGCGAGCAGAGACCACTACTCATAGCACCCTTTCTCCATGAATCTCTCGTACTACTCAAGGAAAGAATTCTCGCCAAGAACATTCGGCTTGATTGGAGCCAACCGGAGGATGAGGTTAGAGTTCAGGGAAACGGAGCAGAGTTGCAGCAGGTATTCACCAATCTTGTCATCAACGCCGTCGATGCCATGGAAGACGGGGGTCAGCTTCGAGTGCACGTCGAGGCAGATGATCGGTGGGTCTGGATATCGGTCGAGGACGATGGACCCGGGATTCCCATTGCCGAGCTCGAGAAGATCTTTCAACCCTTCTACTCGACAAAGCTTGCAACGGGCGGTACTGGGCTCGGTCTGTCTATCAGCTACAACATCATTCGACGGCACCAGGGTGAGATTCGCGTGATGAGTCACCCCGGCGAAGGCAGTCGATTTATTGTCGAGCTACCCCGCCTCGCAGAGGCCGGAGAGGAGTCCGAGTGAATATCCTGGTCATAGATGACGAAGAGATCCTGCAAGACGTCTTGACGTCGTTGCTCCAGAAAGAGGGTTTCACCACCTTCAGTGCCACGACTGGCCAAGAGGGCCTCGACATTCTGGCCAAAGAAGAGGTCGACCTTGTACTGCTCGACTTGATGCTTCCCGACCTTTCGGGTGCCGAGGTTTTGAAGAAAATCCGCGCAACCGACCCGGAACAGGTAGTCGTCGTCATCACCGCCTTCTCATCAATCGAGGGCGCCATCGAAGCGATGCGCCAGGGCGCTTTTCACTACATTCCGAAGCCCTTCAAGAACGAAGAAGTTTTGTTGACCATTCGCCAAGGACTCGAGAGACGACGGCTAGCTTCGGAGAACCGGATGCTCAAAGCCGAGCTCAAACAGCGCTATGGCTTTGACAACATTATCGGCAAGAGCAAGCCGATGCAGCAGGTCTTCGATCTCATAGAGCTCGCCGCTCCTGCCAAGAGCAATATTCTTATTCTCGGAGAGAGCGGCACCGGAAAGGAGCTCGTTTCCAAAGCCATACACCTTCACTCGAGGCGAGCCGATGGTCCGTTCGTGACCGTGAACTCGGGTTCGATGCCTGCGGATTTGCTCGAGAGCAATCTGTTTGGACACATCAAGGGTTCGTTCACCGGGGCAGTTGCAAATAAGAAGGGTCTTTTCGAGATGGCGCAAAACGGTTCGATTTTCTTTGACGAAATCGGCAACATCCCGATCGACACCCAGGCAAAGCTTTTGCGCGTCATTCAAGAGAAGGAGTTCATGCGCCTCGGTGGTGTGGAGACCTTGAAAGCCGACGTGCGGATCATCGCAGCTACAAACGCGAATTTGGAAGAAGAAGTGCAAAAGGGCGAATTTCGGGAAGATCTCTACTATCGTTTGAACGTGATCACCATCGGATTGCCTCCCCTGAGGCAGAGAACCGAGGATATCCCGCTTCTCGTTCGCCACTTTTTGGCCAAGTACGCGGATGAGAACGACAAGGATCTCGAGGAAGTGGACTCGGACGCGATGGAGATCCTGATGGACTACCACTGGCCGGGAAACGTTCGGGAGCTCGAGAACGTGCTCGAGAGGGCTGCCGTGCTCTCGAGCGGCCCCTCGCTTTCGGTAGACCTTCTCCCCGCGGCAGTACGAGAGCCCAACTCCTCTCCTACGCCGATGACCACGATGCCTACCAACGGGTTGTCGTTCAAAGAGGCCATCACCTCCTACGAGCGCCAGCTCGTTATCCGGGCGCTACAACGATCTGGTGGTGTGCAAAAGCGTGCCGCGCAGCTTCTAAAGGTCAAGCCCACGACACTGCACGAGATGATGAAGCGCCTGGAAGTCACTGTCGACCGGGTGGCCAGCTAGCCAGCTGGAATTCTGGGCCAAGAAACTTTGTTGGTTGAGTTTTGACAGATAGGCGCGGAATCTGTATTCTTCCGGGCGCTCGACATCGCTAGAAGGTATTCCAAAAACGGATCTATCCTCGAGCATGTCAAATCGAGGTCGAGACCATGAAAAAAGATATCCACCCAGAGATGCATTGGGTCACCGCTGTATGCGCTTGCGGCAACTCTTTCCAGACATCTTCCTCCAAACCAGAGCTCCGGTTGGAGATCTGCAACGCCTGTCATCCGTTCTTTACCGGCAAGCAGAAGTTCGTCGATACCGCCGGTCGTGTCGAACGCTTCCGACAGCGTTACGGCCAGGGCTAGCGGACCGCAACCCCAGATCAGGAGTTCCCAGGCTTCCCGCTGATCGGGAGATTGGAACCACTGTGTCTAGCCCACGTGGTCACGAACAGCGGGCTAGTTGACTTGAAAAGTTCACGACTCTGAAGACATACTCAACAGGACGTTTTCCAAGCTTTAGAAGGGCTGACCGCCATGCTCGACAAACTCAATGAAATAGAGAAAACGCACGAGGAGCTGACCGCCCGACTCTCGAACCCCGATCTGCACTCGGATCCGGAGGCCTTTCGCAAGGCGGGCAAGAAGCTCTCCGAGCTTGGCCCGGTTGTCGAGCTCTATCGTCAGTTCAGGGCTATTGACGAAGAGAGGCAGCAAACAGTGGAGATGCTCGAGGGATTGTCCAAGGACGACGAGCTGTGGGAGATGGCCAGCGAGGAAAAATCTCGTCTTGATGCAGAGGCTGCCGAGCTAGAAGAAAAGCTCAGAATCGAGCTCACGCCCAAAGACCCGAATGACGCTCGCAACGTAGTTCTCGAGATCCGTGCCGGGACCGGTGGAGACGAGGCAACATTATTTGCAGCTGAGCTATTTCGGATGTACGGTCGCTATGCCGAAGCAAACAAGTGGCGAGTCGAAATCATCGACATCTCAGAGTCGGGTATCAAGGGAGTCAAAGAAATCTCTGCGATCATCGAGGGTAAGGGAGCCTACAGCCGAATGAAATACGAAGCGGGTGTGCATCGAGTCCAGCGGGTGCCCGAGACCGAGGCGTCTGGCCGTATCCATACCTCCGCTGTCACGGTAGCGGTGCTTCCCGAAGCAGAGGATGTGGAGATCTCGATCTCCGAAAAGGACCTCAGAATCGACCGCTTCTGCTCGTCAGGACCCGGGGGTCAGGGTGTCAACACCACCTACTCTGCTGTGCGGATCACACACCTACCGACCGGTCTGGTCGTATCCTGTCAGGATGAGCGGAGCCAGATCAAAAACAAAGCCAAGGCAATGAGAGTGCTCAAGTCCCGTCTTCTCGAGATCGAGATGGAGAAGGCCGACTCCGAGCTCTCAGCGGAGCGTCGTAAAATGGTGGGGTCGGGTGATCGCTCCGAAAAGATTCGAACCTACAACTTCCCCCAGAACCGTGTAACCGACCACAGAATCGGTCTGACACTGCATCAACTCCCGGCCATTCTCGAGGGTGCTCTAGACCCAATGATCGAGCCACTTGCCACCTTTTTTCAAGCTAAAAAGATGCAGGAGGCCGCGAAGCAGCAAGCCAGCAGTTGATCCTGGCTATTTTGAAGCCGGCTGCGCAACAGACGCCTCGCGAGTCGGGCTACTAAGCCACAGAGTACGTCGAGGGAAAGGTTCCCGGCCCGAGGGAGGAGAACCCCGGACCGGGATGCGACTAAGAACTCGAAACTGCCAAGCGGAGAGCCTGAACGGCTCGTTGGACTAGGTTTGCAGCCGGGAATAGCGTCGAGCCATGCAGCACCACGAACGGCAGTTTCGAGTCTGTCTGCGGTACAACCACAGGCTGGGCAAATAAGCCATGGGCGTATGGGGAATCGTGTGGTTTCATGGCAATCCTGCCGTGGGAAACCTCTTCTTTTCCTTTCGGAAACAAGAGATTTGCGGCAGAGGTCAACTGAGTATCTTCCTCACTCTCAGATCCCGACTCGACACGTACACCGGCGAACGGGGAACTCAAGCCTCGGTACTTGGAGAACGGTTGGCTCATCATAGTCATGGTTAAGCATGGTTGGTGAACCGACTTCATCTCATTGTGCCGAGCTAGCCTCAGTATGGCCAACGCGCAGGTAGGCGAACAATCGGGGGAAAGAGGGAGTTTGGGTGGGGGTTTGCCTTACAGACTCGCGTAAGTCACCTGTTCTCAGTCATTTTCGCTTGGACCTGGTCGCACACGAATCAGGATCATTTTGCGTCCTCCAGCACCCACTGCGACGCAAAGCTTGCCAGTGCCGCGCCATTCTTGAGGCTGAGCTTCTGGCGGATTCTCTGTCGATAGGTCTCGACAGTCTTGACACTGAGATTCATGCGCGTAGCAATTTCGGCTGTCCCCAATCCGTTTCCGATCCGTTCCAGCACCTGAAGCTCGCGATTCGAAAGCCGGTCGACTGAAATCTTCTTCTGCTCCTCCGAGCTGTCGGCAACTCTCGACAGCAGACGATCGGTCATTCGATCGGAGAGATAGATACGGCCACCGAGGATCCGACGCAGCGCCTCGACAATCTTCGCCGTTGCTTGCTGCTTGTTGATGTAACCCCGCGCGCCCGCGCGTAGAGCACGCTCAGCGTAGAGAGTTTCGTCGTGCATCGAGGAGACCAGGATTTTGATATCGGTGTTTTTGGCCCGCATCTGTCGGACCAGATCCAATCCGTTACCCAAGGCCAACGAGATATCTACAATGGCCAGATCGGGGCTGGCGGTCTCCAGCAGATTCAGCGCCTGTGAAGCATCTTCAGCCTGGCCACATACAACCAAATCCTTCTGGCGGGACAACAGTCGATCGAGCCCCTCTCGCACGATCGGATGGTCATCAACGATAAGTACTTTGTAGACGTCTTGTTTCATTGCTATCGACCTATCAAATGTAGTTATTTTGTGGCAACTATCGCTATGGCTTGGAGTCGGCTACCGATCTACCGCTTCCTTGAACTACCCTATGACAACTCGAAGTCCGATTGAAGCCCCATGTAAGGGCTTCCCTTACGGGACCTTGGATAGACTGACTCGATGTGTATCTCGATAGAGGAGCTATTGGTCGAAGGCCGTACAAAACTGGCAGCAGTTGGGTTCGATCTCTCGCTGCGAGAGGCCAATCTGTTTCTGGCTCATGTACTTGGATGGTCGGAAGCCGAGCTCCTCGCTCGCACGGACTGTCACCCGATCAGCGCCCAGATCGAAGAGTACAGACAGATGCTAGGTCGACGGTCGATTGGCGAGCCCGTTGCCTACATCCTGGGCGAGAAGGAATTCTATGGCCGCATCCTCGAGGTCGACGATCGAGTACTGATACCCCGGCCTGAAACTGAGCACCTGGTCGAACACATCCTGAAACTGGAATTGCCCAACCCGCTTACAATCCTCGACATCGGAACCGGTTCTGGGTGTTTGGCCGTCGCCCTGGCTATCGAGCTACCGCAGGCTAGAGTCATCGCCACCGACATCTCTGTGGCCGCTCTCGTCGTCGCTTCGAAAAATTTCCGCAGACACGGAATCATTCCCAATGTGTCAGCAGTCGCGACCGATTTGGCCGGCAGCGTCGATTTGAACCACATCGACCTCGTCGTGTCCAACCCTCCCTATGTCGCTCTGGAGGCTATCTCAGAGCTTTCGCCCGAGATTGTCGAGCACGAACCCAGCCGGGCTCTCTTTGCCGGAGCCAAGGGTGACATCGTGATTCGTCGCCTTCTCGACGAGCTCAGCGAGCTTCGAGCTGGAGCTTGGCTGGTCATCGAGATCGGTTACGACCAGAAGGAGCTGATTTTGAGCCTCGCTTCCAGCTCCAGATACCGAACTGTATCGGTGGAGCCAGACTATTCTGGCAAACCGAGAATAGCCTTGCTTCAGCTAGCGTGATGCCCCGAGGAAAGCTTCTAGCCAACCGGTATTGATGGTTCTACTCCGCCTCATGTAATCTCATGTCATGGAGCGGTTTCACATTGTCGGTCCCAACAAAATCTCTGGTCGGATAAGAGTTGCAGGAGCCAAGAATGCTGCCCTCCCGGCTCTTGCGGCTTCACTGCTGACTACCGAAGCGATCGAGCTGACCAGGCTACCCAGCGTCCGTGACATTCGAACCATGCAGGCCTTGCTGCAGCACCTTGGTGTTGAGATCGAGCTCCTCGAGGACTCGATCCGACTTCGTCCCACCGACAGACTTCAGACCGATAACGCACCCTACGAGTTGGTCAAGACGATGCGTGCCAGTGTGCTCGTACTGGGTCCGTTGGTGGCGAAGCTTGGTCACGCCCGCGTATCGTTGCCGGGAGGTTGTGCCATCGGGGTACGTCCAATCGACCAACACCTCGCAGGTCTCGAAGCATTGGGAGCTGATGTTCACCTCGATCACGGCTATGTGACCGCCCGCGCCGAGCGACTCATAGGCAACCAGTATCGATTCTCGACCCCGACTGTCACAGGCACAGAAAACCTGATGATGGCAGCTTCACTCGCCAAGGGCAGCTCTGTGCTCGAGAATTGCGCACGAGAGCCCGAGATCGCCGACCTGGCGTCCCTTCTCAATTCCATGGGCGCGCACATTCATGGAGCCGGTGAGGAGACCATCGAGATCGAAGGTGTCTCCGAGCTAGGAGGTGCCCGACACAACATCATTCCAGACCGAATCGAGGCTGGCACCTATCTGATCGCTGCCGCGATAACAGGAGGCGATCTCGTCGTCAATGGAGCAGATAGTGTCGATTTGGCGCCGCTGGTCGAGAAGTTGGTGGAGGCAGGATGTGATCTCGACGTCGGCGACGATTCGATTCATTTGCGGCGATCCGGAGATCTGAAACCCCGGGACGTTCTCACGGCGCCCCATCCGGGATTCCCAACCGATCTTCAGGCTCAGTACATGGCATTGATGACTCAAGCCGAGGGTCAGTCCACTATCTGCGAGACCATCTTCGAGAACCGTTACCAGCATGTATCCGAGCTGACACGTATGGGGGCCAACATCCAGATCGATGGCAGCTATGCAAGGGTTCATGGACCTACCCCCCTTTCAGGTGCCACAGTAATGGCCACTGACTTGCGGGCATCAGCAAGTCTGGTTCTTGCAGCGCTCGCAGCTACCGGTGAGACCATCGTGGATCGCATCTACCACCTGGATCGCGGGTATGAGCATATGGAAGTGAAATTGCAAAGCCTGGGTGCGCGAGTGGAGCGAGTTGACGGGACCAAGAGCTTTGGCGGCCAGGGGGACAACGATGAGTGAATGCATCTTCTGCAAGATCGTAGATGGCGAGATTCCGTCCAATCTGGTCTACGAGAACGACGACGTTGTTGCGTTCCACGACTCGAGTCCACAGGCCCCGACGCACATCCTCGTTATCCCCAGAAAGCATATTTCCACCCTTCTCGATTCAGCGGACGAGGACACCGAGCTGCTGGGAAAATTGCAAGTAGCAGCGATAGAGATTGCCCGCCAGCAGGGACTCGACCAAGACGGTTTCCGACTCGTAACCAACTGCCTCGAAGGCGCTGGCCAGTCGGTGTTTCACCTTCATGTGCACCTGCTCGGCGGCAGGCGACTGGGTTGGCCGCCTGGATGATCCTTGCTCTTCTATTGATCGTGAGCGGCGTCGAGGACCCGCGACCCGAGCTGATTCAACTTCAACTCGAGGGCAAGAACCAAGTCGCACTCGAGCGAGTCGATCAGAGTTTGGCCGACAACAGAGAGGTCGCGGATCGATGGGGTCTCGAGTACCTGAGAGGTCACCTACTCGAGCGCCTGGAGAATGAGCACGAGGCCGTCGCGGCTTTCGCAACCGCCCTGACAGTGACCCCTACCCTAGCCTCCTACAGTCGATACAGGCTCGCGCTCAGTCAGCTTCAAATGGGTCACCCGGAGGTGGCAGCTGGACTCCTGGCAACGTTGCTCGCCGATGACCCTCCTCCATCGCTGGTTCCCACGGCGGTGAGATTTCTGCTGGACTCGCTGGCGCTAGGCGGCGACTGTCGTCTGCTCCGCGAAGTCGAAGCCTGGCGTCTACCCCGGGATCAAAGTCGACCCATCAAGCTGACGCAGTCTCTTTGTGCCTGGCGGTCCGGGAACTTTCAGCAAGCCTCCGATCTAGCCACCGAGCTCCTGCGTCAGAGTCGAGAGGATGAGCCCGCCCGGGGAGCAGCAGTCCTCCTCTCGGATTTGGTTCCGAAGACAGCAGACTCGGCCACTTTGCTTCGGATCGGGCTCACCTTCCATCATCACCGGGAGTTCGAGCGTGCGGTTCCCTTTCTCGACAGAGGCATCGCCGCCATCAATGGTGGCAACAGTGGTCTTAGCGGCGTCGACCGCGCAGACGCCCTCTACTCTCTCGCCAGAAGCTATTTCTGGCTAGCAGACTATCCAAAGGCTGCAGCCATATTCTCCGAGGTCGCTTTGGAAGAGAACTCCTCATCAAGGAGGACGCGAGCCTATTTTCAGCAAGGACGGTGCTGGGAACTTCACGGAGACTGGCCGGCCGCCTCCCGGAGCTATCACCAAGCGTTTGCAATCACACCTACGAGCACCTGGACGTCCGCAGCGATCCTCTCTGCAATGAGGGTCGAATGGCTCCGTGGAAGCGAGACAACGGCGCTGGAGCTTCTCACTAGCTTGCGTTCCCGAGGTGATTGGAAATCGATGGCAAGTCGAGGTCTGCTTTTTCTCGCGGTCTCGGATATCGTCCGAGACCGGTCCGACCAGGCAACTGATTGGCTCGAAGCAGCCCGCCGATCGATGGGCTCGAACGATATCGAGATCGCCTTTTGGAGAGGGCGGCTCGCCGAACTCGAGAACAACAACTCTCTTGCGGTCCAGAGATACGCCACGGTTCTAGCGGAAGACACCTATCACCCACTGGGAATTGCCGCTCGAAAGCGGCTGGATGGGGTGGGGCTCGTCACGGCCACCCAGGATGAAGGTAGACGACTAGCAGCTTCGGAGCGAAACCTTGATCTATACAAAGCCTGGTTGTTGCTCGGATCAGCCGATCCCGCTGGCGCTCGAGCACGCGACCGAGTCTTCGCACGCTGGGAGAACAACTCGCAGCTCGAACCTTTTCTATCTTCTCAATGGGTCGCTCCAGCCGATTGGCCTATCTGGAAGAGCACACCAGACCGGCCCGAGGATCTGCTTCTGAAGCTGGGTGTAGTCGAGCAGATGTCGCCGACCTTGCGTAGTCACTTCCCTCGAGGAGACACATCGTATGCACTAACCGGCAGTCGCTTTCTGTCAACTGCCGGTCTTCACCAGCCCTCTCTCTATCTGGCGGAGGTCGCAGGAAAGCGTCTTCCAGAGGACGTTCCTACCCAGCTTCTCCCCCTCGAGTACCGTCGACTGCTCTACCCGCAGCCCTACCAATCGATAGTTGTTCGAGAGTCGAAACGCCAAGAAGTCGACCCCAATCTTCTCAATGCGATTATCCGAGAAGAGAGCCGATTCAATCCACTCGCGGTGTCGGCAGCCTCGGCGCGTGGGCTCACACAATTCGTTCTGCCTACGGCTCGAAGTGTTAGCAGATCGCTCGGCTGGCGGAGGCTAGAGGCGGTCGACTTGCACAGACCCGAAGTTGCGATAGCACTGGCAGCAGCATACCTGGCTGAGCTCGAGAGTCTCTTTGAAGATCGAGTCGAAGTCGCCATCTCGGCCTATAACGCGGGAGAGAATCAGGCGCGCTTGTGGGCCAGCTACTGCTATGGCAGGGAACCGGAAGAATACTTCAGCAAGGTTGGGTTCACTCAGACGCGAAATTACTTGAGAAAGGTCGACTCCAGCCGTGCCCAATACCAAGAGATCTACTCTCAATCCAACAAAGTTCGCGACTAATTCCTAGTATGAACGACCGGGGGCAGCTCGGAGTATCGACTGTCAAAGAAATCCTCGATATCCGCCTCGGCTCGCAGCTCCACCGTCCAGCTTTCAAACTCTTGATTCATCCGCTGCTCGCGCAGGAGATTTCGAATCGCCTCCCGCACCTCCTGAATCGGTGGCACCGGCTCACCCTGTTTCATGAGATCGGGAACCAAAATATCGTCGTAGTACTGCTGAATGTCCTCGAGACCGACAAAGACTCTGGCACCCAGACGTTCTTCTACGTAGATAAGGACCATGACCTGCCTGGCCAGAATCTGACGGAGATCTTGGATGCTCAACTCGGCCTCGACCAGACGCTTCTCCAGCGCCGCCTCACCCCCGAGCCCATCCCTTACCTTTGCCAGCTCTTCCTCGACGGCGTCGATCGGAACTTCAGCGAATCCAAACCTGTCGACCTCATGAAAGCGCAACTTCTCCTCGATCAGGAGACCGAGAACACGCCGGTGATAGGTCTCATCGTCTTCGCCCTGCTCCCGATCGATGATATCGAGCGATATGATCTGGCTGATCTCGGACGCCAAGATAGGGTCGTCATCAACCACCGCCAGTATCCTGTCGACGGGCTCTCGAGTTTGGGACAGGGCTGGAGATGAAACACCAAGAACAAGTGTCAGAAACCCAAAACAGGCCTGGAGTTTCCCGCGCCGTCGCATGGAGGCGGCATGCTAGCATAGCCCTGAGAGAGCCATGTCAACGAACCTAACCGTCGGCCTGGCGCAGATCGACTGCCGGCTCGGCGTCGTAGAGGCAAATCTGGAGCGGCACCTCGAGTGGATCGCCCAGGCCCGCGAGCGACAAGTCGATCTTCTTCTCTTCCCGGAGCTTTCGCTTACCGGCTACCGATTGCTCCATCTCACTAGCCGTGTCGCGCTTCGCCTCGAAGACTCCGAGGTGATTCGGAAGCTCTGCGACGCTGCAAATGGTATCTCGATCATTGTCGGTCTTGTAGAAGAGGCCCGAGAAGGGGTGCTCTATAACAGCGCATTGTTGATCCACGACGGAGAAATTCGTCATGTGCATCGCAAGCTCTACCTGCCCACTTATGGAATTTTTCAAGAGGGTCGATTCTTTGGGGCTGGACGAAGACTGGACCTGACACCGATTGACGGTGAGACGCTGGGTGTTCTGGTTTGCGAAGATCTCTGGCATCCCCACCTGGCGCGCCGATTGGCCTTGGCCGGGAGCAAAATTCTGGCAGTGATCTCCGCCGGACCTGGAAGAGTGGGCACTGGTGACAGGCTGGGCAGCCAGGAGACATGGGAGTGTCTGACTCGCTCCACTGCTCTAGTCAATACCTCCTGGGTTCTGTACTGCAATCGAGTGGGCTGGGAAGAGGGCTCATTTTACGGGGGTGGCAGCCACATCGTCAGACCTGATGGCGAGGTCCTCTGCAGAGCGGAGGAACTGTCCGAGGAGTTGCTCGTTTCTACAATCGACCTACGGGAGGTAGATCGAGTTCGATGGAGGCTGCCTCTGCTGCAGTCTTCCCGAGACGACATCGAGGGGCCCGAATGAGCCGTCGAGAGGAGATCCAGAAACAGCTCGAGCTCAACGCCGTGTTGGCCTCGCAGGCGCTGTCCGACTTCATCTCGGACGCGGTTGAGACCTCATCCACAACCGGCGTTGTGATCGGTTTGAGCGGTGGAGTCGACTCCGCGCTGGCGACCGCCCTGGCCGTCGCTGGACTCGGCCCTGATCGGGTCCACGCTTTCATGCTTCCCTACCGAACTTCCAACCCCGACTCTCTGGCAGACGCCGACACGGTTGCAAGTGCGTTCGATCTCAAACCTTCAACGATCGACATTACCCCAATGGTCGATGCCTATTTCCAGGGAGTCGATAGCGACGCAGATCGAGTCCGTATCGGAAACAAGATGGCTCGCGAGAGGATGTCGATTCTCTTCGATCAAGCAAAAAGACTGGGGTGTCTGGTGCTTGGCACCTCGAACAAAACGGAGATTCTTCTGGGGTATTCGACAATATTCGGCGACAATGCCAGCTCGATCAATCCACTCGGCGATCTCTACAAACAGCAGGTTTGGCAGCTAGCGCGTCATCTCGAGATTCCTGCGAGAGTCGTGGATAAGGCTCCTTCGGCCGATCTCTGGCCAGACCAAACGGATGAAGGCGAGCTCGGTTTCGACTACCCCACCGCGGACGAGGTTCTCTATCTCATCTTTGATCGAGGCTGGACCCAGGAAGAAGTCGTGGAAGCCGGATATCCCGTCGAGACCGTCCAGAAGATCACCCAGATGGAGGAGCGAAATCGGTACAAGCGCCGGCTCATGCTGATCGCGAGACTTTCAGGCAGTGCCATCAACCTGGATCGCGAGATCCCTCGCGATTGACCGGGGATGCCCGGAAAGCTCATCGTCGTAGCGACCCCCATAGGGAACCTGTCCGACCTCTCGTCGCGCGCTACCGAGGCGCTCGCACAAGCAGACCTGATCGCCTGCGAAGATACCCGCCGAACGGGAAGAATGCTGGCGGGCTTGAGAATCAAGAAAAGACTCGTTTCGCTACACGAGCACAACGAACGCCAACAGCTGCCACGGCTATTGGATGCGATCGACAACGGCCAGACGGTTGTCTTGGTTTCCGATGCGGGAACACCGTTGCTCTCCGATCCCGGTTATGTGTTCGTCCGTTCGGCCATCGGCAGCGGTTTCCCCGTCGAGCATGTACCTGGTCCGTCGGCGATCCTGACCGCTCTGGTGGTATCGGGCCTTCCTCCCTACCCATTCACGTTCGTTGGCTATCCTCCCCCACGTAGCGCCAAGCGAAAGAAGTTCTTCTCGGGGATTGCAGAGCTTGACCATACCGTCGTAATGTTCGAATCCCCCCATCGAATCACTCGCTCCTTGGACGATCTCTACGAAGTCCTAGGAAACCGCCCGATCGCCGCCGCCCGCGAGTTGACTAAACTTTACGAAGAGGTGGTCCGAGGATCGGTTTTAGACGTGCTCGAAGTACTACGCGAGCGGCCAAGCATCAAGGGTGAATTTACGGTTGTGGTTGGAAAGCCGATTCCAGAGACGAGCTGATCCAGCACCCTCCAAGGACCCGAGTCCCCTGGTAGAAAACGGCCGCCTGTCCGGGCGCCACTCCACGCTGCGGAACCTCGAATTCGACCTCGACTTGGTGGTTTGCCTTTGGTCGGATCTGCGCTCGGACACCTGGATGGCGCGAGCGAATCTTTACACTGGCCTCGATCACGCCCTCCGGCGTGGTCCCGATCCAGTGCAGCCGTTCTCCGACGAGGCCTTTTGATTCGAGATCCTCATCGGTTCCTACGATGACTCGATTCTGTTCCGGCTCGACACCCAGGACGTAAAGCCGCTCGTTGGAAGAAACGCCAAGGCCTCTGCGCTGACCTACGGTATACCGATAGTAGGGGTCACCACGGCCAAGCCGATTTCCATCCTTGTCGACAATCTCACTGGCCTCGGCCCGCGGCGCACTCGGGAATCGGTCCGGGTTGTTCACCACTTGCTCTTCGATGAACTCCTGGATTCCGGAGGAGACAAAGCAGATCTCCATGCTCTCTGCCTTTTCCGCCACACTCAGTCGAGCCTTGCGGGCCAGCTCCCTCACGTCCGATTTGGCCATCTCGCCCAGGGGAAAGTCCACCGATGCGAGCTGATCCTGTGTCATCTCGAACAGGAAGTAGCTTTGGTCCTTTCCGGCATCTCGTGCTGTGTGGAGCTCGAAGCCATCCGGAGTTTCGACAACGCGAGCGTAGTGCCCGGTCGCCATCCGATCTGCGCCGAGCTGTCTGGCTCGTTCGAGGAACAAATCGAACTTGATCCAGGTATTGCAGCGAACACAGGGCGAGGGAGTCCGTCCTTCCAAGTAGTCGTGGATGAACGGATCGACAACATGCTCTCGAAAGGACTCATCCATACGCAATGTGTAGTGCCGAATTCCGCAATGTTGGGCGACTCGCTTGGCGTCGCCGAGATCGAGAGCGCCACAACAACGGCCATGGGTATTCTCTTCGGAGCGGTCCCAGAGCAACATCGACAACCCGACTACAGAGCTCCCGCTTTGCGACAGAAGCCATGCCACAACCGAGGAGTCGAGACCGCCACTCATGGCGACCGCAGTCAGCATACTCATACCGAGGTCCTCGTCCCGAGCTGTCGCAGAGCTGCCACCTCCCGAGCCAGCACCACTAGAAAGCGATCGACTTCGTCTTCGGTGTTGCCGCTGCCGAGGCTGATCCGTAGCGAGGAAAGGGCCTCCTGCGGCGTGACACCCATCGCTAGAAGGGCCGGGCTCGGCTCGACAGTGCCCGAAGAACAGGCCGAGCCTGCCGAGACCGCGAATCCGGCGAGATCCAGCCGAATCAGCAGGGATTGGGCATCGATGTCCTTCAGTGCCGCGTGGGTCGTGTTCGGAAGTCGTTCGACTGCTTCCCCGTGGATCACGATGTCTCCGATCTCTCGAAGACCTGTTTCCAGGCGGTCGCGAAGCGACAGGAGGTGGGCTCTGCGGGCCTCGAGCTCAGCCTGGACTAGCTCGGCGGCTTCGCCCATACCCACGATTGCGGGAACATTCACCGTTCCCGCCCTCCGGTGTCGTTCCTGGGATCCCCCCAATAGATACGGATTCAGCTCGACACCTTTGCGAATCCAAAGAGCCGCCGCTCCTAGGGGTCCATAGAATTTGTGGGCACCAAGACTCAGGAAATCCACGTCCAGATCTCTAACCGACACCGGGATCTTGCCAATCGCTTGAACCGCATCACAGAGTATTGGCACCCCGGCCTTTCGACAGAATCGCGCAACCTTCTCAACGGGTTGAATCGTACCTATGATGTTGTTGGCTAACGCCAGACAAACAAGAGAAGTGTCGGGTTTGATGGCTGCAGCCAGTCGATCTGGGTCGATACGTCCGTTTGCATCGGGAGCGATCCACGATATGTCAAAGCCAGAACTCTCCAGATCGGTAGCAACCGCCGCCACCGACGGGTGGTCCATTGCTGACACCACCAGGTGTCCTGAAGTACATCCGATTCGACTACAGCCCCGAATGACAGCGTTGTTTGCCTCGGTGCCGGTAGCAGTGAACACGATCTCGGCCGGCGAAGCATCCAACAGCGTCGCTACCTGCTCACGCGCCCGCTCGACCGCTTCCCGCGCAGCTTGCCCGAAGGCATGGATCGATGAGGGGTTGCCAAATTGATCTCCAATCCAGGGCAACATGGACTCCCGGACCCGAGGATCCACAGGAGTAGTGGCGTTGTGATCGAAATAGGTACCAGCCATAAGTGGTCGATCTTAGCGCGACCCGATGGAATAGACTTCCCCAGGGCCCGTGGCACATAGATTGCACCTACGGATCTCCGCCGTGATGAACCTTTGCAGACCTCTTACCCTGATCTTGCTGGTGATGGTGTCTATCAGCTGCCTCTCAGTCGGCACCGGCTTCGGAGCCGAACAAGATCAGGATGCCATTGAAGAGCAAGAGCCGGGTCAATCTGACGACGGCACCTCCGAGGCCGAGACCACTGCCGACAAGAAAAGCGACAAAAAGAAAGGGTCGAAGAGAGCCAGAAGTGGCAAGAAAATCAACAAGAAGGCCGCGATCGCCGCTCTCGACCCCAAGTATCAGCTCTGGCTGCAGTCGATCGATCTGCTCATTACCAAAGAGGAGTTGCGGATCTTCCTCGAGATTGACAAGGACTATCAGCGTGACGATTTTATCGAGCGTTTTTGGAAGGCTCGTGATCCCTATGCTGAGACCGCCCGAAACGAGCTTCGTGAGCGATACGAGCGGAGGGTTGAAGAAGCGCTGACCCGATTTGGCAACCTCACTGACGATCGAGCTCAGCTCTATCTTCTCAACGAGACTCCCGATGCCCTGATCGAGGTCCGCTGTACGAATCTGTGGCCCATCGAGGTCTGGTACTGGCAAAAAAATCCCAAGGTCGGCTCCGAGTTCGCGATCATGTTCTACCAGATTGGAGCCAGCGTGTGGCGCCTGTGGTACCCGAGCGACGGCGCCGAGAGGATCCTCCGCTTCCCCGCACCCAACCCGTACGAGGAGATCCAAGACTGCGGCCTGGAGGGGAGCGAAGCAGTTGTTGCCGTTATGAACCTGGCCAACAGGTACGGAATGGGCTTTATGACCATTCTTGGTGATTTGATGCAACCGCCAGCGACTCCAAGAGGCGAATGGGTCTTCACCTACGAGGCCTACTCGACAGAACTGACCGACACAGCCGAGACCTTCGAAGCCGCTCTCGAGATCAACTATCCCGGAAGACACCAGAGCAGGACCGTCGTTCAGGGAGTCGTATCGGTACCTCTGACCCAGGCCCAGCTCTCGCAGTTGAGCGACTACGGCCTGACCTTCAACTTCATGATTACCGGCGAGGTCCTCCGCGACAATAAGCTCTTTGACAGCTTCCGTTATCAATACAACCTACCTTCCGCGAATGTCGAGTCGGAAAAGATCCCTCTGGTATTCGATCGCTATCTCCGTCCGGGTGACTATTCGCTTATCGTTCGCGTCGAGGACTTGAACTCGGGAGCACAGCACCGAGCCACTGCCGAGCTTTCGGTGCCAACTCTCGACAACCTTGTGTCACGGGAACCCTCGGACCCCGAGACGGCGAGACTATTGGCCGAGGCGAACGCCGCAATCTCCAGCGGAGACACTACGATCAAGATTGTCCCCTTGCGGGGCCAGTACCAGACCGGGATGATCCGCATCGACACGCTAACGACAGGCAAAGACATCGATCAGGTGATCTTCAACGTCGACGGCCACGAGGACATCATCAAGAAAACTCCACCTTGGAGCGTAGAGCTCGATATGGGCTCGTTGCCCAATGTGCGAACTCTTTCGGTGATCGCCCAGGACTCAGGGGGACGTGAGGTGGCGCGTGACGAGAGACAGCTCAATGCGAGCTCTCACCGGTTCGCGATCAAACTAATCGAGCCACGACGCAATAGAACCTACGCCAAGAGTCTGCGCGCAGAGGCTCGACTCGACGTGCCCGAGGGCGCCGTCGTCGACTATGTCGAGTTCTTTCTCAACGAGACCCTCCAAGCGACGCTGTACCAGGCACCCTGGGTTCAACCCATCGTTCTGAACACCGAGGGCGAGCTAGCCTATGTGAGGGCGGTGGCCTACCAGCCGGACGGAAACTTTGTCGAGGACACCGTCTGGGTCAATGCGCCCGACTACATGGAGAACTTGGATATTCAGTTCGTCGAGCTCTTCATCACGGTTCTCGACAAACAAGGTCACCCGGTGCAAGGTCTCGAAAGAGAGGACTTCCGGGTGTTCGAGGATGGCCAGCCTCAAGAGACTAGACGATTCGATTTGGTCACAAACCTTCCGATCAGCGCCGGAATCGTGCTGGATGTATCCGCCTCGATGGAAAAGAAGTTGGATGTCGCGCGCGCCGCCGCCCTGAAGTTTTTTGAAGAGTCGATCAACCCAAAAGACCGAGCCACATTAGTGACTTTCAACGATCACCCAAACCTGGCAGTCAAATTCACCAATGACCTTCCCACCCTGGCCAGTGGCCTAGCCGGTCTCAGGGCCGAGCGAGGCACGGCGTTGTACGACAGTGTGATCTTCGCCCTCTACTACTTCAACGGGATCAAGGGGCAGAGGGCCCTGATCCTGTTGTCTGACGGAAAGGACGAACACAGCAAGTTCGTGTGGGAGGACACTATCGAATATGCCAGACGCGCCGGAGTCTCGATCTATTCGATCGGTCTCGGTCTGGGCGGCAAGATGGGCGAGGCCAAGAAGAAGCTCAAGAAGCTTGCTGAGGAGACCGGTGGCCGAGCTTTCTTTATCGACAGCGCGAGCGACCTGGCGTCCATCTACAAGACGATTCAGGAAGAGTTGAGGTCTCGCTATTTCCTGGCCTACCAGTCGACCAATACCGCCGAGGACGACGAGTTCCGGACCGTTGAGGTCGAGCTGGTTCAGGGTGGCCTGGAAGCCAAGACGCTGCGAGGATATTATCCCTAGCCGAACTGCTTCTTGCAGATAGCCAAGCTCGAGTGATCAGACCCAACCGTGCCAAGACTCATCCTAGCCTCTGGCTCTCCACGGCGAAGCAAGCTACTCGTTGAGCTCGGAGTCGATTTCGAAGTCCGACCCGTGGAAATCGACGAGAGCCTGCTCGCCGGTGAATCGCCGCAAGACCTCGTTGTCAGGCTGGCTCGCGAAAAGGCCACGGCAAAAAAGGCGCCGGAGGCCCTGATCCTTGCGGCCGACACCATGGTGATCCTGGATGGCGAGGCTTTGGGGAAACCCGACGACGAGGCTGCAGCTCGAGAAATGTTGTTACGGCTGGCAGGGAAGACCCACACCGTAGTGACCGGTGTAGCACTCTGTGACGTCGACAGAAACGCGCTTGTTGCCGACTTTGAGCTCTCAGATGTACAAATCGGTGCGATGAGCGAGGAAGAGATCGACTGGTATGTCGCCACCGGAGAACCACTGGACAAGGCTGGCTCGTATGCGATTCAGGGGCTGGGTGCAATGTTTGTTGGGTCTGTTTCTGGAAATTACTCCAATATCGTCGGACTTCCCCTACCCCTGACTCAGGCCCTTTTCAGAAAACTCGGCTTTGACTTGCGGCAATTTCGAGAGACAGGCCAACCGAAACCGATCTGAGCTTCTACGGGCTGTATTTGATCGGGGTGCTCAGCTCGTCGAGCGAGAAGTTGGCCATGATCTGATGGCCGTTGAAATCGAGAACTCGAATATCGGCTTCGCGACCCAGATCCTCGGCAACGGAGTCGAAGGATTCCCGGTACCGCTTTCTTACCGCATCGCTGTCGACTTCGTACGCAATGAACTTGTCGATCCCCTTGTATCGCAACTTCTGCACCAGACGCTCATCGGTCAGCTCTGGATAGGTTGACAGAACGAGAATGGGACCCGTCCCCGTAAAGATCAGATAGGTCCTATGTTGAATAGATTCTGACATGACACTCCTCTATGCTTTGCATCTAGAGCCGGTCGGTTCTTCGAACGGCCCTGAAAGATCTACTATCAAGGTAGCCTCGGCACCTTGCCGCTGTCAAGAAAGACAGGATCAGGTTAGATTGTTGTCATGAGCTCGAGCCCGCTGACTCCAGCCGTCGTGTTAGTGCGACCCCAGGAGGAAGGAAATATCGGGTCGGCTGCTCGGGCAATGGCCAACATGGGTCTTGATGAGCTGGTCTTGGTGGCGCCGGTAACTCGTCCAGGCCGAGTCGCAAGAGCCTTTGCGGTGAGTGCTGGTGAGATCCTCGACAGGGCTCGCATCGTCGCTTCGCTCGACGAGGCGCTCGAACCCTATACGCGAATTGTGGGGACCACCTCTGCCCGGGCACGGGAACTTCAAACGCCCCTACTACGCCCTTCCGAGCTGGCAGCCGAGCTCGGTGATGAAGCAACAGAAGCAACAACCGCCATAGTCTTTGGACCTGAGTCTTCTGGACTGAATAACGAAGAACTGGCGCGGTGCAGCGACTGGGTACGGATACCTTGCGCTGCCCGCCAACCTACGCTCAACCTGGCACAGGCCGTCCTGATTGTGGCCTATGAGCTTTACCTGCATCGTGTCGGCCCCAACAGCCAGGATGTCGAAAGGACAGTACCGGCAACCTCCGGCGAGATCGAGGGGCTGTTCTCACAGCTCGTTCCTCTGTTGACCAAGATCGGCTTTGCCCGAGACGACACGTTCTCCAGTGTTCTAAGAGACCTACGCCGATTGGCTGCGAATGCCGGGCCAACCAGTCGCGAGGTCACTCTGTTGCGCGGAATCTGCCGGCGCGCCCTAAACGCTTTCGGTCGGGATACGGATGCGACAGCCGGAGACATCTCGAGCGACTAGCCCGGAATATTCATGACCGCGCAATGATAAACTCCTGCGTTCAAATATGACGCGAAAAGGACTGACTACTCGAGATGGTGTGGAAGCGAGCTTGAACAATTCGCCGATCTTCGGTGTTGTCCGGACGCATTCGCTCCAGGAGGCGTCGAATCAAGCTCGCCAGTTCATGGCTGGAGGTATCGAGCTCATCGAGATCACCTTCACAGTTCCGAACGCGACCGAACTGGTGCGAAAGCTACTGAGCGAACGGTCAGAGCCTCGGCCACCCTGGATCGGCATGGGGACCGTCACCAGTCTCGAGCGCGCTGACGAAGCAGTCGCTGCCGGAGCCGAGTTTCTGGTTTCTCCAAATACCAGCTCGGCCGTCGCCTCGGTTGCCCGTCGATCAGATGTCTATCTCGTGCTTGGAGCACTAACTCCCACCGAGATCGTCACGGCCATCGATATCGGTGCCGATATCGTCAAGGTGTATCCGCTGCCACCCATAGGTGGTGCTGAGTATCTCTCGACCGTTCGTCAACCTCTCGGTGACATATTGATGCTGGCCGCCGGTGGTTTCTCGGTCGATGAGATTCCGAAGTATCGCGCTGCCGGAGCCACCGCTTTTGGACTCGGTCCTGCGTTGCTGGGCGGCGACGAGGAGGAAACTGCGCTTCGAATCCAGAAGGCTCTCTCACTCGCACGGGGACTGGAGGTGTAATGAACTCGTCAGTTCCGCCACGGCTAGTGAAGTTCGATCCCTCGCCGGAGATATTCGCAACTGACAACTCGGGAAACTTTCATTTTCCCCTTATTGCTGAAGGCGAGACTTTCGTCTCGACGAGCAAATACGATGAGGCTCGACTGCTGATCTCTCTTTGGTATCCCTCGAGCCGACGAAGTATCGACTTGGATCGATCCTATGTAGAGGTACAAGGATCTTTTGATGTGACCGAAGAGCACTGGATCAGACTCGCAGAGATCGAACCGGTCGTACCACCCTACAATTCGGGCTCGACATTCGACGGCTGGGTAGTGCTTCCAATCTTCGCTACTCAAAGCGCGTTTGCACTTGCCGGAGGTGGTTTTCACCCCAGAGCGCGTCTGCAACTCCGGGCTAGCGTCTATCTCGTGGCGTAGATCGATCCAATCATCGATCGTCTTGGAAGCCAAGGTCACAATAGAGTCATGACTCACCAACAGCTCATTGCTCGTCTCGCCCAGCAGAATGACAGTCGAATCGTCTTGCTCGTCCTGGATGGGGTCGGAGATATTCGCACCTCCAACCAGCCACTTACAGCACTCGAAAGCGCCAACACACCGAATCTCGATGCCCTCGCCGTCCGGTCGGCTCTCGGTCGATTGGTGCCGGTGGCCATTGGAGTGACGCCGGGAAGTGGTCCCGGACATCTTGCCCTTTTTGGCTACGACCCCACGACACCGACTGCCGATATCGGTCGAGGAGTACTCGAAGCACTTGGTCTCGGTTTGAAGATTAGACCGGGTGACGTGGTCGCAAGGGGAAACTTCGCCACCAAAGACGAGTCTGGATTGCTTACCGACCGAAGGGCTGGTCGCATTCCCACCTCAGAATGTGTACGGCTGTCCAAAACAATCCAAGCTGCAGTAGAGGACTATGAGGGTGTGGAGATACGAGTCGAGCCAGGTGAGGAGCATCGATTTGTGATGATCCTATCCGGATCGGGACTATCGCCATGGATCGCCGATACCGATCCTCAAAGGACCGGACTCCCGGCCCTGGCGCCGCGGGCCCTGAAACCCGAGGCAGAACCGACGGCTCGAAAGCTGGCCGAAATCATTTCTCTAGTCGATTCGGTCTTGATCGACGAAGAGATGGCAAACTGTGTCCTCCTTCGAGGTCTATCCGAGCTTCCCGACCTACCCGACTTCACCCAAATGCACAAGCTGAGGGCCGGTGCCTTTGCCGGCTATCCACTCTACAGAGGTGTGGCCGCGGCTTGTGGGATGGAAGTCGTTCCCTGTGGAAAACAGATCGGAGAAGTAATCGACGCGGTAGGGAAAAATTGGGACCGGTTCGACTTCTTCTTCATGCATGTAAAGCAGACGGACAAAGCTGGAGAGGATGGTGATCTGAAGAAAAAAGTCGAAGTCTTGGAGCAGATCGACGCCGCGCTACCCCGACTTCTAGATCTCGAGCCAACGGTTCTTGCCATCACGGGCGATCACTCGACCCCGGTTCCGCTTGCGGCCCACAGTTGGCATCCCGTGCCTCTGCTGCTCAACTCTCCTGTTTGTTTTGAGGACAGCTGTCAGGAATTTTCCGAAACTGCGGCCACCACGGGCCATCTCGGTACCATACCTTCGATCGATCTGATGAGCTTGTTGCTTGCCAACGGTGGCCGTTTGGCAAAATTTGGGGCTTGAGCTAGCCCGACCTGCTAGCGGAACCCTTTCCGAAGCTCTTGGCGAAACATCGAAAACGTCTCGTCGTCGTACAGACAGACAACGACTCGCTGGAGCTTTGTACCACCCTGCAAGTAACGATGGATCTCAGTAAGAGTCACCCGTGCACACCGACTCACCGGGACACCGAAATTGCCCGTCGAAATCGCGGGAACCGCAATCGATTTGAGATTGTGCCTGTCTGCCAGTGCTAGTGACGAGCGCACCGCCGAGGCAAGCCTGCGATCCTCCTCGCCTTCACCCATGCGGGGTCCAACAGCATGGATTACATGTTTTTGAGGCAATTCTCCCGCCCCCGTAATTACAGCGGTACCCACGGGGGTACCTCCGATGCGATCGCACTCTTTCTGAATCGAAGACCCGCCTTTCTGGCGAATCGAACCAGCAACTCCAGAGCCAAGCTTTAAGTCCGCATTGGCAGGATTTACGATGGCATCGACACCCAGCTCAGTAATATCCGCCTCGACCAGCTCTAGCTGGGTATCGTTCAGTTTTATCGTCACACGATTCTGCTTGGTCTTTTCGGCCATGCTTGAATCTCTCCTAGAATTCTTCCGGACCTCTAATCATATCAAGCTCAGCCGCAAAACACGGCATTGGTATAAACTCCGCTGGTTATGCTTGCCAAGCTCAAGACTGAGCTGGTCGAGCTCATCGAAAAGCGAATCAGTGCGGTCTACGGGGTGCAACACCAACCCGTCGTGGAAGTTCCACCCCGACGAGAGCTCGGTGATTTTGCCTTCCCGGCCGCTCTACACCTTGCACGTGAGCTTCGCCAGAAGCCGAGAGACATCGCAAACTCCTTGGCAGAGCAGCTCGATTTGCCTTCTTGGGTACGAGAAGTTCGCGTCGAGGGCGCCGGTTATCTCAATGTATTTCTGGATCGAAGCCTTATCGCCTCCAGGATGCTAGCCGACGGATCGGGAGATGCTCCTTCCCGGCACGACGAGAAGATCATCGTCGAGCATACGAATATCAACCCGAACAAGGCTGCTCACATCGGTCACCTCAGAAATGCCGTTCTAGGCGACGTGCTGATTCGCACCCTGGCTGCGAGCGGCTATTGCGTAGAAGTACAAAACTACATCGATGACACCGGGGTGCAACTGGCCGATGTTGTCGTCGGTTTCATCGATCTGCGGAAGATGGGCCTCGGCGAAGTCGCCGAACTCCCAGATCCGTTCGACTATTACTGTTGGGATCTGTATAGCGAAGTCGGTCGATGGTATGAGGAGGATCCCGAGCGTTTAGATTTTCGCCGGGACACCCTTCGACAGCTCGAGGAAGGTGAGGGCGAACGGGCTGAGTTTGGACGGTTGGTCTGTCGCCGAGTCGTAAGGAGACACCTTGCGACGATGCAGAGGATAGATGTCACCTACGACCTTCTTACCCACGAGTCGGCGATTCTCGAGCTCGATTTCTTTACCGAGACATTCGAGATGCTCAAAGCCACGGGCGCTGTTCGGCTCGAAGCAAAGGGTAAGAACAAGGGCTGCTGGGTCATGCCTCTCTCTTCATCCGAGGAGTTCGCCGGACTCGAGGATCCAGACAAAGTTATTGTCCGCTCGGATGGCACGGTCACCTACGTAGGAAAAGATATCGCCTACCAGCTCTGGAAGTTCGGTCTGCTTGGCCGAGATTTCAGCTACCGTCTCTGGCAAGAGGAGTCGGTATGGGAGACCACCATAGAAGGAAGCGTCGATCACCCAACCTTCGGATCAGCGGATCGCGCAGTCAATGTAATCGACGCACGTCAGAGCTATCTCCAAAAGGTAGTGCGGGCTGGTCTAGAAGCTCTGGGCTACGAGCAACAGGCCAAGAATTCAATCCACTTCGCCTATGAGATGGTGACACTCTCTGCCGCAACGGCGGTCAAAATGGGGTATCTCGAAAGCGAGGACGACGAAGGCGGTGGCGGTCTCGAGATGTCGGGCCGCAAGGGAATTGGCGTCAAGGCAGACGATTTGATCGATCTTCTCGAAGCCAAGAGTCGCCAAGAAATCTCGTCGCGCGATCGCGAGCTGCCGGTCGATGAGCTCGATCGGCTTGCCCACGAGATCGCAATCGCAGCCCTGCGGTTCTTCATGATCAAAGCTACGACCAACCGTGTCATCGCGTTCGACATGGATGAAGCGCTGAGCTTCGAAGGCGAGTCTGGCCCCTATCTGCAGTACTCGGCCGTTCGAGCTCGCAATATTCAACGCCGTCTCTTGGCTGCCGGAATGGCCGCTCAGGTAGACGCAGATACCGTCGCGCAACTCCCTGCCGAGC
Source organism: uncultured Polyangiaceae bacterium (assembly GCA_964195975.1). GTDB lineage: Bacteria > Acidobacteriota > Thermoanaerobaculia > Multivoradales > JAHEKO01 > CAXMQZ01. Next base: position 36,815 of record CAXMQZ010000105.1, on the reverse strand, counting down.
TTTGGGCGGACGATTTGTGGGACTTGGTGCTTTCGGTGGCGCTCATCCCGCAGAAAATCGAATTCGCGGGTAGGACCCTGGAACTCTCGATCTTGGCACGGCATGCCCTCGAACTGGCTCAGAAGTTCCACGCTGTTTACCATCGCCATCCGATCATGCAGGAAAGCAACGAGAGCCTCAGGCAGACTCGTCTTGCTGCTACGATGATCCTTCTTGCCGGCCTCGAAACCATGGGTCGACTGCTCGGGATACCCTTACCCGACAGGATGTAGCTCCCGCTGTGAGTCAAAGAGACCCAACCAAAAGATTCGCAAATCGGGTGGACTCCTATATTCAGTATCGGCCCTCCTATCCGCCGGAACTATTCGAGTTACTTGAAAAAGAGTGCGGGCTGGAATCAGATTGGACCGTCGCCGACATCGGATCTGGAACCGGGATCCTGAGCCGATTGCTTCTGGAGCGGGGGTATCAGGTCTTTGGAATCGAGCCCAATGATCAGATGAGACGGGCCTCCGAGGGCCTTCTGACAGGATACTCGGCCTTTCAATGCGTTGCGGCGACGGCAGAGGACACGACGCTGAACGAGCACTCTGTCGACCTCATCGTGGCAGCGCAGTCCTTTCACTGGTTCGAACCCAAATTTGCCCGACGGGAGTTTCAACGCATTCTCAAACCTGATGGAGTTGTCGCCCTGATCTGGAATGACCGTCGCAAAGACACAACTCAGTTTCTCAGCGACTACGAGCGCCTGCTAGTTACCTTCGGAACCGACTATCAGATGGTCGACCATACCCGTATCGGTCAGTCTGCTTTGAAGAAATTCTTCGGTCGCGATGGTTTTCATTCGGCTGCATTCGACAACCGACAAGACTTCGACTTCTATGGCCTGAGGGGTCGGCTCTTGTCGGCAACCTATGTTCCGTCAGAGAACGAACCCGGTTTCTCCCCGATGATTCGGCAGCTGCATACAATCTTCGAGAGAAATCAAGACAACGGTAAGGTGTCGGTGGACTACGACACCCGGATCTACTACGGCCACTTGAGCTGAGGGCGGAAAAAGCCTACCAGACGTAGTCAGAAGCCATCGATCGCTTATCTCTTCCCGCCAGGATGTGAAACACTCGTATCTTCCTCAGAGTGACCGGCGACAGCGCCCCTAGCGGAATATGTTTGATGGTCTTGCCCTGCGCCCTGGCGTACCCGCGTAGCCCCTCACTAGGCGCCTCAGACGCCACGTGAATGACGATTTTCTCCTGACTGTAGTCCACAGCTGCCATCAGCAGCACCTCGGCCCGGTCATGAGCGAACCGGTAGTCGCGATCCGTCCAGACATCGAACAGCCGACCTCTTGGCTGGGTCAGCATCAGGCCACCATAGGTGGCTCTCATGATTCCAGGACCGACGACCTGATCGGTCGGATTAGTGGCATAGAAGGCCATATCCGATTCCTGATCGTGCTCGCCCAGCCATGTCATCGCGAAAGGAAACTCCCGGGCATCGACATCATGATCGAATATCACAACGACAGACCCTGCTTCCCCAGGGGCTCGACCCTTTTCCTGCACATAGATGCGCCCTTCATGAATCTTCTGGAGGGTTTCACGCATATCGATTCCGTCCAAAAGACTGGTGCTAAATGGCTCGACGCGGCTCCGTTCCTGCGACATCAAGGAGATCGCCTTCCGCTGGAGAAAGCTCCCGTAGTCTTCGATAACCAGGTCTTCCGGAGGATATGAGCACAGCCCAGTCGAATCGAATGCCTCGAGCCACTGGTCAGGATCGTCCGGTTCGGGGCGCTGCCGCACGGGCAGCCTGATCGGGCGCTGTTTGACACGAAAGAAACGACGTCGAAATCGCACTTTTCGAGTACCGAAATCGAGATTGCTGCCGTCGATATCTACGCTTGGAATCTCAGCGATCTCATCCTGCCAGGGGTAGGTTCGAGCGACATCGAAGACTTCCCAAGCCAGATTGTCGTCTGCGACTCCACGTGCGGCCACGACCCACTCGTAGAGCCCCCCTACGAGGCAACCCTGAACACGAGCACACCTCCGAGCGAAGTCGAAAAAGATCCGACGCTGCCAGATCCCCAACTTTTCACCGGTCTGCTCTCTGTAGCTTCCCGAAGCAATCTGCCAAACCGATCTTTCAATCCAGTCTCTTCGAGGTGGCGCACAGGACGGTGACTCGGATCGTGCACACCGTGCCCATGTGTAGTCGACGACGCTCTCCTTGCGGCGAGAACCTGATTGCCCCTTCTCCCCCTGAATGACCCGAAGACCGAATCGAACGATCGAGGTCTTCTTCGACAAGGTCTCCTCGAGGTCGATCTCTACCGGGTTGTCCCCGGTTCTTGATCTCTCCCACACCGCATGTGCGAGCGGTGAATCGGGCAGGATCCCGGTCATGCTCCTTGGCGTCAGATGTCTGAGCTCTACCGAAGCACGTCTTGTGCGCGAAAACGGGTGGGCAAGCTGGGATGCAAGCTGTCGCCGAACTCCGTAAGCGTGTGCGGCTCCAATGCAAGCCAGGATCAATCCGTCGCTGTTCTTTTGTCGGAGACGTTCCAGATAGAAAGCCATTCCCGCTTCTCTTTGCGAGTCCGACTCGCTGGTAGGAGCACTCTCTCGATAGTGATCCTGGAGGAGATCGAGGTAGCGCTGAGCTCCTATTTCAGAGATCGCGTGAGGATCGGGAACCGGATCGGCGTGCTTCTCGGAGTAGGGCAGATCGGGATCGATGCAAGCCACCGTGCGCTCGCGTTCGATGGCCCAGCGAAGCGCTTCGGTCAGGGGATCTGCCGGGGCGACCACCCAGATGAGGGCGTCTTCACCAGGATGCTCAGAAACGATCAGCGAAATCCTGGGCAAACGTCGCACGGCCTGGATAGCCTTCTCGTGCAGCGTCGTGGGCAGCTCGACCGCGACCACCGCGGGGTCCAGTGCATCGAGCACCTGTCGCAGATAGGGTGTCAGCTCCACATGCTCGTGCACTATCGGCAAGATGTGAACACCCGGCACCGCCACTGGTGCTAGTCGGTTGGCATCGAGCCGCTCATTACGAGACATCACAAGCTTTCGAGCATGTCCCTACTGTGCAGCATGCACTGCCTCACCGAATCTCGAAATCGCCAACCTCCTCTTCAGGCAGCGATAGTCGCATCGCTTTTTCCACGGCCTCTAAAGCATCCTCAGCCTCTTGCCGATGTAGGACCTTCATCGCGTACCGCACCAAATTGATCCCGTCTCTCACTGTATATCTGAGATCACGATCGTGAGCAGCGCGCAAAAAAGAAACCACATAGCTCACCACTTCATCGTCAGCAAAGGGCACTTGCACCTTCAGAATCTCACGTTCCTCGGTTTCGTCGGGGAAGTCGATATAGATCTGCGGCATCAGACGAGAATGTATGTACTCGGGGACTTCATAGGTCGACGCATCCTCGTTCATCGTGGTTACGAATCTGAAATCTGGGTGAGCCGGAATTCTGACACCTGCGACAATACTTTCCACATATCGCCGGTGGTCCAGAAGAGGAGCCAATGAGGCCCACGATTTCTCGCTCATGCGATTTCCCTCATCCAAGATGAGCGCGCCACCTGTAATCATCGCCGTTACCAGAGGCGATGCCATATAACGAACGCCCCCACCCTCGCCGAGGACCGGCGAAACAATCAGATCTTCCGGTCGGGTGTCCATGGTTGCCTGGGCGATAAAGATTTCCAGTCCAAGCTCATCAGCCGCCGCACAAGCCAGGGTCGTCTTGCCGACCCCAGGCTTTCCCAGCAATCTCGGGTTCAGTGGCAGGTCCTCGGGTTGAATCCGGGCCCAGGCGGCCAACAACTGCATCAACACCTCACGTTGCCCGACCCACGGCGGTGTCTCGGTTACCGGATGGCCAAGATGGAGCAGAACCCCATCGATCTCTACTTTATGGGAATGGGTCAAGTTTTCTCCTCGATAGGTTCTTTCTCGCCTGCACGGTCATGAATAATGCGGGCTAGCCTGAGCTTCTCACAAACTTCGTCACGAAAGGCCGCAAATGCCCGAGGAGGGCACCGGCGCCCGGAGGGCGATGGTCGGGCTTGACGAGTTTATCCCCCGCAGGCGTACGTGGAGTACGTCGAGGAGGGATCAACAAGGAAAACGTAGGATGTTCGGGTATTTCCGGCCTTGCAGTAGAAGGCTTGTGAGAAGCTCAGGCTAGGTCCCAGCTAAATCGCGCGCCTCGTCCACGACTCGGGCAACATTGGGTAGCAATTCGGTCTCCAACACCTTGGCGTAGGGCACAGGGCGATCGGGATATGCGACTCGCCGTATCGGTGCATCGAGCCAAAAGAACGCCCGATCCGCAATTCGAGCTGCAATCTCACCACCAAAGCCACCGGTCTCCTGGGCTTCGTGCACGATGATCAGTCGCGAGGTTTTTCGGACTGATGCCAGAATCGTCTCATCGTCCAGCGGGACCAGGGTTCTCAGATCGATCACCTCGGCGTCGATTCCGTGCGAAGCGAGAGCCTCGGCCGCATCGAGACAGATCCACAGGCTCGCCCCGTAGCCGACTAGCGTCAGTTCCGAACCCGTCCGACTCACTCGCGCCTTTCCGAGCTCAGACACTGATCCCTTCAACGACGTCACCGTCTTGATTCGACGATAGAGAAACTTGTTCTCGAAAAACAGCACCGGATTCGGATCTCGAATCGAGGCCCGGAGCAGAGAATATGCATCTTCGACCGTCGCCGGGCAGACGATCTTCAGACCAGCCACGTGAGCAAACCAGGCCTCCGGATTTTGTGAATGAAACGGTCCGGCCGTCACACCTCCACCCGAGGGCAGCCTGATGACTACCGGGCAGGCGACCTCCCATCGATAGAACAGTTTGGCGGCCACATTGACTACCTGATTGAAGCCACAGGTTATGAAGTCGGCAAACTGCATCTCGACAATCGGTCGATAACCCAAAAGACTCGCCCCTATTGCGACCCCCACGGTTCCGCTTTCGGCAATAGGCGTGTCCAGAACCCGCTCCGGCCACTTCTGATGAAGTCCTTTGGTAGCCCGAAAGGCTCCCTCGAAAACGCCAATATCCTGACCCATGAGAATCACGCTCGAGTCTGCGGTCATCTCATCCAAAAGAGCCTGATGAATGGCCTCGATATAGCTGTACTCCCTCGTCTTCTGTAAGCCTTCAGCTTCAGAGCTATCAGCTTGGTTCAACGCAGGCTGACTCACTGGGTCAGTCGGTGCAAAGACGCTTCGATGCGCAGTCTCCGGCTTCGGCATGCCCGCTTCGAGAGCACGCTCCACAGCCTCGTCGACCAGAACCGACACGCGCTCATCGAGATGCTCTTGAAGAGAAGAGTCCATGACTTCTTCATCGATCAGTCGTCGACCGTATGCAGGCACCGGATCGTTGGCAAGATATTTCTCGAGCTCGTCTGCCGGAACCATTTTCAGGGAGTCATCGCCCTCGCTGTGGCCTCGCATCCGGCCCAGCATCGCCTCGATCAGAGTCGGCCCCTCCCCTGCCCTGGCGCGTCTTGCGGCCCGCTCCATTGCCGCCGCCATTTTGTCTGGATCGTTACCATCGACGGTTTCGGAGGCAATTCCGTAGCCAGGTCCGCGCTCGCTCAACCGCTCGGCTGCAAACTGCTGTCTGGTCGGTGTAGAGAAAGCGTAACGATTGTTCTCTACGATCAGAACTAGCGGCAACCTCCACACCGCAGCCATATTCAATCCTTCGTGAAAATCCCCGGTAGAAGTGCCTCCATCGCCGATGAAGTTGAGAGCGATTCGGTCCGTACCGCTCGTCTTCAAAGCAAAGGCACAACCTGCCGCTACCGGGATCATCGCACCCAGGTGGCTGATCATTCCAACGTGCAGAATGCCTTCGCTCGGAGCGATATAGCCGTAGTGAAAAGAGCGCTCCACACCACGCGAGAATCCCGTGTCGCGGCCTAGAAGCTGGCTTGTGAGTCGGAAAAGAAGCTCTTGGGGCTCAGGTCTCAAAGTGTCAGATTCGCCGAACCCTAGTCCTGGAAAGGCACGTGCCGGATCGACATATCGCGCCAAGATCGCTCCCAAATCTCGGTGCAACGTGCACAGGACATCTCCTGGACCCAGCGCCAGACCCGCGGCGACTGTGGTTGCCTCGTTGCCTACTTCGCTATACCACTTGGCTACACGCCCTCCCAGCAGCAGTTTGCCAAATCGCAAATCGAGCTCGCGGGTGAGCTTCATGAAGGCATAGCGGAGAACTCGGGGATCGTTGATTGTCACAGCGACGAAGTGTACGCGACATTCTGCTCGCGCAGACTCCTAGATGACGATGTGAAAAAACGCATCCATGGTCGATCCAGCTTGTTCCACAAACGGCACCCCGAGAAGACGCGACTCTCCAAATTCAATCTCATACCGAATGTTCTTGAGCAGGTCGGGTTTGTCGACCTCGGTAGCAATGACGCTGTAGTGGGCTATCTTCTTGGCATCTTCGACGTCGTAGCAACCCCCGACCAAACGCTCACCAAGCTTCTGATCGATTCCAGGAAGCTCACTTGTATAGCGTCGGCTGAGCTCGATGGCCCGGCCGATCTCGAGCTTGAAAGCCGGAATTGCGAATGATCCCGACCCGGTAACGCTCGCTTCCTCGCCGGTATCGAAGAATCCCGCCAGAAGGCCTGAAAAACCCTTGCTTTTTACTTCCCGACTCAGAATTCGAACTTCTGCAGGAACCAACCAGAACGGCTTGTATAGATCCGCTACCAGATTGGGTCTAGACACGAATGTGACCTCTACGGGTACCAGCCCGCGACTTTCATTGTCGAATCGGTATCCGTTACGGCAGGCTGAGCAGTAGAAAACGACATCCATGCCTTGGGCCGCGATCGACGCTCCACAAGTTACGCACTCCAACGGAACCAGAGAAAAACCGCTCGTCTTGCTCATCATTCTAGGGTCGGAAACTTCCCGTCCATCATGTCCCGTAACACCTGGCCCCGCCGCCTGGTGAAAAGGAGGCCCAAACTGGACCTCAAGACCGATTTTCTTCGAACGCCGGTACCCTCCACGACTACTCCACCGTGTCGGAACTTGCGCCAGCCCCAGAGCATCGCCAGGAACGTCGTAATTGCCACCACGCCCAGAATTTCTGGACTACCTCCCGCGAGCTGAACAAGAGTCGTCGCGAAGTAGAGAACCACGGATTGAGACACTACGATCATCAATGCCCTGTAAAGGTCGTTGCCGGGGGCCTTTCCGTAGGCCAGACTGCCATCCTCCGCGTCGACCAGAATCTGGTACGACCGCGATTTGAAGCGGTATCGAACCAGCCAAAGGGGGTAGTAGATGACGCTCAGGCGCTCCCGGAGTGTTTCGAGATAGTTGAAGCGAATTCGTTTGAGACCCTGTCTCGGGTCCGCGTTGGCCTTGAACTGCTCGAGCGCAGCAGCTCGTACCTGATCTTCGGACCCCGTTGGCGGAAACACCATGCCGAGTCGATCCAAGCTCGCCTGATCGTAGCCCACGAGTCGGTCGCCGTGTAGCTGGATCCGCTCGATACCCCACTCGGAGACATTCAATGCGGGAAAGGTTCGATCGAAGCTCCGTTCGGTCGTCCGTTCGACGTCGACCTCATAGGTTTCTGTTCTCCTATGTTTACCCGAGCCCACGGTACGGGACCGCTGCTCGGTACCCAAGGTGATTCCAAGACAATCAGCCTCGACTCGGTAGAAGGGCAAGAAGCACAAGAAGGCCTCCCCGAACTTAGCGTCACCTCCGAGCCTCCGGTCGCGATTCCACCCTTTCCTCAACCATTTACGAGCCTCCTCGAGAGCCTTCGCTGCGTTCAACTTGGGCTCTACGGCCAGTCTGCGAGAGCCGACCTCGCTGACTACCAGCAATGGGGTCTGACAGTAATCACACATCACGACTCTCAGGCCTGCATGCACGTCGAGAGAGCCCCCGCAATTGGGACATGTCAATCCCTCGACGGGAATGATCTGGACACTCTCTCCGGCTCCTGAAGAGAGACGTCGATCCTGGTCAGCTGTGTCTCGATCGGTCATACCCTGCGCGCCACCCAGTAGGCCAAGCCAAACAGGGGAATGGAGGTGAGAAGGTAGGCAAACGCCTTCAAGAAAGGGTTGCCTATCATCAAGCCTTCTACAACAAAGAGCACGAATCCCAGACCGAACACCAAATAGTAGGGACTCTCGAGCTTCTCAGGGTAGACCGACGCCAGAACGGCGCCAGATGTCGCATCCACCAGCGCCATGTAATCCGATCCCTTGTAACGATAACGGCAGCGCCACAACGGTATGCGCACGAGAGCGGTCTCGCGGACGGGTCCGGCATGGCGCTGATCGAGCCAGTCTCGGGCGGTTTCGACCGGAACCGTGACCTCTGTTTCATCGACACCACCAGCGGCGGTTTCATACGGCTCGAGCTGTCCAGGAGGAATCTCCAGATCTATCAACTCGGGAATGGGGATTGGTGCCGCAGGTGCTACATACGAGGTTTCGGCACCATCTCTGTCGACCCGGAAGAGCCACATCGGGAACGAAACCGGATCGAAGCCCTCCAGCTGGGACTTGTGGTCGAGATCCTTGACCGTGTCGTTGCCTGCCATCCATCGTCGCAACGCGGCCTGTGCCTTGTCTTTGTTGAGCAACGCAGGCACACGGTAATAGGAGATAACTCCACTTCGATCTGCAAAAAGAGAGGTGCCGCAAAAAGCACAGGAGACAAAAAGAAGACCCGATGGCAGATCGTTCTCACCGCCGCACTGCGGACAGAGAATCGTAGTGCCGGTCACCTGTCCTAGCCAGCTACTTTGGAGCCACACGAAGGGCAGAATCGAGCGCCGCCTGGAAGACCCTGCCCACAGTTGGCACAAAACGCCACATCCGTCTGTGACTCCGCCTGAGGTGAGCTACCACCTTGCGGCTGGGTCGTGCTCCCATCATCTTGCATTGCTTCCTTCATCATCTGTGGCAGCATCATGCCCATCCCGGCGCCCATGCCAACGCCGAGACCGGCTCCTACGCCACTCCCAGTCTCGCCGCCAGTTTGCTGAGCGGCGTCTCCCATGGCCTTGGCAGCCTTGAACTTCATATAGGAATTCATGTCGCCAACCGCCTCCATGCCGCCTCGCTCGTCGATCAGCTTTTGAACCTCCTTGGGAGGAGTGATAGCACCGACGATCAGATCGACAAGCTCGATTCCATACTTGCTGAAGTCGTCAGAGACTCGGGCCTTCAAGGCCATCGACAGCTCATCGTAGACTTTGGGAAGCTCGAAGATCGAATGTAGGTTCTCACCGAGTATGTCGGTAAACCGAGCGACAATGACATCCTTGAAGTAGGACTCCACACCATCGGTCGTATAGATGTCATTGGTGCCAACAACTGTGTTGACGAAGAGCTGAGCGTTGGCGATTCGGACTGCGAATTTTCCAAAAGCTCGCAGACGGACCATCGCCAACTCGCTGTCCCGATAGGCCACCGGTTCCTTGGTACCCCATTTCAGATCTAAGAAGGTCTTTGTAGAAACAAACACCACAGCCGCCTGAAAAGGCGATTTACCCTCGAACGGAACCCCAATGAGCTTGGTGAGGAAAGGCAGATTCTGGGTGGCCAAAGTGTGTCTACCCGGACCAAAGGTGTCGAGGGCTTTTCCATCGCGAAAAAAGACCGCCTCCTGACTCTCCTCGACGATCACCTGACTTCCGAGCTGAATGGCGGCGGTTCCCCGACGGGGGTCACGGGCCACCATCGTCTGACCGGTCGGATCGACAAACTGTATGACTTTCATCGCCTCGTCTCCCTACTTGCTACTAGCCCGGCCTATTCATGACCGCGCTAGGTCTCTAGGTATCTAGGTGCTGAACAACGTCGCTGATCACGGTACGGCGGCCGGCCCACTTTTCCTCGAGTTCCGAGACCCCTTCGATCGACTTTCCCAGGGCCTCTCGAGGATCGCCATCGCCCGGAGTCGGTATCCCCCGAATTTCATTCTCTAGCGAGGCTATGTCGCTGAGCACCGACAGATCGAAATCGTAGAGCTTTCCGAGCTCCTCGTCGCCGATCTTGACCACGTCAAAGAAACCAGTCGCTCCGTAGTCGCAAAAGCGAAATGCTTGCGACAACCCATCCAGCTTGCGATCCAGTCGATCAAAGAGGCTCAAAGTACCGATCTGGCCTGCATCGGTGAACCGTTGCGCCTGATCGCGGACCGAATTTTTCAGTCTGAGAGTCTCGGCTGAGAGATACTCACGCTGCATCTTGTCGACCTCGCGCCTCAACTCGCGATCTTGAAATCCTTGAAAGCCCGGGATCTTCTCTCCCAACTGCTCGAGCCAGTTGCGATGGGTCTGGGCTTCGTCGAATCCTGAGCTCATGAACTCACCTCCAAAAGGGTGTACCAGGGACGGTCATCGTACCAAGGGTCAATGGACTTCTGCTATGAAGCTGAACACAAAAGCAAGGGGTCCCGTATGGTGAAAGACCTCGAGGCCTCAGTGATCCACACTGTCCCCGACCACCCGAGCTTGCCACTCTCGTGACCCGTCCACGATGGCCCAAGCAACGAGATACAAGGCTCCAGCCGAAAAGTTGAAGCCCACATCCCGGAGATCATAGTAGCGGTTGGGCAGAATGTCTTGGATCGCTTCGTCGATCCAACCGGCGGCCAGAGTGAGTATCAAGGCCAGAAACCACGGAGAAGAGAAAGCTCGTTTTGCTGCACCGAGCTCGTCGGCTACGGGCTTGTTTTGTCGTCGCTCCAACAGAGCAGCGTAGACGAGACCACAAAAAAGACCATACTCGAAATAGTGCAGCCGCTCTTCGGGAAGGTGCAATAGGAAAAATACCGGGATATAGAGCGACGCGGCAAGGGTCAAGCCGAGATAGACCCGCCAACCAGGACGCCATCGCTGAACCATGCCAACGACAAAAACCCCTACAAGAAGAAAAACAAGCCCCACCGTCGCTCGGAGCAAATTACGCTCTCGAAGGGATTCGACGATGGGGCGAGCAACATACAGGGAGGAGTAGATCAGCACCAGGCAGATACCGGCTGCCCGCCACAGTCTCTTCTCTCGTCGGGACGTGACGACCATCTCACCTCTGACCGGCCTCTGCCCTGCTGCTCAAACCAGCTACTTTACCTAGTCCATCTGCTTTCGCAAAACAGTCGGAATATCGAAATCATCGACATTGGACCAATTGGGTCCATATCCGTTCGGATCATCGTTCTGGGACTGCGCAATCACCTTGCGATAGAACGGAATATCATCCGCCTCTTCCTCGGGCTCGACTGCTTGTGCCTGAATCTCATCCAATCCCGATTCTGTCTCTTCACCCTGTCTCTGAATGATCGGTCGTTGCTTCTTGAAGTGATCGGCGAACTCCGAATTGAAGCCAGTAGCAATCACTGTGACCTTCATATCGTCTTCCATCTCATCATCGATCACGAGACCAGAGATGATATTTGCGGTGGGATCGACCGCTTCGGCGATAACACGTGCCGCCTCATCGACCTCATGAAGTGTCAGATCGGCGCCACCTGAGATGTTGAGCAGGACACCCTTGGCGCCCTCGATCGAAGTCTCCTCGAGCAACGGCGATGAGATGGCAGCCTGAGCCGCCTCGATAGCACGATTCTCACCCTTCGCCATGCCGGTACCCATCAAGGCCATGCCCATTCCAGTCATGATGGTTTTGACGTCGGCAAAGTCGACATTGATTTCTCCAGGCACCGTGATCAGGTCGCTGATCCCCTGCACTGCCTGACGCAGTACGTCGTCGGCAATTCTGAACGCTTCACCAAGAGGGGTACCGCGCTCGACAAAGTTGAGCAAGCGCTCGTTGGGGATTGTAATCAAAGTGTCGACCGCACTTCTCAGCTCCTCGATCCCCCTCTCGGCGAGCTCAGCCCGGCGGCGGCCTTCGAATGCAAACGGTTTTGTGACCACCGCCACGGTCAAGGCTCCCAACTCCGCGGCAAGCGAGGCAAAGATCGGCACTGCGCCCGTGCCTGTACCTCCACCAAGGCCGGCAGTCAGAAAGACCATATCCGCGCCATCCAGCATCTCGAGAATCCGCTCAGTATCCTCGAGAGCAGACTTGCGTCCGGTCTCCGGATCACCGCCAGCACCGAGACCGCGCGTTAGAGTCGCGCCCAGCTGCAACTTCAAGGGTGCGGAACAGTTCCTCAGCGCTTGCATGTCGGTGTTACCGGCAATGAACTCGATTCCCTTCATCTCACAGTCGATCATGCGATTGACCGCGTTGCCTCCTCCTCCACCGATACCGACGACTTTGATTTTCGCCGCAGCGATATCTCGCTCATCGAGGGTAATTGGAAGCTCGTCTTCCATGTCCTGCTCTTCGAATAAGATCATCTTGCAATTCTCCTTCCCTGTACTCGCTTGTTGGTCAGAGCAAATCTGAAAACATGCTGCGGATGCTGCTCGCCATTCCGCGCATCGTGAACCCGGTCCGACCGACTCTGCTTTGTCGATCCTCCGATGCTCGTCCATATAAAAGTAAGCCCGACGATGCCGACCATGTCGGGCAGCTGATGACATCCACGAGACCTCCCAATCCCTGTGGAAGTCCATAACGAACTGTGCAGTTGAAAACCTCTTCGGCCATCTCGAGAAGACCGTCGAGCTGAGCACCACCCCCGGTCAGCACTACGCCGCCCCGCAGTGTCTCATCGGCGCCGCTCTGGGCAAGGTCGTCTCTAACCAGTGTCAGTAGCTCCTCGGCTCGCGGCTGGAGGATTCCGCAGAGCTCCCGCCTGGGAACCACCCTGGCCGGTCCCCCGGCGACTGTCGGCACCGAGATCCCCTCCACCTCACCCACCATGCCTTCGAGACAGCAACCGTGACGTGTCTTGATCCTTTCGGCCTCCGCAAACGGTGCCCGCAGCACCATCGCCAGGTCGTTGGTGAAATGCCCAGCACCTATCGGCAAGACTGCACTGTGTTGCACTTCTCCATCGACATACTGCGCGTATTCGGTAGTTCCACACCCAATGTCGAGAAGCAAGGCCCCTAGCTCCCTTTCGTCATGGGTGAGAACAGCCTCGGCCGTCGCAAGCGGCTCGAATACCAGCTCGGTAACTTCGATCCCGGCGCGGTTGACGCAGGTTACGAGGGTCTTGCGCCGTGTCACATTGCTGGTGACCAGGTGGACGGCCACTTCGAGGCGGCTACCGGGCATTCCGAGTGGATCGGCAATCCCACCCTGCTCATCCACGATGAATTCCTGTGGAATGGCATGGAGAATCTCTCGATCCGAGGGCAGGGCGGCAGACTGAGCTGCCTCGAGGACTCTCTCGATGTCTTGCCTTGTAATCTCACGCTCCTGATCCCTTCGAGACACGGATACCATCCCACGAGAGTTGACACTTCGAATGTCGGTTCCCGAGAGCCCGACAAAGGCCCTCGAGACTTCGACCCCTGCCATTACCTCGGCCTCTTCGGTGGCCTGCTTCAGAGCGTCCACGGTAGCCTCTACATTGGCGATATTGCCCTTTCGAGTACCGCGATTCGACGCCCAGCCTTTTCCTACGACCTCGACGCCGTTCTTCCCGTCTCGCTGGCCAATGAGGATGCCAATCTTTGAGGATCCGATGTCGATAGCTACTAAATATGGGTCCGCTTTAGGCATCAGCCTCACCCCTTCTCGCTACGCGGTTCTACCGCTGGTTGAATAACGATCAGCCGAGAGAATCTCAGATCGACCGAAATTGGAACTTCGTAACGCTTCATGATTTCTGGAAGAATCGCCTGCAGATTCTCCACTTGCCGCTCAACGGTTCCTGCGCTCACGAGAATCGGAAACCTCAGCGCAGCTGAATGAAATCGAAAGTCCTCCTCCCCCAATATCTCTATCTCCGACAGACCTGTGCCCCACACCGGGGCCACTTGGATGAATCGATCTGCCACACTCAGAGCCAGATCCACATTCAATGACATACCAGGACTGACCGTGAGTAGTGGTAGGTCGACTGGACCCTCGGGGGAGTAGGGCTCGATCAGGAAACCGCTGCGGTCGACATAGTAGAGATCGTTCTCGTGGCGTAGCAAGGCGACCGGAACCCTCTCGTGAATCTCGACCATGAGAGCATCCGGAAGCTCCTTGCGTATCGTGGCGCCCTCCACCCATCGATTCCTTCGAACCTGTGTCTCGACGTCGTCTAGCGACAGCAGTAACAGCTCACGATCGAGAACAGACGCAAGTGTCGACAGAACCTGCTCCTCGGCTACGAGATCGGTCCCGCTGACCTCGATTCTCTTCAGGTCGAATCGCGATGTAACCGAGAGCCAGTAGACAAGTGCGAGCGGTAGGCTCACTACCGTAAAGGCCAGCAGAAACGGTCTGATCAGCTTCCGGAGCGGACTCTTCCTGCGATGCGAGGCGACAAAACGCCGACGTCGAAACGGGCTCGGACCGTCCAGGGTCATTCTTTGAGTGGTCATGATGGCTTCTCCTCCACCAACCACTCTGAGAGCTTGTAGATGTCGCCTGCACCGAGGGTCAGGATTACATCTCCCTCTTGCACCTCTGCCTCCAAACCTCTTCGGATGTCGCGCCAGTCAGCGCTGTGTCGGACATGGCGATGACCATTTCGTACCGCCGCATCTACAACGAGCGATGCATCGACACCTGGGATCGCGTTCTCCCGCGAGGCATAGATATCGGTGACGATTGCAGAGCTGGCACCCAGAAGAGCCCGTCCAAAATCCGCTGCTAGATCTCGTGTTCGCGAATAGAGGTGCGGCTGAAATACGGCATGAACCCGGGCCTGTGGAAAGGCTTTACGAGCAGCCTCGAGAGTTGCGCGGACCTCGGTCGGGTGGTGGGCATAATCATCGACAACCGTGGCGCCCCGCCAACTGCCTTTGCGTTCGAAGCGTCGATGTACACCCTTGAAGTTGTTGAGCGAGGCCGCGATCTCACCGAAGTCGATTCCCAGCGCCAGACCTACCGCGACCGCCGCCAGAGCGTTGCGAACGTTGTGTGCGCCGTGCATTGGAAGATCGACCTCGCCAAGATCTCCTTGCAGGCTTATCTGCACCTTGAATCGAGTGCCGTTCTCAGTAGTTGCCAGATCGACTGCACGAAGATTCGCCTGGGGGGAGAGTCCGTAGGTGAGGACTCGGCGTCCTTCCAGTTGATCGAGCAACGCCTGGACATTGGCGTCATCCAAACAAAGGATCGCCTGGCCGAAGAACGGTACCTTGTCCGCAAACTCGAAGAATGCCTTTTTGATAGCGTCGAGATCTCCGTAGGTGTCCAGATGATCCCGATCGATTGATGTAATAACCGCGACGACCGGTTGCAGTCGTAGAAAGCTGCGGTCATACTCGTCAGCTTCTGCTACCAGGTAGTCGCTCTTGCCCAACCGTGCACCGGTCCCTGAGACCCTGAGTCTTCCGCCCACGATGACCGTAGGATCCAAGCCACCATCGGTAAGCACTGCTCCTACGAGGGAGGTTGTGGTCGTTTTCCCATGGGTCCCAGCCACAGCGACGCCGTACTTTAGACGCATCAACTCGCTCAACATCTCTGCCCGGCGTACAACGGGTATCCGTCGCTTTCCCGCTGCCTCGATCTCGGCGTTGTCTCGTGAGACCGCTGAGGATCTCACCACCAGATCGACCCCGTCGAGATGATCGGGCGAGTGTCCCTCGAAGACCTCCGCGCCACGATCGGCCAGCCTCTTGGTGGTTTCGCTGAGAGCCAAGTCACAACCACTGACTTCGAGGTCGTAGTCCAGCAGGACTTCGGCGATGCCGCTCATTCCAGCGCCACCGATGCCCACAAAATGGACCTTTGAGAGATTCGCGAATTGGCGAAACATGTCAGCGAGCCCCCGCAGCTTGTTCGAGAAGATCGGCTACCCGAGATGCGGCCTCCGGCTTAGCCAGCCGATGATTGGTCTCTCCCATACGAACCAGACCCTGTCGATTGCTGAGCAACGTTTCGAGAGTGTCGCTCAAGGAATCTGCATCGAGTTCCTTCGAAAGCATCATCTCGGCGCCACCGAGATCGACCAGACGCCTGGCATTGGCAACTTGATGAGACCCGGCCAGATCGAGAGGAAGCAGCAGCGCAGCACGGCCAATGGCGCAGATCTCCGCCAGGGTGATCGCGCCAGCTCTCGAGATCACCAGATCGGCATTGGCAAGAGCGCGATGCATGTCTTGAATAAATGGCACGATTTCGACGTCAACGTCGTCCAGTCGCCTCGCCTCGTAGGCCGCGCGAGCCTCGGCCACAAGAGTCTCACCGACTTGATGAACTACCTTCAGGCGGGACTTCGTTGATTGGCTCTCGAGAGCAACCGGTAGTAGCTCATTGAGCCGTCGGGCGCCCTGACTTCCTCCAAGCACGAGGAGCGTTGTTTTGTCGCCACGCTCGGGCTGGACCTCGATGTCGAAGAACTCGCTTCGAACCGGAACCCCAGTTTCGACAATTTCGCAGCGCAGATCCGCCACTCCCTCTCGATCGGCGACAGCAGCCGTACGGGCCCACCGAGACAACCACCTGTTGGCAGCACCCGGGACGGCGTTGGGCTCTAGAAGAACGATGGGACACCTGGCCAATGCAGCTCCCATGACGCCTGGCGCAGAGACGTATCCTCCGGTTCCCAGAACCACACGAGTATCGAGCCGGCGAATCAGTACGCGCGCCTTGGCTGCCGATCCTGCGAGACTTGTCAATGCGCGGGCTCGCTGCACCAGATTTCGTCCGACGACAGCTTTTGCTTCCAGTCCCATAAAGGTCAGCCCGGCGTCTTCGACGATCGACCTCTCCATCCCCATTTCACGACCGAGCCAGCTCACGTTCCAGCCCCTTTTTTGCATCTCGACGACGACGGCCAAGGCGGGGAAAACATGCCCCCCGCTTCCTCCACCCGCAAGTACCATGTGGTCAAGAGCCATGCCCTCGTATCCATCTCGATCTTTGATCGCGCTCTCGCTGTGCAAAGTCGTTCACTCGTCACTCATCCATGCTGCGACACATTGAGCAGCACCCCGCAGGCAATCAGGCTCACCACCAACGACGACCCGCCGTAGGAGATGAACGGCAAGGGGATACCCTTGGTCGGCATCAGTGCCAAAGACACACTGATATGAATCAAGGCTTGTAGCGCCACAACTCCGGTCAGACCCCATGCCAGATACCGACCAAAATCGTCGGGGGCGTTCCAACCGGCTCGTAGCCCTCGCCACACCAGAACTCCAAACAAGATCACTACGGTCATGGCTCCAAGCAGACCCACCTCTTCGCCCACGATCGAGAACACAAAATCGGAGTGGGGATGGGGTAGAAAATAGAGCTTCTGCAAACTGTCACCCAAACCTCGGCCCGCCACCCCTCCAGAACCAATCGCAATCAACGACTGTCGAGCCTGATACCCCGACCGTAATGGCTCGAGGTCGGGATCCAGAAAAGCCATGAGCCGTTTACGGCGGTAGGGCACCGAGTAAATCGCCAACCACAACGCCGGTAGCAGCGCCGCAAATCCGCCAAAGAAATAGCGCCACCGAAGCCCTGCTAGAAACAGCATGAATACGGTCGTGGCGCAGATGAGAGCCGTCGTACCCAGATCCGGCTCGAGAAGGATCAGAGCCGCTACCAGCCCGAGCAAAAGAGCAATCGGCATGATCAGCTCACGGGTATCGCGGTCCCTCTTAGTCGAAATCTGATACGCCACAAACACCACGACAGCGAGCTTTGCCAACTCCGAAGGCTGAATCGACACTCCTCCTACAAAGAGCCATCGATGGGCGTTATTGAGCTCGGGAGCAAAGAGGACGGCAACCAGAAGCGCAAGAACGACTCCGACGAGCCCATAGAGGACTCCGCGGCGTTTCAAGTGCCGATAGTCGACATGCATCAGCACCCACATGGCGAGCAGTCCCACCAGGGCGGAAATCCCTTGTTTGACCAGGAATAGATTGAACCGACTACCCTGGTCGCGAGCAAACGCCGCGCTGGCTGAATACACGGCGGTGAGACCGATACCGACCAGGATGATCACCACGGTGAAAAGGATCTTGTCGAAGGCGAGCTTCTTAGCCATTCAGAGCCCTCGTCAGATCTTGAAAATGGACGCCCCGCTCGCTGAAGTTTCGGTACTGATCGAAGCTCGCACAGGCTGGAGACAGAAGAACGATCTCCCCAGCTTGGGCCTGATCGGCCGCCGAGCCGACCGCCCGTGTCAGGTCCCGCGCCATCTCGGTCGGCACCGTGTCACCAAAAACCGCTCCCATCTCCTCTGCCGCCTCACCGACAAGGTAGAGACATCGCACCTTGCGACCGATCATTTCCGCAAGAACCGAAAGGTCGCCGCCCTTGTTTCGACCACCGAGAATCAAATGAACGGTGCCATCCGGAAAGCTCGCGAGAGATTTCAGTGTCGCCGCGAAGTTCGTTGCCTTCGAATCGTCGTACCAAGCCACACCCCGCAATTCCTGGACCTGCTCCAGCCGGTGGGGCAACCCTCGAAAGCGAGCAAGAGTCGATGCGAAGCTCTTGGGGTCGGCACCTGCTGCCCTCGATAGCAGAGCAGCGGCCATGGCGTTTTCAAGGTTGTGCGGACCTGCCAAACCGACATCCTGACGACGGAAAAGAGTCTGCCGACCCTGATCCGGATCTACCTCGACGATCAGGTCGCCGTCGAGAAAGCAACCGTCGTCGACTGAGTCGAGTCGCGAGAAGAGACGACGCCGACTACTCACTTCCACACCCACCACCCTCGCGTCATCGGCGTTGAGTACCGCGACATCTCCCGATTCCTGATTACGAAACATCGCCGACTTTGCGGCGAAGTAAGTTGGTTCGTCCTGATGTCGATCGAGGTGATCCTGCGAAACGTTGAGAAGTGCCGCCGCGCTGGGCCTGAATGTGTCGATGCTCTCGAGCTGAAAGCTCGACAGCTCAGTGACATAGATCGGACTGTCAGCGCGACCAACGACCGCGCTCAGGGGAACACCGATGTTGCCACAGACCTCGGCCGGAACTCCGGCGCCTTCGAGGAGCTCGCCGGTCATCGCAGTAGTCGTACTCTTGCCGTTGCTTCCTGTGATGCCAATGACCGGTCCGTTTGCATAGATGAAGCCAAGCTCCACTTCGGCAATAACTGGGATGCCGAGCTGGCGCGCTGCTTCGAGAAGCGGACGATCCATAGGCACACCTGGACTGACGACGACGCCATCCACATCGCCAGGCAGCTCTTCGGGCTCGACGCCGAGATGCAAAACGACACCGCTGTCGCTTTTCAGAACACCAATCTCGAGCGAGCTCAGATCCCGACGGTCGACGCCGATCACTTCTACGCCTTCGGCTCTCAGGAGTCGGCTAGCCGCAATGCCCGATGCGCCCAGTCCATAGACCAACGCTCGACGCCACTGAAGATTTGCTCGAGGCGTTCTCATCTCAGTTTCAGAGTCGAAAGACCAAGCAGAGCGAACAGAATCGCCAGAATCCAGAACCGGACGATGATCTTTGGCTCCGCCCAGCCACACAGCTCGAAGTGGTGGTGAAGAGGCGCCATACGAAACATTCGACGTCCACCAGAAATCTTGAAAAACCCTACCTGTAGAATCACCGACAGAGCTTCGAGTACAAACAGTCCACCAACCAACAGGAGGACAATCTCCTGTTTGGAAAGCACCGCTACGATTCCGATCGCACCCCCGATAGCCAGCGAGCCCACATCGCCCATGAACACCTCGGCTGGATGCGAGTTGAACCAGAGGAAACCCAGACTCGCCCCCACGAGCGCCGCGCAAAAGATCGTGACTTCGCCAACACCTCGAACATAGGGAACCTGTAGATAGCCTGCCAGCACGGAGTTGCCAGCCACATAGGTAAAGATCGCGTAGGTAGCCGCAGCGACCAATGTCGCGCCGATTGCCAAGCCATCCAACCCATCGGTTAGATTGACTGCGTTTGATGAGCCCACCAGAACAACCGCGACGAATGGCACATAGAAAACCCCGAGGTCGTAAATGGCTCGCTTGAAGAACGGTAGTGCGACCGTTGTCTCGAAGGCATAGCGCTCCGGCAGACTCAGAAGCGCGATACCGGCCGCTACACCCACTACGATCTGAAGCAGAAGTTTGACCCGCACCGACAAACCCAAGTTCTCCCGGCGTCGCACCTTCAAGAAATCGTCGATAAAGCCGATGAGCCCGAAGCCGGCGGTAACGCTCACGGCGATCCAGACGAATGGATCCCGTAGATCGGCCCAAAGAAGGGTCGGCACGAGAACGGCCATCAGAATTAGCAGTCCACCCATAGTGGGCGTACCCGCCTTGACCTGATGCCGATCGGGCCCTACGTCGCGGATGTTTTGCCCAATCGATAGACGACGAAGCAGCCGAACGAAATAAGGACCCAGCACAAGGCTCAATATGAGAGCTGTCACCGCAGCCGCAGCCGCGCGAAAAGTGATGTAGCGAATGACATTGAACAGAGGAATCTGTTCTTGTAGGGGAAGAAGAAGCTGGTAGAGCATCAGGCATCCTCTCCCGTTCCACCTTTTAGAAATTCGACTACCAACTCCAGACCAATCCCTCTCGAGCCCTTCACCAAAGTCACATCGCCGGGCCGCAGGGAATCTTTCAGCCCCTGTGAAGCAGCAGTCGAGTCGGCGAACCAATACGTTTCTGCGCCGTTCGCCTCGGCGCCTCGAACCAGATCCCTGGCAAGCTCTCCGACTCCCACGATGGGCGAAAAGCCGAGCTCGGCAGCTTCCCGTCCTACTTGTTCGTGGAATTGCGCCGCGGTCTCTCCCAGTTCGAGCATGTCTCCCAGCACAGCCCAATACCGTTTTGCGTCGAAGTCGAGTGCGCTCCTCAAGGCTGCGGAGACGGCCTGCGGATTTGAGTTGTACGAATCGTCGATCAGCACGATTCCTGATTTGAGTAGATGCACAACACCGCGCATCGGCTGGCCTTCAACGCTCTGCGCCGATGCCGCAATCCATTCGGTCGAAACGCCCAGGGTGTGTGCACAGGCCGCGGCCGCAAGAAAGTTCTCGACGTTATAGCTACCATGTAGCCTTAATTCGATCTCTACCTCTTCGCCCCGGGCGGCAAATACAAATCGAGTGCCCACTCTGTCTCCACCGAGTGGCTCGATATCTCGGGCCTGATATTCGGCATCGACTTCGAGGGCATACCAGACCACCGGGCCGCCATAGCCCTGCGCGATGCGAACAACTTCAACGTCGTCACGGTTAGCGACTACAGTCCCACCTTCGACCAGACCATCGAGAAGCTCTGCCTTGGCGTCCGCGATCGTCCGAAGCGATCCGAAAGACTCCAGATGAACCGGTCGCACATTGGTGAGAAGAGCCATATCGGGACGTCCAAGCCGACTTACCTGGCTCAACTCACCGGGAGTCGACATCCCCATCTCAGCCACCATCCAGTCCGTGTCATCGGGGATTCCCAACAGAGCGATCGGAAAACCGTACAGATTGTTCAGATTCCCGGGATTTCGAGCTACGCGAAACTTTTCAGCCAGCATGTCGGCCAACAGCTCTTTGGTAGTGGTCTTGCCCACAGATCCGGTGATCGCGACCATCTTTCGAGGAATCTCGTCGCGAACAGCTCGAGTAAGACGGTGCAGAGCCGCGAAGGTGTCGCCCACGATGATTGCTGTTCCACCGGCTGGAACCCGGGAGCCTTCACAGACGACCACGGCACTGGCACCGCGCTCCAACGCTGCTTCGACAAACTCGTGACCGTCTGTGTGCTCACCCTGCAATGCGAAGAAAAGCTCACCACCCAAGATCTGGCGCGAATCCAAGCTGGCGCCTTGCCAACTCGCGTCGGCTTGTCCGGAGATCAACTCTCCACGCATAGCGAGTGCAGCCTCAATCACTCGGCCGTGAACCAAAACGCTCCTCCAAGACAGCTTCTATCTCCTGGCGATCCGAGAAGGGCACCTCTCGATCACCGACAATTAGAATCTCTTCGTGTCCCTTGCCGGCGACAAGAACGGCCCACTCTTCGTCCGCCTGGGATGCCGCGCGACGAATCGCCTCACCCCGATCGGGCAGAATTCGATAGTTCGGGTTGCCACTTCGTTTTATGCCCTCTTCGACCGATGCGATGATCGCCAGAGGGTCTTCGTTTCTGGGATTGTCAGACGTAATGATCGATCGATCGGCGAGCTTGCCCGCGATTTGTCCCATCAGCTGACGCTTACCTGGGTCGCGATCGCCACCACATCCGAATACAAGAAGAATCTTGCGATTGGTAAACGAACGCACAGACTTCAGAGCAGCCTCGAGCGCGGCATCGGTATGCGCGTAGTCGACGATCACTGGAAACGGCTGGCCAGCATCCACAGATTCCATGCGCCCTGGAAGCGGAGGCATCGAATGCACGCCCTCTTTGATGGCCTCGTGATCCAGATCGAGTGCCTCCGCTCCGGCGACAGAAGCAAGGATGTTTTCGAGGTTGTAGGCTCCAAGCAAACGCGATCTGAACTCGATCTCTCCTCGCGGAGTCATCAAGACCCCCTGAATCCCGGTGATGTCGAACTCCACTCGACCGATTCGAACATCGCCACCCTCACCAAAGGTCAAGGGGTTGGACAACAAGTCCGCCAACCTTCGCCCAAACGGATCGTCGATGTTGACCGCCGCCACACCACCTGGTTTCAGTTGCTCGAACAACCTGCGTTTCGCCGCAAAGTAGTGTTCGAAGTCGTGGTGAAAATCCATGTGATCGCGAGTAAGGTTGGTAAAGACCGCGAGATCGAAACCAATCTCATGAACCCTTCCCAAAGCCAGACCATGAGAGGAGACCTCGGCGCTTACCGCTTCAGCTCCCGCATCTCGCATGCGGCGGAGGAACTCGAATAGATCGGTCGACTCCGGTGTTGTACGAGCAGCACCGAACTGTTCACCGGCGAAGCTGTAGCCTAGGGTTCCCAGGGTTCCAGTGGGCTTACCCGCTGCCTCGAGCATCGCTGCCAACAAATGCGACACCGTGGATTTCCCGTTGGTGCCGGTAACGCCTACGACCAACATCTCTCGGTCTGGATGACCGTAGAGTCGAGCTGCCAAGGAGCCCATCATCAACCTGGGTTTCTTGGTCGTAAGCCACACACCCTCAAAATCTGGCGAAGGCGGCCCTGACGCCAAAACAGCAACTGCTCCCTGTTCTACGGCTTGAGGGACAAAGGCTCTTCCGTCAAATTGCTCACCGACCAGAGCCACAAAGATATCCCCCGGCTCGACGCGTCTCGAGTCATGAGTGATCCCACACACCTCGATATCCTCGTCGGACGAGCAGGTGACGGGAAATTTTTCGATCAAAGTAGAGATTCTCATCGCCCCGTTTCGTTGGCCAACCACAGCTCCAGTCGTCCGGAGGCTTCATCGAAGCTCGAGCCTGGCGGCGGCGACTGTCGACTCACCACACCCTGTCCGTGCAGGCTCGCCTTTAGACCGATCTCGGCCAAACGAACAACGGCCTGTCTCGACGTCAATCCAGAGAGATCGGGCAGGAGCTCTCCCTCTTCAATAGCCTCGACGTTCGCTTCCAAATCGACGACATCCGCTAGCGCTTCGGTGTCTGGTCTCGATCTGAGCGATCTGTTTTTCTCAGCGATCAGACCCTCGTCTGGCCACAGACCGTCTCCCTCTTCGTCGGGCGGTACACCCAGATACAAAAGAGTGGGAGCGATAACTGCGGAGAACACCGGCGCCGCCACGCCACCACCGTGATAGCCCTTCGCAGGGTTCGGCTCATCGATAACGATCATCGCGGCGATCTCGGCTCTCCTTGCAGGTGCGAAGCCGACAAAGCTCGCGACGTACTTTCCCTGGACGTAACCACCCGATGGCAAGGCTTTCTCAGCGGTTCCTGTCTTTCCAGCTACGCGATACCCGGTAATGGCTGCCCTACGGCCAGTACCCGTCTCCACAACGGACTCGAGCATCCTTCCCAGGGTTCGGGCCGTGGAAGCGGTAATCGGGCGACTCAGAACTCGAGGGGCCGGATGGAGATCTTCGTAGGAGCCGTTGTGACCGATTCCAGCCACAACATAGGGCTGGTAGAGCGTGCCGCCGTTCGCCACCGCTGCAAACGCATTGACCATGTGTAGAGCGGTCACCGAGATAGCTTGGCCGAAGGAGATATAGGCCGTGGCTCGTCTTGGCCAATTTTCTGCGTTTCTGAGCAGACCTGGGCTCTCCCCAGGAAGATCTACACCGGTCAATTTTCCGAAACCAAAAGCATCGATCTGTTGATAGAGACCGAGCTTTCCCACCATCAGACCCGTCTTGATCGCCCCGACATTGCTCGATTTGGAGAGGACCTCACGGAAAGTGAGCTTGTCGAAGGACTTGTGATCCTTGATGCGCACTCCTTCGACAACCAGGCTTCCTCGCTCACAGTCGATGATGTCGTCAGGATCGACCAGATTCGCCTCTAGCGCAGCTGCTATGGTGATCGCTTTGAAGGTCGAGCCGGGCTCAAAAGCGTCCATGACGACACGATTCCGCCGTGTCGATCTCGAGAAGTCACCAAAATGATTCGGGTCGAAGTCGGGCAGAGACGACATCGCCAGAATAGCTCCGCTATTGGGATCGATCACGATGCCTGAAACGCTCTTGGCAGCAGTACGCTCGAGCGCCTTTGCAAGCTCGCTCTCGAGCAGGTGCTGTATCCAGGAATCAATGGTCAGGTGCAAATCTCTTCCCGGCTCCGCTTCCCTGAAAGAGATATCGGGCATCAACACGGTTCCGCGTCGGGCGTCGCGCAACACTTTCCGCTCGACTGGGCGACCTGACACGACATCGTCATAGCCCTGCTCCAGACCCTCGAGACCACTGTTGTCCAAGCCGGCGAAGCCGAGAATTTGTGCCGCCAGTCGACGACTCGGGTAGTAGCGTTTGCTCTCCTTGAGAAAACTCACTCCCTTGAGCTTCAGCTCACGCACCGATTGTGCCCGAGGTCGATCGAGCTGTCTGGCTACCCAGACGAACTCTCGATTTTTTGAAAGCGACTTCGACAACTCAACGGCGTTGAGATCGAGCACCTTGGCGAGGACGTTGGCGGTCGCTCGAGCATCCTCGATCTGCGAGGGATCGGCCCATACCGAATCGACCTCGACGGAGACCGCGAGCTTGCGTCCCCGACTATCCAAGATCATCCCTCGGGGAGCTTGCAGCTCGACCCGGCGCTCCTGTTGCCTTTCGGCACGATCTTTGTACAGCTCGTGGTCCAGAATCTGAAGTTGCACCAGACGGCTTGCTATCGCAACAGTCCAGACCACCAGGACCACGCTGGCTACGACAAGCCGGCTCTTCACAGACCTTCCTCCAGAAAAACGAGCCGGTCCAGATCCGCTGGAATCATCCCCAGCTCCTCGGTTGCCCTCGATCTCACCTGTTGCGGACTAGACAGGTAGGCGGCCTCGACCTGCAACTCTCTGTGCCTTTGCTCCTCCTGGCGCAGTAGCCGCTCGAGTCGATCGACCTCGTATCCTACGTGTACCAATTCCAAATTGAGCCACACATAACCCAGCATGCCGATGGCTACCGGAATCACAGCAAGTAGTACAAGTCCGAGCTCACGTCTTCGCTTTCGATCATGCTGTCGAAACAGATAGCTGTTCTTGACAGATCGCCTACCGACATACGTACTTCGCAAGTCCCTAAATCCTCCGAGCCGCCCGAAGCCGAGCTGACCGCGCCCGAGGATTCATTGCTAATTCATCTTCACCTGGCCGAAGTGGTCGCTTGGTGAGTACCTCGATCACCTGAGTCTCGGACCGGGGGCGACCGGTAATCTGGTCAATCTCTCCACGCGCTAAATCACGGAGTCGATTTTTGACCTTTCGATCCTCGAGGCTGTGGTAAGAGATAACCACCAGCCGGCCGTTGTCTCGCAGGAGCCTCACCGCCTGGTCGAGGAGTTGATCGAGTCCCGCCAGCTCCCGATTGACCTCGATTCGGATAGCTTGAAAGACACGAGTTGCCGGATCGATTCTCCTTTTTTGATACTTCGCACCGTAGCGCTTTGCCCTTGCGACAATTTCCCGAAGCTGGGTTGTCGACTCAATTGGCTTCTCCTCGCGACTCTCGGCAATCGCTCGGGCGATACGTCGCGCTTGCCTTTCCTCTCCGTACGCTCTGAAAATTTCTTCCAATTTGCCCTCCGCGTAGTCGTTGACAACGTCGGCTGCTGTTAGATCCCCTGCTCCCATACGCATATCCAGCGGCCCCTCCAACCGGAAGCTGAATCCGCGTGATGCGGTCTCCAGCTGCAGGGACGAAACGCCCAAGTCGGCCAAGATGCCATCCACCTTCTGGACACCATCCCGCTCCAGCAGCTCTGTCAACTCGGCAAACTCACCTTGCACCAAATGAACCCGGTCACCGTAGGGTCGAAGTCTTTCGGCTGCCATTTCCAGCGCTTGCTGGTCGCGGTCGATGCCGATCAACCGGATTTCTGGTCCCGCCTCGAGCAGTGCCGCAGCGTGACCACCCAAACCCAGGGTGCAGTCCACAAAAGTGCCACCCCGTTCTGGAGCAAGGAGAGCAACGGTCTCCTTCACCAGAGCTGGGATGTGTCGCACGTTCGCCGATTCAAAGAACTGCCTACGAGCAAGGCCATGTGCCCGAAACGCTCAGGCTCAAATTCCTCTCTCGCTCAGATACTCAAAATCATCGTCACTAAACGGTTGATCGGTGAAGCGGGCTCGGAGACGATCGTGATTCCAAACCTCGAGGTGATCCAGGCGAGAGTTGACGACAACCTCACCGACCATGTCTGCGCTCTCCCTGAGCAACGGCGGGATGACAACCCGCCCTTGGCCATCGAGCTGCCCTTGCTGCCCGAAGTAGCTGACTCTTTCGAGAAAACGCTGCTTTGTTCTATTGGTGGACGGCAGTGCGGCCAGACGATCTTCGATTTCTTCCCAAATCGACAACGGGTACAGCAACACCGAATCGCCGAGGACTGAGGTGATGTAGACCTCCTTGCCATAGCGCTCTTCGAGGTGGCGTCGAAAGGTGGTTGGCACCTTCAAACGTCCCTTGTCATCGATTCTTGTCGGCGCGCTTCCACGAAACATCGATTCCCGTCCAATCCACGGGTGATTTCGCAGCGGAGTTTAGCATCGGAGTCCATTTTTGTCCATTTTCCTCCACTTTTTCAATACAAGAGTGAAATAGCGTCGAAAACGGCCAAAAACGCAATGTCTCAGGGGTTCAACGGTAGGGCTAGCCTGAGGATGATGAATCCTCCGAGGCGTCGTTGTCTGTCTCTGGTTCCTCGACCGTGTCCTTGTCTACGGGGCCGCCGGTTGGAATGGAGGCCGGTCCCCCTGTCGGAACGGCCAGACCCTCTCCACTTCTCCCAGGGTCCACCTCTTTCTCATCCGGATCTTTGTCGACCAGCCCGCCACCAGTGGGTATGGCCCCTGGCGCTTCGGCAGGGATCGTCTGATCTCCCTCGGGTGCTTCCGGCTCAGTCATCAACGGGGCCGTCAGAGCAACGCTCAGGGTGTCGGCGGCGGTCGGACCGGTTTGCAAACTGGCTCGAAAGCCGGCGGCTTCTGGTGGCGGATTTGCGACAATGTAGGCCCTAGACTCCAAATCGACAGCATATTTGGCCATCTCATCTCGAAGTCTTCGGGTCCGCTCACGCACCTCAATCTGATCCCTGACCTCGGAGAAGCTCCTGAGCTCAGCCTCCTGACGCTCGGCAACCTGCAAGATATGCAGGCCACCGCGACCTGGAATTGCTTCACTGACATCACCCTCCTCTAAACTCCAAACCGCTTCTTCGAGATCGCGGTCCAAATCGCCCAGGCTTACCCAACCGAGATCGACAACACTGGTAGACAGCCCCTGCTCCACATAAGGTGCCGCCACCTCCTCGAGAGTTCCGCCGTTGATCAGTTGCTGACGGATCTCACTCGCTAGAAGAATCAAGTCATCCGCCTTCAACCCACTGGATCCCAACAACACCACCTCTTGAAGGTGGAGCCGCTCATCTTCCTGAAACTGATCGGAATTACTCTGGTAGTACCGTCGAAGATCCTCCTCTCCGATCTTGATGTGGGCATGAACTTCTTGGCCCACTACTTTCTGCAGCATAATGTCGCGAGCCAGGTTGGCGCGCATGTCATCGACGGTCATGTTGGACGCCGCCAGAGCCTCCCGGAATTGCGCGTCCGTCTCGATTCCGAAGCTCTTCTTCTGATCCTCCATCATCTCGCGAATCTCACTCTCTTCGGCACGTACTCCCAGCTGATCAGCACGTGACAGCAGCAACATCTCCTGAAACAGATCGCTCATCGTCGCGACCCCAAGATTGGCCAGATATTCCTGCTGCACTTCCTGCGAGAGCTCGCTGGAGCGGATAACTCGAAGATTCTCGGCTCGACGTCTCTGATAGTCATAAGTCGTCGCGATCCGTTCGTTCACCCTCAGCACGATCTCGTAGCTCTGACCTCCTAGGTAGGAGGTAGACAGAAAAAAGATGCCGAGGAGAGTACTAGTCAGAAGTCTTATAGATATGCTGCTCATAAATACCCTCGTAGTTGAACGGAACGTTCCGTACAAAAACTCGCACATTGTAACGCTCTCGGGCCGACTCGACCAATCGTTCGAGCCCTTCGTGAGTACGTTTCTGCTCGAGCTCTCGACGTATCTCGTCCTCGACACTTCCCAGATCCAGCTGTGTCTCGGGAAAGTGCTCCACCACCTGAATCACATGAAATCCATAATCCGTATTCAGAACATCGCTGATGGTACCCACATCGAGCGAGAATAGAAGGTTTGCAAAACTGCCGGGTAGATCCTCACGAGTGAATTCGCCCTCCTGCCCCACAAAGGCGTCTGGGATCTCCTCCACCCGCTCGACAATCTGGTCGTAGGTGGCACCCCAAGCCCATAGCTGTCTCAGATCCGAAGCGGCGACCTGGTTAGTCAACAGCACCTGACGCATATACACCCGTTCGGGCCGCTCGAAGCGCTCTCGATGGAGCCGGTAGTACTGTGCTATCTCTGCCTCGCGGATAGAGCCACCAAGCGACTCCGCCACTAGCAGCTCGGCTGCTTCTCGACCGCCAATAGACAGATCCTCTGGGAGGGTGTCCATGGCAAGCCGACGTAGGAGGCGTTCGTCCAGCATTTGATCGAGGAGTGCGCTCAGAACTTTGCTGTCTAGGACGGTGTCGGGATCAAAGGCACTTTCATCCAAAAAGCTCTTGAAGTCGTCATACAGATACTCGCGACCATCGATCTCGGCAATGACATCGGGGCTCGGGAGGCTTTGCTGA
This sequence comes from uncultured Polyangiaceae bacterium, assembly GCA_964195975.1. GTDB lineage: Bacteria > Acidobacteriota > Thermoanaerobaculia > Multivoradales > JAHEKO01 > CAXMQZ01. The sequence goes on along the minus strand of CAXMQZ010000105.1, from coordinate 7,476 downwards.
CAACTCAGCAAGGCCAGGGTCCCCACGATCGGGAGCAGCCGGCTCCAAATCACGAGGAGAGTCGCTCCAGCAGTACCTTGGCCTGGCTCCCCAGCTTTGTTCCAGCAGCTCGCTCGACAGTCAGGACACCGCTGGGGCTGAAGCTCATACCCTCCTCTTCGGAGACAAGTCGCACCAACAGGTCGACATCAATCCGAGTATCTCTTCGCAGTCGCAAATTGAGCTTGGATCCACGCAGTGAGATCGACTGTATCCTCAATGACTCGGCCAGCTTTTTCAGCGCTGCAACTTCCAGCAATTCGTACACTTGGGTAGGTGGTGGCCCAAACCGATCCCTGAGCTCAGCGATAATCTCTTCGTCGCTTACTTCGGTGGCGGCAATACGTCGATAGACATCCATGCGCAGGTTCGCGTCACCGATATACTCCTCGGGAAGTGACATTGGAAGTGGGAGATCGATCGCAACCGATACGGTCTCCTCGACCACTTCACCTTTCAGCTCTCGGACCGTGTCCTCCAGCATCCTCATGTAGGTCTCGATTCCAACCGCCGCAATGTGGCCGCTTTGCTCGGGTCCGAGGAGATTTCCAGCACCGCGAATCTCCAGATCACGAGCGGCCACACGAAACCCGGCACCTAGCTCGGTGAACTCCCTGAGCGCTCGCAGTCGCTGGCTCGCTTCGCTCGACAAAACCCGGTCGCTTGGCACGAGCAGATAGCAGTAAGCCAGTTGGTCGCTCCGACCCACACGACCACGCAGCTGATAGAGCTGCGCCAAGCCAAAACGCTCCGCTTGATGGACGATGATCGTATTGACATTGGGGATGTCGATCCCGTTCTCGATGATGGTCGTGGCAAGCAGCAAGTCGAAGTCGCCCTGCTTGAAAGCATGCATTCGCCGGGCCAGCTCGTTCTCGTCCATCTGACCATGACCAATCGTCAATCGCAGATCCGGAACCACTTCACGTAGAAACGATGCGAACTCCTCTATTCCCTCCACTCGGTTGTAGACAAAGTAGATCTGACCCTGGCGATCGCGCTCGAACTCGATGGCCTCTCTAATCAGCTCTCGGTTAAAGGGCAGTATGGCGGTCTCGACAGCCATTCGGTTGCGAGGCGGCGTTTCGATCACCGACAGATCTCTGACTCCAGCTAGTGAGAGCTGCAATGTTCTGGGTACCGGTGTGGCAGACATCGCGAGAACGTGAACATTCTTCTTGAGCTCCCTGAGACTCTCCTTTTGGGCCACACCAAACCTCTGTTCTTCGTCGACGATCAGCGCAGCCAGATTGGGGATCTGGACATCTCTTCCAAGTAGACGGTGGGTTCCGATCAAAATATCGACCTTCCCGTCTGCAAGATCCTGTCGTATCTCGCGCATCTCTCGATTCGATCTGCGTCTCGAAATCATCTCGACCCGGACCGGGTACCCGGCGAATCTCTTCTGAAATGTCTCCAGATGTTGATCAGCAAGAATCGTTGTTGGTGCCAGCAGGGCTACCTGATGGCCGCTCTCCACGACCTTGAAGGCCGCCCTCATGGCTACTTCGGTCTTGCCAAAGCCGACATCACCACAGAGTAGGCGATCCATCGGTCGATCTCGTTCCAGGTCCTCCTTGACGGCCTGGATGGCAACAAGCTGATCCTCGGTCTCTTCATAGTCGAATTCCGATTCGAACTGCGCCATCAAATCGGTGCTCTCAATCATCGGTGGCGCCGTGGCAAGCTGGCGCTCGGCATAGAGCTGAACCAGGTTGCTCGCCAACTTCTGCATACTTCGCTTGACACTCGCCTTGGTTCGACTCCAGGAGGTGCCGCCAAGCCGATCCAGCCGTGGCGAGAGACCTTCGATACCGCTGTAGCGCTGAATCTGGTCGATTCGGCTCAACGGCAACAGAAGATTCCGTCCCCCTGTGTACTCGATCTCCATCACTTCGATATCGCTGGGGCCAGAAGCCTGCCGCAGCGCCTCCATCCCTGGCGGCAGACCGTCGGTAGAACGACTTTCTTCCCCGATGGAGCGCAGCGCCACAAACTGTCCTATCCCGTGCTCGGTGTGCACTACATAGTCGCCAACGCGAAGATCTCGCAGGCTCGACACGAAGGGCCCATACCGATGTCGCGACTTGCGACCGCGGGAAGTGACGCGAGGAAATAGCTGTCGCTCCCCGAACACCACGACTCCGGCTGGAGGAAGCCTGAACCCCCTACTCAACTCTCCGTCGACGAGTTCGACTCCGCCAGGACCGGTAGCGATTCCCTGTTGTTCGCACCACTGATCCAGACGGGCCCAATGATCCACCGGACTGACCAAGAGCAATCTTTCGCCCCGCACTCGAGCCGTCTCCACCTCTCTAGGAAACCGGGGAAGTTGGCCCTCGAACAGATCGGTCAAAGAGGCCTTGAAATCGACCACCGATCGACCGCTGTCAGTGGTCAACTCTCCAATACTGATCTCGGCCGTCGCTACTACCGAGTCGACGTCGGATTGCGGTAGCTCCAGGGACTCTGGCGCTATCGCGACTTGCCCCCTTTCGCGACTTTCCTTGTAGTCCACGGTCATCTGACTGGTGTGCCTCTCCACCTCCTCCTCGATCGCCGTGGGTGAGAGACAAACGACCAGTGGCCGGCCCAACCAACTTCCGAGCGAAACCGTCTCACGCGCGAGGAGGGGCAGGTAGTTCTCCCACCCGGGGAAGCGACCGGCTCTCGACAGCGACTCTAGTTGTTCAGCGCCAGCCACCCCGAGCTCTGGGCCCACCAATTCCGTTAGATATCGCCGCATCGCATCGGCATCGCTCTCACCCGAGGGATACAACGAAAGCGGCAAAATAGATACGGTGTCCTTGGTACCGAGCGAGCGCTGGTCTTCAGGGTTGAACTGACGGATCGACTCTACGGTATCGCCGAACAGATCGAGCCGCACAGGAACTGATTGACCTGGGGAGAAGAGGTCAAAAACGCCGCCGCGGGTCGCAAACTCACCGGGCTCGGTCACTAGATCGGTTCGATGGTAGCCAACCGTCATCAGCTGATCACCCAGCTCTCCGGGAGGGTAATCCTCGCCGACCTGAATATCGATAACGAGCCGGCGAAAATCGCCCGGAGGAGGCAAGCGACGAAAAAGCGCCCTGGGAGTACAAACCAGAGTCGGCGCCAGCCCGTTGAGAATCCGATGCAACAACACGGACTCGGCTGCTCGCACCTGAAGCGACACATCGGCCGCTTGGTAGGGAGTTAGAGACGGGGCTGAGAAATGGCCCGCTGACCCGCCCACAAGCTCCGTTGCCTCTACCCAAGATAGAGCATCGGATTCATGCGGAACTACGATCAGAAGAGGTCGATCCAGATCTTCCCGAACCAGCTCGCACAGCCAAGCCGCAGCCGGCACAGGGAGCCACTCGACGGAGTCTAGCTCACGGACAAGGGTGTCGTACTCCGGACTCGATCGGAGCATCTTGCTGCATTCGTCAAAAGCCATGAGTCGGCTCACCGGACGAGTCTATCCTTCCGCAAGAAGGCTTTCTCGCATCGGTGAAGTCGGCCCTGACCAGATGGTAGGATGGGCGGTCTTTTCGACTCTTTCGGGAGATCTTTTGATGCGACAACTTTCATTTGCGGTGCTCGTTCTTTGTCTCGTCTTCGGAGTAGCGTCGTGGAGCTCACTCGGAGCTACAGAGTCTGCCGACACCGAACACTCGGAGGATGGCGAAGAACATGGTGGCCACGCCAGTCCCGTAACCCCCGTGCTCCTCGGTCTGGTGATCATCCTGGTTGCTGCCAAGGTCGGGGGAGAGATTGCCGAGCGAATGAGTCAGCCCGCGGTGCTAGGAGAGCTCATCGGTGGAGTCGTGCTCGGGAATCTCGCTCTGCTCGGTTTTCATGGATTCGACTTTCTGGCTACCAATGAAGGAATTGCCATCATCGCGGAGATCGGTGTGGTCCTACTCCTGTTCGAAGTCGGTCTAGAGACGAATGTAAAGGAGATGATGTCTGTCGGCGCCTCGAGCCTACTGGTAGCCCTGTTGGGCGTCGTAGTTCCGTTCTTTCTGGGCTGGGGTGTCTCGGCCTACTTTCTCCCCGACGAGGACACTCTTGTACACCTGTTTATCGGAGCGACCCTTTGCGCGACGAGCGTTGGAATCACCGCTCGGGTGCTGACCGACCTCGGGAAGGTAACCTCACGCGAAGCAAAAATCATCTTGGGCGCTGCTGTTATCGACGATGTACTCGGTCTGATCATCTTGGCCGTAATCTCGGGTGTGATCAGCGCTTCGAACACCGGCGGCCAGTTGGCGAGTCTCGACATCTTGATGATCATACTCAGAGCGACGTTTTTTCTTGTCGGCGCGATTGTCATCGGCAGCTGGTTGTCGCCCCGTATGTTTCGCATTTGTAGCCGTCTTCAGATCAAGGGTCTCTTGCTGACTGTCTCACTGGTGTTTTGTTTCCTTCTCGCCTATTTGGCCAATGTCATCGAGCTTGCTCCGATCGTCGGTGCGTTCGCCGCTGGTTTGATCCTCGAAAAGGCCCACTATCAGAACTTTCTTGGTAAGAACGATCATGAGCTCGAGGAGCTGATCCATCCGATTACGGTGTTTCTGGTCCCCGTCTTTTTTGTCCTGATGGGTATTCGCGTGAATCTGGCGACGTTTGGCCAGGTCGAGGTACTGGGTCTGGCCCTGGCACTTTCCATCGCCGCCATCATGGGCAAGATGATCTGTGCTCTGGGTGTTGTCGAGAAGGGGCTGGATCGGATCTCCGTGGCAGTCGGAATGGTGCCGCGAGGCGAAGTCGGACTTATCTTTGCAGGTATCGGCGCCAGCCTTCTCCTTCACGGCCGCCCGGTGATTTCAGTTCCGATCTTCTCTGCGGTCGTGATCATGGTCATCGTGACAACTCTGATGACACCGCCGGCTCTCAAGATCACGCTGGCTCGAGGCGACCGGATCAAGGCCAAGCGTGGTCAGGATGCCGCTTGACTACTACTGCTCGCGGGAGAGGCCGATGATTTCCTCATCGCCGGTCTCTGGAAAGACGATTACCACATCACCGGGCCGCTGCATCCGGTACTGCTCCCGAGCGACACGTTCCAAGCTGGCAGGATCGCTTTGCAGGCGTTGAATTCGTCCCGCAAGTTGCTCGTTTCTACGCTGCGTCTCTTCGATCCGTTGCTCGAGATATTGCTGGCGGTTATTGGCCGCGGAGAGATCGCGATGACTTCCCAAGCTCGCGATTGCTAGCAGCAGTAGCAGAGACAGAACCACGCCCACCAAGATCGGTGGGATCGACCTTCTCCGTGACTGCTCTCGATCGTCGTTCAAAACGAAGTTTGTAAGAAGTTCAGGCTAATTGGAAAGCTGATGCCCCCGGATAGCGAGCCACACCCTCCAGCTCCTCTTCGATTCGCAATAACCGATTGTACTTCGCAACTCTATCGGTGCGGCTAGGCGCACCCGTTTTTATCTGACCAGCATTCGTGCCCACCGCCAAGTCCGCGATTGTCGTGTCCTCGGTCTCACCAGACCGATGGCTAATGATATTCGACCATCCGTGCGACTTGGCAAGCTCGATCGACTCGAAGGTCTCCGTCAGTGTGCCAATCTGATTCACCTTGACTAGAAGAGCATTGGCAAGGTGGTCTCGAATGCCCTCTTTGACAATCTCCGGGTTGGTCACGAAGAGATCATCTCCCACAATCTGTACCCGCTCACCCAACCTAGCCGTAAGATCTCGCCAGCCCTCTCGATCATCCTCAGCCAGGCCATCTTCGATAGAGATGAGTGGATACGATTCGATCCAGCCCTCATAAAGGTCGATCAAGTCGCCTGAGGACAGGCCAGACCGCCCTTCGCCCGCCAACTCATACGAAACCTTGTCTCCCTCTCCTGTCACAACGAGCTCGCTGGCCGCGACATCGACAGCCAGAGAAATCTGCTCTCCGGGTCGGTAACCGCTCTGGCTGACGGCTTCGAGAAGCAGATCCAGCGCCTCACGGTTGCTGGCAAGATTCGGCGCAAAACCACCCTCGTCGCCAACGGCTGTAGCAAGCCCCCGCTTCTTGAGCACAGTCTTGAGTCGATGGTAGACCTCGACAGACGCGGATAGGGCCTCGCCAAACGAATCGAATCCGATCGGGACAATCATGAACTCCTGGATGTCCACCGAGTTGTCGGCATGGACTCCACCGTTCAAGACATTCAAAAGCGGCACCGGAAGAAGGGTCGCGGAGGGACCACCCAGATAAGCATACAGAGGAAGCTGACATGTCTTGGCCGCGGCCTTGGCTACCGCGAGAGACACACCCAGGATCGAGTTGGCACCCAATCGGCCCTTGTTGGGTGTGCCATCCAGATCGATCATCATGCGGTCGATGAGACTCTGATCACGAGCGTCCATCCCAACAGCTTCTGGTGCAATCGCCTGCTCTACATTGTCTACCGCCTGGCGCACACCCTTTCCCTGATAACGATCCTCACCGTCACGAAGCTCGAGTGCCTCGCGGCTACCGGTCGACGCGCCGGATGGCACCGCGGCGCGACCGACCTCACCGCTGCCCAGCAGACAATCTACTTCTATGGTCGGATTTCCCCGGGAGTCCAGCACCTCACGCGCAATGATGTCTTCGATGGTAAACATTAATCCTCCCTGAACCGATCGCCCGATGAGATTCAATCGCTCGGACAGCCAGTTTCAAGCGTATCCGCATTCGCCCTCACTCTCAACCGAGCGAAGCATAGGGAGAGCGCCAAGGTGGCTGTCGGTGCTCGTGCCATGGTGCCTAACGACGAGCGCAGTGCAAGACGGTGAGAGTTCCTCTTCCGATCAGGCGTGAGGAGAGCGGAGGCGAAGGAGAGATCGGGTACACGTAACGGGTACATGTCCCCAATCTCTCCCAGCCGGTACCTGACAGAGCAGCCGACGGCCACTTGGCGCCATGACCAATGTGGAGCGCCGTTGACTTGGAATAGGGCTTATGCAAGTATCTGTGGCTCTTGGCGCGGGGTGGAGCAGTCCGGTAGCTCGTTGGGCTCATAACCCAAAGGTCGCAGGTTCAAATCCTGCCCCCGCAACCAGCCTTTAACCCCCGTCGGTCAGTGCTCTACGCCAAAACGACCGGCGGGGTTTTCCGCTGTCTAAGCATGAAAAGGTAACGCAGGGGTAACGGGACTGGACCAGTTGCAAACTGCATCCGCTTTCAGAGTTTCTCAGGGCCTCAACTCTTGCTCGACTTTTTGAAAAACATACGTCCCTCAAGCTGCGAGCCCGAGCCGAGCTGCGATCGAGCGTCGGGATGCTAACGCTGCGGCACACATACGCGTCGCTGCTGATCCGGCAGGGCGAGAATCCGAAGTACGGATCCCGCCAGATCGGGCACGCCTTCATGGACATCACCTGGCCCGGGAGCCGGGGCCGGATGATTGCTGCATTCCTATCAGCGGAGCGGTGAGACGATTAGTCCTCCAGCATCGCCGG
>CAXMQZ010000104.1:0-9657 GCA_964195975.1 uncultured Polyangiaceae bacterium | reverse complement strand
TGAAGGCATGACAAGGGAGTCGTAATCGATCTAGCGTCGAGACCATTTTCGAAAACCTCCTCTTTGGCCGTTGAATCAGCGTCCCCTCGAAGGTAGGAGCGCTAGCGATCGGTCATTCCTTCGGTCAACCGAGCAGGATATCGATTCACTGGGAGATCGATTTAACGGGGATCGCCTCACTGGGAGATCAACTCAGTTGTAGATCCACTCACTTGCACTGGCCCCTTGCCTGGCCGCTTGCATTGGCCGATATAGTGCTATATAGTTGTATAGCACTCGACAGACACCCATAAAGAAACTCATGCAATACGTGATCACAGCAGGCAGCGAGCTCCCGATCTACCGTCAACTGATGCGCCAGATTATCGATGCCATCGCAGGCGGTCATCTACAACCGGGCGACAAGCTGACCTCCCAGCGCGAATTGGCGGAGCAGTTGGTGATCGCACCCCTGACGGTAAAAAAGGCCTATGACGAGCTCGAGCGCGAGGGACTGATTCGCACCGAGCGGGGCAGGGGGACCTTCGTAGCAGCGACTGCCCAACCGCTCGACCCCGAATCTCAACGCGAGCGACTACGTGACCCCGCTCGACAGCTACTGTCGCGCGCCCTGCTCAGTGATCTGTCCTTCGAGGAGCTTGTCGACCTGCTGCGGGAGTTCCACACAGAGTTGGCCGATGAAAGAACGAAAAGGAACGAATCTGGTGACGACTGATCCCAAGGAGATCAAGCAATGAACATCGTCGATTTTCACAACATCCATCGCGCCTACACCAAGGGGACCGAGGTTCTCAAAGGCGTCACCTTCTCCGTCGAGTCGGGTCAAGTGGTCGGACTGCTTGGCAAGAACGGCGCCGGTAAGACCACCCTGCTGCGCATCGCCATGGGGATGATCGACCCACAAGAGGGATGGGTTCGAGTCTTTGATCTCGACCCACGACAAGAGCCCATGGAGGTCAAACGCCGAGTCGGCTATGTCTCGGAAGAACAGATCCTTCCTCCCTATCTCCGCGTCGACCAGGTGATCGCTCTCTACAAGGGGCTCTTCCCCACCTGGGACGACGATCTGGCCCGCCGCATGATCGAGCGTTTCTCGATTCCCGGCGCCATGAGAATCAAGACCCTGAGCAAGGGGCAGGCCCGGCAGGTAGCGCTGCTGTGTGCCGTGGCCCACCGGCCCGAGCTACTGCTCCTGGATGAACCGGCCGGGGGTCTGGATCCTGCCGCCAGAAGAGAGTTTCTCGAGACCTCGATTCAGCTGCTCAATGAGACGGGGACAACCATCCTCTTCTCGTCTCACTACATGACCGATGTCGAGCGTCTCGCCGACCGCATCGTCATGATTCACGACGGCAGGGTTCTTATCGACACCGAGCTCGATGAGCTGCGCGAGAACTACTCCTTGGCTTTGGTGCAGCCCAATGGGCAAGTCTCGCGCCAGAAACTTCTCGCCCTCGAGGCCTGCCTCGGTGTCCGCGAAAGGGCCGACGGCCTACACGCTGTTTTCAGTCTGGAGCCGGAGCGGGTCGAGGAGCTGCTGACCCGGGACCTGGCTCTCGGCGAAGCGTCCTGTACCCGGATCGCCTTGGAAGAGATGTTTATCGAGCTCGCTGGTGGGCAGAACTGACCGGTAGAGCTCACGAGAAGAGAGGAGTCATGAACCGAATCTTGCACCACGGCGCACTGAGGATGCTTCCCCTCTGGTTGGCCATCACGATGCTGAATACCAGCGCATTGCTAGGAGTAGTCCTCTTTTGGCAGTCCAGTCCGTCTCGAGCTTTTAGCCTGCCCCTGACCCAGCTCCTGGTCATCCTCTGGCTCCCAGTCGCCCTGTATTTGCTGGTGGGCAATGTGCGCATCCGGTGTCTTCGCGTCGAGATGACCCTGCCGATTTCGGCCCTTACGCTCTGGAGAAGGCATATCACCAGCGTCATGTTGGGTTCCTCCCTGGTACTTGCAGGCTCACTGGCAGTTGCAGCCGCGCACAGCATCCTGGTGGCCAGGGTTGGACGGTTGCTGGTCAGGGCCGGTCGAGACCCGGTGGTCGAGGTCTCAAACCTTACCCTCATAGCCCCCTTGCTGGCCGGCCTGTTGCTCGCCGTCTCCTTGATCGATGCCATCGAACCAGGGCTTTGGAAGCTGAGCGGCCGCAAGAGCTACTGGGCCGCGGCCATCGCTAGCCTGGTGGGAATCCTGGCGCTGCTGCTGCTTCTCCACCCATGGCCCTGGGTGTCTACGGCCCTCTGCCTGGCCCTGGCGATTGTCGTCATAGCAAGAACCCGGCGCTTGTTGCCCGCGGCCTACCGTCTGGTGCCGGCTGCAGCCGCGCCGGTCTCTAATGAATTGGTCTCTGGTGGCCCGATCTCTTGTGACTTGGCATCCCCTGGCTCGACATCAGAAAAGTTGACCGCCGCCTCCACCATCGCAGCCGCAATCACCGCCCCACCCACCAGCCGATGGCAGGTCTACCGGATCCTCTTCAATGTCCTCCACACCTGCCCTCCCTGGAAGGCATTCACACCCTGGATGCTCTACTTCTTTGTGGCCCTGATGGGCCTCCTCATATCCGGCGGCCTCAACCGTTGGTTCGACGCCAGGTACCTGAGATTCCTCTATATCCCGTTCGCTGGCTATATGCTTTTTGCGGGGATCGGCATCATCACCTACCACCTGTATCGCCTCGATCCCTTGCCTATTTCCCGACGGGTGCTCTTTGCCCTGCTCATCTTGCCCGGTCTGATCATCTACTGTGGCGCGTACGCAGCCGGCCGGCTGGCGGTCGCCACCGATCCGGAACCCAAGCCGCTGGTCGAGTACAACATCCGTCCACCCAGTTTCTGGGTGGACGTGGATCAGCAATTCATGGGCGTGACCTTCGGCGAGCCGCCCCCGACCCTGGAGGCGCCCTGGGGCGAGACCCACGAAGCCTGGCATCTCTATCCGTTTCGAGGCGTCCCCGTTCTGACCTACAACCCCTACAACACCGTAGAGGAGACTACCGCCGATTTTGAGGCCCTGATGACCACTTGCGCCATCGAGGCGATCTACAACACGACCATTTCCCCGGATGAGATTCGTGACCGGTACTTCGTTATCGAGAACGACCGTGTAGTGGGTCTGAAAGAGGGAGGGTTCACCCTGCTCGAGGACTATCCGGGCCTGCAACCGCCCACGGCCGGACCCGAGACACCGATCTATATGATTCTCGTATTGGTCCCCTGGCTCTTGCTGGTGGCACTTTTTGTGCGCTCCTTCAAGGCGAGCTCCAGCATCAAGACCATCCGTGGCATGTATTGGGTCGGCCTGGGTGTTTTTCTCGGGGGTATGCTCGGCCAAGTGGCCCTGTCGCTTTTCGGCCTTTTCGATGAGCTGGCGGCCCGCACCTTCCTCGACGTCTTTATCCGCTCGCTGGGTACCAGTCCGATCTCCTGGCTCATGACCTGGATTGTCAGCCTTCTCGTCATTTTCGGCAGCTACCGGTTCGCATTGAAGCAATTCGAGCGGGCCGAAATCCCCGCCTGGCCAGTCAACTGCTCGCTGGTGGACTGGGGCATCGAAGACTGAGGGCCAATTCGGGGACACGAGACCTAACTCCGCCGTTCGACCTCTCATACTTCCACCACGGACTCCTAGTGCACCGAAGGCCAAGAGTTTCAGGACCTACCAGCCGAACAACCCGGAGTGAGAGCCAGACTCAGCTCGCCGCCAGTCGCTCGCGCCCAGGATTCCATGAACCCCACTGTAGGGTTGCTATTCCATCTCTCAGCCTGGGAGACGGCTTGTTGAGAACACCCCAGCCGCCTGGCCAACTCCTGCTGGCTGAGGTTGGCTCCCTCGCGCGCTTTGCGAAGCAAGTAACCCGGCACAAATCGTTCCGGTCGAGGAAGGCGGCCCCACGCTTCCAAAGCTCGCCATTCTTCATAGGCTCGAGGGCGCTTCCTGCCCAGAACCGGCAGCTCGAACGGTAGCGGGACGTACTTCTGCTTGATCACCCGTCGGGAATGGCTTTTGCCCATGCCACAAGCTCCTCCTCGGTCGGGTCACGATCTTGCCAGTGCTCGATCGCCTCTGCGAGCCTTCTTGCGGCCGGCGATACGCCCTTCGTTTTGGCCATGACATCGACTCGGTCCAGGTCGAGGTTGCGACCCCGCGTGATCAACCATGCGTTGACGCCGTCCTCGGGTGATTTCCAGACCTGCCAAGCTGCCAAACGGTCGGCTACAAGCGCCTCCGGTTCAACAACCGCGATCCGTTCGCCCTCTACCTCGAGAGTGATCCACTCCTCTCCGACATCGAGGCCGGACGAAGGAAACTCGATGAAGATCTCACCCAGGTCATGAATCCAGTGTCGCCCGCGCCGGTCGAATCCCGCTTCTTCCAGTTCTTTGGCCACGGACTGCGGCACATTACCCACAAAGTCGAGGTCGCCTGTCGAGTAGGCCCCTCCTGTATAGAGCTCTACAGCCGCACCGCCCACCAAAATAGGCTTCTCGTCCCCCGGGTCGTAGAGTCCCTGCACCCAGGCAACGAGAGCGGCCGTACGTCTTGTTCCCTCGGGGAGCGAGAGTATTCTCTGGAAATCGCCCACAATATTTATATTGTAACACCAATAACCAGAACTGCACTGCAGCATGTGCCTGCGAGGTGTTCATTCTCCGTCCTACCCAAACGGGTGTTGTGACGCCCCTCGTCCTCCGACAGGCTGAGTCGTGGAGCTCTGGGGTGGTACGTGCCGCGCGGTGAGTTCCGCATGCTGCGCGTTGAATTCTGCACGGTGCGCCCTGCTCCCAATGTCTTTTAATTTCTTCCGGAGGGGAGATTCATGTTCTACAAACGATCTTTGTCGCTGATCGCAGTCGTTGTCTGCCTGCTGGCCACCTCAGTACCGACGACCGGCTGGGCCGACAAGCCAGCCGAGATTTCGAAGCCGAGCTCGGTTTTGCCGGCCAGTGCCCTACCAGCAGGTGCTTCACCGGATCAAACCTCGCAGGGTGCTGGCTCGCCGCCAGCCAGCCGCCGGCTGCCAAGACCGGTGACCGACCGTGACTACTACGACAACGGCAGGCCAGAGCCGATGAAAGTCGAGCTGGGGCGTCTGTTGTTTTTCGACAAGCTCCTCAGCGGCAACCGAAACATCTCCTGTGCTACCTGTCACCACTCCCTCACCGACACAGGAGACGGCCTGTCGCTTCCGGTCGGCGAAGGCGGTCGGGGACTCGGAGTCACCCGGGATACAGGCTCCGGCCTGGATGCAATCCACGAGCGCGTGCCTCGCAATGCTCCCCACGTCTTCAATCTCGGCGCCCGCCAGTTCCATCGCATGTTCGATGACGGCCGGGTCGAGGTGGATCCTACCCAGCCTTCGGGCTTCCGCTCCCCCGCCGGCGATGATCTGCCTGCGGGACTCGACAACGTGCTGGCCGCCCAGGCGATGTTCCCGGTCACCTCGCCCACGGAGATGGCCGGTCAGGGCGAAGAGAGCAAGATCGCCATGGCCGCAGAGAGCGGCGACGTCGTGAGAGTCTGGGACCTACTGGCACAGCGCCTCCGGGCCAACGACATCTATGCCGACCTGTTCTTCGAAGCGTTCCCGGATATCGCCAACCGGGAGGACATCACCTATGTCCACGCCGCCAATGCCATCGGCGCCTTCGAGGCTTTCGCCTGGCGGGCTGACGGCAGTCCGTTCGACCACTATCTGAGAGGTGAGCGTCAGGCCATGAGCACCCGGGCTCGACGGGGGATGAATCTCTTCTATGGCAAAGCGGGCTGCTCCGAGTGCCACACCGGCAAGTTCCAGACCGATCACGAGTTTTATGCCGTTGGTATGCCGCAGATAGGCCCCGGCAAGGGCGACGGCGACGATGGCCATGAGGACTACGGACGCGAGCAAGCCACCGCCGATGAGGCTGACCGGTTTAGATTTCGAACTCCCTCGCTACGCAATATCGCCCTCACCGGCCCCTGGGGTCACGACGGCGCCTACAACACGCTCCGCGCCATGGTCAGTCACCAGCTCGACACGGTGGAGTCGCTCGAGAATTATGATCAAAGCCAGGCGGTACTGCCCTATCGAGAGGATCTCGACGAGATCGATTTTCTGGTGATGGACCACCCTGATTTGGTCGAGGCCATCGCCGAGGCCAACGAGCTCGATGCAAGGTCGCTATCGAATCGAGATTTCGAGCTGCTGATGGATTTCCTGCACGCCCTCACCGATCCCGACAGCCTGGACCTGCGGGATGACGTCCCCGGAGAGGTGCCCAGCGGCCTGCCGTTGGCAGATTGAGCTCTAGATAAAACAACGGAGGGAGCTCGGGGGTATCAGTCCCGTCTTACTGGGGCGCGCCTTGGAGAGTTGGGTCATGCTCGCCTCGTGGGGTTTGGAAGAGTCTATTCGAGGGTCCCGACCTTAAACAGCTGTTGCCAATGGCTTCCGTCGCCGGTTCTTGGTGTCGTAAGGGGAAACTTGCAACAATTGGATCAGCGGTGATGCCGAATCTCGAGATTCCCCCGTCGATGGAGCCTTTTGTACGAGCGCGGAGCTCGTTTGTTCCTGCCTACATCGAAACCTACGAAAGCGGCGATCTGAAAGACAAGGTCGACGTGGCGCTCGAGGCGCTCCGGGCATGTCGCGTCTGTCCGCGGGATTGCGATGTGAACCGACTGGAGGATGAACGAGCTGTCTGCAAGGTCGGTCGTCACGCCCAGGTCGCCAGTGCCTTTCCCCACTTTGGCGAGGAGGCCTGCCTGCGGGGCCGGCGAGGTTCGGGCACAATTTTCTTTTCGATGTGCAACCTGCGATGCGTCTTCTGCCAGAACTTCGACATCTCCTGGCAGGGGGATGGAGAGGAGATGACGGCTACAGAGATCGCCGGGCTGATGCTCGATCTGCAGGAGCGCGGTTGCCACAACATCAATTTTGTCACCCCTGAGCATGTCGTACCGCAGGTCCTTGAAGCCATCTATGAAGCGATTGGTATGGGTCTTCGCCTACCGATCGTTTACAACACCAGTGCCTTTGATTCGCTCCACTCGATCGAGCTTCTCGATGGCGTGGTCGACATCTACATGCCCGATTTCAAGTTCTGGGATGCGGCCACATCCAAACGATTGGTGATGGCAGAGGATTACCCGAAACGTGCACGTCGGGCGATTCGCGCCATGTACGATCAAGTAGGCGATCTGGCCTTTGACGAGTCAGGTCTGGCACTGCGTGGTCTCTTGGTGCGACACCTCGTCATGCCAAACGACCTGGCAGGAACACGTCAAATCATGCATTTCTTGGCAACCGAAGTCTCGAAAGACACCTATGTCAACCTGATGGATCAGTACCGCCCGGCGGGTCAGGTGCTCAACTGTCGCGAACAATACGCCGAGATCGGCCGAGCTACGAGCAGCAAAGAGTACTCGGCAGCCAGAGCTGTTGCCGAGCAGGAGGGTCTGGTTCGAATGGACGGGCGTTGGCAACCCGGGAAGCGGCTACAATGACTAGAAGCACGAAGATGTCCAACCCTTCTTTCAAGAGGACACCTGCTCCTGGAAGACACCTGGACCGATGAACTCTGAGCTATCCGCGATCCTCAGCCAGCTCGTTTTTAGTGGAGTTCTGGATCCAAAACAGCTCGGTATCGAGCTCGAGAAGCTGGGACCCCAATATCAGGACACCGTCTACTCTGAGTTGATCCACCTGTTGGCCCATCTCCAGTTCGAGCCCGGAGAGGCCAAGGAACATTGGGACAAGCTCCTCGAGCATCACCAACGAATGGCTGAGAGCCTCGGCGGCTCACTCGATCTTCGAGTCGCCATCGTCAGCTACTTCTTGGAGGTGGCCCGCGAGCTCGAAAACCCGACGATCATCGAGCTTCGACTGCTGGAGCAGACAGAGGCGATGGCCTACTGGGACGAGCTCACGGGTTTGAGGAACTTCAGATTCTTCACCGAATGCCTGGTACAAGAGATCCACCGGAGCAACAAGTTTCGCACTCCGCTGTCACTGGTCATGATCGACGTCGACGAGTTCAAGGCCTACAACGATCGGTTTGGACACGCCGCCGGCAACGAGGCACTTGCAAGGATCGGCAGCCTGATTAGCGAGTCGGTCCGTAAGGTCGACATTGCATCGCGTTATGGCGGGGAGGAATTCGCCATCATCGCTCCATCGACACAGAAGCTCGGCGCTCAATTGGTGGCAGAAAGGGCCCGGGCGGCGATCGAGGAGTACTTTGCCGCAACCGACGATCAAGCAGAGCTGAATGGACTGACCGTCAGTATGGGTATCGCCACCTACCCGGCTGATGCCGCAGACGAGGCCGAGCTGATCGAGTGTGCCGATAAGGCACTCTACCTGGCGAAAAGCTCGGGTCGCAATCAAGTACAGCTCTTCGGCCAGAGCCGCCGATCCTACCCGCGGGTCAAGGCAAGCCTCGAGGGTGAGTATCGTGCACTCCTCTCAGAGACCCGCAAAATGACGACCGTCGACCTCGGTGCGGGTGGTGTTCGCTTCCGCACCAGCGAGAGCCTTGAAGTCGGCACTCTGATGGATGCCACCCTGACGCTGCCTGGAAAGACCGAACCTCTCTCTCTTGTCGGACGAGTCGTTCAGACGGAGCCTGAAGATTCGACAGACGATGCCGAAGCCGCCATTTCCATCGTCGAGATGGGCTCGGCCGATCGTAGAGCCCTGAGCGAATACCTCAAGACCCTGTAGGTTACTAACACAGCCCCCGCACATCGGTCCAGGCCGACACGTTGCCGCATTCGAAGCTGGTCATGAAGATGTTGGGATCGACGGCCCCCATGGCCCAATCGTTGAGCTGGGTCACCCCGACTCGGGTGATCGACGTCGGGGTGGACAGATCCTGGTTACAGTCCCAGGCAGCGCCGGTGTACCGGCACAGCAACATCTCGGCATCGGGCTGGATACAGTGATTGAGGGTCAAATCGACCATGAAGCCGCCACCGATCGGGATCATCTGCCAATACTGGCCCGGCATGGCAAGCGGTGCATGGTTGGGATGATCCATGCCAACCCGATTTACTTCTAGGAAAATAAACGTTCCCGGGTCGACAATGTCGAGCTCGATATCGGTCAGACCAAAAGAGACATTTCCGTTGACCGGGATCGCCTGCGTCTTTTGAATTGTGCCACGGTTGCGCAAAAACCCGTTGACATTGGCATTGTCAGCAACCTCGGTTTCCACGAGCAGTGTGTTCGGGGTGACCTCCAAATAGAAGAAGTTGGTCGCCGCCGACAGCGACAAATTCTGCGCCGTCTCGCCACCAAAGATGAGCCGTCCTTTGCCGTGATTGAAGGTTCCGCCACTGCGAACGAAATCTCCCTGCACCAGCACCCCGGGATGGTCCAGGGCAAGGCTCCCACCACTTTGGGAGAAGTACACCAGGGTCAAATCGTTGATGTTGCTCATATCGAGGCTACCGCCCGTCACACTCAGATTCTCCACTGCAAACGAGAGCTCATCGGCAACCGTGAACGTACCGGCGCTAAAGCGTATTGTCGTGCCGGTTGCCGTGAGCGTGCCGTCGATGGTGCCACCAGCGTTGAACCTCATCACTCCATCCTGTACGTCCACTGAGCCCGTGGCACTCTGATCGAATCGAGCATTGAAAAAGGTCTCTCCGCTGCCACCCGACTTG
>CAXMQZ010000103.1:0-28465 GCA_964195975.1 uncultured Polyangiaceae bacterium | reverse complement strand
GGTGATGTTCTGCGGTGCCGGAATCTTGGCCCTGATCGAACGCCTCGGGCGGGACAACGACCGAGGCCTATTACCGGCGCTTTGGCTCCTGGGGTTGCCAGTGGCCTACTCGATCCTCGACCCACCGACGGATTTCTTGCTGGTCGGAAATTTTGGTCGGTACTTCTTTCCACTGTTCCCGGTACTGATTGTCGTTGGCGTGCTGGGCATCGAACGGGCGTGGGTGAGTCTCGGTCGATGGCTCCAGGTTGGCTCGCTGAAACTGCCGCTGAGGGCGCTGATCCTGGTGCTGATCTTTGTGCCGACCCTTCACAACGTGGTTCTCGGCGCACGCTTCTATGGAAAGAACTTGGCGAATGTTCGCGATAGCGACATAGCCGCAGCGGACTGGCTCGCCGATCGACTGGACCCCGAGGCATTGCTAGCCGTGGTCGATATCGGCGCCTTGAAATACAAGTTGCCAAATCGCGTGGTCGACCTCGCCGGTATCGCCAATCCTGAGGTCCATCAGCTGGGCTTTCGGGCCTTTCTCGAGCTAAACCGGCCCGACTATCTGGTGGTATTTCCGGAGCGGTTTCGGCAGCTGGTCGACGACAAGGTCTCGTTCGGTCTGGTCCACCTGATCCCCATTCCCGACAACATCACCATGGGTGGAAACACGATCGGCATCTACACCACACCCTGGACGCGGTTTCCGCTGAGCTCAGTATCTCGGAGAGAGAATCCGTGAAGGTTCCCTATTTTGACATGCACCGGGGCGTGGCTGCGCTCTTGCCCGAGATCGAGGCGCGGTGGCGGACCCTGACGTCGCAGACGGCTTTTGTGGGTGGGCGGGAGGTAGAGACTTTCGAGCAAGACTTTGGTCGGTATCTTGGCGGAGTCGGATGTGTGGGCGTTGCAAATGGCACAGACGCCCTGGTGCTGGCTCTGAGAGCTCTTGGGGTAGGGCATGGGAGTGAGGTGCTGGTACCCGCCTATACTTTTATTGCCACCGCCTCCGCTGTGGTTTTGGCCGGTGGCCGGCCGGTATTTGTCGACGTCGAACCAGAAACCCTCAATATCGACCCCAGGAGCGTACGGGCGAATGTGACCGAGCGAACCTTGGGTGTAGTCGGTGTTCACCTCTATGGCCGACCCTTCGATCTGGCTGCGATCGAGGAGATTTGCAGGTCGGCAGGAATTTGGATGGTCGAAGATGCCGCGCAGGCTCAAGGGGCTTCGTGGCGAGGAGCCCGGGCTGGCACCTTTGGATCGCTGGCGACCTGGAGCTTCTATCCTTCGAAAAATCTCGGCTGTTTTGGCGATGGCGGAGCGGTGACGGGCAACGATGCGGCCCTGCTCGATTCGGTGCGCCGTCTGGCCAATCATGGTCGTACCGAACACTACGATCATTCAGAAGTGGGAACCAACAGTCGCCTCGATGCTATTCAAGCCGCCGTGCTCATCACGCGGTTGAAAGAGCTCGAGACCGACAACCAGCGACGAAGATCGATTGCGGCCCGATACCTTGCCGGTCTCAATGGGGTGGGTGATCTCGAGTTTCTCAGAGACCCACCAGAGACCAAATCCGTCTACCACCAGATGACGGTGATGAGCTCGCAACGGGATGAGCTGCGTGCCCACCTGAGCCAGCAGGGGATCGGTACGGGGGTCCACTATCCGAGCCCCCTGCACCGGCAAGCTGCTATGGCACCCTACGCAGAAGGGCTCTCCTTCCCGGTCGCCGAGAAGGCGGCTCGAACCGTTCTGTGTCTGCCGATGTTTCCGCAGCTCACCGATGCAGAGATCGACGCGGTGATCACCGCGATCGAAGAGTTCTTCTAGGCGACTATTCGGTGAGCAGAGGCGCGGCAAACGGGACTTCGTTGAAGTCGAGGCGAACGAGTTCAAACAGCGTGGCGACCAGCTCACTGTTGCGTCCCCCTCGATGGGGGCTCACGAACTCCCAGACAATCTCACCCCCCGGGGTGATTTCGAAAGCTCGTCCACGCTCGGACTCTGTGATCAGGGTGTTGCCGTTGTCAAGACGCTGAGCCGAGCCTGCCTCGGGTGAGTTCAGAGGCTGATCGGGCTGGCCCCGATACTCCCAAACAATCTGCTCGGTATCGGTGTCGAACTCCAGCACACGCGTCAGTCCGTTGGCACCACGGTTGTCGAAGATCAAGAGTCTGCCGTTGGGCAACAGAGTCGGCTGATGCTGCATGACCCAGGGACCTCGCCAAGCGATATCGATCCTCCTGGTCGTCGGATCGAGAAACGCCACGGTGTCGACCTGACGCAGGGAGATCAGGATCCGACCGGCTGTATAGAGAGTTGAAAACGGGGCCATGGCGCCATTCATTACCTCGATCGTATTGGTGTGCAGAATATCGGGGATCTCGGGCAGAGGGTGGATCAGCTCGGCGTAGGTCGACTGTGCGAAGGCATCGAGCAGGGAGACTCGATCGAGCAGCTCTCCTTCGGGACTCAGCACGACGATCGAATCTTCGAGCACCGGACTCCCTTGCCGGATCTCGGGACGGCTGACCGCTTCTTTGGTAATGCCCCAGATCCGACCGTCGGCTGCCACGAAGAAGTCGTTGTAGAAGCTGAGATCGGAGGCCCAGATCAGTCGAGATCGAACATCGAGCTTGATCATTCCACCGCCCTGGTAGATCGCGAGAATGTCTCCATTGGGAAAGACCTGGGCTCGGCGTATGTAGGCGGTTTCCAGGCTTGTCGATTTGTCGGGCAAGGCCTCCTCGAAGGTCATTCGCCAGCGATGCAGTATCTTGCCCTCGATATCCATCAGCGCGACCTCGGGGCCATGTCCCGAGACATAGAGGTTGACGCCTGGGGCGATCTGTTCGGGGTCGTGGATCGTCACACCCGAGGTGGCCGGCGCCACGGTTTTTGCATCGAGATAGGGTAAAGAGAGGATCCGTGCAAGCTCATCGGGAGAGCGGTCGCCCAGGTCGAGGTCGGGTTGATAGTGCCAGCGACCTGCCGGACGGATGTCCTCGGGATGAATAGGATCAACGCCAGTGCGGTTCCAAGCGTTCAAGAACAGCCAGAGTCCGGCCGCTGAGATCACGAGAGCGACAATCAACAACACAAAGGCTCTCGAGAAGCGCATCAGAGGCTCTCGATGACCCGTTTGGGTGGCCGTTCGGTGAGGTTCGAAACCCAGTAGCTCAGTTGAGCCAGAGCAATGCCGACATATCCGTCGACAGCATAGTGCCAGCCCGTGACGATCGAGCCGAGAAGGGTAAGTAAGGTTCCAATCAGAGCAGGGACGAACAGGGGTCGAGCAAATCGTCGACACCAAAGCATCAGTAGCCAGTGTGCGCCGACATGGAGACTGGGAAGCGCCGCGATTCCGCGGGTCGGGTTGAATTGCTTGAGCCCCCCTATGCGGCCAGCAATCACGGTTTGATAGTTGTCCCACAGCAGGCCTTGCCCAGCGTCGGCTTTGGGTAGCTGCGGCACGATTTCCTGAAACACTTCGTTGTGGGCGTAGATCGGCCCCAACCCGGGCACCGCCACATACATCCAAGCTCCGAGGGTCCAGATCAAAACGCAGCTCAGAACGAATCGGCGTCTAAATTTGGCGGCAGGTATGGCGCAGAAAAAGGCGATCCCAAACGAAACGGAAGGGAGCCAGAAATAGGTGTACGTGAAGACAATGATGGCTGTCCATAGTCGCGCCGTGAGAATCCACCAGCGCCAAGTAGCGAGCCGTTTGAGATAGGGGCGAATCGACCGGCGTCTGAGCAGTAAATAGACGAGATAGATCAAGATCCCGCCAACCAGAAACCGGCCCATAACCGGAATCAGCGGCGGAACCGTGTACTCGAACGTGACCCAATCGATCCTCAGGTTGTGCAACCGGAGGAAGACCACTGCGGCGATCAAGCCTACCCAGGCCGCGATCTCGAACGGGAAAATTCGCAGTTGACGATCAGCCACGATAGACGATCAACAGAACGGCAAGACCCCAAATCAAGATGTTGATCATAAAGGCGGGGTCCCTGAGGATGGCCTCGGTGGGGTTACGCCGCGACGGTTTCTGATAGATCAGATACAGATAGCGAAAGATTCCGAACAGCACCATGGGAATGGTATAGATGAGGTGTTGGGTATGGAACTTCTCGGTAGTCTCGGGTGCTATCGCGTACATAGCGTAGGAGACGACAGTCGAGGCTGTTACTACGTTGATCATCTGGTCGAGAAAGGCCGGACTGTAGTGTGACAGCACCGCCCGCTGCCCGGAGGCCTCATCTGCCAGGAGGATGAGCTCGTGCCGACGCTTCGAGAAGGCGAGAAACAGGGCGACAAAGAATGTGCAAAGCACAATCCAGGCGGAGATCTGTACACCCGTGGCAGCGCCACCGGCCAGGACTCTCAGAACAAAACCGAGGCTGATGATCATCACATCGAGTATGACGACGTTTTTAAGACCCAACGAGTAGAGTTGGTTGAGAACCAGATAGACCAGCAGAACCGAAAGGAATTGCCAGCCTAGATACATCGACAGAAGCAGTGCCGCGACAACGAGGAGGACTAACAGAACCCAGGCGGTCCCAAGTGAGACCGAGCCGTCAGCCAGGGGACGATGACGCTTGAGCGGATGTCGTCGATCTTCCTCCCGATCGCGGATATCGTTGAAGATGTAAACAGCGCTCGAGGCGAGACAAAAAGCGACGAAGGCCAAGACCGCCGACTTGACGGCTTTGCCGTCGGTCAGTTCCTGTGCAAACACCACCGGGGCGAACACGAATACGTTCTTTACCCAATGGGCAGGACGAAGAAGACGAACCAGGGGTGGCATCATGCAGGTTATTGTAGGGGCATCGGGCGGTTTTTCCATTAAGTGCTGCATAGGCATGGTGTCTGGCAACAGAAGCAGAGGGGCGTAATGGGTTCTGAGTCAACTACTCGGTTGCAGGGTTTTGGGCGGTCACCCACGGTCTGGATCGTGGTCCTCCTGGCCATTCTCTGGCTAGTCTGGACCATCCCTCTCGCATTCGAGCAGCGCACCCTGTTTCTTCGCGACGTCTTCACGACAGCATTGCCGCTGAAGTTTTTTGGTGCCGAAGCACTGAGACAGGGTGATATTCCGGTCTTCAACCCCCTCCGGGCCCTGGGTCAGGCCCACAGCGGCAACCCCAATGCTTTGCCCTTTTATCCGGGAAACCTCCTCTATCTGCTGCTACCGGTCTGGAGCGCGTTCAATCTCCACTACGCGCTGCATTTACTTCTATCGCTAGTGACCATGACGTCGCTGTGTAGGAGGCTCGGGCTCAGTCGCGAGGCGTCGTTGATGGGCGGCATCACCTATGCGGGCTCCGGGTGGGTACTGACCTGTTTGTCGTTCTACAACATCCTGACCGTCGCCGCCTGGTGGCCTCTGGCGATGATTGGAGCCGTCGGTGGAGGGCGTCGCGGCGCGGCGCTCGGAGGTTTCGCGGTCGGCATGGCGGTCCTCGGAGGCGAGCCCGTGACCGCCGCAATCGGATTCGTGCCGCTGCTTTGGCTAGCCGTCGACAACCATGGCTGGCGAAAGGGAATCGTAAACTTGACCACGATTGCCGCCATCGGGGCTCTTATCGCGCTGCCACAGCTGGTCGCAACTCTAAGCGTCTTCGACTTTACTCTCCGCGGGGGCCCCGGACTCCCGGCGAGCAAAGCGGGGGTGCGAGCCTTTCATCCGATTCGATTGCTCGAGTTTGTCCTGCCTTTCCCTTTCGGTGAGCCAGGCGAGTTTGGCCCCAAAGAGTACTGGCAATTCCAGGCCCTGCCGACCATTCCCTATTTCTACACCCTCTATTTCGGAATCGTGGGGCTCTGGCTTGCTTTCAAAGGCCGGTTATTCACAGGCCGGTCGAAGTCGTCGGGATGGCTCTGGCTTGCTTTGGCCGGCATCGGCTTGGGCTGGGTTGGAGGGCTATGGCCAGGTCTCTTCGAGGGAGTTTCGGCTGGTCTGTTCCGATATCCTGAGAAATTCCTGTTCTGGCTCGCTCTGGCTGTGCCTGTGTTGGCAGGGCTCGGATTCGACAGGCTCATCCATGCCCGCCGACCGCTTCGAGTCCTGTCACCCTGGTTCCTTGGCGGCACCTTGTTGGTGCTGGCGGTCATCCTGTTTTTTCTGGGTCCAGCGATCGTCGAAAGCTCGGCTGAAAGAGCGGTCGCCCTCGCAACAGACAGCAACGCCAGCCAGTTGTCCCGCACGGTCGAGGGACTCGAGGCGCATCTCGATATGTGGTTGTTGGGCTTGGCTAGTGGAGGCGCTTTGCTGGTTCTCACTGGATTTGCGGTGCGTCGCCGGAGCGGTGCGGCTCTGATCGCACTCCAATTGGTAGGTCTCTTTCAGCTCTATCCGTTGATGCAGTCGATGCCGCTGGATGAGCTGACCAAGCCGTCACCATGGATGGCGTTCTTGTCTCGAGGAGCGGCTGTGCACAATGCCTACTTCACCGACCAGTCTTGGCAGGAGCTTCCAGCCTATGAGGGTGAGCGGTTCCACGAGACAACTCTCGCACGCCTTCGAGCGGCGGAGTTGGATTCAGCGTTTGGGATCGCGGCCGGTCTGAGCTATCCATTGGCAACAGATCTCGAAGGAATCTATTCACCCCTCAATGCCTATCTGCTCCAGGAGCTGGAGAGGGCGAGTTGGCAGCAGCGAGTCAACTGGCTGAGAGTCCTGGGCGTCGAGTATCTGTTGCTGGTCGAGGATCCCGGGGTCGAAGGTGTCAATCTGGTCGCAGCCGAGGATCGCCGTGGGGTCCAGAGTCTGTTGTTTGAAGTCGAACGACCAGCTCTCCTGGCCTGGTGGCCAGAAGTCATCCAAACCGTTGTTGATCCGGCAGAACAGTTCTTGGCCGTCGGCCGGTCACCCAGGCCAGTACTGGAGGCTACGGTTCCAGTGGATCTGTCTCACCACAGTGGTGCCCGGATCGAGGTGTTGGAGCATCGGTCTGACCGATGGCGTGTCAAGGTCGAGGGCGAGGGTGGAGTATTGATTCTGAGACGTTCCTATCAGCCACTATTGAGAGCCAGGATCGGTGATGATCCTCTAATGACAATGCCGGCCAACTTCTGCCTGCTTGGCGTATTGGTGCCTCCAGGGATTCATGTCGTAACCGTCGAAGCCAGTCGCCGGCCGCAAACTGTTGCCGGTATCATCTCGATCTTGACTTTGGGATGGGTCTTCTTTTTGGGGCAACGCCGATGAAGCGAGCGGCGGCAGCATACGTCGTGCCCGTCATGGCCATCTTGCTGTGGTCGATGGCTCCTTTGATCCGGGGATCCGAAACTCTCTACCTTAGAGACGTCTTCAACACCCATCTCGAAAAGAAGTGGGTTCAGGCAGAGGCAATGAAGCAGGGGCGGATGCCGCTGGTCGACCAGCTACGAGATGGCGGACAGCCTCATCTCGGAAACCCCAATACTGTTGCCCTCTATCCGGACAATCTTCTGTTCCTGGTGTCCCCCTTCTTCTGGGCGTTCAACGCCCACTTCTGGCTCCATCTCTTGATCGCGCCCTTTACCTTTTTCTGGATGTGTCGCGCATGGGGTCTGAGGCGGGATGCCTCCTGGGTCGCAGGGGTCTGCTACGCCACAAGTGGATTCTTTCTCTCGACGATGAATCTATACAACTTGATCGGAGGTGTCACCTGGGCGCCAGCGTTGGTTGCCGGGTTTCTGCAGCTGCAAGGTGATCGAGGAGAAGGTGATCGAAGAAGAGGTCGGGCTATCGCGATTGCGGCGCTGGTTTGGACTCTTCTTCTTCTAGCGGGTGACCCGATGACCAGCCTGATCGCCCTGGGTCTGGCGGGCTCTGCTCTGCTCTTTCGGTTTGGCTGGCGCCGCCTTCCATGGGGATCATCCGTCGTGGCGCTCGCGCTGGGTACGTTGGTTGCCGCGCCTCAGGTGGTCGAATTCCTGAGGATCTTGCCGTTGTCGTTTCGGGGTCATCAGGGCTATTCGACGAGCGCTGCTATGGCCGCCAGTTGGAATCCGATCACGGTCGCTGACTGGTTCATTCCCTTCGCGTTCGGCCAACCGGATCTGACTTTTTGGGGCCAGCGTTTCTTCGGCGGCGACCCTCCCCTCTTTTACACCCTCTATCCGGGGCTCCTAGCCCTGATTCTTGTTTTCTCGAGCCGACGTCCACTTTCGCTCAGAACGCGCTGGGCGTGGGGCATGGTGGGCGTTGGTCTGTTTCTATCTCTGGGTGCGCACAACCCCCTGGTTGGCTGGTTGCTGGCGGTGCCGGGTCTGGATCTTCTCCGGCTGCCGATCAAGTTCTGGTTGCTGGTGGCGGTTGGCAGTGGGTTGCTGTGTGGCGTGAGTTATCAAAAGTTGCTGGAGGGCTCATCGACCCGTCGTCTCATCGTCTCCTGGGCTGTTCTGGTAGCTGTTTATGGATTTGCGTGGGTAGTTTTGAGCTTTTGGCCCCAGCTTGTACCGGATTCACTCCAACCAGGATCGAGTGGCTCCAATGAGCTTGCCGACTTCGAGCGACTGCGGTGGGCTGGTCTCTGTTTTCTGGCGCTCGTCAGCCTCGCTGTCTACGCACTGATCTGGAGACTCGGGCGGCATCGATCCGCGATGATGGGAGCCCTCTTGCTGACAGTTCATTCTGCGAGCCAGCTGTTTTTGTTGCGACCGATGCTACCGACGGATGAGATCGAGGTGTACTCGTCTCCACCAGAGATCCTGGCGGAGATTCCCGAGGAGGCGATTGTCACGCATGGCAAGTCAAACCGGCTGTTTGGTCCGGTCGATGTTCCAGTAGGGCTTTATCCCGATCCAAGCCTGAAGTGGCTCGAAAGACAGATTTTCCGCGAGCTCTATCCGGTAGCAGGAAGCCTGGCGGGAAGGCGATACGACTTCTCGATCTCAGCTGAAGGTCTCGATTCGTTTCTTACCCGGGCTACCGCCCAGTCATTGATAATGCTGCCGGATCTCGACAGAGTTCGTCTACTGGCAGCCTCTGGGGTAGACAGACTCCTATTGGGGCGGGAGCTCGATGCAGAAGTCGGCAATGAGGCTGAGTTGGTGTCGCGTCGAGAAACCATCGGCGGAGAGATATGGGTGTACCGCCTGACAAACTCGGTCGATGAGGCTCTGTTTGCGGGACAGGTCTTGCGTGCTCCCCACTTGAATGCAGCTTTGTCGTGGATTACATCGGAAGCATTCGATCCCAACAAAACCGCTGTTCTACCCGATGGCGGTGAGATCTTGGATGGACCGGGTGGAGAGGCCACCGTCCTTGAATCCGGTCCAGAGTCGATGACGGTACAAGTGGAAGCCCATTCTGCCGGTGTGTTGGTCATTCAACGGGCATTCTTGCCGATTTACAAAGCTCGGGCCAATGGCACACCGGCACCAATCGTAGCCGCGAATATGCACCGGATAGGCGTCGAGTTGCCAGCCGGGAGCCATCGTGTTGAGATCTGGGTCGATAGAAGGCCATTTCTGATCTCCGGCCTCGCGAGCCTGGTCGGAATCGTCTTCATGAGTCTGGTCGCTTGGCGCTACTAGCTCGGATCATTCATGACCGCGCTAGGGTAGGTTCACTGGTAGGATTTGGCGCGGTCACTCTCGAGAGTTTGTGAGAAGTCAAGGCCAAAACAGGGGCGGACTCTCCGTCATCCGTGTCATGAGCAAATCAGAACCGAGACAATTCTCCAAGGTCCTCATCGCCAACAGGGGTGAGATTGCGGTTCGAGTAATTCGGGCTCTGCGCGAGATCGGTGTCACCAGCGCCGTGATTTACTCGGATGTCGACCGCAAGAGCTTGCCGGTGCTGATGGCGGACGAGGCTTATCTGATCGGGCCAGCACCGTCGCGCGAGAGCTACCTGAGGGCCCAGGCGATCGTTGAGCTAGCTACCGAGATCGGAGCCGATGCAATACACCCGGGATATGGATTTCTGGCGGAGAACGCTGACTTTGCCCGGCTTTGTGAGGATGCTGGCGTCAAATTCATCGGTCCGTCAGCGACGGCAATCACGTCGATGGGATCCAAGATCGAGAGCCGAAAGATCATTCAGGGTGCTGGCGTACCAGTGGTGCCGGGTGGAGTCGAGATCCTTGCTACAGTCGACGATGCCAAGGCCTTCGCTGATGAGATCGGCTATCCGGTGATGCTCAAAGCATCGGCGGGTGGAGGTGGTAAGGGGATGCGTCTCGTGCGCGACCCCGGAGATCTGTCTGAAGCCTTTCGTGCGGCCAGTTCCGAGGCCCAGGCGAGCTTCGCCAATGATGCGGTGTACATCGAAAAATACATCGAGCAACCTCGGCATGTCGAAGTCCAGATCGTCGCTGACGAGCATGGCGACACGGTGGCTCTGGGTGAGCGCGAGTGTTCGCTTCAGCGGCGTCACCAAAAAGTGTTGGAGGAATCTCCATCTCCGGCGGTCTCTCCCGAGCTTCGGCGGCAGATGTGCGATGCAGCGGTCCAAGCGGCTCGAGCAGTCGACTACACAAACGCGGGAACGGTTGAATTTCTCTTGGATCAGGAGGGTCGTTTCTATTTTCTCGAGATGAACACCCGAATCCAGGTGGAGCATCCGGTCACCGAGATGATTACCGGTCTGGATCTCGTGAGGGCACAGATCGATATCGCACGAGGTGCTTGCCTGGGCTCGGAGTTTCACAATGTTCAGCCTTCGGGTCATTCGATCGAAATGCGAATCTATGCCGAGGATCCCTATCATGGCTTCGCTCCGTCACCAGGGACGATCGAACGACTGCGATGGCCCGAGGGACCGGGGATTCGAAACGATGCAGGTGTTTACGAGGGGGCGGAGGTTTCGATCTACTACGATCCGATGCTTGCGAAGCTAGTCGTTTGGGGCCGAGACCGTACGCAGGCGATTGAGCGAATGAGTCGGGCCCTGGACGAACTGCGCATCGAGGGGATCCGAACTACGGTGCCTCTGTTCAAAGCGCTCGTAGAGGACCCGGACTTCCGCGCCGGAAATCTCGACATAGGCATGCTCGACCGAAAGTTGTCGGAAGGCGAGCTGTTGCCGAAGCACCCGATCGAGTTTGATGACCTGGCCGTTATCGCAGCGGCGCTCGAGCATCTGGAAATTCAAAGTAGAGCGTCTGCTGTGCCGGTCGAGCGCGGGGGCCGGCGAGAGCGTTGGCGTCGAGCAGCGCGTATCGAGGGTTTGCGGGGGGATCGATGGAACTGATCGTTCTGCGCAATGGTGAAGAGTACCGCGTTGTTATCGAGCAGCACGGGCATTCGACCACCGTGCGGGTCGGCGATGAGACTTACGACGTGGACACGGTAGCGACAGTCGGTTCAGTTCGAAGCATGATCATCGCAGGGCGACAATTCGAAGTCTCGGTCAAGCGAACCAACGCAAACAGTTATCAGGTCGGTTACTTCGGCTCGGTCGAGGATGTGGAAGTGCTCGATCCGATCTCATATCTGGCTACCGAGGGCCTCGCTGTTCGAAAGGGCGATGGGCCACAACAGATAACGGCCTATATGCCCGGACGTGTGGTCAAGGTGCTGGTCGGCGAAGGCGATAGTGTCGAGGCTGGTCAGGGCCTGGTTGTCCTTGAGGCAATGAAGATGGAGAACGAGATCCAAGCCGAGCATGACGGTGTGGTCAGTCGTGTTTTTGTCTCGGATGGCCAGCCGGTCGAAGGCGGGGACCCGCTCTTCGAAATCGAGTAGCACCTCAGCTTATCCAGGCCCCGGCTCGCGCTTCGGGCAGCCTCCCGCTGCTTCGCTCGGCGTGGACAATGAACCGGGTGATCAGAGGCGACGATAGGCTGTGGATGTACAGGCTGAACGCAACTTCGAGGTTTTGCGAGCATCCGTCTTGGCGAGCAGGGGCTAGACGAGGAATGGTGCGATTCGGGTGTCTGAGCGAGGGAAAGCAAACAAATGGGTCATGTCCCCCTTCGGGATCGTGTCCCGGCGCAGGATCGTGTCCCATTTGTTTGCCCCCCGAGCAAGTTCAGAATCGCCCGAGTCGAAGTCCCGGCGCAGCCTAGACGGATCGCAAAACTGAGCGTGGAGTGATGTTTGTGCATCCACAGCCCTAGATCGCCTGCGCGCACCCCGGAACGAAAGCCGCACCACCGAAACCGAATCTCCCAAGCGACTCCTTGGCCTTCTCGGGGACGATACTTGTCCCCGTTATTCAGCCGAGTCGAGCATCTGAAGTG
Source organism: uncultured Polyangiaceae bacterium (assembly GCA_964195975.1). Classification (GTDB taxonomy): domain Bacteria; phylum Acidobacteriota; class Thermoanaerobaculia; order Multivoradales; family JAHEKO01; genus CAXMQZ01. The sequence continues at coordinate 16,286 of CAXMQZ010000103.1, read as the reverse complement.
CCTGCTCGGTGACATTGTCGATGCTGAGATCTCGCATGCAGCGATGGTGAATGAGTGGGCAGCGACGGCGGAAGCATGGGGAGCACCAACGGTCGGCGTACATCACTCGATTCTGTTGACCGTAGGGTCGAGTTCGGCTGGGATTGGTCGGGCCGAACAGCGCGAGGCAGGGTACCCCGAGAGCTGCGGCCAGATGCATCGGTCCGGAATCATTGGTGACCAACAGGTCGAGCTGGGCAATTACGTAGGCAAGTCGTCCAAGATCGAGATCTGGACCGACTACCGGATGGATTTTGCCCGTCTCCTCGTGGATTCTGACCCCGAGCCAAACCTCCTGTGGGCCGGCAAGGATGATTTGTTGGCTTTCTGGTTGGGCGACTCGGATCTTTCGCGACAGCTCGACGAATCGCTTCCAGGGCCACCGTTTACTGGAGCCGAACTCGGCTCCCGCAAAAAGCCCTATCAATGGGCCCTTTCCAGGTCGAATCTGTGCACGGCTCAGAAGAATCCGACCGTCCTCGATCCCTTGAGCGGAAATTTCGATCCGTGGAGCCCAGTCCTGAGGTAGCTGGATCCCCATCGCGGCCAGAAGCTCGGAATAGTCCTCGACTTGGTGCCGGTTACCTACATCGGGTCGAGTCACTTTCGGGTCGAGAAGAAAGCTGCGCACAAGACTCTCGGGCGACCGACTCCGATAGCCCCACCGTTGCTCGATACGCGCTCGATAGGGCAGTAGGGCGCTGCGGAAGGAGTTGGGCAAGATCACCGCTTCATCGAATTCACCTTGGCGAATACGCTCGATCGTTTCGGTGTCCGACTCTGAGCGCTCAAGGACCGAGGTCACGGACGGCAGCAGCGAAAGCAAGGTTTCCAGGTGAGGTTTCGCCAGCACTGTGACAGACCGACTGCTGGATGCCAGTGCTTCAAAGACTGGGATGGCCATCACCGTATCGCCGACCCAATTTGGCGCTATTGTCAGATTCCTCATGGTGTCGAAATTTGAGTGGTCAGCTGTCCGAGTTGTCGGTCCAACCACTCGAAAAACTTGTCGTCAGGCTCCGCTCGGATCGATAGCTCAGCCAGAGGCACGTCGAGACGTCCCCGAAGCTTGACCATATCCTTGGCTGTGGTGAGTACGGCGTCGGCTTGTGAAAGCCTGAATTTCCTCTCTATCTTGCGAAGAGTCGGATCGGGGTAGGTGTGATGGTCGGGGAACGTGAGGATGTCGGTAACCGCGAAGCCCAGCTCGCGGGCCGAGTCGACTACCCGGTGGGGCCGGGCGATCGCAGCCACCACCAAGACTCTACTTTCGTTGTCGAGTAGCACTCCATCGGGCAATTGCGGAGCCTGTGGAAGGATCTTGCTGGCAAAGCCAGGCCCCTTGAAGCCATAGGCTCCAAGCGCGTTGACAAAGCTCTCGGCTTGCGACTGTGTCGCATCAGACATGATGACAGCATCGGCTCTGTGAAGGGATGCCAGCGGCTCTCGTAGTCGACCGCTCGGCAACAGCCGTCCGCCTGCCCAGGGATCCTGGGATGGAAAGACCACGATGTCGATGTCGCGAAACAGACGCAGATGGGAAAAACCATCGTCGAGGACAAACACATCGGGTGTTGGGGTAAGACGCTCCAGTGCCTGCTGTCCGGCTTGATCCCGTTTCGATCCTACGACGACAGAGACACCGGGGAGCTCTCCGGCGAGAAGTACTGGTTCGTCCCCCGCCACCATCGGTCCGAGCAGCGGCCCTTCTCCAGTAGAGACCACTCGTATCCCCTTGGCGCTGCCGCCATATCCCCGCGACAAGATCGCAACCTCTCGACCACGATCCCTCAAATGGCGTGCCAAAGCTGCCACGAGTGGGGTTTTTCCTGCCCCACCCCAGTGGATGTTTCCGATGCTGATCACCGGGATAGAGAGGCGGGAAGCTCGTCTCGAGTACCACTGCCATCGCAGAGCATGCATGGCACCGTAGGCAAGCTGCCAGGGTGAACGGGAAGGAATCGGTGCTTCGAGTAGGTCGTTCATCGGTCCGTTTGAAGGTTCTCCGATCCCGATCTGGAACCGTGGTCAACCAGAGGCTGGAGAAAAGCCAGAGTTCGTTCAAGGGCGCCCCGGTTGGCATAGACAACCTCCTGCCCCCTTCCACCCAGCGCTCTGGCGCCCGCCGGTTTTTTTAGCCAGTCTCTCCAGACCTTGGCCAGCCCGGCTGCGTCTCGTACTCGAACCCAGGCTTCGGCAGCGCTGAAGACGTTTGAGATCTCGCGGAAGTTCTCCATCGAGGGTCCGACCACAACAGCACTTCCATGTTGCGCTACCTCGACAGGATTATGTCCGCCGGTAGGAACGAGTGTTCCTCCGACAAAAGATCCGAGTGCGATCCCATAGAGCGAGGCGAGCTCACCCAAAGTGTCCAGCAGGATCACATCAGGGCTTGGACCGGAGCGCTCGAGCTCGGTGCGCCGCAGACATCGAAAGCCCCGCTCTTGGATAAGCTTCTCGACTTGTGACCATCGTTCTGGATGACGAGGTGCCAATACCAGCATTGCAGACTCGCCGCCACCGATTTGGCCAAATGCATCGAGAACCGCCGTTTCTTCGCCTGGCATCGTGGATCCGGCAATCAGGATGTCTCGGTCTTTGGCCAGAGCCCGTAGCTGCGACTCGACTTCCGGCAACGGAGCTGGTGCTGGCGAGTCGAACTTGAGGTTGCCGAGAATCTCGACACGTTCAAATGGGACCTCGAGACTCTCGAGGCGTTTTGCGTCTTCGCGGGTCTGCATACCGAAGCGGCTCACGTGATCGAACAGGGGGCCGAGAAAGGGTCGCAGACGGTGCATCCTGCGAAAGCTGTGATCGCTGATGCGACCGTTGACCACCACTACGGGCAGATTTTGATTTCCTACCCGCTTGAGAAGAAGCGGCCACAGGTCGCCCTCCACCAGTACCAGACCACTCGGTCGAAAGCGCCGGAGAAACCTGCCGATGGCAAAGTCGATATCGAAAGGTAAATAGGCGACAGTTGCTCTGTCACCGAGCGATTTCCGGGCCTGTTCCTGACCGGTCGGTGTGATTGTTGTTACCAGAAGGGGGATGTCGCTAGGAAGGGACCTAATCAAGGTAGAAGCGACAGCGACCTCCCCGACCGAAACTGCATGAATCCAGAGAGGCGATTTTGGGATTGGCCCCTGGTAGGCACCCAATCTGCCTCCGATCGATTTCAGATAATGCCGACCTCGACGGATGAGCAGAATTGGGCCTGCGAGCACCAACAGCAATAAGAAAACGATCTGGTAGAAGAGCCACATGGAATCCGCAACAGGGGCAAGGGGCGGGCCTGCCCTATAATTCCCATTACTGCCGGTTTTTGGCCGGTGTCGGTCGATCCGACGCGAGTCCCGTCCCGACTCCAGTGCATTCTAGCTTCTGGAGCGCGGAATCAGGCGGAGGAGACCGATCCGATCAAATGGAGTCGGTTAGCGTGTGTGAGCGACTTGCAGACTAGACGGGATTTCGCTGCGGATCGTAAACACCTTGTAGGAGAGCCCAAGTGCCGTTTCTCGCATACTCATCTCGTCAACAGCGCGCACGCTGGCAGGAAGCCTCCGATCTGCAATTGATCGAGGCTATCCAGGATAGGAATGAGGAAGCTTTTGACGAGCTCATCCAGCGCAAAGCGGGTTCTTTGGTGAATCTTGCGGCGCGGATCGTCGGAGATTCGGAAGAAGCGCGCGACATCGTTCAAGTGGCTTTCCTGCGGGTTTGGGAACATTGTGATCGATTCAATAAGCGTTGGAGCCCCAATACCTGGATCTATCGCATTGCGGCTAATTTGGCGATCGATCATCGCCGCTCGAAGCAGACCCGCGAGCGAGCGATCCATCCCGGTGGAGGGCTACTGAGACGGGTCGAGGATGCTCCGCAGCGGGCTCTGATCGATCTCGAAGAGCGTGAAGTGTCGGTGATGTTCGACCGTCTCTCGGCAAGTCTCACCGAAAAACAACGTACCGTGTTTCTGCTGCGTGGCATCGAGGGTATGTCGTCACAGGAGGTGGGAGAGATTCTTGGCTGCCGCGCCTCGACTGTGCGCAATCACCTGCTCGCGGCTCGTCGAAAACTGCGTCGAGAGCTTGTCCGACTTTACCCGGAGTATGCTCCAGGCGCCGCAGGTGTCGACGATGAAGGTAGGGCTGATCCATGAGTTGCAATGTCTGGCTGACAGCGGTCCCTGCCGGGGGTCGTGTCGACGATCTACCGGTAGCCGAACGTCGGAGGGCCCTTGATCACATCCGTGTTTGCAGTCACTGCCGTGAAATCGCCGTAGGTAACGATAGTTCCCTGGTTTTCGAATCCTTGCCCCAGATCGAGATCTCGGAGACCGAGATCGACCAGATTCGGGCTTCGGTCCGGACCTTACGCCGCACGAGAGAGCTGACGATGCCGACATCTCTCGGTCGATGGGCGGGGCGAGTAGCGGCGGTTGCCGCGCTTTTTCTTGTCGCACTTCTCTTGGATCCCAGGCGGCCTGAGGAGTTGGTTGAGGAGTCGCCATTTGCCGGAGCCCTCGGTGTGGGCGCTGGCCAACTCGACTTGAGTCGGGCAACAGCTGCGACCAAGGATCTGGTGGGCGAATTGGCCACGGCGGAGTCTGAGGAGTCCCGAAAGCTCAGACTCGGTGCCCAACGCGACCATGGCCAAGAAAACGATTGTGCCCAAGAGGTTCAAGAAGCCAAAGAAGATTGTGCTCGAGATGAGGTCGAGCCAGCCCAACAGCAGGTCTCTGGGACCTCCCCAAAAGCCGTGCAATGAATCGCCGGCGAGATGCCGAGTCGAGCTTGTTCCAGGTGATTCAGAAGTGAGACAGGGTCGCGCCGATGCAATTCATCTGTAGGCTTGGGACCCCCGAAGGAGAAATCCTCGAGGAGGTTCACGAGGCCTCCGACGAGCGGGCTTTGCGAGAAGAGCTGGCCAAGAAAGGTGTCCACCTGTTCGAGGTTCGAGCCAAGGGGGTCTTGGGTCGGCTGCGGATTCCTTCCTTGCGGCGAGCAAACCAACGGCTACCTCCACGTGAGCTGATGATCTTCAATCAAGAATTGGCCGCGCTTATCAGATCGGGCCTGCCGATGCTGCAGGCGCTGAACTTGATCCTCCCGCGGCAGAGGGATCCTGAGTTTCGCAACGTTGTGACCCAGATCCGCGACAAAGTCAGCAGTGGTGAGGATCTTTCCCAAGCCGTATCCGACTTCGGGGAGCTGTTTCCACCGTTGTACTCCGCTACCTTGAAGGCGGGCGAGCGCAGTGGCGAGATGGAGCAGGTCATTCGGAGGTTTGTGCGCCACCTCGGTTTGATCCTCGAGACACGGAAGCGTATTGCCTCGGCTTTGGTCTATCCCGTGACCTTGATTGGGCTGTCCTTCGGTTTGATCTTGGTAATGATGGTATTCGTGTTGCCGAAGTTCACGGATTTCTTCTCTAATCTCCAGGTCGAGCTACCCTTGTTGACCAGGATAACAATGGGTTTTTCGCTCTTTGTCAAAGAAAATATCTTCGTCATCCTCTTCGTCTTGGGAGGTGCGGGGCTTGCTCTGACCCAGTTTGCGCGCTCCGTAAAAGGGGGGATGGCGATCGCCCGATGGAAGTTGAGAGTTCCGTTTCTCGGGCACGTTTTCCATCAATCGGCCATCTCGGAATTCTGTCGCTCACTCAGCACACTTTTGGCAGGTGGTATTCCTCTGGTGACCTCTCTCGAGGTAGCAGTTCGCGCCATCAGCAATCCCTATCTGAAATCGAAGCTGGAGCCGGTGATACAGCGGGTAAATGAAGGCCAGCCGCTGGCGGAGACGCTGGACGCTACGGGAGTGACCTCGGACATCGTTATCGACATGGTGCAAGTAGGGGAGGCGACGGGCGAGCTCGATGCGATGCTCTCTGATCTGTCCGATTTTCTAGATGAGGAGGTCGAGGTTCGACTCGATCGGGCTCTGAGCCTTCTCGAGCCGGTAATGCTCGTATTGATGGGTTTTATCGTAGCGACGCTTCTGATCTCCGTATATCTGCCACTGTTCAGTCTGCTGGGCCAGATAGAAGGCTAGACGGAATGACCGCCCCAGACGTTAAAAGAGTAGGGGCCGGAGCACATTCTTGATTATGGACGGCAAAGACAAAAGCGTGATTCTTCTCGGAGAAGCGGAGGATCTGGCAGCACGACGAGAGCGGGAAGACAGTGAGGTCTCCAAGCTGGCCGAGCGCTACGATCTCGACGTGGTCGATATGAGTCGATTTCGGATCGACAACGACCTCCTACGGTCGATCCCCTTCGATCTGATGCTTCGATACGGATTTGTTCCCGACCGCCAGCTCCAAGGGCGACTCGCGGTCGTGATGGCGGATCCAGGAGATATCACCAAGCTCGACGAGATGGAGCTCTTGTTGGGACAACCACTCGAGGTTCGGATCGGAGTCCGTTCGGCCATCGAAGAGATCTTGCAGAAGTCCGAGAGCGCTCAGCGGGTGCTCGATGAGGCGACCGAAGACTTTCGTCTCCAACTGGTGCAAGAGGATGGGGAGGGCGGGGAGGTTCTGTCACTCGACAGGATTACGGCCGACAGCAGCCCTATCATCAAATTGGTCGATTCAACGATCTTCAACGCTATCCAACGTCGCGCCTCGGATATTCATATCGAGACGCGCGAGACCGAAGTCATTATCAAATATCGCATCGACGGTGTGCTCTATCAAGCGATGGAGCCGATCGACAAGCGCCATCATCAGACTGTGATCAGCCGCATCAAGGTGATGTCGGAATTGGATATCGCTGAGAAGCGAGTTCCTCAAGATGGACGCTTCAAGCTCAGGTTTGAAGGACGCAACATTGATTTCCGTGTGTCGATCATGCCATCCGTGCATGGTGAGGACGCCGTGATTCGAATTCTCGACAAAGAATCGATGAATAAGGAGTTCAAGGATCTACGACTCGACATTCTCGGCTTCGATGACACGACACTCGACAAGTTTCGTAAGTTCATTCGCGAGCCCTATGGCATGGTGTTGGTTACGGGTCCCACAGGGTCGGGTAAGACTACGACGCTCTATGCGTGTCTCTCCGAGATTCAGACCTCCGAGGACAAGATCGTCACCATCGAGGACCCAGTCGAGTACCAGCTTCGCGGGATTACTCAGATTCCGGTCAACGAGAAAAAGGGCTTGACCTTCTCGCGAGGTCTCCGATCGATCTTGCGCCACGACCCCGACAAGATCATGGTAGGGGAGATCCGCGACCAGGAGACCGCGCAGATTGCCGTGCAGTCGGCTCTGACCGGCCATCTTGTCTTTACGACTGTTCACGCCAATAACGTGGTGGATGTCTTGGGCCGATTTCTGAACATGAACGTCGACTTGTACAATTTTGTTTCGGCTCTCAATTGTGTGCTGGCACAGCGACTGGTTCGACAGATCTGTGAAAACTGCCGTCGGCCTGTACGTGTGCCTTCAGAAACGTTGGTCGAGAGTGGCCTGGATCCGGATCGGTATTCCGAGCACGACTTCTACGAAGGTCGGGGGTGTGTCGAGTGTAGCGGGAGCGGATTTCTGGGCCGGACGGCAATCTCGGAGTTGCTGGACCTGTCGGATCGAATTCGAGAGCTGATCTTGGATCGGCGCCCGGCGTCGGAGATCAAGCGGGCGGCTGGTGAAGAGGGGATGACCTTCCTGCGCGACTCTGCATTGCAAAAGGTATTCGAAGGAGTAACGACTCTTCGTGAGATCAACAAAGTTACTTTCATTGACTAGGCACCTTCTGGGTCTCAACCCGGTGCCTGTACCGCCGGACGTGTTTGCCCTGGATGCGCACAGTCTGCGTTACGGACACTTTCACCGTAATGGAGGAGGAGTCGAGCTCGAGACCTATAGGGTCACGGAAGTCGAGAAGGATCTTTTCGCGGCTGGACCTCTGGGAGGCCCAATGCACGATCCAGAAGTGCTCAGATCGTTGCTGTCAGCTCTACAGGACTCTCTCGAGCAGCCCATTACCGAAGCATCGATTGTGCTGCCCGACGCTTGGATGCGACTTGCTTTCGTTGAAGCCGAAGATCTGCCGAGGGGATCAAAGGCACGCGAAGAGATCCTGCGTTGGAAGCTTCAACGTATGGTTCCATTTCAGGTCGAGGAGTTGAGACTCCAGGGCATCGAGGCTGAAGAGGTGGCGAACAATGGCACGATTCGCCGGTTTCTGATCGGATTTGCGCTTGAGAAGTTGTTGCGCCAACTAGAAGGAGCGTTCGCAGACCGAGGCATCCAGCTGGGGTTGATAACCAATGACAGCTTGGGCTGTTTGTCGGCGGCCGGCGATGCGCTGCGTGATGTCGAGCTGGGTGCGGTTACCTATGTCTCGGGAGCCGGCTACAGCCTGATGTTTGTACTGCGTGGGGAGCCGATTTTGCAGCGATTCAAGGCACTGCCGCAGCTTGCCGACGACGGGCCGCCAGCGCAATTGGTCAAGCGCGACCTGAAGCTCACCGAGCTCTATCTCAGAGAACAACTGACGACACATTCTCTTGGCAGGGTGCTTTTGGTGTCCCCGCCCGAGATTGAAGATCGTTGGTTGGGTTGGCTTTCGGAGGCTTTCGACCAGCCCGCCCACTCGTTGAAACGGGAGCATGTTCCGGTAACGCTACCGAAGGCAGTTTCATCGATTCATGATATTGGTCCTCTCTTTGGTGCGGCAAGAATGGAGGTGAGGTGAAACAGGCGCTTCTCAATCTGGCAGAAACGCCCTTTACCAACGAGCGGCCGGTGCGCCGGATCTCGATACTCTTATGGGCCGCGAGCGTCGCACTGTTGGTGCTCAACGTAGGTCTGTACCAGCAGCATATTTCGCATCAGCATGAGCGGTCCACCGCCATCGAGTCGATCGAGATACGTCGCTCCGAGGCGGTGACGACGACTCAGAGACTCCAGCAAGAGCTTTCTGCTCTGGATCTGGAAAAACAGAATCGCCAGGTCGAATTTCTCAACACTCAAATCGCAAAGCGAACTTTTTCCTGGAGCAGACTGATGGATCGTTTGGCAGAGGTACTGCCTGAGACGGTACAACTTCGTCGGGTGACACCGAGGATGAGCGATCCGAAAGACGTCAGAATTCTCCGGGCGGGCATCGGGTCAGAGCAGGCGGTTACCGTCGAGATGACGGGCGTCACCAACTCCGACAACTCGCTTCTGGAGTTCGTCGACACTCTGTTCGAGCATCCGAGCTTTGTAGCTCCGAATCTTCTCAACGAATCCCGACGAGATGAGAACCTGAATCAGTTTACTCTCAGCGTGCTGTATCTTCCTGATCGCCAAATTTCCGACCGGCAGCTCGAGGTAACTCGATGAAGAGCGCGGCCAGTGTCTGGCGGATGAGACTTTGGGTCTGGTTCCCGGCCTTGGTGCTGGTAGTTCTGAATCTGGTTTTTCTCTCGACCTACAGGTTTCTGTTGGCAGGTCAGGCTCAGTTGCGGGCAGCCCGAGTTGAGAGAGCAGAGAAGGAACTGCTGGACCTGGAGGCCGATCGGGCTGCTCTCGAGGATGTGGTTGAACGGGCCAATCTCAACCGAGAGCGAGTCGACGAGTTCTACGCGCGGTGGGTGGCGAGTGAATCCGAGCGTCTTACCCAGGTTATTTCCGAAGTGAAGAATCTGGCACAGCGCGCGGGGGTCGAGGCCTCCACGTTTCACTATCCCGAGGAGGACCTGGAAGACTACGGCCTGCTGCGTCGTTCGATAGCCTTTTCTGTCAATGGAAGCTACGCCCAGCTCAGGCAGTTCATCAACTTCGTAGAGGTATCGGACCACTTTCTCATGCTCGAGGATGTTCGACTGAACGAGGTGGGACAGGGCGATTCGACGATTCGGGTGCAGTTGAGTGTATCGTCCTTATTTCTTCGAGAGTCGCCTCAGGCAGCGCCTGAGATAACGGCACAGGAGAACCTCAGCACATGAGCAGCGGCAAGAAGAAGAAAGCGTTGCTCGTTGCGCTCTCAGTGGTAATGATCTATTTCTTATGGCGGCAGGTTTTGCCGGTTGTGACAGGGTTCAGCTCGGGGTCCGGAGCTCTTACCATGGCACGACGCTCGAGTCAGGATGGTGATAGGGCAGCGCTGAGTCTGCCAGAGGTTGTGGATCTGCGACTCGACGATCTCGAGAAAGAGACGGAGCAGTTCAGCGCCGAGCGTGACCCGTTTCGCTTTGGCCCCGTCAAAAAGGCTTCGCCACCACCTCCGACAGGGGATTCGGAGTCGGCGATGCGTCGCGCGCTGCGCGAGGCCAAAGAGAGAGAGCAGAGGGAGGCAGCACCTCCTCGTCCCCCGGAACGCCAGCCGCCGCAGATCGACGTTAGTTTTTTGGGAAGCTTTGGCCCACAAGGGCGTAGATTAGCTGTATTCTCAGATGGAACAGAGATCTTCAATGTGTTCGAAGGTGACCAGCTGAACGAGAAGTTCTACGTCGTCAAGATCGGCTTGGAGTCGGTTGATGTCGGTTTTGTCGACTTCCCGGATGCACCGGCCCAGAGACTCGAGGTCGGAGGATAGGATGCGGGAGGATCGCAGCGCGGTGGAGAGAACGAGAAAAATGCAGAAACACTGGCATAGAGTCTGCCTGATCAGCTTCCTGGTCCTGCTGGCAGCTTGTTCTGGATACAAAACATCTAGGGAGGCTCAAGAAGCAGAGCAGCGTGGAGACTGGGATGTGGCAGTGCTGGCCTATCTCGAGCTGATCGATCAGGAGCCAGACAACATTGCGTACCGGCAAGGTTTCCTACGCGCCAAAATGAAGGCGTCCCAGTTGCACTTCGAGCGAGCCAAGGAGCTACATGAAACCGGAGCGCTCAATCGGGCACTGCAGGAATATCGTCAAGCCGTTCAGCTCGACCCGAGTAACCAGTATGCCCAGGTTGAGCTGGAAAAGGTGCTAGAGCAGATTGCTGCGGAAGAGCGACATGGCGGACCCATTCCCACAATCGCGGAGATGCGCGAGGCGACCAAGGGTGCGCGGGCGCAGCCGCCCGTTCTCAATCCTCGCTCGAACGAACCGATATCCCTCAGCTTTCCCAGGCCGGTTTCGGTACAGGATATCTACCAGGCCCTGGGCAAGGCGTTTGGGATCAACATCCTCTTCGATCCAAAGCTTCGCGACCAGGAGATCACCATCGAGCTCGAACAGGTCGGGGCGCAGGATGCTTTGGAGATCCTCATGCGCTCAACCAAACACTTCTACAAGGTGATGGATGAGCACTCGATTATTGTCGTGGAAGACAATCCACAGAATCGCCGTGCCTACGAAGATCTCGTGATCCAGACGTTTTTTCTCTCCAACGCCGAGACCAAAGATGTCATGACCATGCTGCGTAGCCTGGTCGGGTCGAAGAATCTCGCGTCGAACGAGCAGCTCAACGCTATTGTGTTGCGAGATACCGCAGACAAAGTCAAGGTTGCTGAGACGATCATCAACGTGAACGATAAGTCGCGAGGTGAGCTCGTTGTCGATGTCGAGCTGCTCGAGATCGATACCGGTCGTATGCAGGAGCTGGGAGTCTTGTTGAGCGATTACTCGGTGACACAGTTCTTGGATCCAGCACTTCACGTCGGTGACACGGGCGCCTTTCGTGTCTCGGATCTGGAGTTCATCAATCAAGCCGATTGGTTGGTGACGATCCCGAACATCATCTACGATTTTATGAAGTCCACCTCCGAGGTCCAGATCCTGGCCAGCCCGCAGGTGCGAATCAGCGATGGTGAGAAGGCTCTCGTCCACATCGGTGATCAGGTACCGATACCGGTGACGACGTTCAACAGCGCCAACACGATTGGCGGCAACATCGTTCCGATCACATCGTTTCAATATCAGGATGTCGGAATCCGTCTCGATATCGAACCCCGCATTCACCACAACAAAGAGATCACTCTCAAGATCAAGATCGAAGTGAGTGCTGTTTCCGGTACTGTAGTGTCTGGTCTGTCCGAGCAACCGATCATCGCGACCCGTAGGATCGAGTCGACCATCCGACTGATGGACGGCGAAACAAACTTTCTGGCAGGTCTGATCCGCAGCGACGAGACCGTTCGGGATGTCGGCATTGCGGGTCTGTCCGACATACCGGTGATTGGTCGTCTGTTTACCCACCGGGCCACGGATGTGAGTCGAACCGACCTGATTCTCACCCTGACTCCGCACATCATCCGTATTCCCAACATCGAGGCGCAGGATCTTTTGCCGATCTGGGTGGGCACCGAGGCCAACATAACCTTTCGCGGTGGAAGTCCACGCGTCGAGTCCGAGGTCGGTGGCCCCTTCGATGAGGACCAGGAAGACGAAGACGCTTCGCGGATTCGCGACATGATTCGGCGAAGGATCCAGAACCTACCCCGTGGTCTACAGGATTCCGAGGAGCCAGCCGAACCCGACGAGGCGGCTCCAGGCTCGGATCTCGCGACTCCCGGGCAGCCAGATGATTTTTTTGGTGGCCCGGCCGACCGCGAGGACGAGCAGGATGACGGGGGGGCACCCATGGCCTCCCTCCTGCCTCTGACCCAGCCGACGATCGTCCCGGTCGGTCTTGATCCAGAGCCGGGTTATCCGGCGAGCAGATTTGTTCTGGCTGCGAATGAGAGCGATGCGGGCGCGAGTGTTCGGCTCGTGACCTCGAAAAAGCGGCCTGCCGAAGGTGAGAGCTTTGGTGTCGCGATTGCCGTGAAAGCTGCAATGCCTGTCTCGCATTTTCCCATAACGCTGAAGTACGATCCCAAAGCCTTGCGGGTGCTGGATGTAGAGCCGGGAGATTTCCTGGGAAGTCGAAAGACGAGCGAGTTCATGGTGGACTTTTCGAACCCAGGACGAATCGTCATCGGCGCCAGCCTATTGGGGTCCCGACCGGGCGTAGCGGGTCAAGGCTCAATTGCTTTTGTCGAGTTCGAGGCTTTGCAGGAAGGTCGAACCGTGGTCAAGTTCGAGAAGTGCAGAGTCCTCGACCGAAAGCTTCGTCCGGTCAAACCGCTAAAGCGAAGGAAGGCAGTAGTTATCGTTGGGTCCGAGGGAGGGGGCTCGAGCCCTGATCAGACCGATGGGGAGGACAACCCCCAGGACGAAGCAGCGCCCCAGGGGCAGTCCTATGTCGCAGTGGAGTCGTGAAGACGAAAACGTGCCCGAGACTGGACCGACTTGGCGCCGGCTACACACTGGTCGAACTGGTAATTACGGCGACATTGTTGGTAACCCTTGCTGCGGTGGCGCTGCCGACAGGAAAGTACACCATCCGCCGGGGCAAGGAGATCGCGTTGCGTCAGAGTCTTCGCCAGATACGAAATGCGATCGATGAGTACAAACGATATAGCGACGCTGGACTCATTACGATAGACGTGGGTACGGATGGGTATCCATCCGAGCTCGAAATTCTGGTCGAGGGGGTCGAGATCGTCGGGCAGATCGACAAATCAGCGAGATTCTTGCGCCGGATTCCACGGGATCCCATGACCGGAACGACCGAATGGGGATTGCGAAGCTTTCAAGACGACTTTGATTCTGGGTCCTGGGGTGGGGAGAATGTCTTCGATGTCTACTCGCAAAGCGAGGGCGTGGGTCTGAACGGGATTCCATATCGAGAGTGGTAGGGATTCGAATGTGTACCAACCTGCAACGACGCAACCGGGCACAAACCGGCTTCACACTGCTCGAGCTGATTATCGTAATCTCGGTTATTGGCATCCTGGCTACGATTGCGCTTCCGGCCCTGAAGAATGTTCCCCGACGGGCCGCCGAAGCGGTACTCAAATCCAACCTTCGAACCTTTCGCGATCTGATCGATCAATACCACGGTGACAAAGGCCATTATCCGCCTTCACTACAGGTTCTGGTCGACGAGGGGTATCTGAGGATGATGCCACGCGACCCCATGACCAAGAGCAATGAGACCTGGCAGGTGGTTTACGAAGAGATCGACCCGGAGGAAATACCTGCCGAAACCGATCTGCCCGAGGACGCTCAGCCAGGTGTTATCGATGTGCATTCTGGCTCAGAAGATCCCAGTCTGGACGGCACCCCTTACAGCGAATGGTAGGTAGGTTAGGCATCATGCGTATTAGTCGGCGCTATGGAGGTCTTCGGAGTCCGCCAGGCGATGGCTACACCCTTGTAGCGGCGGTCGTGCTGGTCGCCGTTGTGAGTGTTTTGATTGCCATGGCCTTGCCGTCATGGACTCAGGTCATTCAACGGGATAAGGAAGAGGAGCTCATCTTTCGCGGAATGCAGTACGCCGAGGCCATTCGAATCTTTCAGCAGCGGTTCGGCCGCTACCCCATGCGTCTCGAAGAGCTTGTCTCGGTAAACCCGAGGTGTATTCGACAGCTCTGGAAAGACCCGATGACCAAGAACGGGGAGTGGGGGCTGATCTATGCCCAGGGAGCCGGCGGAGGACCAGGGGCGAGAGGACGACGCGGCGGCGTTGCGCCCAACCGTCCGCAGCAAGGTGCCGCTGTAGCCGGCGGCTCGGGTCCTTCCCAGCTGGGTGGACGCCAGGGGGTCTCCGGTCGCCGGTCGGGTCGGGCGGTAGCACCGATCTTGGGCGTTCACAGCGTAAGTAACGAGAACGCGATCAAGCAGTTCGCCGGTGGTCAGAGTTACAGCGATTGGCTCTTCACGGCAGATCTGTTCCCAGCTGTACAGCCGATGCCTGGTAGCCTGAATATCCCGCGATCCAATGCAGCCTTTATCGGTCGACCCTTCCCACCCGATCTCGGACCACAATCCGGTGGCACCCCTACGACCCTTCAGCAAGGTACCGCGCCGAGCCAGGAGATCCAACGAAGCAGGAGAAAGCGGAATGGCAACTGAGCCGGTTACGGTGCGGCTGAAACGACTGCCGCATGGAGCCGACCTCGCTCTACCTGCCACCGCCTCGATTGGAAGCGCTGGAATCGATCTGCGGGCGGCCATCGACAAGGAACTGGTTCTCGCACCGGGTGAACGGTGTGTCGTACCGACCGGACTCGCCATCGCCATCCCAGCGGGATATGAAGGACAGGTGAGGCCGCGAAGCGGGTTGGCTCTTCAGCATGGACTGACCCTGCTCAATACACCAGGAACGATCGACAGCGATTACCGGGGTGAAGTCAAGGTGATCTTGATCAATCTGGGACAGCAGATCTATCGGCTCGAGCGTGGGGATCGAGTAGCTCAGATGGTCATCGCGCCGGTCTCTCGGGTTCGTCTGGTGGAGGTTCGAGAGCTACCCGAAACCCAGCGAGGAGAGGGTGGATTCGGGTCCTCTGGGATAGACTGAAAACGAGCATAACTGCTCCAGAAAAATGAATTGATCCTTGGCTGTTCCCATTGACTCTGCAGTGGTATAAACTGCAACCAATAGATCAATTTTGTGTTCTTAGCGAGGAGCTAGAGAAGACAATGGTGGCCAGCTCGACGCCGAAAAACGACCCCCCGGGAGACTTTGTCTGGGGTGTGCCCGCCGTGGCCGACGATCGACCGTGGCTTCTAGTGAGGGTAACTCGTCTGAGCCGAGCTCAGAATCAAGATTCAAACCTTCCATCATTCTCGGAGGACTGCTATGAATTTCAGAGTTAGAAGCCTCATGTTTATCGGGCTGGCGCTGTGCGCAAGCATGGTGCTGGCTCAAGGTACGACGACCGGTAATCTGGGTGGTGTCGTCACCGATATGAGCGGCGCCGTTTTGCCGGGGGTGACGATCGAAGCGACCCATCAACCGACCGGCACCCACTATTCGACCGTAAGCGACAGCCAGGGCCGATTCAAGATGGCCAACGTGCGTGTCGGCGGCCCCTATGCCGTGACTGCGGCTCTCGAGGGGTTTCATCCCCAGGAGTCGACCGATACCCATGTGAGCCTCGGTGAAGAGACCCGGCTCACCTTTCTCTTGCCTCTAGAGTCGGTCACCGAGACCGTTACGGTGGTCGGCGAGTCCAACCCCTTGATCAGCCCCTCACGAACCGGTGCCGCGAGCAATATCGTCACCGAGACCATCGAGGACATGCCGACCCTGTCGCGGAGTTTCACCGACTTCGCCCGACTCAATCCCTTCTTCACCGTCTCTGGTGAGAACCAGGATGCAGACGCGATCAGCGTCGCCGGTCGGAGCAGTCGCTACAACAACATCCAGATCGACGGAGCAGCCAACAACGATCTCTTTGGCCTGGCCGACTCCGGCACCCCGGGTGGGCAGACCGAGACCACCCCGATCAGTCTGGACGCGATCCTGGAGTTCCAGCTCGTTCTGGCCGACTTCGA
>CAXMQZ010000102.1:0-20982 GCA_964195975.1 uncultured Polyangiaceae bacterium | reverse complement strand
AAGCGCGACGCACTCGCGGCTGAACTGGTCCACGACCGTGAACACCCGAAAGTACCGCCCGTCGGCCAGTTGGTCGGTCACGAAGTCCATCGACCAGCGCTCGTCCACTCGACTCGCCCGCACGAGCTTCAGGCGCGGCTGCATCGCGACCTTGCGGCGCTTCCGGGTGCGTACCTGCAGGTCTTCCTCGCAGTAGAGGCGATGAATCAGCTTGTGATTCACCCGCCAGCCTTCCCGCCGTAGCAGTAGGTGCAGGCGTCGATAACCGAATCGTGGCCGCGAAGCGGCGAGCTCTTTCAGACGCATCCGAAGGGCTACCCTAGGATCTCGCCGGCTCCGATAGTAGTAGCTCGAGCGCGGGAACTGAAGCAGAGAACAAGCCGCGCGGGCCGACACCGGATACTCCTCTCTCGCCCAGTCGATGATCTCTCGACGCCTCACGGCCTTCAGACTTTTTTTGCCAGAACCTCTTGCAGGATCTGCTTGTCTAACGTCAGATCGGCCACCAGGCCTTTCAAGCGACGGTTCTCGTCCTTGAGCTGCTTGAGCTGCCGCAGTTCGCTCGCATCAAGACCGCCGTATTTCTTCTTCCATCGGTAGAACGTCTGCTCGCAGATGCCGTACTTGCGGATCAGATCCTGAATCGGAATTCCGGCCTCCGCCTGCTTCAAGACCACCACGATCTGGCGCTCGCTGAATCGCGACTTCCTCATTCCCTGCCTCCTTACGGATTATGAGAATTCTCGCAGATTCCTGGTCCAGCTTTCGGGGAATGCCTCAGTCCGAGATACATTCCCTGACCTGAACGCGAACTTCGTCATCAACACGCGCTATGGCGAGACGAACACCGGGTATTCTCTGATGCTCGCAGCGGATTTCATCGCGGGGTCCGCCTTCGTCAAGCTCGATGCGGACGTGGTGTTCGAAGCTGAGATCTTGCGCCGATTGTTAGGCAGCGAAAAGATTGGCGCGAGCACAGCGACGCTTCTCATCGCCGAGCTTCAAGCGATGATGGAAGACGTGGACAACCTACCGGAGTACTACGAGGGAGCGTACGAGCGCCTCATCGCGAAGGACGTTGCGTTTCATGCAGTCGACATTACTGGCTTGAAGTGGACCGAGATCGACACCCGGCACGACTTTGACGCGGCAGAGAAGATCTTTGGAGGCAGTACCGAGCCCGGTCAAAAAACACGACCTAAGTTCTGACCGAGAGCTGAAGCTCTCGGTCAGATCACCGTGAGGTGGTGCGATCGGCGTCGATCTGGCGGGCCATGATCTCGGCTTCGTGCAATAGATCAGGCTCGATGTTGGGGAGCCGGTCGATGAAATCCATACTGCCGTGCCACACGATCAGCACGAACCCGACACCGCCGATCACGTCGCCCACGAGCACGTGCTCTCGAACGTTGTAGAAGCGAAGGCGGCCCGTGTAGTCGTGACGTTCCTTGAAGAGCGAGATGTCTTCCGCGAGACGGCCGAGGGCTGCGTCCAAATCCGCCAGGTATTGGTCGGCGACTTGGGTGCCCCAACGCTCGACCGAGTAGTGCTCGATCGCGTCGATGTCGCTGAGAGCCCGATCGGTGAGGAGCAGCTTGGTCATGAACCCCTGCGCCCAGCTCGATGCGTTTCGAGCATGGCGCGAAGGTCGCCGGTGTACTCGTGCGTGCGGCCGTCTCGAACGTCCCCATAGCCTTCCAGCACTGCCTCGCGTAGCGCAGCGGCGTCTTGGCGGTCTTTCCTGCTGCGGATCAGATCGCGGACGAACTCGCTCGGGGTCGAGAACAGCGTTCCGTCGCCCGAGTTCTCGTCCAAGAACGCGCGCAGCTCGTCGGTGAGTGACAGGTTGATCGATCGTGCCATGGGCCACCTCCTTGTTGTTGCTTCTCTATCATGGCTCACGTGGCGGATATTGTCAAATATCGTCACACCCGTCCAACCCATCATTCAGGAGGCCCCAGAGACCCGTGTCCGATCACCTGCCCGCCCGCACCGACCCCTCTTTCCTACTGCCCCCGGCGGTAGCCGGGCTCGGTTCGGCCGTCGAAGCGTGCCACGTCGCTGCTTTATTCGAGTGGCTCGGTCAGCCGCCCAGAGCTACTCGATTCCGACCATCAAGCAGCACCTCGCGGCGCGGCGGTTTGCGGCTCGAATGCTCTGGCGAATCCTACGAATCCGGTTGAGCCTGCAGCTCAGGCAGCTCAGGCGGGAGCTGGGCCCTTTATCGGTGTGCCGGCGCTCAGCTTCGCCCATGCCGCCCTGCCCCAGCTTGGCGGTGATTTTGAAATGGGACAGGATCGTGCCGATCATGGCGAGCTCAGCCCCTGCGCCCAATTTTGGACCAGGATCATGTGGTCGGGGGTGTCGGATTCCTCGAGCTGGTTGATGACAAAGGACTCCCCATCGTGTAGGACACCGAAGGGAGCTCCGGCGCGTGGAGCATGACGGATCTCGAAGAGTTCATTTGGCACACCGAACGTGAGCTCCTCGCCGAGATCGAGGTCGATGTCTACGGACATCAGAACCCCTTCCAGATTCATATAGAAGAGCTTCTTGCCACGGGGATCCCATCGTGGACCCGTCCCGCCATCGGTCGACACCTGGTATTTGCCGCTTTGGCCGCCAAAGGGTACGACGTAGACCTCGTAGCGACCGGTCTCGGTGGATGAGTAAGCGAGCCATTCGCCATCGGGTGAGAACTGACCGTCGAGGTCGAGAAACGGACTGTCCACAAGCACTTCGAACGACTGGTCCTCGAAATCGTAGATGGCAAGGTGCTCGTCGGCGTCGCGCTCGAGGACACTCACAATCAGATATCGACCGTCGGCGGACCAGTCGTCGGGCCACAACCGAAGCTCGCTCTCGATCAGGAGCTCATCTTCACCCAGGCCCGAAGCCTGCCGGCGGTAGATGCGCCAGACGTTCTCACGATCAGTCCCAAATGCGAGCCACTGATCATCGGGTGACCAGACTGCCGCGAAGTGATCACCGTCCTGATGTGTAAACCTCGAGGTCGTGCCACGCTCCAGATCCCGCACCCAGAGACTGCTGAAATCTGCGGCTTCGTAGGCGACCTTCTTGCCGCCGTGACTGACAACTACGTAGTGATGGACATCGGCCGGTGAGGGCTCTCCGATCGGGTCGCCATCCGAATCGACCGTGATCAATCGGGTTTGAGCACTGGCCGGGTCATCCAGCTGATAGACGAGGAGACCGGTTTGCGAGACCGAGAACACAGCGTACTCGTTGCCGGTGTAGGCGACATCGTCTACGACCACCTGCTCCTGGACGGTCACGCCGAATCCCTGAGTATCAAACGCCGTCGCCATCAGATTGCCGTCGCGCCAAAAGAGCAGATAACCCTCGAGCAGGTAGGCCATCGAGCTGTTGGCTCGAACAATCTCCCGGCGCTCGCCTGTGGCCAATGTCAGCACATCGATGTGACTCTCGTCTTCTCGCGAGCCACCCTCGGCCGTCTGCGCCAACAGCAACACCTCTTCGCCGGACGGCATACAGAACGGCAACCGGTGCTGACTCTCGCCCTTCTCGGTGTCGATCTTGGTGATCTCGATCGGCTCGCCTCCCGAGGCCGACACCAGCTGGAGGCCACGGCTCAAATCGGGTGCATAGACGATCTGGTCACCCTTACACCAAGTGCCACCCCGTGAATTGGGGGCCGGAGCGATCTGCTGCACCGGCCCACCGCCGGCAGCCACCCGTCGCAGGGAGCCGTTGGAAAAAAAGCCCAGGTTGCGGCTATCGGGAGACCAGAAGGGATATCGGGCACCTTCGGTTCCCTCGACAAATCGACTCGCCGTGCTATCCAAGGGGCGAACCCAGAGCTCGCTTTCGGCCGACTCGCCCAGGATGACGAAGGCGAGCATTCGGCCGTCGGGTGACAGCGCCATTCCCTCATCTCTGGCGAAGGTGGCGCCCCCAGGGGGCAACAACGCGGTCTCGAAGCGCTGCAGATCCGACCCGGTCGGTCCGAGCCCACTCCCCCGAAGCCATAGAAAGCCGAGCACCAGTGCCGCGACGGTCGCCACGCCCGCGATCAGCCAAGAGAGTTGCGATGGTTTGGCCTGCTGGGAATCGGCGCCGGACGAGAGCCGACCAGAGACGCTGAAAAGCGACGGGACCTCGCTCTCTGTGGTCGAGGCCTCGAGAGCGATCCGCGCCTCGCCGATATCGCGCAGCCGATGCTTCAGGTCGCGATCGAGACAGCGAGCCAGAAGAGCCCGAAAGACCGGAGGTGTCTCGGCGGGCAGCGCTTCCCCATCGATCGGGTCGCGCAGGACCGCGGCCAGGATCTCCGAAGTCGATGCACCGCTGAACAGACGGCGACCCGTGAGCATCTCCCACAGCACGACGCCAAAGGCCCAAATGTCGGCGCGGCGGTCGGCTTCGAGACCCTTGGCCTGCTCGGGACTCATATAGGCGGCGGTGCCCATGATGACGCCGGCCTGCGTCATCTGCGCCGTCAGGGTCGGCGACAGACTCTCGGAGCCTGAGTCGGATCCGGAGCCAGGTGTCACCGCCTCGACCGAGAGAGCCTTCGCAAGGCCAAAATCGAGCACCTTGACCTGGCCATCGGCTGTGACTTTGAGATTTGCCGGTTTGAGATCCCGGTGAATGACCCCCTGTTCGTGCGCGGCCTCGAGGGCCTCGGCAATCTGTGCGGCGATCGGTGTCGCGTCCTCAGCCGAGAGGGGCCCACGCTGCAGGCGCTCTGCCAGCGTTTCGCCCGCCGCGAGTTCCATAACGAGAAAATGAATCTTCTCGGTACCGGTCTCGGAGACTGCTTCGGCCGACTCGAACGAGTGAATCGATGCGATATTCGGATGGTTCAACGACGCCAATACCCGCGCTTCGCGCTCGAACCGGGCCAGGCGTTCCGGGCTGTCGGTGAACGCGGCCGGGAGTCTCTTGATCGCCACCTCCCGCCCCAGCTTTGTGTCCTCGGCGAGATAGACCTCCCCCATACCACCCTCGCCGAGCTTGGCGGTGATTTTGTAGTGCGAAATTGTGGTGCCGATCACGACTCTGTACGCACCCAAGCAGTCTGTCAAAATGTTCAAGCGTATTCTATAACTCGCTAACCATGCCCCGACCACTGACTCGCAGCCGCGCTCGGAGCTAGGTTGGCGTTAGGCAGGAGCTCACATCGGACCGCGTCTAAACAGTAGTAAGACCGATACAGGAACTCTGGCGGCCTACGGTTAGTTGCAACTATGTCAGATCTGACATATAATTCCCTTTCGAAATAGGCGCACTGTGAAAGATAAACCCTTAGCGTGGCTTCACGGAGAAATTCAGACACCACCATTTCAAAAGAGCGCCAGACTCGAGGCTGGCTACTTGCTCCGACGACTCCAGCAGGGAGAGAAATTAGGTCTACCACACTCACGACCAATGCCAGCGATCGCTAACAGATGCCAAGAACTGCGATTTGGTGACAGGGAAAATGACTGGAGAATCGTCTATCGAACTGATGACGACGCAATTGTCATTCTCGAGGTATTTGCCAAGAAGACATGATGAACTCCTAAAAAATTTATTGATGCCTGCAAGGAACGATTGAAAAGATACGACGATGATTAGAAATAAAAGAAAAGAGCTCGTAGCGAAAGGGTGGAAGTTTGGTAGCGCAGAAGAATTCCTAGATCTATCACCAGAGGAAGCAGCTATCGTAGAAATCAAGCTTCGCTTCGGAGAGTCCCTGAAAGAACTCCGGATAGAGAACTCACTAACTCAACAGGAACTAGCTACCAAACTACACTCGAGCCAATCACGGATCGCCAAAATGGAAGCAGGAGATCCTTCAGTAACCCTCGATCGCCTAGTTCAATCTCACCTTGCGCTTGGAGCACCTATGAGCAGACTAGGTCGACTCCTTGCAAGCTTGGACGCCGCAAGAACCTGATTCGAAGATGCGGGTCGCGCCCTCGAGCCTAGCTACCAAGCTGAGCGAGGAGGTGCCACTCCTGACCCGAGTCCACGACGGCCCAATCTACCTGGCCGTCGATTCCACCGGGCTCAAGATCCTGGGGTCCGGCGAGTGGAACGTGCACAAGTACAAGGCGTCGAGGAAACGTCGGGACTGGCGCAAGCTACACATCGGAGTGGATGGCGAGGGCTTCATCGTGGCGGCCGAGCTCGGCAGGCCAGAGTCCTACGCCGTGGTGTCGTGAGGGAGGGGCCGGGAAAGCGGCCCAAATCGCGCCGGGGTCGAATTGTGCAACAACGCCCGATATCGAGGCGGTTTGACCCTAGAGTAACCTCTTTGAATTCAAGAGCTTAGGAACCGCGAAAATTCTCTCGCAGTCGGGTGAGCTCGCGATCGAGTTCGTCCACGCGCCGTTCCACCGCTTCCAACCGCTCGCTCAACCCGGGATCAGTGGTGGGTTGGACGAGACGCAACTTGGGCGTGAGATACGTTACATCTTGGACGGGTTCGGCTCCAAGCCGGTGAGCCCAGCGGCTCTCCTTCGTGCCTGGCCGCCGATCGAGCTCGATCACCAGCGGAGCGTCGCCTGCGGCCATCTCGCGCAAAGTTGTCTCGAGCTCGGCAAGCTCGGGGAAGGAGTACAGCCGGCCGCTGCGGGATCCGAGCTGGCCAGGCGTCTGCGGCCCACGTAGCATGAGTAGGGTCAGGATTGCCTTCGACGGCCTGCTCAGCTCGAGACGGCGGCTGATCGACTGGCTCCAGCGTTCGACTCGTGCGCCGTCGCTTCGCCACGCCAGGACGTCCTTTCGTAGCCGCTCGAGCGCCTCCACCACTTGCGTTTCGCCAAGCTCGGTCACCGGCTCGCGGTTGCTCTTCTGATTACAGGCGGCGATCAGAGCGTTGACCGTCATCGGGTAGTAGTCAGGTGTAGACTGCTCCTTCTCCATCAACGCCCCGAGTACCCGCACCTCGGTGGCGTCCAGTTCACGAATCGTTCGCATGATCACTGACACTCTATCCCCAAAGTGATCTCGCCGATTTCTTGCTCCTGGCTCGCCGCCTCTTCTCCCAGGATTCTCAGACAGTTTCGAATTCCATTTGCCGAGCTCGAAGTGATTGCTACACTCGCTCCCCCGAAGAGGGGGAGCTGCCCATTCCTGACAGAGAATCCCACCTGGTGACAGGGCCCGAAGAGATCGACCAAGGAAGCTCGAGAGTGAGGTGCGCCAAGCCGGATCCGATTCGGGTGATGATGATCGGCCGGGAGAGCTATTTGCTGCGGCTTGCCGTGGCTGGTCGCTCGTTAACCGACAATCTCGGTGCCGACCAGTCCCTCGTGATCAGGATCGTCGAGGACGGACTCTCCGACCGATCAAAAGACCGGCTGATGCACTCGTGGGATCTGGAGCGCACGGCGGTGGAGTGGCTGCCAGTGGATCTTGGAGGACGGATCGAGCTGCCCACGGTGCGTGAGCTCCTTCCGATCTATCTGGCTCGTCTGTTCGCTCCGAACTATGTGCCGGAGGACTGGGATCGGCTGATTTTTCTGGATCCGGATGTCCTGGTGATGACCGACCTCGGACTCCTTTGGCGCCAGCCACTCGGCGACCACCATGTCCTTGCGACTCATGACCCCTTTGTCCCAACCCTGTCGCATCCGGATGGTCTGGTCGAGTGGAAGAATGCGGGGCTTCCACCTCGGGCCCCCTACCTGAATGCAGCCGTGATGCTGATCGATATCGCAAAGTGGCGCCGCGATGAGATTCCTCGGGCGGCGGCAGACTTCATCGATCGTTTCGGCGATAGCATCCGCTTCGGCGATCAGGATGTACTCAACGCTGTCCTCCACAACAGGTGGGGCGAGCTCGACCCACGCTGGCAGATCCACCCCCGGCTTCTGCAGCGGCCTCGTCTGGCGGCCCGCTATCTCGACGCTGCCACGATCGAGAAGATGTCTCGGGATCCCTGGATCTACCACTTCGGCGGGCGCCTCAAACCATGGGACTACCGGGCTCGGCACCGCAGCGATGCGTTGTTCTACGAGTATCTGGACCGAACCGATTGGAGTGGTTGGCGTCCACCGGCCAGCCTCAAGGGGGCCCTGTTTCGTCTTTACGATTCGCCCCTGCGCGATTGGCTCCATCCACTAGAAGTCCGAGTGGGTGCTTCCGCACGAGCCCTGACGCGGTCCTTCCGACGAGGGAATAGCTCCTCGTGACCATCCAGGGCGAGTGTCGGTATCTCTGGCGCGCTGTCGATCAGGACAGAGATGTAATCGATCATTGAATCGAAGATCACGGTCGACCGCGACAAAAATCGGACTATGCTAGCCGTGCTGGTTCGGACTCTCGAGCAGAAGTAGAGACAAGTTCAGCTCTGGAAAAGCGAAGTATGCATCAACGCACAAGAAAGGTGGTCACTGTCGTCGGGGGAGGGGCTAGTGCCCACGTGCTCATACCTTTCTTGTCTGGCGTCGGTCACGATGTGCAGCTGCTGACGCGGCAGCCAGAGCGTTGGTCGCGTGAAATTCGCCTGGAGCTGCAATCGATTGACGAGGAGCTGGAAGAGGTCTTTCAAGGCACCTTGTCCCGGGTGAGCGACGACCCAGCAGACATCATTTCGCAGAGCGATATCGTCGTGTTCTGCATGCCGGTGAGTGCCTACCGGAACGCCCTGCACCAGATCGCCCCCCATCTGCGCCACGACCGGGAAGTGTGTGTCGGAACGATCTACGGTCAGGCCGGTTTCAACTGGATGGTTGGCGAGATCGTCGAGAAGTTCGGGCTTGACTCCGTCGTCACGTTCGCCGTCGGGCTCATTCCATGGATCTGCAGAGTGCGTGAGTACGGATCCGTGGGGGTGACCTACGGGTGCAAGTCGGTCAACGTTGCGGCGGTCTCACCGCGCGATCGATTCGAGGACTTCGACGAGCAGTCGGCAGAATTACTGCGTGCCCTCGACGACGACTATTCGAAGGTGCGGGACGGGATCCGAGCGCGCTTCCCCGATCGTGAGTTTCCGTACATGTTGGATTACCTGGCCCTCGAACGGCTTTCGTACCGGTCGGAGAATACCGACATTCGGGAGTCCTTCATCACGTCGAAGACTCTCGGTGCCATCAAGCCGCCGGTCAGGCAGAACGCGGACGGGCAATGGGTCATCGACACCGACCACCGCTTCTTCACGGATGACATCTCCTATGGGGTCTGCATCGCCAAGTGGATGGCGCAGGAACTCGACGTCAGCGTGCCGACGATCGATGCCATCATCGAGTGGGCACAGGACCTGCGTGGCGAAGCGTATCTCGAAGATGGCAAATTGCTTGTCGATGGCGACAGCTTGGCCGGGCCGCTGCGCTCCGGCATTCCACCGGTGTACGGTATGCGTTCAATCGACGACGTGGTCGACTGATCAGCTGTCGCTAGTCATGATGAAGAGCGGCTGTTGGACGAGCGTCTCGTACTTCGGTCGCAGACGCTCGGGACTGTAGTAGCGATCCACATCGACGACCTTCTTTCGCCCCATGACGACGTTGATCGGAACACTGTCGTAGACGCCCTTCCTCAAGCAGACGAGTCGCCCGTGGGTGCCGGCCTGAATGAGATCGAGCGCCAGGTTGCCGAAAGCCATGGGAACGATTGAATCCATCGCGTCGGGGTCGCCGCACCGGACCATGTAGCCCAGCCGCTGATTGACGACGTTGACTGCGCGGCCCTTGTTGTAACGGGGTGAGATCTCCTTTAAAAGCTCGGACATCAGATCGCCAATACCACCCAGCTTTCGATGACCGTACTGGTCCATCTCACTACTCTCGAAGGACATCTCGTCTTGGTTCGCCATACGGGCGCCCTCCGAGACCAGGACTACCGAGTAGTGGCTGCCGGAAGCGTCACGATCTTCGGACAGCAGTCGCGCGAGATGGTCGATTTCGAAGGGCGACTCCGGGATTACGCAGCGGTTTGCGGCCCCGGCCATCGTCGGCAGTAGGGCCGTGTATCCGGCATACCGCCCAAACACCTCGATCACCAGGAACCGTTCGTGAGACCCCGCCGTGGTCCTCAGCCTGTGGGTCAGCTCGATCGTCCGTGTCACACAGGTGGAGAATCCGATGCAGTAGTCGGTACCCGGCACATCGTTGTCCATTGTCTTCGGGATGGCGACCACCTTGATGCCTTCCGCAGCCAGCCGCTGCCCGTAGCTCAACGTGTCGTCGCCGCCGATCGGGATCAAGTAGTCGATGCCTAGTTCCTCGAGATTCTCGAGGATCGATGCCGTCACGTCGTTGACGTCCTCGACGAAACGATTGCCAAGATACTCCGGCACGAGCTCCCGGGGCAGATGACTCGGCCGTGTCCGAGAGGTGTGGAGAAAGGTGCCTCCGGTCCGTCCGGCACGGTTGACTACCTCTTCAGTCAAGAGTTGGACATGGTCGCTGTTCTCCGTCCCTCCGCCAGGGACGTAGTCGACCAGACCGGCCCAGCCGCGTCGGATTCCGAGAACCCGATACCCTTCCCGCACGGCACGGATCGTGACCGCCCGGATTGCGGGGTTGAGGCCAGGGACGTCTCCGCCGCCGGTCAGGATGCCGATTGTTCCCTTGTATCCGCTCATTGAAGCTCACTTGAGCCCGCCTCAGGCCCAATCGCCTGCCAGGCAGATGCCCGTCCCTTTCCAAGAGCGCGATCTTATCCGGTCCTTGTGGCGATCGTGAGGCAGTGGGCGCCAGCGGTCGGCTGGTGCTGAGAACGGCCAACGGAAGCGTCGAGCGATAGAATAGATGCAATGGGCAACCCTAGCGAGCCAGATGCCACTCCCATCAACGACAGTATGGGTGATGACCTGGGGCGGCAGGCCGGCCCGGCTGCCGAGCCGACCGTCGAAGGGGCTTTTGCGAACGACGGCGTCGATCTGACCCTCATCCGATGGATGCTCCAGCGATCTCCCACTGAAAGATTGCGTGCCGCTCAGGCGCTCATCGACGCTACCTGGGTGCTTCGGAACCAAAGTGAAACCTGATTTCTTCGAACTTTTCCGTGCGCTCGACTGCGCCGGGGTTGAGCATGTCGTCGTTGGCGGAGTCGCCGCCATTCTGGAAGGAGCGCCGATTGCGACACTAGACCTTGACATCGTCTGTCGGTTTGATGACGACAACCTTCACCGTCTTGTGATCCTCCTCGAAGAACTCGAAGCACGCTACCGGGATCCAGCAGGACGCGATATCCGACCGACGCTGGATCGGCTCGAGAGCAACGAAGTCAACCTGCTGGAGACCAAGCTGGGACCACTTGATGTCCTACAGCGCATCGGCTCTGGTTGGTCATGGGACGAGGTGGTTGCAAGATCACACGTCCTGAAGGTAGGAGACCTCGAGGTCAGGGTCCTCGGACTTGCCTCGATCATTGAATCGAAGATGGTAGCCAATCGCGAAAAAGATCGGGCAATGCTGCCCGTGTTGCGTCGGACTCTCGAGGAGAAGTAGGAGGTTGCTGGCCACCATCAGTGGGTTTCGATCGAACCCGAGCTCTCCGGGTCATTGGACCGGATTCTTGTCCTCAGGGCGTGCGTGCCAGGAAGATCGTGTGCCGCGAGCCTCTGCCCCCAAAGGCCCGTACCGTCTCGGTGGAGACCTTGAAACCGGTCTTGCGCAGCCGTTTGACGAAAGCAGGCTCCGGACTGGCCGACCACACGGCGAGAATCCCTCCAGGTGACAAGCATCGCTTGATTCGACCCAGACCCCGTTCGTCGTAGAGCTGACCGTTGGTTTTGATACACCAGGCCTCCGGGGTGTTGTCGACATCGAGCAGGATGGCCTGGTAGCGACCCCGGAACTTTTCTTGCAGCAGGTCCCGGACATCGCTCACACAGACACGCACTCGGCGGTCGTCCAGGGGATGGCCCTGAATTTCGGCGAGGTACTCTCGATTCCAATCAACCACAGTGGGGAAGACTTCGGCCACCACGACTTTAGCCGCCGCCGGCAGCGCGTCTAGTGCAGCTCGTAAGGTATAGCCGAATCCGAGGCCACCGATGAGAACTTGCGGCTGCTTGGTGTCAGGTAGGTGGCGGCAGGCAAGTGTGGCCAGGGCCGATTCCGAGGCGGGTCTGCGGCTCGACATGAGCTCTTCACCGTCGAAATAGAGATAGTAGTCCCGGGTTCGGCGATGAAGAGTCAGTCGATGACCTTCAGGAGTCATAAATTCTCCCAGGGTCTCGAAGGGCTTCATGAAGAAATTTCCTGCACGCAGACTCACTCTATAGTCATTGGAACCAGTTGATCACCCCGAGGCTCTCTTCGCCGCCGTTGCACCGTCCCCTGAGGTGGACAATTTCGGGGTCTAGAAGCCGATAAACGCTAATCGCAGCGCTTTACATCCAGCAATTTGGTCTGGCATGGGTCTTGATACTTCTATTGGCAAGGAGGTATCCGAGATGAAACATGGAACAGTGATTCGTACTCTCCTTTTCCTAGCTGTCTTGCTCTCCCTTGTAGCCTCTCCGGTATCAGCGGCGTGGAGCAGCTGGCACTTCGGAGGCGCCTTCAATGTGGGAGGAGTTCACTTTCGGGTGGGTTTTGCCGAAGGCGGCCACTACGGTTCGAGCTACTACTTCGAAGCAGCTAAGCCCTTTGCCTATCGGGGCTATGGCTGTTCCGACCGTTGCTATCGTCGCGGCACAAATTACTACCATCACCCGAGTTGTCGAGCCGTCAACCACCATTTCTCTCGACATGGCTACGCCCCGAGCTATCTGATCGCATACTACGGTCCGAGGCAGCCGTACCGCGACTCCCGATACTATGGACCGTCGCGTTACTACAGCTATCAGCGCCAACCCGCGTGGGACAACCACCGCCGCCAGCGGCACGACAAGAGGCACTACCAGGGCAATTACCGTTATCAGCCACCGCCGGGGCACCATGGCGGCTTTCGCGGCTACCACGGTGATGACGACAGCGATAGCCACTGACGTGTACGCAATGGCCTTGCCTGCGCAACCGGGGGCGGAAGCGGCGACGGGCGTTCCTGCCGCGCAGACTCTTAGCTGCCGCGAATCACGGCGTACTCGCGGGCGCTGAGGGTTCGGCGCTCACTGAAGTCGCGCTCGACGTCTTCCTCCCAGGCGCCTTCGGCAGCCTTGGGCCCGGCCTCGAGCATCATGAGCTCGGCACCGAACCCGGAGCCGTAGGAAAACGCGGCCACGCGCTCGCCGTGGGCGAGGCCCTTGAGTGCGTGGGCTACCGAGATCCAGAGACTGGCGGTGTAGGCGTTGCCGCACAGGCGGTTCCAGACCATTGTGGGGTTGACCTTGTCCTGGAAGAAGGTCTCGATGCGATCGGCGTCCCAGTGGAAGAACTCACCAACGCGGAAAAACGCCTTGCGCACCATCTTTGGGAACGGCACATGGAAGCAGATCGCTGCGAGCTCGGATATTACCTGCTCGGGGTCGCGTTTGCCGACGAGGGCCTTGAAGCAGTTCTCGGCGGCTCGCTTGTAGCAATCTAGACTGAGTGCACCATCGACAGACGGAAAGCTGTCGCCAATCGGACGCCAAAAATCGAAATGGGGCTCGCTCCAAGGGTAGGAGACGGGATCGATTGCGGCGATTTCTGGCTCATCGACGACCATTGCCACGGCACCGGCACCTTGCGTCGGCTCGCCTGGATCACCTTGCTCGTAGAGAGCGACATCGGCGGCGATCACCAGAGCCGCCTGGTCGCGAGCGGCGCCGGACATGCGCCACTCGGCTGCTTGGCGA
This sequence comes from uncultured Polyangiaceae bacterium, assembly GCA_964195975.1. Classification (GTDB taxonomy): domain Bacteria; phylum Acidobacteriota; class Thermoanaerobaculia; order Multivoradales; family JAHEKO01; genus CAXMQZ01. Next base: position 7,280 of record CAXMQZ010000102.1, on the reverse strand, counting down.
ACTGCCAGCGTTCCTCCGTAGCAGGCGTGCTTGACCTCGTAGGAGCGAATGGCCCCTTCGAGGCCGAGGTTTTCGGCGACCCAGGCGCTGAGCGGTCGGCTCATGTCGACGGCGGTCTCAGTACCGATCGCGATCATGCCGATTTTCTTGAGATCCCCACCCCAGCGGCTGAGCGCTCGCTTGGCGGCCTCGGTGGCCAGCTCGACCACGGTGTAACCGGGCTGGCAGATCGAGATCTCGTCACAGCCGAGTCCCACCGTGTATTTCTCCGGCTCCTGTCCACGCAGGCGGGCGAGCTCTTCGACAGGCAATGTCAGCGAAGGAAAGTGGAGACCGATGGAAGCAATACCAGTCGGGCGGATCGAAAGAGCTTGCGTCGTCATATTGTCCTCCATGCGGGTTGTGAGCGCCCCTTGAATCGTAAAGTGGGGCCAATAATCCCGCGGAATGGGACTTTGGTGGGGTTGAAGCGCTGGATAGTAGCATAGACATAAGCAAATTCCCTATGATATGAGCAGGCCATTGGCGGGTACCGGAGAAGGCACCCGGGAAGGCACCGGGAAGCCAATTCGCGGGAAGGCATAAGCCCGCGGAGGGCTTTCCTCGGCCCCGCCCCGCAACCTACCCTGATGGGTGGTTTGCTAAGGAAGATCAGTCTGTAACATCTCCCCTCAAAGAGGTCTTTAGTAGGAGACTCCCGAGGTGGAGTTCTGTGTAGTTTTGGCTGAGGCTGATATGAACCGACGAGACTTTCTCAAGGCGGGACTGGGTGGAGCGGCTGCATTCTCGCTGCCGGTGCTGCCACGCCTGCGAACCGAACAGGGTCTTGGCACAACCTTCGACATCGATCTGATTGCAGAAGCCGTCTCCAAACCGATGATTGATGGAGTCTCGGTGCCGGTGTGGCAGCTTCGAAACCCTGCAGGCGCGGGTCCAGGCGATCTTGCGTCAGGATTGATGGCGCAAGAGGGCGACCAATTCAATATAACCCTGCAAAACGATCTCGATCGAGCGATCAATTTCGTCATCCCGGGTGCTCTTGCAGGCACACCGCAGGTGGAAGCCGGCAATTCCCTGCTCTACAGCTTCCCGGCGCCTGCCGCGGGTAGCTACTTCTATACCGATGCCATCAACGGCGAGATCGGCCGGGCGATGGGTCTTGCGGGGCCACTCGTGATCATGCCGGAAGACGGGTCGAGTAGCCTCTACCCGGGCGGGCCGACCTTTGATCGACAATACACCGTGGCTCTGAGCGAGCTCGATGACCGTCTGAATCAGCAGGTCGCCGGTGGTGGTTCGTATGACATGCAGAATTACGAGCCCAACTACTTTTTTGCCAACGGTCTCAGCTTTCCGGAGACCGCCGGCGATTCGGACACCCTCATTGCTTCGACCCAGGGTGAAGATGTCGCGATCCGTCTTATCAATGCCGGAGCGATCACCAACCCGATGCACTTTCACGGGTATCACGTTCAGGTGGCGACCCGGAATCGGATCCCCGAGACTCAGGTGGTCGAGAAAGACACCACTTTGGTTCGAGTCGGTGATTGCGTTGATGTGATCGTGCCGATCAACCAGGCCGGAGCCTACCCTCTTCACACCCACTACGTCCCTGGAACCACGGCGAATGGAGTCTATGTCAACCCCTACGGCGGCGCCCTGCTGGTGATGTCGGCGACCTGAGGCGATCATGATTGGAAACACAACCCAGCAGCAACAGTCTGGCGTCGGTGAGTCTCGCTCCTTCACCTACCTTGGCCCCAACACCGCCTCACTCGATGTAAAGATGAACGGAAACGTGGTAATGGCCGACGCCACAAACATACGAAGCTGGTATTTTGGCAATGGCTTCAACGATGATCGAACAGTTCCGAGCCCGCTGATCGAAGCGATCGAAGGCGAGTCGGTTCGGGTGACTCTAGACTCGATGTTGCCCCACACCATTCACTTCCATGGTCTCGACGTAGATCAGGCCAACGATGGTGTCCCGAGCACTTCCGGCTACGTCAGCTTTATGCCTGCGATGGGTGGCTTTGGCAGAGTCGAAGGAGACACCCATCTCGGAACGCCCTTCGAGTACACATTTGTCGCGCCCCATGCGGGCACCTATATGTACCACTGTCATGTCGACACGGTGATTCACCTGGAGATGGGGATGATCGGCACCGTGATCGTGCGACCTCCTGGCGGTAGCGCTACCCAGGCCTGGAGCGGTGGACCGACCTACGACAAAGAGTTCGTGTGGCATCTGCACACATTCGACAGCTCGTGGCATGGCTTTGGCCCGATCGTCAGTGGTCCCACCACCACCTTGAGGCATCGCCCCGACTACTTCATGATCAATGGGCGTGATGGTGTCAATACGCTGAACGATCCGACAACCGCGATTCGTGGGATACCCGATGGTGGCCGGGTTCTCATCCGAGCCACAAACATCGGGTATCAACCCGCCTTGGTTCAGTTGGGCGGCCTGATGTTTGATGTCATCGCAAGCGACGGGCGGCCGTTGGTTGCTCCCCTCACCACCGATCAACAGCTCGTAGCGCCGGGTGAGCGCTATGACCTGTTGCTTACCGTGCCGGCAGCCACCGACAAGCTGGCTACAGTCGACTACTACGATATTCGTCTGGCCAGCGTGCTGGGGACCGCGACAACAGAGATCTCCTCCGATGTCCCGATTTTTGAAGATGGCTTCGAATCGGGCGACACGTCGATGTGGAGCAGCACCACACCGTGACGTAGTTCGACACCAAATACCCATCCGTTTGATCTACCGGTAGTATGTCGAGGAGCGAAGACCGAGTACGAGCCGAGATGGTGGGTGACCGCAGCATTATGCTGTGGGGCTGATGAATAAACCGGGTTAGATGCCTACTCCTTGGAAGCACCAAGGGTTGCGAGTATCGTTGCTGGTGCTGGCTGCCGCGTCTCTACTGACCGCTCTGTGGGCCGGTCTGGTTCGGGCCGGCTGGCCACTGTCGCTCTTTCACGAGCATCATCCGCTGGCTCACGGACCGCTTCTCCTGTGTGGCTTCCTCGGTACTGTAATAGGTCTCGAGAAAGCCAGTGCCATTGAGAGGGCGTGGGCATATTTGGCTCCCTTCTTCGCGGCGGCCGGGGCGATTCGGTTGATCCTGAGACCAGACCCCTTTTTTGCGAGCGTTGCCTTTGTGGTGGCGAGTGTAGTTCTGATCCTCGTCTTCGGAGCCCTTCTCCGGCGCCGAACCGATTTCTCCGAGGTCGTCATGCTTGGCGGCGCCCTGGCATGGCTGGTTGGCAACGTGATCTGGATGACGGGGCGATCCATCCCCACGGCAGTAAGTTGGTGGTTGGCCTTTCCAATTCTGATCATTGTTGGAGAACGGCTGGAGCTTTCCAGAATCGTACCGAAGCCGCCTCGCGCCGTTGCCGTGCTCGTTGCCGCCTTGGGAATCTATACGGTAGGAATCGTATGGATAGGCTGGAACCTGGATATAGCCCTTCGGATTCAAGGCCTGGGCCTGTTGCTCATTTCGGCGTGGCTGTTTCGTTTCGATCTGGCGCGACGCACCGTAAGGTCCTCAGGCGTGCATCGCTACACGGCGCTGTGCTTATTGCTGGGTTTTGTCTGGTTGGCAGTGGGCGGCGGATTGGCCACGATCTGGGGTATCGATCTTCAGGGACTCCGCTACGATGCATTGATCCACTCAATCCTGCTGGGCTTTGTCTTCGGCATGATCTTCGGTCATGCGCCGATCATCGCGCCGATGTTGCTCGGCCGCCGCATAGCCTTCGATCGTCTCTTTTATGCTCCTTTGATTTTGCTGCAGATCTCCCTCGCGCTTCGCATAACTAGTGATCTGGCCGAGTGGTTGCCCGGGCGTAGCTGGGGAGCACTCCTGAACGTAGCCTCGGTGCTGTTGTTCCTGATGATCACCGCCCGTGGGTTTGCGCGCGGCGAGAAGATTGGCTGAAAGGTCAAGCGGGGCAACACCGACCGGGCGAGTTTCGAAGAGAGAAGCTCAGCCCTATTCTGATGCCAAGATGGCCGCCAGCTCATCACTCGGTACTGGTCCGGTCCTGAGAATCGTGTCCATAAACGTCTTGGTTTTGAAAGCATCGCCTAGCCGTTCGACTTCGGAGTCGTAGATCTCACGTAGCTCAATGCCGACAAGCATGTAGGTGAGGATCTGCATCGGTGAGCGCATCAATCTTCCCCACAGACTCTCTGCAAACTGCGGCGCCAACAGCGAAGTCTCAATCGAAAACTCGGTGACTCGAGCTTCGGTCCAACCGTTGCAATGCGCTTGCACGCTCATATAGGCGCGATTGGCGTTCTCGAGGCGTTTTCTGAGCTGCGCAAACCGGGTGAGCCAATCCCCCTCGGCGTAGCCGGCGTCGAGCACGATGCGCTCGGTAAACGTGGCCCAGCCTTCGATAAAGGGACGGTAGGGAAAAAGTATGCGGACCCTGTGCGGGTTTTCACGCAGGATCTTGAGCTGCATGTAGTGGCCGGGAAAGAGCTCGTGGATTACGATGAACCGCTTGAACGAGTAATTGAACGAACGCCAGAAATTGATCCGCTCCTGCTCGGGATGGCTGTCTGGGATTGTGGCGAGATACCAGGTTGTCCAGGGGTTGGGATGAAATGATGGCGCACTGCTGACATAGCCGATCCGTGCCATTGGGCCGGAGCTTTCGGGTGCCAGCTCGATGCTCAGCGTCTGGCGCTCTGGAACAGTGGCGATATTGTGGTCGCGAACAAACTCCATGACCTCCTGGCCATATTTTCTCAGCTCCAGGAGATAGGAGTGTTCGTCGATCGGCCGGTTGTTCTCGAGGTCCTTGAAGGGGCGGTCGATCAGGGTATCGAAATTCTCTGGGACTGGAGTGTCGGGGTCGATCTGCTTCCAGTAAGCGATCGCCATATCGTGAAGAGCCTTTTTGCTTGCCTCGATCTCTCCCCAGGCCATCTTTTCGAGTTGCTCGGGAGTCAGATCGCTGTCGGTGTAGATAACGAGCTTTGCCGCGTAGGCATCGCGCCCGAGGATCGGCTCCTCAGGAAGTGTCATCGCGGGGAGCAGATCGTGGCTGACTTGTTCGATCAGTGCAGCGATCGCGTCTACGGCCCCTTTGCTGGCAATCTGTAGATCGGCAACCGATGGGTCATCGCTAAAAACCTCGGCACGTTGGATCAAGTCGGTTTCGAGAAAGTCGGTACTCTCGTCGAGTTTGACCAGCGCTTGGCGAGTCTCTTCGGGGCGCCCATTCGAAAGCGAGGACGAGGCAGCCTTCGCGAGACGCTCTATCCCGGCGACACGTTGGAGGAGAAAATGCCTCTTCTCATTGCCTGAAAGCCGGGTTGATTCCAGGACCGGAGGCAGCGCATTGAAGATCAAGTCGGCGTAGAGCCCGAGAGTGCTCTCCTGGGGTCGCTCGATCTGCCATCTCTCGAGCTCTTTGCGGATCTGCGTTTGGAGCAGCCGGCGATCGATGTGATCGTCGCGTTCGAGCTCTGGCAGCCTGTTGAGCCGGTCCATGGTTGTTTGGTTGAAAGTTGTCCAGGCGGTGATGGCCTCGGGTGAGAGATCTTCGAAGAACGCGATCGAATCGAGCAGGCCCTGAGACAAAGCGGTCGAGGGTAAGAACTGTTTCCAAGCGTCGATGTACTCCTCAGCGATCGCGGCAACGGTCTCTGTGGCCGCAACCGTTGTGGCCTGGACGCCGAGGCAACAGCAAAGAAGAGCCAAACAAGCAACTTTTTTCATTTACAGAGGGTGAGTGTACAGGATGGCCCTGGGCGTCGCACCCAACTATCCAGCTTCCAACCTCGGGGTTGAAAATAGATTTCGGTCCTGCAAATTTCCCCTAAGCAGTGAGCCGAATTGAACAAGAACGGTGTGTTTCGAGCGGAGCTACAATGGGAGTTGGTTCGATGCGAATGCTGACAATCCTCGGTTTTGCAGCGCTTGTCGTGGGCTCTGGATCACCGATCGCTGCTCTGGGCGGTCAGTCACGACCTGATCAGATCGACATTTCCTCAGCCACTTCGGCGCAGCCATGGACCCAGCTCGAGAGCGAGCTTCGAGAAAGGGGCCTGGATCCGAACGAGATCGTTCTTCCTGGTGAGATCACAACTGAGATGGAGATGTGGGCTCGGGAGAAGATCACTGCGGACACCCCTCGAGAGATCGTAGAAGAGTTGTTGGCGGCGCTGATCGATCCCGAGGGTCTTCAATTGGAGTACACACCTGAGTACACCGGCACGGCGATCGAGGTGTTCGAGACTCGGAAAGCGAACTGTCTTGCGTTTACTCATCTATTTGTCGGACTGAGTCGTGCGCTTGGCGTCCCGACTCTCTATGTCTACTGGAATCGGGTCGAGCGATTCCGCAAAGATCAAGATCTTGTTGTCGTCTCCGGACATGTCAGCGCCGGGCTCGGTTCACTGAACGATTTGTTCGTTTTGAGGTTCGGCGCAGTCGAAGGCCTGGAGGCCCGCGGCGTCACACCGATCAGCGATATGAACGCTCTGGCACGTCACTATGCCAATCGAGCCACGGAGCTTCTGAGCGATGGCGATTTTGAAGCCGCGGTTCGCTCCGGCGAGTTGGCTACCAGGATCGATCCCTCGTTAGGGGCGGCGTGGGTCAATCTCGGCGTGGCATTCGAAATCCCTTTATTTATCTCGAACTCGGCGACGCAAGTCTGACGACAGACCTTGTTGAGGAGGCCGGACGATACTACCGCCGTGCCTCCAAGCTTGGACCCGATCTGGCTGAGACACGGGCGGCCCGGGGCAACTGGTTCTTCGAGGCTGGAGCCGTGGCAAAAGCCCGCAAGTGGTTACGTCGAGCCCAGTCGATCGATGCCACCGAGCGCCGGACCCGCGAGCTCCAGACACGGTTGAGCCAGCGGACAGAAGAAGCGATCGATGTCCCAATCGATGCTCCAGTCTCTGCCTACTATCGCAGGGATGAAATCTCCACACTGTTGTTCTAGTGGTGTCCCAGCAGCGTCCTGGCGGCTCGAGATTTCATCGATGCCGAGGACCGACGAAGAGCGGTTTGTGATCCAGGAGGGGGAGCGGGCCGTATTGACGACGAAGGATAGGTCTTGATGTCATGATTCTGCGACAGCTGATTGTGGGTTTGTCTATGGTTGGGCTCATGGGGTGCGGCCCCGGGAGCGATAGGGCAGTGGCACAATCTTTTTCCTATGATGACTGGACCGATGTGGCGTCGCGGTTCGTCGATGAGAGCGGCCGGGTCGACTACGAAGCCCTGGCCGAAGATCGCGCG
>CAXMQZ010000101.1:0-7261 GCA_964195975.1 uncultured Polyangiaceae bacterium | reverse complement strand
ACGGCGGCACCTGAGGACCGACGAGAAGAAGCAACGGTACTGGGCTACTCCCAGGAAGGTCGGCTGATCACATTGCGAGAGGGTACGAACGAGCTGATCTGTTTGGCGGACCAGCCCGGCGATGAGCGGTTTCATGCCTCCTGCTATCACCGTTCACTCGAACCGTACATGGTTCGGGGTCGCGAGCTGAAATCGGAAGGAGCCGATGGCACAGAGACTTTGAGAATCAGACATGAAGAAGCCGATGCGGGCATGCTCGAAATGCCCTCAGCGCCTGCCGGTCTCTATAACCTCGGCGGGCCGCTCTCGATATTCGACGCCGAGACCGGTGAGGTCAGCGGTGGCAATTGGGTCTGGTCGATCTACATACCCTACGCGACCGAGGAATCAATAGGTCTGCCGACGACTCCGCAACTGCCCGGTGCTCCTTGGATCATGAGGCCTGGAACAGCTTCCTCGCATATCATGGTCGTCCAGCCCCGTGAGCCGGTGCCCGAATCCGACTAGAGCTATCGAAATACCGGGCGGCCCAGATCGGGGGATGAGAAAATCCGAGTGACGCTAGCCAAGACCACCTCTATCGAAGTGCAGCTCGCCGAGCTGGATCACATCTATCAGACCGCACCGGTCGGTCTCTGTCTGTTGGATCGCGAGTTGCGCTACCGACGAGTCAACAAACAGCTAGCGGAAATTCATGGAGTTCCAGCGGAAGATCACATCGGCCGGTTGATACTGGAAGTGATCCCCGAGGTGGGCGCCAAAGTCGAGCCGTTCTTCAAGCAGGTTATCGAAACCGGCGAGCCTATTTTGGATCAGGAAGTTTCAGGCTCGATCGAGGCCGACCCCTCGGTCGTCCATCACTGGCTCGCCAGCTACTACCCGCTCAAGTCGGACACGGGTCGGGTCGAAGCCATCAGTGTCGTTGTTCAAGACGTCACTGCTCTCAAGACAGTCGAAGCGGAGCTGCGCGAAAGCAAGACTCGCTACCTGGTGGCTACGGCGTCGGGGTCTGTCGGTCTATGGGATTGGGATCTCGCTTCAGACGAGATCTACGTAGATCCAGTCTTGAAGGGGCTATTGGGTTACGAGGATCAAGAGATCCGCAATCACATTGACGATTGGGGAAGCCACGTGCACCCTGACGATGCCGAAATCGTGAAAAAGGAGGCGCAGGCACACCTTGCCGGCGACACCCCCCGATACGAGGTCGAGCACCGGATGATTCACAAGAACGGGTCGGTGCGCTGGTTTCTCGCTCGAGGCGTCGCCATGCGGCGCGACAACGGCGAGCCCTACCGCATGGTGGGAACCGATACCTGCATCACCGCCATGAAGCTGGCCAAGCGCACGATTCTAGAGAATCAGAAACAGCTCCAGGAACAGGCGATCATCCTGGCCCAGGTTCAGGATGCAGTCATCTCGACCGACTTGGAGGGTGTGATCCAGACTTGGAACAAAGGTGCCGAGCAGATGCACGGATACACCGCGGACGAGGTGATCGGGAAGGATATCAACCTGGTGGTTTTTCCCGAAGATCGAGCAGTGCTCGAGCCGCTAGTACTAAAACCCTTCCATGAGAAAGGTTTCTTTCGCGGTGTGATCAGGAACCGCACCAAGTCGGGCAAGGAGATCTTCGTCGACCTCAACATGACGCACCTTCGGGATGAGAACGGCGAACCGATTGGGCGAATTGGCTGCTCTCACGACATCACGGAGAAACGGGTCCTACAGGAGGATCTTCTGCGCATCGCCGCCCGCGAACAACGCAGGATCGGCCAGGAACTCCACGACACTATCGGTCAGGAGTTGGTAGGGCTGGGATTTCTGGTTCAGAACCTGATAGACACGCTCACCGAGGAAAGCTCGTCAGAGGTCAAATCTGCCGAGGCCGTCCGAGATGGTCTCGATCGTGCCTTGAGTCAGATCAGAGAGCTCTCCAGAGGTTTCATCCCGCGCGAGGTCGAGGGGGCTGAGTTCTGCGAGGCGCTCGCTGATCTTGCCATGAGAATACAGGAGATGGGGGATGTGGAGTGTCGGTTCGAGAAGTGCAAGTCGCCTTTTCTAGAGGACGATCGGGTGGCGACCCATCTTTATCGAATCACCCAGGAGTCCCTCACGAATGCACTCCGACATGGCTCACCCAACAAAGTCGACATTAATTTGACTCGTGACGACAAGGAGATCTGTCTGGTAATCGAGGACGACGGTGTCGGATTTGCCGAGGCTGACCGAGAGTCCGGCATGGGTCAGAGAATCATGGCTTTTCGAGCCGAGTTGATCGAGGCGACCCTGGAGATTGGCACTGAGCCGGGAAAAGGGACCCGCGTGGTCTGCAGGCTGCCGACCGTCTGATCGAGCATTGATCGAGCGTTCGGGGAAACCAGAAGCCGATTCCCACGTACATTTCTTTGATAGGCCTGGCCTTCATCGGGTCTTGTTCGGGGGCACAGGGGTTCAGTGGCGCTGGCGTTCGCTGGCATAGGGCGGTCCTTCTTGGAAAATCAGCAAATAAAGGGAGCTGAGCATGTCTAGAAGAGCAAATCGAGTTGGCCACATCGTGGCCGCGAGTCTTTTGATGATGCTCGCTGTCGACTATGCGCTGGGTGACGACTGGCCGCAGTGGAGGGGGGAAAACAGGAATGGGATGTCCGCCGAAACCGGTCTGCTTGCGGAGTGGCCCGAAGCTGGGCCGCCGTTGGTTTGGCGCATCGATGGCCTGGGTGCCGGGTATTCGAGTACTTCGGTGTCGGATGGACGGATCTTTACCCTGGGGGATCTCGAAGATGGTCAGTATGCGATGGCCTTGAGCGAGGATGCCGGAAAGCTCTTGTGGAAGACCCATCTGGGTCCGGTCCACGATCACGAGTATCCGGGACCGCGAGCCACACCTACGGTCGATGGGGACTGGATCTATGTCATGTCGACCGAGGGCAAAGTTACCTGCCTGAATGCCGAAACCGGTAAGGAGCGTTGGAGTCGTAGTCTTCCGGAGGATTTCGAAGGCTATCTCATGCGAGCCATGGGTAGCTATGACTGGAAGTTCAGTGAGTCCCCGCTCGTGGATGGCGACAGGGTTATTGTGACCCCTGGCCATATCGCCGCGATGTTGGTGGCGCTGAACAAGGAGACTGGCGAGGAGATCTGGCGCACTCGAGGTGGCCGAATTGGACCGCTCGGTGCCGATGGCGCCGGCTACTCATCGGTGGTTGTCTCCGAAGCCGGTGGCACCCGACAGTATGTGCAGCTGGTCGGTCGTGGTCTGATGTCGGTCGAAGCGGAGACGGGCAAGATGCTGTGGGGATACAACCGAGTGGCCAACGATATTGCCAACATCTCGACACCCATCGTCAAGGACGATTATGTGTTTTCTTCCTCTGGGTACGGCACCGGAGCGGCGCTGGTCAAAGTCGGCAAGGATGGCGACGACTGGAAGGCGGAGGAGATCTATTTCCTAGAGGCCAACACCATACAGAATCACCACGGTGGTCTGATCCAGTACGACGACTTCATCTTTACCGGTTCGGGTCACAATAAGGGCTTTCCTATTGCAGTCGAGCTGATGACAGGAGAGGTCGCGTGGGGTCCAGAGCGCAACAAGGGTGAGAATTCGGCTGCGATCTCATACGCTGACGGCAGGCTCTACTATCGATACCAGAACGGTCTGATGATCCTTGTCGAAGCCAGCCCGGAGGGTTATCACGAGAAAGGTAGCTTCATGATTCCCGATGTCGATCAAAACAGTTGGGCACATCCGGTCATTGCCAACGGCAGACTGCTCCTTCGCGAGCAGGGTAATCTGTTCTCCTACGACATCAAGGCCCCAACCGAGTCTGCGAAAGTGAATTAGGGCAGGTTCCTAGGCCAGGTGCCTAGGTCGAGGTCGAGAGATCGAGATCCCACTGGCGCAGCATATCGAGCGAAACCGCAACGCCGCCGCAAACCACGACCAGGACCGCGCTGAAATCTCTCAAGATCTCGGCTCGTTCATAGACGCTAGCCAAGGCAGCACCGCAGGCAGGCTCGACGATCAGTCGGTGGTGATCGGAGAGAGCCAAACAGGCGTCGAGAGCCTGTCGATCGGAGCAGACGAAGCTCTCGACCGAGAATTGTTGGGCTCGCTCGAGGGCTCCCGGTGCCGGAGTCAGAGCGCCAAGACTCTTGGCGATCGAGTTCATGCTGGGCAGTGTCACCAGTGAGCCTGTCTCGAGCGACCGGGCCAGGCAATTCGATCCCTCAGTCTCGCAGGCTACGACCCGCACGTTGTCCCAACCGACTCTTTTCAAGCCTTCGATAACACCACACAGCAGACCACCACCCCCAACCGAGACCACCACGGCATCTGGTTCGAGACCGGCCTTGGCGACCTCCTCGATCAAGGAGGCGTGGCCATCCCAGATCGTCGGATGGTCGAAAGCTGGTACACAGACAGTGGAGATGCCGTCGGCGCGGTTAAGGGCATAGTCGTTCGAGTCATCCCACGAATCACCGACGACCTCGACTCGCCCCCCGATCTCTTCGATCATCGAGATCATCATCTTTGGGGTCGCTTTTGGCACCACCACCGTGACCGCCACACCGAGCTGGTTTCCCGCGTAGGCGACGTTGAGCCCAGCGTTGCCGGCGGAGGCGGTGATCAGCTCCTGGGCCCCGTTATCGACAAACTCCTGGCAGATGCGACTGATACCGCGGAGCTTGAACGAACCGGTCGGTTGGAGGCAATCGAGCTTGAGCCAGACCGGGCCGCCGCGGATTCGACTCAGCGGATCGGATTCGATCAGTGGTGTGTCAACGTGCATGGCGACGCAATCAGATCTATCACGGGTTGGACCGAGTGCTCAGGCCTGGCGCGTATTGAGCGTAACAACAGCCCGACAGCGGACTATTCCGAGAATAGATCGGATTGTAAGCATGACAATGATTCGATCGTTTTCATCAGGTTTCAAAACGTTTCAACAGGCTCGGTATTTCGGGGAAATGAATTCTGCCAACCTGGTATTTGCGGAGCAATATCTTCCTCCTTAGGCGATGTATCATGGGGTTATGGGTGACCTCGAGCATGAGCAGTTTCTCGAGGAGCATCGGAGCGTGTTCCAGGAGTTTTCCGATCTGCGAATCACACTCGAAGAGCTTCCCAGCCAGGTGAGTGCGACCTAGAGAACCTTCGGATGAAGAATCAGACCAGAGTCCTGGCAATCCTTGCCCTAACCATCGAAATGGCGCTGGCACCTGCATGCTCGAGCAGCAAAAAGGAGCACGCCGCCGACACCATCTACCGCGGCGGGCCGATCGTCACGGTCGACGATGCAAACCCCTCCGCCGAGGCGGTCGCGGTGCGCGATGGCAGGATCATCGCAGTTGGCTCCGAGGCCGCAGTCATGACGCTCAGCGGTGACGACACAGAGGTCGTCGATCTCCGCGGAGGAACGCTGGTTCCCGGATTCGTGGACGGCCACGTGCACTTCAACGCCCTCGGCGCACAGGCTGTTGGGGCCAACCTGCTGGCGCCACCTGACGGAGAGGTGGAGACGATCGACGACTTGGTAGCAAAACTCCAGGAATTCGCGGCAGGGCCCGACGTCGAGCGCACCGGCTGGATCTTCGGCATGGGCTACGACGACGCGGTCCTGGCCGAGGGCCGGCACCCGACCCGTGACGACCTCGACCAGGTCTCGACCGAGATCCCCGTCATGGCGGTGCACATCTCGGGGCACTTCAGCGCGGTCAATAGCGTCGGGCTCGAGAAGATCGGCTACTCGGCTGACACAGATGACCCGCAGGGCGGGGTCATCCGTCGGCGACCTAGTGGCAGCGAGCCGAACGGCGTACTCGAAGAGCTGGCCAGCATTCCGCACACTGTTGCCATGATCACGCCCACCACAGAAGAGAACCAGACATACTTTCTGCGGCGCTCCCAGGAGTTGGCGACGAGCTTCGGATACACCACGGCGCAGGAAGGCCGGGCCTTCGCCACGACCCACAAGGCATTGGCCAGCTTCGCCGACCGGGTCGGCTACGAAATCGACATCGTGGCCTACATCGACTACGCCGATAAGGACCTGATGAGCTCGGACTGGCTCAGCAGGGACTACCGCCACCGTTACCGCATCGGAGGGATGAAGATCACGCTCGACGGATCGCCGCAGGGGCGCACGGCGTGGCGGACGCAGCCCTATCTTCTGCCCCCCGAGGGCCAGAACGAGAACTACATGGGCTACCCGGCCATCCCGGACGACGAGGTTGTTGCCGGACTGTTCGACGAGGCCTACCGAAACGAATGGCAAGTGCTGACTCATGCCAACGGCGACGCCGCCATCGATCAGTTCATCCGCGCCATTCGACCGGTGCACGACAAGTACGGCCCGGCAGACCGCCGTCACACCCTGATCCACGGTCAGTTCATCCGTCAGGACCAGCTCGACTCCCTGAAGGAGCTGTCCGTCCTCCCCTCGCTTTTTCCAATGCACACCTTTTACTGGGGGGACTGGTATGACCAGATCATCGGCCCCGAGCTCGCTCAACAGATCTCGCCGATGCGTTCGGCTCTCGATCGCGGCATGACCGCCACCAGCCACACGGACGCACCGGTGGCTCTGCCGAACCTGATGCAGGTGATGTCAGCGACTGTCAACCGGACCTCGCGCAGTGGCAAGGTGATGGGTCCGGATGAGCGACTGACACCGCTCGAGGCCCTAAAGACGATCACCCTGTGGGGTGCCTACCAGCACTTCGAGGAAGACCGCAAGGGCTCGATCGAGGTGGGCAAGCTCGCAGATCTGGTGATCCTGTCGGACAACCCGCTCGCCGTAGACCCGACGGACATCAACCGCATTCAGGTGCTCGAGACCATCAAAGAAGGCAAAACCGTATTCGCGCGCGACAGTTCCCCAAGACCAGATCCTAGATGAGGAGGGCAATCCCGTCGCCACCGTGAGCGAGCCCCTCAAGGTCGAGTTCCACTTCGAGGATCTCCTCCAGCTCATCGCGGGCGCACTGGTGATGGGGTTACCGGTAGCAATGGCCGGGGATACCTGGGATCTGGGTGCTGAACTGTCGACGGGACGGACTCTGACGATTGTCGTCCTTTCATTGTGCACCCTGGCGGGATTCATCTGGACCCTCTTGGTCGGCCTCCGTTGTTTGTACCAGTTTGAATGTTAGTGAATCGCCGGCTGTTTGTCCTCCCGACTGGCCGCTAGCGGCCAGTCGCGCGCTTCGGGCGCCGGGGGTCGGTAGCCGAGTGCCTGGTGCGGTCGGACGTGGT
>CAXMQZ010000100.1:0-11429 GCA_964195975.1 uncultured Polyangiaceae bacterium | reverse complement strand
CCTCACTCAGCTCGAGACCCTGCGACCGGCTCTCTTCTTCGTCTGGGTCAGCCGTCTGCACTGGATTGCTCGCGAGGTGCTCGGACTCGAACATTTCGGTAATGACCGATCCGTCCATCCCAGAAGGCACAAGTAGGTCGCGCAAGTACAATGCCGTCGGTGCAACATCGTAGATCGAGCAGGGGGTCCTGGCACCACTTCGAATGCTCGAGCCGTGCGCAATGAAGATACCCTCGGCCCGATGTTCAGCCTTCCAATGGGCTCCGGGCCCAGAGGTCTTGTCGGCCCGCACGACAACCCGATCCCCGTTGTCTCCAAAGCAGAGGGAATCACGGCAGGTCTCGAAATCCCACTCCACGACGAGATCGCCAGCATCTTCGAGGTGAGGTCCTTGATAGAGATCCTCTCGCAGATGCACTTCTCGAGCGAGAGGCTTATCGGTCTCGGGATCGCGAAGCCCAAGAAGAATGGATCGCACCCGCTCTCGTAGTTGGTTGTACTCCACCGAAGCGACCCTGTCCTCGTTCTTCCACTCGCACAGATCGAGGTGTACCGACCTGCCGTGTGGCGAGGCAAACGCGACGGTCTTCGACCAATCGATATTCGAGACAACACTCTCGTTGAGCGCCCGAGTGTAAAGCCGAGGGAAAGCAGCCGCCAACGAACGCTGCCATGTTTGCGGCACGAGACGCCGACCCAGGTGAAGACTGTTTTCCAGGATGCGACCCGGAAGTTTTCCCCCACCCTCGTCAAACCTAAGCAGGCCTAGCCTGGCAAAGAGCTGGTTGAGTGACCTCATCGCCAGACGCGTTGGCCCGAAGCCGTGGTCCGACACCACGAGAACATTGCAGGGTTCATCGACTCGATCGATAAGCGAGGCGATTTCAGAGTCGATCCGGCAGTAGATATCGCGAATGGGCGCCCATTCCGGGGCATCCAAAGGAGTGTCCTCGTACGGCCAGTAGTGGTGCTGCAACCGATCGGTCACCACAAAAACAGCCATCAGCATGTCCCAGAGACGGCTCGTCATCAGAAAGTGGATCGTCTCTGCACGCACATCGACCATCTCCCTTGCAAGACGAGCGCCGCGAGAAGGATCACTCTTGCTCAAGACACCGAGGTTCGGCACATCGAGCAAATAATCGATACCCTGACGACGCAGATCATCGGCCAACTCGGGTGGGTGCGAAAACCCACTGCTGCGCGTGCTCGGAGTATCCATCCCTGCCAACATGAATCCATTTACGGGATCTGCGGGGAAAGAGATCGGCACGTTGATCACACCTACCTCGTTGCCTGCGGCGCTCATTCGATTCCAAAACGCTTCCTTACGCCGAGACGCTCCGGTCGTCGGTCTCCACACCTGTTGTCCTCTGAGAACCGTCCTGCCAAAGCCGTATATCCCATGCTGGCCCGGGTTGTAACCGGTGACCATCGACGTCCATGCTGCAGCGCTGTTCATGTTGGGCCAGGCTCGCAAAGGACCATGGGCTCCTTCGGCCATCAGACGAGAGAGAGTCGGGAGGTACCCAGCTTCGGCCCAGGGTCCCACCAGGTCGAAGGTCGCACCGTCGATGCCAATGATCAATAATCGAGGCGTGCTCATGAGAGGCGTATCATGGCTCAAAGATGCAATGCCACAGAACTAGTCGAGTAGCTCCGATTTCGAAATCTGACGCGAAACGTCATCGAGCTGGTTCGTCCTGCCACCGACATCGAAGCTGCCGAAGTAGGCAACCACGATATCTCGATCAGGTGAGATGTAGAGCCCCTGTCCACCATAGCCACCCTTGAAGAAGTCTCCATCCTCCATCACAAAGTCCCACTGGTAGGTGTTGTGTCGGGGCATCTCGCCATCGACCGGAAGCCCACCCAGGCTGACATTGATTCCTTTGTCGTGAATCTCGGGACGACCGCCTGAGCGAATCTTCTCAGCGTAGGCCGGCGAGATGACCGGCCCAGCGGCGACAAACTTCCAACTCGGCGTAAACAGGAGGCCAAATCGCGCCACGTCCCTCAAGGTCGCTGAGATACCGCCATGCGCGATTGGAATGCCACGTCGAGGAGAAGAGAGCAGACCATCGGATTCCGTACCGATTCTCTGCCAGATCTCTTCAGACAGAACTTCCGCATACGTCTTACCGGTTACGCGCTCGATCAGCCAGGAGAGGATGAACGTGTTGGGCGATGTGTACTCGAATGCCTCCCCGGCCGGTCGATGTCTTTGAAGAGCGGCAAGGTACTCGTAGGGCGAATCCAAAGTGGCCTCGGTAGCCCCAAGCCAGCCGAGAGAGGCTTCGTACTGGTAGTAGCACTGGGCCGGATCCGAGTAGGACCCCTTGTTGCTCTCGTGGCAGTCGATCCCCGAGGCCATGTCCAGGATGTCCAGCACGCTTACACCCTCCCAGCCCGAGCCGGCCAACTCGGGCAGGTAGGTTTCGATCGACGCATTCTGATCGACTAGACCCCGATCTTCGAGAATCGCCACCAATGTAGCCGTATATCCTTTCGACACCGACATCAGCAGGTGTTTGTCGAGCGCCCGCATTTTCGGGTAGGCCTCGTACACGATCTTGCCTCTGTGGACGATCACGATCCCATCGGCCGCAGCCTGATGAATGTAGTCGTCGAGCGACATCTCCCCAAGGCGACTGCTGGTCTCGAGCTCGCCGATCTCGTCGCGAAGATCGTAGTCCAGCGGCGCGATCGGCCCGGTCCTGAGGATCACCGACTCGTTGAAGAACTCACCCATGTTGAGAAAGACATAGCGCATCAACGGACCGCCCTCGTCCCAGTTGTCGATCGTCATGGCGTTTCGAAAGCCGTACGCCTCTTCGGCGGTATAGCCAGCGGCCTCTTCGAGCGCAGGAGTGGCCTCGACGGCAGCGGTGCTCGCCGCGGAGTCGTCAACAGATGGCCCCAACTCTCCCGTCTCGCTCCTGGTCTGGCAGGCGGCGAGAAGAATCGGTCCGACCAAGAGAATTGTGGCAATGAGTCTCGGTTTCAAATCGATTCGACTCCTCGATCTATCCATCATTGGCATCCATTGTTCACCCAAAGCGCTTTGACCGGTGGCGCGACGATCCCATATCCTGCTGAGATGAACAAGTCACGGAGTCTGATCGCTTCCTTCATCCTACTCTCAACGTTCGCCGGCATGAGTCGGGCTCAGTCGCAAGCCGCCAGCACGGCTATCGAACAGACGCACTATCAAGATCTCAGGTATCGGCTTGTCGGTCCCTTCCGAGCGAGTCGAACCGTAGGCGGGGTTGGAATACCGACCCAACCCAATGTGTTTTTCGTCGGAGTCAACAACGGTGGAGTTTGGAAGACCGATGATTTTGGAAGAACCTGGTCGCCCATCTTCGACGACGCCCCCACCGGCTCGATCGGCGACATCGCGGTCTCGCCGTCTCACCCCGACATCATCTATGTCGGCACCGGCGAGGGACTGCATCGTCCCGATCTGGGAGTAGGAGACGGCGTCTTCAAATCGACCGATGGCGGTGAAACCTGGACCCATATCGGCCTCGCCGATGTGCAACAGGTGGGACGAATCGTCGTGCATCCTTCGGATCCCGAGATTGTATTCGTCGCCGGTCTCGGGCACCCCTACGGGCCTAACGAAGAGCGTGGTGTATTTCGAACCCTCGATGGAGGATCCACCTGGGAAAAGGTCCTCTATTTGGATCAAAACACCGGCGCCATTCAAGTGGAGCTCGATCCGACCAACCCGCAGGTTCTTTTTGCCGATCTCTGGGAGCATCGCGAGGGGCCCTGGGAGAATGCGGAATTCTCGGGTCCAAACAGCGGTCTTTATAAATCAACCGATGGTGGCACCAACTGGCGCAGGCTCAGCAAGGGCTTGCCTTCAGCCGAGCAGGGTCTGGGTCGAATCGGTGTCGGTATTGCACCGAGCAATCCCAAACGAATGTATGCGACGGTCGATGCTCGAGACCATGGTGGCATTTATCGATCGGATGATGCCGGGCAGAGCTGGACGCTCATCAGCACCGACACCAGGCTATGGGGTCGGGGCGGCGATTTCGCCGAGATCCGTGTGCATCCAGGCAATCCCGATCAGCTCTTTGTAGGAAACATCGCTTCATATCGCTCGGATGACGGTGGCGTGAGCTGGACGTCGCTCAAGGGAGCCCCTGGAGGGGACGACTACCACCGGATCTGGATCAACCCGCTCCATCCCGAGATCATGTTGTTCGTAACCGATCAGGGTGCCGCGGTCACGGTCAACGCCGGACGCACCTGGAGCTCCTGGTACAACCAGCCCACAGCTCAGCTCTATCATGTAGCCACTGACGATCAATTTCCATATTGGGTCTATGGGGGTCAACAAGAGAGCGGCGCCATCGGCATCGCGAGTCGCGGTAGCGGTGGTCAGATCTCGTTTCGTGACTGGATGGGAGTGAGCGCCGACGAGTATGCCTACGTAGCCCCCGATCCCCTGAACCCGAACATCATCTATGGTGGTCGGGTCATGCGGTTCGACAAACGAACCGGACAATCTCAAAATGTCGCCCCCGAAGCACTTCGCAGCAGCAAATATCGAATCTTGAGAACGATGCCGTTGATGTTTCATCCCAAGGATCCGACGATGTTGTTATTTGCAACCAATGTGTTGTGGAAGACGACAACCGGCGGCCACGATTGGCAGATCATCAGCCCAGATCTGTCGCGCGAGCAACCGGATGTTCCCGAAAGTGTGGGTGATTTCCTCACACCTGAAATGGGTTCGATGCCCAGGCGCGGTGTGATCTACGCCCTCGGACCCTCACCGTTGGATGCGGAAACCATCTGGGCTGGGACCGACGACGGTCTGGTGCACATCACGCGTAACGGCGG
The DNA here is from genome assembly GCA_964195975.1 of uncultured Polyangiaceae bacterium. Classification (GTDB taxonomy): domain Bacteria; phylum Acidobacteriota; class Thermoanaerobaculia; order Multivoradales; family JAHEKO01; genus CAXMQZ01. The sequence goes on along the minus strand of CAXMQZ010000100.1, from coordinate 6,569 downwards.
CAAGACCTGGAGCGACGTGACACCGCCCGAGCTGCGATCCTGGGACAAGATCTCACAGATCGATGCCGGACATTTCGGCATCGACACGGCCTATATCGCCGTCAACGCCATTCGCCGCGACGATATGCGGCCGCATATTTATCGCACCCACAATGGTGGAAAGAGTTGGACCCGAGTCGTCTCCGGTCTCCACGAGATGGCTCCGGTCAATGTCGTACGCGAGGACCCGAAACAACCCGGCCTCCTGTTCGCGGGCACCGAACGGACGGTCTATTTTTCAATCGACGACGGTGACAACTGGCAGACACTGCGCCAGAATCTTCCTCCATCATCCATGCGGGATCTGGTCATTCACCAAGACGATCTTGTGGTCGGCACTCATGGACGCTCGATTTGGATTCTGGACAACATTACGCCCCTGCGTCAGCTTGCATCTGCAGTGACAAGCAAAGATTCTTTTCTGTTTGCTCCAGCTCTGGCAACCCGTGTGCGGTGGAACATGTTCTTGGACACCCCCCTGCCACCCGAGGAGCCAACCGGAGAAAACCCTCCCGACGGAGCGATTCTCGACTACCACCTCCCGACCCAGGCAAAACTGGTGGTGCTCGAGGTCACCGACCCGACCGGTGAGGTCATTCGCAGGTTCACCTCGAGCGACAAGCCCGAGCACCTCGACCCGACCAACCTGCCACACCCGACCTATTGGATTCGTTCCACCCAGATTCTCGCTGCGACCCGTGGCCATCATCGCTTTGTCTGGGATCTGCGTCATGAGCCACCTCGAGGAGCACGCCGCCAGTTCGCCATCGCGGCAGTCCAGTTTTCAACACCGAGTGGCCCCCATGGGCCCTTTGTGCCTCCGGGCCGATACCGAGCTCGCCTGACCGTCGACGGATTTGTGTCGGAGAGCACTCTGACGGTCCGTTTGGATCCGCGAGTGAAACTGACCGAAACCGAGCTCGATCTTCAGACCGAGCTGTCGATGCGTTGCTACGCGGGCTACAACATCGCTCAGGACCTACGCGAGGCAGTCGACCGCGTTCTGGAGGAGTCGAGCGGCGATCGTCGCAATGCTTTGCAGGAGTTGCGTGGTCACGGTGCGCCGGAGTTACCCGATATTCTTTATGGCTCGATCGATCAAACCTCGATCGAAGACGAGACGATCGTCGATCTGCAGTTCAAATTGCTCCACATGTCGAGTCTGTTGCAAGGAGCGGACGCGCCGCCCACTACCCAAGCGCAGGAGGCCGTAGAAGAGTTGGAGCGCACACTCGAGGGTCTTCAGCAGCGCTGGGCATCCCTGCAGTCTGAGATCTAGGGTGCGCCTTCGCTTCAGTCTCGAAAATGGGCAGCGACAACCTGTAGAATGAGCTGGACGGGTTCAACCTGCCCGATATCGAAGAGATCGTGAGCCCACACGACGGATAGCAATTCCGCCGGCACCTTCCACAAAACACAACACTGAAATTGGAAAGGGAAGTAATGAAACTCATATCTTTGAGTGTGATGCTTCTTGCGCTGCTTGCCTGTGGTGCGACCGAGAAAAAAGCCGCCGAGACAGACGCATCGGCGACGAAAGAGGCCTCGAGTGATATCGATAGGCGGCTGGCCCAGTTTGTCCCCACAGATCTGACGGCTGACATCTCCTCATTGAGCGAAGAGGATCGGGCAGTGCTGGTCGACCTGCTGCAAGCAGCCCGCATCATGGACGAGATATTTCTGCGACAGGTATGGGTTGGCAACCCCGAGCTGCGAAAAAAAATAGCTCTCGAAGCCGACGATCCCACTCGCGAATACTTCGACGTGAACTTCGGGCCCTGGGACCGGCTTGCCGAGCTCGAACCCTTCATAGGAGATATGCCCCACCCCGAGGGGGCGGGTTTTTATCCGGTCGACATGACCAAGGAAGAGTTCAACGCATGGATCGAGGCCTACCCGGACCAACGGGAGTCCTTCACTTCGCTCCATTCCATTATCCAACGCCAGGGTGAAGCCCTGATCGCGACGCCCTATTCCGAGGCCTACGGCGAGTGGTTGGATCCGGCGGCTGAGCATCTTCGTAGCGCCGCCGAGAAAACCAGCAACGCATCACTCGAGACGTTTCTCAACCTGCGCGCCGATGCCTTCTCGAGCAACGACTACTATGAAAGCGATATCGCATGGATGGATCTGGCCTCGCCGGTCGAGGTCGCCATAGGACCCTACGAGGTCTATGAGGATGCGCTCTTTGGTTACAAGACCGGTTTCGAGGCCTTTGTGACAGTCGATATTCCGGCTGAATCTGCGGCGCTTTCGCGTTACAAAGAGATGTTGCCCTTTCTCGAGCGCAACCTACCGCTCGAAGATCGCTACAAGAATTTCGAGCGCGGCACCGCAAGCCCTATTCGAGTGGTCGACGTCGTGTTTGTCGGTGGCGATTCCAAGGCGGGCATCCAGACCCTGGCCTTCAATCTACCCAACGACGAAAAGGTACGCGAGGCCAAAGGCTCGAAGAAAGTCATGCTGCGCAATGTCTTGCGCGCCAAGTTCGAAAAGATTCTGACCCCGATCGCCGAACGAGCTCTCGTTCCGGAAGACGCAGATCGAATCGCCTTCGAGGCCTTCTTCAACGAGTCACTCCATCATGAGCTCAGCCACGGTCTTGGACCCGGCAAGATCACCATCGACGGTAGAAAGACCGAAGTCAGACTCGAGCTCAAAGATCTCTATTCGGTCATGGAAGAGGCCAAGGCCGATGTCATGGGGATCTACAACGTCCTCGCGCTTATCGAAAAGGGCGAGATGTCCGAGGATTTGCTCGAGAATTTGGGTCCCACCTATGTGGCAGGTCTTTTTCGTTCAGCACGTTTTGGCGTGCACGAGGCCCACGGACAGGGAACGGTGGCCCAGTTCAACTATCTGCTCGAGAAAGGTGCTCTGGCGGTCGACGAGCAGGGGATGTTTCGAGGCGTACCCGAGAAATTTCCTGGCGCCATGCGTGATCTACTACGCGACATGCTGATGCTACAGGCCAACGGCGACTACGAGGGCACAGCCCAGTTCCTCGAGACCTACGGGCAACCCACAAAGCCACTGCTGGACGCGATCGACCGTCTAAACGACGTACCGGTCGACATCCGGCCGAGGTATCCCACCGCGAAGGAGTTGGGTGGATAACGGGGCCCTGGTCAACGAAGGCACGATTCGATTGACCGCCTTTCTCGGCGTCTTTGTGCTGATGGCGCTTTGGGAGGTGATTGCGGTGCGGCGCCAGCTCAGCGTCGCCAAGGGTCCACGTTGGTTTGCCAATCTGGGACTCGTGGTCGTCGACACCGTAGTGGTGCGCCTACTCTTCCCAGCCGCGGCGATCGGCATGGCCATCGCCGTCGCCAAGATCGACTTCGGGCTCTTCCACTGGCTGACCCTTCCCTACTGGCTGGCGGTCGTGCTGTCCATCCTGATTCTGGATTTCGCCATCTATGTCCAGCACGTGATTTTCCACGCTATCCCGGCGCTGTGGAGACTACACATGGTGCATCATGCCGATGTGGATGTGGATGTAACCACGGGGCTCCGCTTTCACCCTGCCGAGATCATCGTGTCGATGGTGATCAAACTCGCGGTCGTGGCGGTTTTGGGACCACCTCTTCTCGCTGTGTTGGTGTTTGAAGTGCTTCTCAACGCACTCGCGATGTTCAACCACGCCAATGTGCGCATGCCGGCGAGATTCGAGCGCATTCTTCGTTGGCTCATCGTCACCCCCGACATGCACCGGATCCATCACTCGATCGACCGGGCCGAGCACGACACCAACTATGGTTTCAATCTGTCCTGTTGGGATCGGTTGATGGGAACCTATCTCGCCCGACCCGCAAAAGGGCAAACTGGAATGACCCTGGGGCTGCCCTACTTTCGAGATGCCCGATGGCGCACGCTGCCCCGAATCCTGATCATGCCCCTCAACAGGCAAACGATTCGAAGCAGCACCAGCACCTCCGAGCAACCCGAACCCCCCAATCCGATCAAACCGGCTGATTAACCTGCCCGATTAACCCGGCCGGTTGACCCATCCTCGCTTACCCCATACCTGATCTACCTATACCCTATCGAGACATGCTGATCGATACATAGAAGAGCGGCTATCCGAAGGGCCGAGGCCTCGGATGTTGGTAGAGTTTGCTCCGCTGAACCAAGAATCTTTTAGGAGGGCTCCAATTCAATGCCAAATAACACTCAGAAGCACCGATATTTCGTCCCTTTGATCGCTCTTGCCCTGGTAATGGGAGTCATGGGTCTGTTTGCCATAGCCTGCAGCAGCGGCAACAGTCCGACCGAGCCGGCGGCTCCTGTCGGCGCTGAAGGCGCCACAGCCAGCACCGGTAGCCTGGGTGGTGGAGCCCCAATCGATGGCGCCCATATCGACATCGAGAAGAGCACCAACGGCGAAGACGCCGATCAGGGACCCGGACCCGAGATTGTCGTGGGCAGCCAGGTGACTTGGGAGTATGTGATCACCAACACGGGTAGCGTCAAGCTGACCCACATCACGCTGAAAGACGACCAGATTGGCAACATCAAATGTCCGCGGGAATCCCTCAACGTGGGCGAGTCGATGACCTGCAAGGCAACAGGTAAGGCCAAGCTGGGTGACTATGAAAACGTTGGCCGGGTCAGAGCCTGGGACCCAGACAAGACCGAGGTCGGCGCAAAAGATCATAGCCACTACTTGGGCGTGAAGTCCGCTGGCAAACCCAAGATCAGAATCGAGAAATCGACCAACGGCGAAGACGCCGATAAGGCACCTGGACCGGAGATTGTGGTGGGCGCGCCGGTGACTTGGGAATATGTGGTCACAAATACGGGTGACGTGCCGTTGACCAATATTTCGGTGACGGACAATCAGCTCGGCGAAATCAGTTGCCCCTCGACAACCCTCGAGCCGGGTGAATCGATGACCTGCAAGGCCAATGGCGTGGCCGAGTTGGGTCAGTACCGTAATGTTGGCCGGGTCAAAGGAACAGCCCCGGATAAAACCGAGGTGGGTGACAAGGATGACAGTCACTACCTGGGTGTCGAGTCCGCTGGCAAAGCAAACATCAGAATCGAGAAATCGACCAACGGCGAGGATGCGGACTCACCCAAGGGACCCGAGATTCCCGTCGGTGCCCCAGTACACTGGGAATATGTGGTTACAAATACGGGCGATGTGCCACTGAGTGGCATCTCGGTGACCGACGACCAGATCGGAGCGATCGTTTGCCCCTCCACGACTCTTGAGCCGGGGGAATCGATGACCTGTATGGCCGAGGCCATCGCCGAGGAAGGTCAGTACAAAAACGTGGGAAGAGTGGTAGCCAAAGACCCGGACGGTAACGAAGTGGCCGACAAAGATCCGAGTCACTATTTCGGCAAGGAGGAAGAGACCGGCTTCGAAGGCTGCAGTCACGGCTACTGGAAGAATCATCTGAGTTCGTGGGTTCCAACAGACTATTCGCCTGGCCGGACCGTAGAATCCGTGTTTCTGGTCCCTGATTCTATTTCCCACCTGGGAGATGCGACTCTCCTCGAGGCGCTGCGGTTTGGCGGTGGTCCCGGAGTCGAGGGTGCGGCCAAGAATCTGCTGCGCCAGGCGGTCGGAGCCCTGCTGAATGCCGATCACCCCGGCGTGGCCTTCCCGATGAGCGAGAGCGAGGTCATCAACACGGTGAATACCGCTCTCGCGTCTGAAAACCGTCATACGATTCTGTCGGTCAAGGACGATCTGGACTCGGACAACAACCTTGGTTGTCCACTGAACTAGCGCGGTTGAACTAGTGCGCCTTCTCCCCGGCGGTCGGCTCAATGCCGACCGCCGGATTCATTTCCACCGCAAACCCTTCTTTGGGGCCAGCAAGGATCGCCGCCAGGACCGAGTTATACTCGTTCCAGAGCTGTGATCTCAGCTCGCAGACAATTTTCTCAGGGGGGAAACTCATGCTGTTCAAACGATCGATGGTCCTGGCTGCGCTGCTTGTTCTTTCACTGCCTGTGCTGGCTCAGGTGCCTCCGCCACCCGACGGCGCGAGCGCCCTTTCAAAGACCTACCCGGGCCGGGCCTACTCGCCCTACGCCCAGCGCGGTTTCCCCAGCGAGGTCTTCTGGGGCGATACTCATCTGCATACTTCCTATTCGATGGATGCGGGAGCCTTTGGCAACCGGCTCGACATGAACGACGCCTACCAGTTTGCACGTGGCGACGAGGTCGTCTCTTCGACCGGTCTACCCATAAAGTTGTCGCGCCCGCTCGATTTTCTGGTCGTAGCCGATCACTCCGACAACATGGGCTTTTTTCCGGACCTGTTTGCCGGCGAGCCCAATTTGCTCAAGGACCCCTTGGCACGGGAGTGGTATGACCGGATTCAGAGCGGCGATGGTGTCGCCGTGGCCCTCGAGTTGATCGGCCTGTTCTCTCAGGGCAAAATTCCGGAAGGTGTCTACTACGCTTCTGACACGGCCCCCTACAAAGCGGCCTGGCAGAACACGATCGATGCGGCCGAGGAGTACGACGACCCTGGGACCTTTACCGCTTTCATCGGTTACGAGTGGACCTC
>CAXMQZ010000099.1:0-5125 GCA_964195975.1 uncultured Polyangiaceae bacterium | reverse complement strand
GGCGCGCCCGATGAGAGGGGTTTCTGGCCCATCCTGATTGCCGCGCTCGCTCTTGCGATGCTGTTGGCGAAGGACCGCACTGCATGGGCCGACACGGTGGTGCGGGGGATGAGCCAGCCGATCGTGTTGTTGATGATCCTGGCCTGGCTCCTGGCGGGTGTTCTGGCGAGCGTGATCAATGCGAGCGGTTTTGTCGACGCTCTGGTCTGGGCAGCACAGCGACTGGGTGTCCACGGGGGTGCTTTTGCGGTCGCTTCATTTCTCATCTGTAGCCTTGTCTCAACCGCTACCGGCACCAGTCTGGGTACGCTGATTCTCTGTGCGCCGCTCCTCTATCCGGCCGCTATCGGTCTGGCGGCCGACCCGGTGATTCTCATGGGAGCGATCATCGGAGGAGCGACTTTTGGCGACAACATCTCGCCGGTCTCAGACACGACGATCGCTTCGGCTGCGACTCAGGGAGCCGACATCGGAGGCGTGGTGAGAAGTCGGCTGAAGTACGCGTTTCCAGCTGCGGCTCTCGCCATGGCGGCCTATGCCTGGCTGGGTGGCGCCGGTAGTGGCCCGGGTGGAGAATCGGTTATCCTTGGCAACCCTCTGGCTCTGGCAATGGTGATTGCGCCCATCGTGGTCGTGGCTCTCCTCATCACCCAAAGACCACTGCTCGAAGGCCTTTTGACCGGGATTCTCGTGGCTGTCGGCATCGGACTCGCCCTCGGGCTGATACGGGCCGATGAGCTCATCTATATCGATCTCGAGCGCTTTTCGGCTCGGGGTCTGATCATCGATGGCATGGAGCGGGGTATCGGTATCTCGATATTCACGATACTTCTGTCGGGTCTGGTGGCTGGAATCGAAGCTTCGGGAATCCTGGGCCGAATCGTCGATGTAACGAGTCGACGGATCCAATCGAGCCGTGGGGTCGAGCTATGGATGTTTTCGACCGTTTCGGCTGCTGTACTGCTGACCACTCACTCGGTCGTGGCCCTGTTGACCGTCGGCGGTTATGCGAAACGGATCGGAGAGAGATTCGGTGTGAACAAATATCGTCGGGCCAACATTCTGGATATGACGGTCTGCACCTATCCGTTTATCCTGCCCTACTGCATCCCGACAGTGCTGGCCTCGAGCACCACCAGCTCAGGAGCCGAGGTGGGTCTGCCTCACCTCGCTCCGCTGGCGATAGGTCTCGTCAACTTCCACTCATGGGCCTTGTTGCTGGTGACGGTGCTGGCGATCCTGACCGGCTATGGGCGGACGCCTCGGACCCCTCGGACGGGGCAGCAGGATTAGCTACTTGGTGAAGTAACCTTCTCGATAGCGTAGCTTGTAGCCTGGTTGGGCGACTTCGATTTTGATGTTGTGGCGGCCCTGATCGTTTTCTGGCGCCTCCGGGTAATAGCCCAAGACATACTGTTCGCGAAGCTCGCTCATGATGCCTTCGAACGCCTGGTCGATATCCTCGATCCCCGACAGAGTCTCGATTCGACCACCACTCTCGCCTACTGCCTGTTTTAGCCCCTCCCACTCGTGAGCGTTGGCCTCGAAGTTTCTCCAGGCCGATGCAAAGGAATCCTCATCCTGGTTTTGCAACCGAATCCAGTAGATCAGGGCGTCGGTTCGTCGGACTTTCCAGAGGACGTCCTCCATTCGCAAGGCGCTGACGACGTCGGCGCCGTCTGAGAGCAGAATGGCGACTCTTCTGCCCTGGCGTTGGTCGAGAAGTTTGAGACTCGCATAGAGGTGGTCGTTGAGCGCCGTGCCTCCGGTCGCGCGTGTATTGGCCAGCTGTGCGAGTAGGGGTCTACGCTCGTTGGAAAAATGAGTCGCGGCCAGTGATCGATCCGAGAACAACATGACCATGGCCTCGTCGAGTGTGTTCAATCGACCCAGAAAGGCCTTCGATCCGTCGACAGCCGCTTCGAGATTTCGGCCCTGCATGCTCTGGCTGGCGTCGAGAAGGAGCACCGCCGTAATAGGGACATCGCCGCGTTCGAAGGTGACCAGTTTCTGCTCCGTTCGGTTGTCGAGGATTCTGAAATCTTCGCGACGAAGCTTGGTTCGAGCCTCGCCGACGGGGCGAACGACCGTGACAAAGACCTGACGGAGATTGACGTCGAATTCATCGAGGAACTCGAGCCGGCGCGTGGACATCGAACCGGTTCCAGAAGCGCCCCAGGCTCCGATGGCCCGCACGGTGAATTCACGAGCGATGTTCTCTTCGCCCACATCTACCCGGGTATGAAAAGGGGGCTGGCGCAAGGTGGCCACAACTTCGTCGTTGATCAGAAACTCGACCCGGTCGATTTCTTCCGATGAAACAACCTTGGCCGCGAAGTCGATCTCCCCAAAGGCTGCATCCGATACGGTGGGACTCTGCACGGTAACCCAGATCGGTGGGGGAGGTCGCCTGACTACGAGCAGACTGCCTCGGGGACCGATTTGGGTTCCGAGCCCGTGTGGACCGAGCAGTTGGTCGAGGATTCGGTGTAGAGAAGACGCAGTCGGCTCACGCTCGACCATCATCTCGGGATCGACAAGATCACTGCTGTAAAGCACCCGCATACCCTTGGCTTGCAGATCTCCCAGGGCATCGATCAGCCGATCACCCCTATAGCCCGATGCATGGCCCGCATCGAGGGCCGCGTCCGTCGGGGGCTCGCTGGAGATTGGCCCCACCGAGACCAACAGGAGAATCAACAGGGCGATAGCGCTAGGTTTGTTCATCTCAGGATCCCGCTCCCATAGACGGTGCGAAGGCGAGGGCGTTCGAGAGAGCTGACAGATGATCAGCAGTCTCTCCCCGAAGCTCCAGGCGAAGGACTTCGAGATCCCCCACGGGGGCTTGACTGTAGACGTAGCGTGGCGAGCTGATGGCTTGACCCATACTGCGCCTCAGGGCATCCGCGAGGTCGGGATCGTCGGGCATTGTCCCGGCTCTGTCTGCCACATAGGCGAGCTGGATCGGCAGGGTGGTGTCGTTTGGGAATCGGCCCACCGCTTCGAGCAGCATGTTGTAGGCGCTCTGAAGATCACCCCGGTCGACTTCGACTTTGGCAGCTTCTTCATAGGCTACCGAGACAATCCAAGCCGGCTCCTCCTCTTTCAACAGTGGCTGCAAGATGTCGGCGCTCTCGTCCAATCGCGCCGCTCGAGCTAGATTGACACCGAGTCGAAGCCGTCCTTCGTGGCATTGGGGATTGACAGCCATCAGCTGTTCGAGATGTTGGATGGCCAATCGGTAGTCGCCATGTCTCTCGTGGATCGCTGCAACGCCGAGATGGGCGGTCGTATTCGCGGGGTGGAGACGAATTGCCTGGTAGTAGAGTGCGGTCGCGTCGGAGTCCCGGTAGTACTTCTGGAGGTGTCCAGCCAGGCTCGTGAAGACGTTGCTGGCCAGGATGAGATCCGGGTTTTGCTCGGTATCGGTCGCATAGACCTCGACGAGCTCCATCGACATGATTCTCGAATGGGTGGCGAGTGCGGAGTTTTTTCGCCGCAGATATTCTAGATAGGCCTGTTCGTGAAAAAGCGCCACCGGTATGAGAATGTCGTTGCCCGCAGTCATGAGATCCCGAACTACATGCAGCTTCGCACGCCAGAGCGGCTTGATCGATGCCGCGCCTTTTTTCGTGACGAAATTGGTCTCCAGCTCGACCAGCTGCTGAACCGCTGCCTCTTGGTCGCCGTTCGAATAGAGATCGAGCACATGGCGATACTGAGTGGGGAAGTCTTTGATGCTGACATCCCCCGCGGTGTCTCCCACGGCGACTGTCACAATCATGAGAAAAAGTGCCAGGAGTGTCGCGGTTCTCGAAAGTCTATCCATCGCTATGAATCCAGGTCGATTAGCACCGTACCGCCGCTGACAGCGTGCCGGAGGTCACAAGTCGGTAGAACGGCCTCGAGGGCCTCGTCAGGTGGCAGCTCGTCGATCGATCCATGGAGAATCACCGACGTCGAGCGAGCCTCGTCGGCTCTTGCCGACATCTGCATGGTGCGACCCGTCTCGCGAGATACCCACTGGAGAAACTCGGCGAGTGAGCTGCCCTCGAGCTCGAACTTCGGCGACAGCGCCAGGATCCAGTTCCACTCGGGTCCATAGATTGGAACTTCAAGACGGGACAAAGTCTCACCATCCTCGATTAACAGTTGGGCGCCCATCTCCGCTCGATGTCGCTGCTTGCCCCTTTCGAGATCGATAGCTCCCTCCCTGACTCGAACTCGGAGATCTCCGTCTTGGTGCATCACTTCGAACTGGGTACCGATCTCATAGACGACGCCCAGGTCGGTAAGAATTTGAATATCCGAGGCATCAGCCCCATCGGCTTGGGAGTCGAAGAATCCAGAATCAAAGAAGAGCGTTCCTCGTTCGAGCCTGATCACGGAAGGCGACTCGAACCAGAAACGTGTCGACCGATTGATCCGGAGTGATTGCCCGCTTGCAAGCTGAAGCGCTGCAAGTCCGTCGGCGTCCGTTTCCAAGATGTCCCCGACCCGAATTGTGTCCATGGTTCTGACCGCACTCGATGCGTTCCCCCGATCTTGGCCACCACTCTCCAGATGAGCCGAACCGATGACCGTATTGACGGTGGCAACTTCCACCGGAGGCGCCACTGGTGGCGATGGGACTTTCGATCTCGCCCCGACGCCGATGACGATCGCCAGGACCGCAGCCGCAGCCAGGGCCCAGAGACCTCGATTCATGTTCGCCCTTCGGGTACGGGCTCGCAGGGTGTCGAGCCACTCCTCGCGCACTGCAAGTCGGACTCGCTGTGAGCTATTCGCAGGGACCTCGGGTCCCGGACCCGCCAGCCGAAGAAGCTCAGCGATCCGGTCGTGATCGTCGGTAGACGTTGGGTGGTTGCTGGGTTGGTTAATCACGGTTGACCTGCCTTGTCTGTGTCATTCAACGGAAGATCATTCATCGGGTGCATTCAACGGGAGTCTTCAACGGGCTCCAGACGGCCTGTTTCGAGGCTGGTGGTCAGAGTGCCGAAGGCGTCGCGGAATGCCTGTCGGGCACGCGTCAGCAAAGACTCGGCGGCCTTGGGTGAGACACCGAGCGTTGTTGCTATCTCGCGTACAGAGAATCCTTGAATGTATTTCCACTCCAGCGCATCTC
>CAXMQZ010000098.1:0-15313 GCA_964195975.1 uncultured Polyangiaceae bacterium | reverse complement strand
GCGTTCGATCTCCTGACTCTTCAAGATGGCAAATACGTGGTGCTGGGTGATTTCGAGATGACGGCCGGCGATTATCAGTTCATCGAAATGTTACTCGACGAAGACAGGAGCTATGTGATCGAGAAAGATGAAGCGACTGGCGAGTGTCTGCAATCGGCTAAGGAGCCACTACGGGTACCCCTTCAGATTCCCAGCGAGAAATTCAAGATCAAGGGACCGCCCTTCGAAGTCACCAAAAACACCGTTGCGAAGATTCATTTCGACGCACCCAAGTCCCTCAAGAAGAAGGGTGGCAATGGGAATAGCAGCAATGGGAACAGCAACGGCAACGGAAAAGACAAGGACGACGAGAGCAAGGGCTGGATGCTCAAGGCCGACGTGACGCTCGAAGACACGGTACAGGATCCAAAGTAGTGCAGAGGCAGTAGTACTCAATCGGCTGGTAGCTCGAAAGCAAACAATTCAGGGGTGGTCCATGGACCACCCCTTTTCTTATGGTCATCGATTCTTGTGGCCATTGCCGCTGGCGATAACCCTGCAGGCTAGAATCCGTACTCAAACGGGGATCCTATTCGGAGGTCAAATCGGTGGAAAGCGAACTTTCAAAGATCGTCGAACAGTACGAGAAGGGCCACATCTCGCGCCGAGAGCTGGTCTCGCGTCTTGCCGGCGCGATTGCTATTGCTAGTACCGCTTCGACAGCCGGATCAGCGGACACCCGTGCAGCTGACACCGAGGAAGCCAGCACCTTCAAGGCCGAAGGTCTTCATCACATAGCCCTCAGCGTGAGCGACGTGGCCCGCAGCCGGGACTTCTATGTCGAACATCTCGGTCTGAAGGTTTCGAGCGAGTGGTTACCCAACAACTGCTTTCTAGACTGTGGGCCCAATTTCGTCGCCCTCTTCCGATCGTCTACACCTGGAATGCATCACTACAGCTATGCGATTCAAGACTACGACCAGCGCACCGCCGCCGAGAAGTTGCGCGCCGTCGATATCGAGCCCACTCTTCAGGAGAACCGCATCTACTTCGATGATCCGGATGGGCTTGTCGTGCAACTATCACAAGCCCGCTAGCAGCCCGCGTTGGTGGAGTCCTCGCTGGATTTGACCAGCTCCAAAGCTGGAATTAAGCTGGGACTCGTTTCTCGAGGTTTATTCCGCGATGTGCGCTTTAACACCCAGCAAAGAAACCTACCGGATCCTCTATGAGGACAATCCATCGATGTACTTCGCGGTGGATGCCGACGGAATCGTTCTCTCGGTCAATCGCTTTGGCTCAGAGAAACTCGGTTATCCGGTCGATCAGCTTCTCGGCCAACCGGTCACGGGAGTGTTTCATCCAGATGACCGCGAAGCGGTGCTCGATCAATTGAAGTCCTGCTTTGACAATCCAGGGATTGTTTTTCAGTGGCAACTACGAAAAGTCCGTAGCGACGGCTCGATCATGTGGGTACAAGAGCTCGCCCGAGCCGTAGAAGACACCGACGGAAACGCCATGGCCCTGATCGTCTGCGAGGACGTCACGGAGAAACACAAAGCCGAACGCGAGCTTCGAGAGAGCCGCGAGCGATACAAGACCCTCTACACGGCCACGCCGGCGATGTTGCAGTCGATCGATAGCGACTATCGGTTGCTCAATGTGAGCGAGACCTGGCTCGAGGTGTTCGGCTACAAGCGTGAGGAGGTTATTGGACGCCAGATCACCGACTTCTTGACCAAAAAGTCGCAACAGATTGCCCGCAGTGGGCTTATCGAGGAATTCATCGAGCGGGGCTACGTCCGCGACATCGAACATGAATTCGTCAAGAAAAACGGTGAGGTTATCGAGGTCCTGTTGTCAGCGATTGCGGAGTACGACGAGCAAGGTGAGTTTGTGCGAAGCCTTGCCGCGCTGAACGACGTGACTGAAAAAAACCGGGCCGAGGTCGCCCTGCAGCGCGCCCACGACGATATGGAGCAGCACGTCATCGAGCGCACAGCAGAGCTGCGAGAAAGCCGCGAGCACTTTCGCCAACTTGTCGAGACGGTTCGAGTCATTCCCTGGGAGTCGCCCGTCGGGACCGCGAATCTCTCTTACATCGGCCCACAGGTCGTCGACATTCTGGGCTATCCGAGAGAGCACTGGTACGAGGATGACTTCTGGCAAAAGATCATGCACCCCGAAGACCGCAAGCTAGCCGAGGCGTTCTATTCGAGAGCGAGACAGAGCCAGGTCGCCGACGAGATCGAGTACCGGCTGACCGCGGCCGATGGTCGGACCGTTTGGATCCACGAGGTGGTCAACGCAGTGTCATCCGACAACGGCGAGGCACCAATTTTGCGCGGTTTCATGATCGACATCACAAAGAGCAAACAGGCCGAGGAGCTGCTCGATCAGCAGCGCGAATCTCTACAAGAGAGCGAAGCGGCACTCAGGATCAGTCAGCAGCGGTTGCAGGAGTTGGCCGGAAAGCTGATCACGGCTCAAGAGGAAGAGCGACGGCGTCTGGCCCGTGAGATTCACGACGACCTCACCCAGCGGCTTGCCGGGCTTAGCAGCAAAACGGGCTTTCTTGTTCAAGAGTTTGCTGATACAGCTTCTGAGGAGACGGCTTCAAAGGAGACGGGCCAGGTGCTTGAAGAAGTGCACCAGGAGCTGGTGCGACTGTCGGGTGACGTGCACGCACTATCGCATGAGCTCCACCCCTCGATGCTCGAGCATCTGGGTCTCGAGGATGCTCTGCGATGGGAGTGCGAGAGTTTCTCGAGTCGCTCAGGTGTGGAGGCAACATTTTCCAGCACTGCCGTCCCCGAAGAAGTCTCCAAGGAGCTCGGCATTTGTCTCTATCGAATTGCCCAGGAGGCGTTGAATAATGTCGCCCGGCACGCGGACACCAACAAAGCTAGCGTGTCTCTGAGCGGCGAGAAGGATGTCCTCGAGCTCGTAATTCGCGATGAGGGTGCGGGCTTCGACCGGGAGAAACGGTCGCCTTCTCAAGGAATTGGTCTCCAGAGTATGGAAGAGCGAGCGCGTCTGGTACATGCGCAGCTCGAGATTGAATCGGCGCCCGAGCGTGGAACGAGCGTCAGCGTTCGAGTGCCACTGAACGAAGACTTGGCAACACTGATCGAAGCGGCGACACCCACCACCAAAGCCCGCTAGAGGACTTACTCGATCAGGAGGATTGCTCTGCTCGAAGCGCGTCGAGCAGTCGGGAGTCGCGTATCACCGACTCGATCTGGTCGATTCCGTCAGCCAATGGACTGCCTCCTGCGTCGAGCACGAAGACTCGGCCTTCACCCACTTCACCGAGCGCCAGGATCCGCTCGGTCTGACGCTCCGCCCGGCTCGTGTCAACAAGCCGATAACGGCGAAGATCGAGGGTCACACCCTGTAAGCCATGCACTCTAAGTATGAGCTTTTCCTCGAGATTGGGATCCTGTTCCATTTCCTGAATCCTGTTGCGAAATCGCTCCCACCAGACGCCCGCCTGACCGACGATTAGAAAGATTTGGGCCTCTTCTCCGGGTGAAGAGCGGAGCAGGACACGCCGACTCCCTGGCGGGTCCTCACCGGCCTTGAATGTCGCGTGCTGAGGCCAGAACCTAGACCTGCCGTCAAACGGATCGACGATCTCCCAACCCGGCGGAACAGCGAAGGGAGAGTTCTGGACACCGGCAGAGCGTGCCTTTTCCTTCGTCAGATCCACCTCTTGTTCGAGCTGAGCCACGAGGCGCCATTGACCACGACTCTTGGCCAGCGACAGCGGTGTAAATCCGTCCTGATCCTGGTGTTGTGGATCGGCTCCCGCCTCCACAAGCGCGGTCGCCAATCGAGAGTGGCCCTTGCGTACCGCGTGGTGAAGCGCTGTCCAGCCGGTCTGGTCGGTTGTGCCAACATCGGCTCCAGCGGCGATCAGCTCGGCTGAGATCACCCGATGGCCTTCCACCGCCGCCATCATCAGGGGAGTTACTCCGGAATCCTGGTCCCGAAAGCCAACCGAAGCGCCTGAATCGATCAAAAGTCGTACCATCTCTTCACGATTCCGCACGGTAGCGAGCATCAGAGGAGTCTCCCAACTACCCCTGGCACCCAGGTTGGGGTCAGCTCCCCGGTCGATAAGATATTTCGCGACATCTACCTCTCCTGCCTCCGCCGCTGCCATCAGAGCGGTCGAACCATATGAATCCCGACCACTGATTGGGATCTCCGCCTGAATGAGCAGATCCACTACTTCCAGATCACCTGCGGCGGCGAACTCGATCAACTGATCTTGTTCGACCGCGACACCCCTGCGTTTGAGCTCAGCCCGTACTCCATGGCATGAGCTGAGAACAACGGCAGCCAGCACCAGTGAGCTGAGCTGGAATCTGAAAAGACGATCGATCATGGCAATCTCTGCTTACACAGGATTCACCATTGTCGCGGGTCCGTCCCCTCTTCTCTGTTAGGTAGCTCACATAGGCACTTCGCAGCTTGCTAACAGGAAGCTTGCTAACAGATCGTGCACAACGACCGTCCATACATAGGTAACCTTCTCGACTGAAAGCCGGAGGAATTCTCGATGAGCTCGATTCCCGCATGCCTGAAAGGGCTACTAACCGCAGCAGCGGCGGTGTCAGTAGTTTCCTGTAGTACCCAATCGCCCGGGCCGGAACCATCAGCCACGACAGCCGCAACAGCTCAGACGCAGCCGGGTCAACGGCTCGATGATTATCTCTCCCGACTGGTTCCATTTGGATTCTCCGGTGCGGTGCTTGTCGCACGAGGCGACCAGATTCTCCTGAACAAAGGCTACGGTCTGGCCGACGAAGCCAGAGGCATCCCGAATACTGCCGAGACTGTGTTTCAGATCGCCTCGGTCACCAAGCAATTCACAGCTGCCGCCATCATGACTCTCGCAATGGACGGCAAGCTCGAAACCTCAGACACCCTGGCGACCTTCTTCGAGGATGTGCCTGCCGATAAACAGACAATCACGCTACGGCAACTCCTGACGCACACCAGCGGTGTCATCGCCGGCGACACCGAATATTTCGACAACAACTCGCGTGACGAGATTATCGAGATGATTCTCAGCGAGCCGCTCGATTTCGAGCCTGGGGAGTCCTTTCTCTATTCGAACATGGGGTACGCGTTGCTGGCTGGTGTGATCGAGCAAGTGACCGGCGAGAGCTACGAGGACTATCTTCGCAGTCGCTTGTTTCTGCCGGAGGGCATGACCTCGACGGGCTATCGCCTGTCATCGTGGGATACCGACTCCGTGGCGCACTGGTACGCGGGAGGAACGGACAACGGCGATCAGCTCGACAGGCCCTATCCCGACTGGAACTTTATCGGCAGTGGCCGCATCCGCTCCACCACCGAGGACATGTTTCGCTGGCATCGCGCTCTGACCTCCGAGCAATTGCTCTCGGCCGACGCCAAGAAGGAGATGTACACACCGGTCGAGAACGACTATGCCTATGGCTGGGTGGTCAGCGACACCGACCATGGCCTTCGTATCCAGCACAACGGGGCCAGCAGCGATGGCGCCGCTAGCGAGTTTCGCCGCTATGTCGATGAAGATGTGGTCTTGATCCTGTTCAGCAATCGCGACGGCGAGCAGATGCTTTTCGGAAATCGACTGGCAAATCATGTCGACGACATCGTGCACGGAATCGAGATCGATCCCCCACCCCACGTATCCTCCTCCGAGGCGGCCGATCTCGACGAGCTGGTCGGCATCTATAGCACCCAGGATGGCATGGAGATCGAAGCCCAGATGGTTCAAGGGATGCTGACAGTCCGTGGTCGGGGTCAGGGCGCGGTCGACGCCCTGTACCGCTCCAATAGGCATCCCGACGGAAACACGATGTCCGCTCAGGCTGACTCTGCTCTCTTGCAGCTAATGGAATCGGGCGACACAAAGGCCTTTGGCGCCCTTCTGGTCAACCCCGATCGGGAAGAGCGTTTCTCGGGCTATGTCCTGGAAAACCGCACCGATGGCGAATCCGGGCTCGGGGCCTATCAGGGCCTGAGAATCCTCGGTACCGTAGATGACTGGATTAGTGGTTTTGGGGGCGGCATGACCCTGGTACGCCTCGACTTCGAATCGGGAAGCCAGGTCTTTCGCCTGCATTGGAAAGAGGGCGGCGTGCTTGCCATCGGCGGTTCCAGTCTGATCGAGCCGGCCGAATTCTGGTTGCAGCCGACCGACGAGCTCGACCTGTTTGGCGGCTATCACTTGCCAACTACGACGAGTGTGCGAGTGCGCTTTGACCGTGACCCAAATGACGAGGTGATGGCGCTCACGGTCGTTTCGGAAGCTCCGGGCGATTCGGGCTCTGAGGCCGGCCAGCAGGTCTATCTGAGGAACTGACGCCTTTCGAGGCGGTAGACTCAGCGAGTCAGAACTGAGAGAGATCCGCTTTGTCCGTTTCCTCGTCTTCATATCACCCTGAGAAGCCCTCGCTCTCGGTCATTCTTCCGACCATCGACGGACTTTGGCGTATCGATAGGACGATCACCCATCTCGAGGCCCAGACTGCCCATTCTGAGCTCGAGGTTCTGGTTGTCGCACCTTCTGTGGAACTGCTCGGTCTCGACAGGGACCTATCCGAAGCCTTCTTCGACTTTCGTATTCTAGAAGTAGGCGAGATTCAGTCGCTATCCGAAGTCAAAGCAGTAGCTGTAGCCGACGCACGATCCGATCTGGTCGTCTTCGCTGAGGACCATTCCTGGCCCGATCCTGATTGGGCCGCCGCGATCATCGAAGCCCACGCTTCGGGCTACGCGGCTGTCGGACCCAAGGTCAGAAACGCGAATCCTGGTTCCATCCTGAGCTGGGCCAATTATCTGGCCTGTTTCGGCCGCTGGAGCGACAAGAGCCAGGCTGGCGAGGTCCTTCAAACGCCCTGGCACAACAGCTCCTATCGCCGGAAGGATCTAGTGGCGTGCGGCTCTGACCTGCCAAGACTTCTCGCGGTGGAAGGTGTGCTCCAAGACGAGCTGCGGGAACGGGGTCATCGGCTGTTTCTCCTGCCTGAAGTCACGACCGAACACGTCAACATTTCTCGGTTCGGCTCCTGGGTTCGTCACTCGTTCTGGGGCGGCAAACTTTACGGCGGCGCCCGCAGCGTTGGGGAGAGCTGGGGAGCTTTGCGCCGAATCATCTACATCGCCGGTTCGCCGCTGATTCCTCTGCTTCGCTTCAAGCGAATGCTGCCGGAGTTGCGTCGGTTTCAAGAGCAGACTCACCTGCTCCCACGAGTCATCCCTGCGCTCGCATTGAGCTTCGCCATACACGCAATCGGTGAAGCCTCAGGATATGCCTTTGGTATCGGTTCTGCCGGAGATCGCTATATCGAATTCGAAGCAAGGCGCTTCGAAGCCATAAGCCATCGAGATTTGGTCGATCTCGGGCTCGACCAAGTGGTCGAAGACCATGTTTGAGCCACTCCCTCCCGTCTCCGCCGCACATCTACTTCGTGAAGTCGACGAGGCTCTCATACCCCTGCTACGGAGTCTCGAGGCAGACGATTGGGACAAACCTGCCGTGGGGTCGTGGGCCGTTCGGGATGTTGCCGCTCATCTGCTCGACGGTGCGCTACGGCGCCTGTCTCTCGATCGAGACCGGCATCGACCTCCACCGACCGACCACGATCTCGCCGACTACCAGGGACTGGTGGGTTTCCTCAACGAGCTCAACGCCACCTGGGTTGCGGCCGCCGGACGCCTGAGTCCGCAGGTACTCACGGATCTACTGGCCCACATCGATCCGCAGGTTGCCGACTATCTGGAATCCCTCGATCCCAATGACACATCCGCCTTTCCTGTCAGCTGGGCAGGTGAAGAGGAGTCCAGGGTGTGGATGGATGTGGCGCGAGAATTCACCGAGCGCTGGCACCACCAGCAACAAATACGAGAGACCGTCGGCGTCCCTTCACTCGATGAGCGCCGCTACATCGAACCGCTGCTCGAAACGTTTGCTCGAGCGCTTCCAAGAGCCTACGATTCCCTACAGGCATCCGACAGCTCGACGATCCTGATCGAGATTACGGATATTGATGGCCTGGCATGGGTGCTTTATCGAGCCGACGGCAGCTGGCAGCTGGGTCAGCCGACCTCCGAGCTCGAGGCCGATGCATCGATCCGATTGCCGTCCGATATCGCATGGCGTCTTTTCATCAAGGCAATCTCCGGCGAAGCGGCTATGGACTACGCCGAGCTTGCCGGCGAGGCCCGACTCACCGGACCTTTTTTTGAAGCTCTCGCCGTGATGGCCTAGCTGTCACGGCTCTTCTGGCTGTCACGGATCTTTGTAAACCACCCCACCCTTCATCACGAACTGGACATCTTCGAGCCGCGAGATGTCGTCGATCGGGTTGCCGTCGACTGCGATCAGATCAGCATAGCGACCCGCTTCGATAACACCTCGATCCTCGACACCCAGAAGCTCTGCCGCATGGATCGTCGCACCCCGGATCGCCTCGATCGGCTGCAGACCGTGTTTCACTTGTGCGGTGAGCTCTCTGGCATTGTCGCCATGGGGAAAGACGCCGGCATCGGTCCCAAAAGCCATCTTCAGGCCTCCGTCGATGGCCCTTGTGAAACTGTCGTAGACCTTGGATCCGACATAATCCATCTTGGCCTGTAGCTGCTCGGGGAGTGAGTCTCTGTCGATGGCCTCGACAAGGTATAGGTTGAAAACCACCCAGGTCCCGTTCTCCTTCAGAACCCCAATGGCCTCATCGGTAAGGATCGAAGCATGCTCCACAGAAGCCACCCCGGCTTGAGACGCAGCGATAATTCCCTCGGTTCCATGCGCATGAGCGGCCACCCTGACCCCGTGCCGAGCCGCCTCCTCAACGATCGCTTCCATCTCCTCGAGGCTGTATTGCTGCGCTCCGACCGGACCCTCGAATGACAGAACTCCAGCCGTCGCACAGATCTTGATCACGTTGGCTCCATGTTTGATCTGATAGCGCACTGCTTTGAGCACTTCGTCAGTACCATCGGCAACCCCTTCGTGCGGACCACCTTCGAGAATCCCGGGTGCAAAGCCGGTGTGCTCGCAGTGGCCCCCGGTGATGCTCAGTGCGTTTCCCGAAGCAAACATTCTCGGACCCTCGACCATCCCCTCTTCGATGGCATGCATCAGGGCGACATCAGGCATTCCACCGGCCGACCAGATATCTCGCACTGTGGTAAATCCCGCCTCGAGTGTGCGCTTGGCGTTGCGCGCCCCCCGCAGCGCCCAATCGGGGGCGGTCTCCTTGACCGGCCGATTCGACCAATCGCCTTCGAGGTCATAGGTGAGGTGGGTGTGCATGTCTATCAGGCCCGGGAGGAGAACTCTATTGCCAAGATCGATGGTCTCTGCACCCGGAGGCACAAGACCCGGATTGACCGCCGATATTTTGTCGTCCTCCACAACAATCACGGCAGGCTCGACGATCTTGCCCCGCTCCACATCGACATACCCGGCCGCGCTAACCACGACAGTCTCAGCTCGAGCCGCTGGCACAGTCAGTCCAATAAGTACCAAACACCACAAAATGGCCACAACAGTTCTTGCCATGGGTATCCAAGCTCCTCGAGGTTGTTTTGTCAGATGCGGGAACTATAGCAGCGCCCCTCCTCGTCTCGGGCTCCTCATTGCGATAGGCTCGCCAATCTCGCGAATCTCCCCCTTTTGTAAGGCGCCAGCAGGCTCGACCTCCTAGGAGAACCGTATGCAGAATCAAATGCCCCAGGTCCTTTCAACGATGGCAGCCATCCTTTTGTCTGCAGGAGGGTGGGTTGCAGGAGGGTTTGGCAGCCACGCACTCGCTGCTGCCTCTACCTGGCCAGGTCTGCGCGGCCCGAGCTATGACGGTGCGGTGCGCGACGCAAAACTGTTCGACGGTAAAACTGGGCAGCTCTCGATAGGTTGGAAACGAGAACTGGGCTCAGGCTACCCGGTTGTAGCGGTAGATGCCGATCGTGCGGTGACGATGTTTGCTTCAGGCAACGACGACGTTGCCGCAGCCTTCGACCCTGAAACAGGGGACGAACTCTGGCGCTACCGAATCAACGAGATTTACAAAGGGCACACCGGTTCACACGACGGTCCGATCGCCACACCGACTCTGGTCGACGGTCGGGTCTTCGGTCTCGGGCCACGGGGTGATCTGTTCGCCCTCGACGCCGACGCCGGCAAAGAATTGTGGTCCATCAGCCTGGTCGACGATCTGGGTTCTGAGGCTCCCTTTTATGGCTTTTCCGCCTCCCCTGTGTTTGCAGAGGGTGTTCTGGTGGTCGAGATCGGCGCCGGTGCCGGCAAGACGGTCGCCGGTTTCAATCCTGACAACGGCGAGCAGCTCTGGGCCGTGGGCGACGACACGATTGCCTATCATTCGCCGATCGTAGCGTCGTATGGAGGCCGCCAACAGGTCGTCGCCGTCGGTCAGAAGACGGTCATGGGCATCGAGGCCGCCACCGGCAAGACGCTTTGGAGCTATGAGCACAACGGTGACGAGCGGGCGATGGGAGGCGAAACCGTCGTGCCGGTCCCGGCAGGCGAGGATCGCCTGCTTTTGCTCAATACCCACCCCACTTCTGTGATGCTGCGGGTAGTCTCGAACAACGGCATCGACTACGAGATCAGCGAGCTCTGGTCGGGCGGCTCGATTCGAAGCACCTACGTTCTTCCGGTGTACTTCGAAGGGCATCTCTACGGCATGACCGGCAAGATCTTCACCTGCGTCGACGCCGAAACAGGCGAAAAGAAATGGATGGCTCGCGAACCGGGCGATGGGTTTCCCACTCTGGTTGGTAACCAACTCGTGATCATGAGCAAGCCAGGCACACTGATCGTCGCCAACGCCTCGCCGACTGGCTACGACGAAGTCACTCGCCTGAAGCTGTTCGACGAGCACTCCTGGTCTGCTCCGGCCTTCGCCAACGGCCATCTCTACCTGCGCAGCATGGCTCAGATCGCCAGGGTGGATCTCGAAGGAGCACAGGTCGCCACAGAGCAAACAGCGGACTCTTGGATCTCAGCGACGGCCTTTGGCGCTTTCCTTGAAGAGGTCGACGAAGCTCCAGACAAAAACAGCGCCATCGATGCCTTCCTCGAGAAGCAGGCCTCGTTTCCAATCGTCGAGGATTCGGGTGCGGTGCACTTTATCTACCGGGGCGAGTCCACCGATGTCGGTATCGTCGGCGACATGATCGGTTTTCGTCGTGAGGAATCGATGACTCTCGTGCCGGATACCGACCTCCTCTACTACTCCACTCGGCTCGAGCCCGAAGCCTCTATCAACTACGGATTTATTGTCGACTATGAAGATCCGACGCCCGACCCTCGAAATCCCCGGCCTGGACCTGGCCTTTTTGGCGAAGTCTCCTGGTTTTCAATGCCCGCGTGGCAGAGCCCAGATCACCTTGGTGAAGCCGATGCGGCTCGCCAGGGTCGCCTCGAGTCGATCGAGTGGGAGAGCAAGGTACGCGAAGGTCAGACGCGGCCAGCCAAGGTCTATCTTCCGACTGGCTATGACAGCAGCTCTGAGCGACGCTACCCCGTTCTCTACTTCTTTCGTGGTGAGGAAGTTCTCGAGCAGGGAGCGTTCAAGAACACGCTGGACAACCTGATCGGGAAAACCGTCGAGCCGCTGATCGCGGTAATGGTCGTCTCGGTGGGCGAAAATCCCCGCGAGGACATCGGCGAAGACGACTCCTTTGTCGAGATGATCTCAACCGAGCTCGTTCCCATGATCGACGACCGGTACCGTACGATCCGGAACCCAAATGCGCGAGCAGTCGCCGGTACGGGGTCAGCCGCCGACACCGCGCTGGCCGCCGCTTTTCAACACCCCGAGCTCTATGGGCGTATAGGCGCAATTTGGCCGGTCTTGTTCGGTTACGACTCCAGTCTGATTTCGAACGCCGATGAGATGCCGATGGTGATCTACCAGGGCTGGGGCACCTATCACATCCGCTCACCCCATGAAGCGTGGGACCAGGTGGTGGCAAATCGCGAATTGCAGGAGACCTTCCGCGAGGCCGGCTATCGCCCTGCTGGCGGCGAGGTACCCGAGGGCGTCGGCTGGTCGATCTACCGGGGCCGAACCGACGACATGCTGACCGCGCTGTTCCCCAAGCGCTGAGCGCTCGCTGAGTCGGCAGGCGAGCAAGAGGGCGCCGGGCAAGGGCCCTGACTCGATGGGGACGATCGGGTCAGAGCCACCTGTCCGGCATTTACAGCTAATTCGCCGGGACCTGTGTTCGTTCGACCAGATCGACAACGTCGTCAATTACGAGTCCGACGTCCGGACAGTAGGCCTTGAAGCTCTCTTCTTCCGGGTCGAGGGGGGTCGTCTCCTTGACCGCCACACAGTCCGAAAAGCTCCCGGCAGGAACCGTGACATCGAGATCCATATCGATGTGCTTGGCTCGATCCATGGCTACACCGTCTGCTATCTCTTGAAAGTACTTGGCTCCCAGGAGATAGGTTCCAGGCATGATGATGCCGGGCATTGCGCCATCCACTCCTGCGCGCCAAGCGCCATCGTGACTGACGATCTCACCATCCTCAAAAATGTCTACATCTTCGCCGAGGTAATAGATATCGCTTGTCTGTACACACCTGGCAAACCAGTTGCGAGAGACCTCGACAAGCTCACCATCCTCCCACTCTCGTTCCTCGATCACACGAGCTCGCACCGCGAGCTCCACACCATCGGGGGTCTCGAATCGGATCAGCTTGGTCTTTCTCTTGACGGTAATTTGAACCTTGATATCTTCGCCGTCCTCCACGCCTTCCAGGACGAGACGATTACCAGGTCGCAATGAGAAATAGGGGTTCTGTTGCCCCCTGTGGGCCCAGGTGCAGTCCTCGAAACGGAATTCTCTGGTGAAGCCGACGCTCCATGCCGGCGCCGTTGCCAGAACCGCAAGCACAATCAAGATCGCCGCGATCATCCTGGTAGGTGATTGCTCCACCGTCGCGCGTACTGTTTGTCTTTTCATCTCGAACTCCTTCCGGTACGTAGATTGCTTCTGAGAATCCCTTGCACAAGACGAGATCGGCTCGTTACTCTGATTAGATGTTGGTGTGACCAGAATCCTTCGCTGGTGTGGCGAGGTTTTCTGGATAGGACTCGTGGACAGAACTGGTCGAATGGCAACAACGCCTACCTTCGATGACCACCCAAACCGTCGTCATCGACGGATCAGATCTCTATCTCTACTGATTGGAATCCTTCTCGCCGGTCCTGGCCTGCTGCTGAGCGACGCGCAATCGACATCCAAAGCGGACGCCCTGCCCCCCAGCTATGACGGTCTGTTGCTCTCCAAGGCCCTGCACGAGCTGCAGCTCCAGGGCCTCAAGATCGTTTTCACGAGCGAAGTCGTGACACCGGACCTACGGGTCGGTTCCGAACCCAAAGCAACCCAGCCACGAGAGGTCCTCGACGAGCTGCTGGCTCCACACGGATTACGATCACTCGACGGACCCAACGGTACGATTGTCGTGGTCCGAGCGGATACCGAGAAACCCATCGTCCGATCTCCGATCCAAGGGATCGTAGAGTCCAGAATCAGCTCGACACCTCTGGCTGGTGTCGAGATCGTAGTCCTTGATACGAAGACTCGGGCGGAGACCGGCTCCGACGGGACATTCACCATCGAGAGCCACCCCGCAGGAACCTACTCCCTGATTGTGCGAGCTCGGGGTTTTGTGGTCGAGCAGATCGACGATGTCTCGGTCTCGGGCGGTGAACCTGTCGAGCTGACCATCCTGCTAAATCCAGCCCCGATTACCGAAGAGGAGCTCATTGTCACTCCCAGCCGAGTCTCGCTTCTGCGCACCGAGCCGGAAGGTCTCTTTTCCCTGAGCCGCCGCGAGATCCTGGCGCTGCCTCATCTGGGAAACGACTTCTTCCGCACGCTCAGCCTGTTGCCAGGCATTGCGGCCAATGACGTGTCGGCTCAGTTTCATGTACGTGGAGGACGTCGAGACGAGACCCAGATCCTGCTCGATGGACAGGAGCTCTATGAGACCTATCACCTCAAGGATTTCGACAACGCGCTCAGCATCATCGAGCCAAACACCATCGACAACGTAGAGCTCAAGACCGGTGGGTACTCCTCGGAGTTTGGCGACCGGATGAGCGGTGTGCTCGACATGACAACGATCACTCCCGACGGACCGCCTCGGGGTCGCGTCGGTCTCAGTATCTGGGCCGCCTATGCGAGCGGAGCCGGAACCTTCAACGAGGGCAAAGGTGGATGGCTGGCGCAGGTGCGACGGGGCTCGACAGATCTTCTCGGCCGGCTCGTCAGTCGTGAGGATCCGCAATTTTGGGACGCCTTCGCCAAAATCGACTACTCCCTCACGCCTCGCCACAGCTTGCGCGGCAATGCCCTCTATACGGGCGACGAGTTCTCGTTTACCGAAGTTACGGACGAAGACAGCCAGGACGTCAACACAAACTACGACAACGCCTATCTATGGCTGACCCATCAGGCGATCCTGAGCGACCGGGCATTTGTCGAGACAGCGGCCTCGCTCAGCCGCATCGATCGAGATCGCCGAGGCGTCGAGCTCGAAGAGGATGCCCAGTTCACAGTCATCGACTTGCGAAATCTCGAGGTGTTGAGTTTGCGCCAGGGCTGGAACTTTCAATTCGGCTCCAAGCACCTGACCCGGTTCGGTCTCGCCTATCGCTACTTCGACACCGAGTACGACTACTTCAGCCTCCGAGAGACAGAGAATCCCATCCCGGAACCGAGGAGTGAAATCGACGAAACCGTTTTTCTCGACGAGCTCGAAGAGAGACATGGCAGCTTTTACCTGACCGACAACTTTCAAGTCAACCAACGCCTCGCCCTGGAGCTCGGTGTGAGATACGACCGCTATTCTCAAACCGACGAAGATCTGGTTAGCCCGCGATTCAACCTGGCCTACACGCTCAATGAGACCTCTCTCGTGAGGGTCGCCTGGGGCAAGTTTGCCCAGAGCCAGAGACCCTACGAGCTGATGGTCGAGGATGGCGACTTTCGCTTTTATGAGGTCGAGCAATCGGAGCATCGC
This sequence comes from uncultured Polyangiaceae bacterium, assembly GCA_964195975.1. Taxonomy (GTDB): domain Bacteria; phylum Acidobacteriota; class Thermoanaerobaculia; order Multivoradales; family JAHEKO01; genus CAXMQZ01. The sequence goes on along the minus strand of CAXMQZ010000098.1, from coordinate 273 downwards.
TTGGTTGGATACGAGAAGCTCTTCCCCCGTGTTACCGGCCCACGTGGTCTTTCGGTACGCGCCGAGGTCTACTGGCGCAATGTGAACAATCCTCGCCCCCGCTACGAGAACCTATACGAGCCACTCAACTTCTTTCCGGAGGTGGAGCCCGATCGAATCCGTGTCGAGCCCGACCGGAGTCTTGCCGAGGGCTTCGAGGTCTTTGTCCGCGGCAACATCGGCGAGCGAGTAGGCTGGTTTGCAAACTACGCCTATGCCAAAAGCGAGGATCTG
>CAXMQZ010000097.1:0-5176 GCA_964195975.1 uncultured Polyangiaceae bacterium | reverse complement strand
GGCTCCGGGCATACCGACCTTGCTCAGCCCGGTACGAAAGACGCTCTGTCCGGTAATAAAGGCCGACCGGCCGGCGGTACAACTCTGTTCGCCGTAGTAGTCGGTAAACAGTAGGCCTTCGGCTGCGATGCGGTCGATATTTGGGGTCTGATAACCCATCACTCCCCGGGTGTAGACGCTCAGATTGCTCTGACCGATATCGTCACCCCAGATCACGACAATGTGGGGTTTGTCCTGGGCGGCTGCCGCGGCCGGCAAAAGAGCTAGCGCCATAGCTACAATCACTAGAGTTCCAGCTGATCTCACAATAGACAAGCGATTCACGGTGTTTCCTCCTTTGGATCAATCAGAATAGATCAATCAGAATTTGAATCGAGCAGAACCAACATAGAGACAAGAACCTTCGGGACTTGCTCCAGAACGAGGGGCACCTTTTACGGGCATCTTTATCCCTTCGCTACAAATTTGGTAAAAAGGTCGGGCAAGCTCGTCTTCTTGATGTAGGCCCTTAGTATAGGAAGTCTAGAAAACCTTCAGGGTAAGTCAATAGGCGGATCGGGGAATCCCCGACAGGTTGCTACGGCAGCTCGATCGTGGCAAGGATCGCGAAGTGGTCTGAGAGATAGTGTCCGTCATGTTCTTCGGTGAGCACCATCTTTGCCGAGACGGTTCTGAGACCACCTTTGACAAAAAGGTGATCGATCTGTCGCGCCACGGTTGAACGGTAAGCCAGAAGCTCTTCGACTTCAGGGCTGTCGAAGGTGGGTAACGGGTCGTGTCGGCGCGTACCGATACCGTAGTTGACGTGGTTGGTAACTGGATCCCAGGTATGAAAGTCGGCTCCAGTGCCGGTCTCATCAAACCCCGCCGCATAGACGGCCCGGATTCCGGGTGTGCCGGGCTCGGCGTTGAAGTCGCCACCAAAAATGATCGGGGTCGCGCCGCTCTCACTACCGAGTCGAACGCTTCGCCGATCCATCTGCTGTAACAGAGCCTTGGTTTCGTTCAGATTTCGATCGCTCTTGGCTTGGCGAGCGGTCTGAATCTCGTCGTGTTGCTCCTCGGTGAGGGTGCCGTTTTCGACCAGCTGGTCGAGTTGCTCATCGAAGTCGGATAGCACGAAAGCGGGAGAAGAGAGGTGAGTCGTGGTGACCAAAATCTTGTGACCATCGGCGGTGATCTCGCCAAAGAGACCATAGCGCGACTCTTTGGTCTGGAAACCCCACGACGCGGTACATTTCGCATTCCCGCTGAGACGTTTCTTGCCGACACGCTTCAGGTTGTATTCAGGCTTGGCCAGGATGGCAATGCCATCGTTGACGTTCTTGGGGATCTTGTAGATCGCACCCAGATGTAGACCACAGCTGGTGATCTTGTGGATCTCATCGTAGCCCAGTGCTGCAGCGTACTTGCCGGCCTGTTTCTGGTTTGGATTGACCTCTTGAAAGAGCAGCACATCGGGATCGAGTTTCTTGATCTCCTCGATCTGCCAGGCGAAACGCTCTGCTGCCCGCTCGGGGTCCTCACCCGGAAACCGTTTGTTGCTCTCGCCACTCCGCAGACCGTGCCAGACGTTGAAGGTCATGACCTTGAGCGTTTTCTCGGATCCCCCCTGCGCCATCGCCAGGTTGGGGTGCGATGCGCCTGTCAACAGCAATAGGGTCAGGGCGGCGACTCTAATTTGTTTGCGCATGTGGACTCCTCAGGCGATTCGGATTCAGCCGCCCCGATCGCTCTGCGAAGAATGCCACCAAGCGAAGCTCGAGCTCCCTACCACCTGGCGCGGCCAAAGATCCCTACCATAACGCTTGACAGATTCGCGCCACCGGTAAATTCTTCGCCGTCGTCGATCTCAACGTCGACATCGGACACATTGAAGCCGAAACCGAACCCGAAGTGCTTCCAGGTCAAATGCTCCAGAGTGGCATTGAGAAGATATTGCGAGCCATCGACATTACCGATGTTCACATCGAGCCAGCCCAGGTTGGAGATGAGACGCCACTTCTGTGTGAAGCCATAGCGGAAGGATAATCCCAGAAAGGGTAGCGGGTAGGCTGTATCGGCTTCCTCCTCGAGATCGAGCGTCCGCACGGTCAGGATCGTTGTCAAGCTCAGATACCGTGCTCCGATCCGGCCGCCCAACGCCCACCGATCCTTGCGCAAGAAAAAGTAGGAGTAACCGAGCGAGAACTGTTCCTGATCGTACGCCAACGCGACTTGGCTTCCGCCGGGGATGACAATGTCGCCAAATCGAATCTCTTCGAGAGCTTGCGAGGTCGAATCGCGATCTGCTTTCGACCAGGCTCCGTCGAAGACATGCCTCCGTCCAAGACGGAACTGAAAGCTTACCTGCGGCATGATCTGGTTTGCATCGAGACCGAGATCGTCTTCGAAGCTCAGGCTTGTGCCTTGGCCGAGCGATCTCGAATCGAGTCGGATCTCCGTACTCAGTCCTGCGTTCGCCCCGCTCAGTGTGAGATTGAACTTATCAATCAGGGGGTACTCCTGCGCGGACACAGGACCTGCCGCAACAATTGTCAGGAAAAGTGCAAAAAGTACTATTGACATTGAAATCCGACCCGCTCGCATTCTGTTGTATTCCATTCTGAGCATGGCTGCCTCCTCGTAAGACTCGATAGTACCCGAATTCTGGTCAAAAAACCCCATACTTATGACAGTTTATGGAAGCCCTAAAACAGCTCGGGCCGTCCATCTTTGACAGGAAGACCGCTTGTGAAACCCGGAGAGGGCGTAACGAAATGATGCCTTCCGAGACTCAGTCCGGGCAGCACCAGGCCACGCTGCCGAGGTCGATCTGTTTTGATTCAGCCGCCGACCTGGTCGCCCTGCCCAAAACGCTGCAAGTAGAGCTCGAGACAATCGAGATTTCTACCAGCGCCCCTTGACAAAGAAGTGCAGCGCGGTGCCGCCCATATCGATCGATCCGGTGAGATCACTGTCAGTGACCTCTACGTCGATTGAGGAAAGCCCAAGCGCGGCACCAAAACTGACGTTTTTCCAGGCCAGATATTCGAGGCTCGCGTCGCCGACAAACTGACTGCCGTCCACATCTCCGACCTCGAGACTCAACCAGCCGAAGTCTGAGATGAGGCGCAATTTGGGTGTGATACCAAAGCGGAAAGAGAGACCGACAAAGGGCAGCGGAGCGCTCGTGTCGCCTTCGTCGCTAATGTCAGTGTCGATAATTGTGAGAAACGCCTGCAGCTTCAACCAACGAAAGCCGCCACGCACCCCGAGAGCCCAGCGGTCACGGAGCATGAAGTAGTAGGAATACCCCACAAGCAATTCCTCCTGCTCAAACGACAGGGACACTTCGGCATCCAGTGGGATGGAGATGTCACCGAACTCGATGTCGGTCAGCGCCTGCGAGGTCGAGCCACGATCGGCCTTGGTCCAAAATGTATCGATGAGGTGTCTTTTGCCGAGGCGAGCCCGAAAACCGAGTGAGGGCACGATCTTGCTCGAGTCCAGATCCAGGTCGTCTTCGAAGTTGATCACCGTTCCTAAATCCAACTCGTTCGCGTCGAGCCGCATCTCGGTGCTTAGACCCAGGAAGCCGCCACCCAATTGCAGACTGAACCGGTCGAAGAGGCTGTATTCCTGAGCCATTGCCGGCCCAGCGCTCAAAGCAAAAAGACCGAGTAGGACAAGACTCACGAGAAAGTTCTTCGAGAAGTGATATCGCAGATGCTTGTTCGATCGGACGGGATCTCTTACAGGCATGATTGTCTCCTCCAGACAGACGGCAGTTTCCCGGGAAGTTTACTCGATTCAGCGCCTAGAAGGGCCCAAAAAGGGTCTGGCAGCGGGGCCACTGTTGTTTCAACCCGGGGTGTTAGCGGATGTGTCCTCGAGGGCGGATGAGGTTTCGAGCGAGAGTGTCAGAGATGAAAGAGCGGCCCTGGTATCGGGAAGACTCCCATAGACCAGGGCCGTGATTTTTGTTCTGGGCCGAGCTCGCTCGGTCACGAATAACGCGGACCGGCGACTATGGAATGTTGATCATCCAGGAGGCGTCACCAAACCACTTGTCTTCGAGGGCGTCGAACACGCCGAGAATCTCTAGCGCTCCGAGATAGTTCTCGACCATGTTGAGCAACAGCGAATCTCCGGGCGCCAGGGCGATCCCGATCGGCTCGATGCTCAACGGCTGAGTAGTGGTCACCAGACCCTTGTCACCGTGACGCAGCACTGAGATGGCGCAGATCGGCATGTCGGCAACCATGGCGGTCACCTTGTCGTCAATCACCATATTGACCGCGTCGTCGTAGTTGGACACAGTCACCAGCTTGGCACTGGGCATGAGTTTTTCCACCCACTTCTGGCTGGTCGAGTTCTCGAGAGCCACCAGACTGATGCTGGAATTGTCCAACTGGTCGGCCTCCTGCATTGCCGCAACTGATGAGTCTTTGGTCAGGATCGATTTGCCCGAAACGATATACGGGCCGACAAAGGCCACCCGGGCATTACGCGCCGGTGTCATGGTCATGCCGGACATCACCACATCGACTTCACCCTTTTCCAAGGCGGCCAGCAGCTGTCCGAAAGGCTTCTCGACTATCTTGACTTCAGCTCCCATGGCCTGGGCCAGCATGTTGGCTAGATCGACTTCGTAGCCGATCAGGCTGCCATCTTTGGATTTCACGGCAAACGGTGGCTGGTTGCCGGACATTCCGACCCGAAGCTCGCCGCTATCTACGACCCGCTTGATCACGGCCGAGCCATCGGCTGCCATCGCTGGGATCGCGAGTCCGACCATCAGGGTCAGACACAACAATGCACTGGTCAACAAACGTTTCATCAACACTCCTCCTTATAGAGCTTGGATTTCCTAGAGATTTCGGCAGACAGAAGCTGACCTACCGCCTCCTGCGGAACCCCTATTCAATCACATCTACGGCCCTGGGGCGAGTCTGCCGATGCTATATTCTCGACCATCATGGTTACCGCTCCCGATCTGTTCAATCGACGTTGGATCTCCAACCTGACACGTGGACCTGGAGATGAACCGCTTACCTCACCCTTGTTTGTGGCAGAGCAGGGGTCGGGTGTCCAGATCGTAGACATCCGTCCGCAAGACGAAGCCACCGGCGTGCTCGGCTATATCCCGGGTAGCTCCTTTGTCAGGCTGCTCGAGAACTCACCGGCGTGGCAC
>CAXMQZ010000096.1:0-40588 GCA_964195975.1 uncultured Polyangiaceae bacterium | reverse complement strand
CGAGTGGACCTCGCTGATCAAGGGCAACAACATGCACCGGGTCGTGATCTACCGCGACGACGCCTCCAAAGCCGATCAGATGGTGCCCTACACAACCCAGCCACCTCTGGGCAGTCCAAATCCGCGCGATCTTTGGAGATGGCTCGAAACCTTCGAAGCCGCCACCGGCGGCGATGTACTAGCGATCGCCCACAACGGGAACCTATCGAACGGCATCATGTTCCCACTCGAGGCGCAGTGGGACGGCACCGTGTTCGATACCGAGTACGTAACCCAGCGCGACAAATGGGAGCCGTTATACGAAGCCACCCAGATCAAGGGAGATGGCGAGACCCATCCGTTTCTGTCGCCGGATGATGAGTTTGCCGACTACGAGACATGGGCCGTTGGCAATCTCGATGTGTCCGAGGCCAAGACAGATTCGATGTTGGCCGGAGAATACGCTCGCGAAGCGCTCAAGCGGGGCCTTGCCATCGAGTCGAAGTTCGGTACCAACCCCTACAAATTCGGCATGATCGGTTCGACCGACAGCCACACATCGCTTGCCACTGCAGAAGAGGACAACTTCTTCGGCAAGCATTCAGGCTACGAGCCCAGTCCGGAGCGCATGACCCATCCATTCATGGAGAGCGAGGCCGGAACGATCTATGCCTGGCAACAGGTGGCCTCGGGTCTGGCTGGAGTTTGGGCTACCGAGAACACTCGCGAAGCGCTTTTCGACGCCATGGCCCGCAAGGAGGTCTACGCGAGTACCGGGAGCCGCATGATGGTGCGGTTTTTTGGCGGTTGGGATTTCACCGACCAGGATCTCGCTGGCCGGATGCCGGCCTTTGCCGGCTACCGGAGAGGTGTGCCGATGGGTGGTGAGCTTTCGCCTAGATCATCTGGATCATCAGCCCCGACCTTTATGGTCTACGCGCTGCGCGACCCGATCGGCGCCAACCTCGATCGCATCCAGATCGTCAAGGGGTGGCTCGACAAGGGTGGCAAGACCCAAGAGAAGGTCTATGACGTGGCCTGGTCGGGGGGGCGCACGAAGGGCTCCGATGGAAAAGTTCCGGCCGTCGGCAACACGGTAGATGTCAAGACAGCCAGTTGGACCAACACGGTCGGCGCATCGGAGCTGGGGACCGTATGGACCGACCCTGACTTCGAACCGAGCCAAAACGCTTTCTACTATGCGCGGGTGATCGAGATCCCGACTCCACGCTGGTCGACCTACGACGCTTTCCGCTTTGGCATTCCGATTCCGGACGGCGCCCCGACCTCGACCCAGGAGCGAGCCTATACTTCGCCGATCTGGTATTCGCCGTAGCGTTTCTCGGCAGCACCGATCCGTTTGCAATCTTCTACTGCCGGCCCTTTTTCCGGCCATTCTTCTGGCAGTCGTTTTTGCCGCCAGCTGTGGCAAGGATAGGGTGCGACAGCTCAATCTGCTCTTCATCACACTCGATACCACCCGGCTGGATCATCTCCAGTTCTACGGCTACGACCGCGAGACCTCGCCAAAGCTCGAAGCGCTGTCGAAAGACAGCGTGGTCTTCAATTCGGCGTTTGCCCAGGAGACCAGCACCGCTCCATCCCACGCGACGATGTTCACGGGGCAGTATCCCTTCAACCATGGCGTCATGGCCAACGAATTTCGACTCGTCCCGGAATCTCGAACACTTGCCGAGACGCTCACCGAAGCCGGATATCGAACCGGTGGTTTCGTCAGCGGGTGGACCATGGCCGCTCGCACCTCCGGTCTCGATCGGGGCTTTCGAATCTACGACGATGAGATCGCCGAAAGCCGTCGGAGTGGCGCAGACACCGTATTGCGAGCTCTCGATTGGCTGGGCTCGGACAGCGAGGAACCCTTCTTTCTCTTTGTGCACCTGTTCGACGCCCATGGGCCCTACTCTTCGCCACCCGAGTTTCAACAGATGTTTCAATCCGAAGCTCCGGGCCCTCAGCTGCGTGAAGTGCCGCCCTATCAGAGAATGCGAGACGAGCACGGGGAGCTTGTCCAGACTGTAAATCCCTATATCGATCGCTACGACAGCTCTATCCGTTTCATCGACAACCTGGTAGCAGCACTGATCGACTCCGTCGATCTCACCAGCACAGTTGTCATCGTCGCGGCCGACCATGGTGAGTCTTTGAACGAGCGCTATTGGAGCCTCGACCACGGAGGTCACGTCTTCGACGAGCAGGCGAAGATCCCCCTGCTGCTCCACATACCCGGACAGTCTGGAAGCCGTATCGACGCCCTGGTAGAGACGGTCGATCTCCTGCCGACACTCCTCGAGCTGCTGGGGCTCGAGCCTCCCGCGGAGGGCTCGGTGTCCGGAAGAAGTCTTGTGCCACTGATCGAAGGTGATCGAGACGCATGGCGTCGTTTTGTGTTTACCTCAGCCAAGGCCAGCAGTGACCGCTACGCCGACCGACCCTACGAGCTCGACTCCCAGCGCAAGATCTATGGCGTCCGATCGGACGATTGGAAGCTGATCAATTATCCTGGTGTCGACGGAGACTATTGGGAGCTGTACGATCTCCGCTCGGACCCGATGGAACGCAGCGATGTGGCTGCGCAGAACCCCAAGATAGTGCAGGAAATGAAGATGGCCATGGCCACCTGGTTGAGAGGCGCTCGACGAACCGAGTTTCACCCGGTGGAGCTCAGCGACGAGGAGCGCCGGAAGCTGCTTGCACTGGGCTATTTGGAATGATTGGGATATTTCGAATGATTGGGGTATTTGGATTGATTGGGGTATCTAGAATGAAACGCCTTGCCGGCTATTGTCTTATGAGCTCGCTGCTCTGCAGCTGCGCTCCCGACCCGCCGGACAACATCGTGTTGATCTCTCTCGACACCGTGAGGCGGGATCATCTTTCGACCTATGGTTACGAACGTGCCACCACGCCCCGTCTCGATTCGCTGGCCAGCGAAGGCATCCTGTTCATGGATGCGTTTTCTCAAGCGACCAATACCGCCCCGTCGCATGCCTCGATGTTGACCGGGCTTTACCCACAGGCCCATGGTGTGGTCGCAAACGCCGATCCCCTGGACCGGCATGGCGCCACAACCCTGGCCGAGATTCTCGGCGCCAATGGCTTCCGCACCGCCGCCTTTGTCAGCGGATACACCATGGAATCCAAGATCTCGGGTCTGGATCGCGGCTTCGAGATCTACGACGACGAGTTCGACGAGGCCAGTCGTGACGGCAATTTGACACTCGAGCAAACTCTCCGATGGCTGGCTGAGCTTCCTCCTGATGAACGCTTTTTTCTGTTTTTCCACCTATTCGACGCTCATGGGCCCTATAAGCCAAGTGCCGAATATGCCGAGCTGTTCGAGTCCGAGAACCCCGGCCCTTCCCTGAAGCGAATTGCGCGATATCAACTCTACAACGATGAGAACGGCCAGCGAGTTTCCCACCTCAATCGTTATGTCGATCGCTACGACGCGCAGATCCGCTACCTGAACGATCTTGTCGCCACCCTGTTGGAGAATCTCGATTTATCCAACACCATCGTAATCGTGACGGCCGATCATGGCGAAACCCTCGGCGAGAGGCGTCACGCCATGGATCATGGCGGCCAGGTACATGACGAGCAAATACGTATTCCTTTGCTTTTGCGGGCCCCAAACCTCGGACCTTCCATAGTCGAAGGCGCGGTAGAAACAATCGATCTGATGCCGACGATCCTGGAGCTGTTACAGGTGACACCACCAGGGGACCTCAAGATTCAAGGCAAGAGCCTACTACCCCTTATCAATGGTGATGCCAAGGGCAGGGATTACGTCTTCTCAACCGCCCAAGCAACAAAGTATCGACATCGTGCTCGCGGTTACATGTTGGATGAGGCTCGACGCATCAAGTCTGTTCGCACCGATCGCTGGAAGCTCATCCGCTATCCAGGAAAGGATTTTGAGGATTATCTCGAGCTCTACGACCTACATCAGGACCCTCTGGAGAAGACCAATGTGGTCGATGCATTTCCCGATGTGACGGACAAACTTCTGGATAGACTGAAGAGTTGGGAGCATGGCTGGGAGTCGGGCGTGGCTCCCGCGGCCGAGCTCGATCCCGATGCAGTCAGAAGAATGCAAGCGCTAGGCTATCTTGGGGACTAGAAAGGCTCAACGGTTGATCGGCCAGACACTCTCCCACTTTCAGATCACGGCCAAGCTCGGTGAGGGCGGCATGGGCGAGGTCTACCGAGCCAAAGACACCAAGCTTGGTCGGGAAGTTGCGATCAAGGTGCTTCCGGCGGATATGGCAGCCGACCCGGTCTGGTTGGAGCGTTTCAAGAGAGAGGCTCAAGCACTGGCATCGCTCAACCATCCCAACATTGTCACGATCTACTCGATCGAGACGGCGGCTCCCATTGGCCGCCAAGTTTCTTCTCCGCGAGATTCATCTCTCCCCGATCCGATCTCTTTTCTCGTCATGGAGCTGGTCGAGGGCGACACCCTGGCCAAGGCGATCCCAGACGCCGGCATGGTGCCTGAGGAGTTTTGGCAAATTGCCATTCCCCTGGTAGAGGCTGTGGGCGCGGCCCATGAGATGGGGATTACCCACCGCGATCTGAAACCCGGGAACGTGATCGTCGGAAGCAACGGTCGAGTCAAGGTTTTGGACTTCGGTCTCGCGAAGGTCGAAGATTCTGCCGAGGCGTCACTCGACAGCGAGGAGTCGACCTGGGCCATGACTCGAACCGGCATGGTGCTCGGTACGGTCCCCTACATGTCTCCCGAGCAGCTTCAAGGAGGGAAGGCAGATCCACGCTCGGATGTTTTCTCTCTCGGCTCCGTACTCTTCGAAATCTTGTCCGGAGAGCGACCCTTTGCCGGAGAGTCCTCGGCGGAGCTGATTTCGGCGATTCTGAGAGACGATCCCGACCTTCCTGCTCGGCTCCGCTCCGAGCTGCCCCGGGGTCTCTATCCAGTCATACGCCGCTGCCTCGAGAAGAATCCAAAAGATCGCTACGCAACTGCATCCGAGCTCCAGGTCGATCTCGAAGAGGCCAAGAAGGGCGAAACACCCGTGGAGGTCGAGTCGGCCGCACCATCGATCGCCGTGCTTCCATTTGCCGATATGAGTCTCGACAAGGATCAGGACTACTTCTGCGAGGGCATGGCAGAAGAGATCATCATCGCCTTCATGGGGATCGAGGGCTTGCGGGTCGCGTCGCGCACATCATCTTTTCGTTTCAAGGAGACCGACGCTGATATCCAGAGCATCGGTGAACGGCTGCACGTCGGCACGGTATTGGAAGGTAGCGTTCGCAAAGCTGGAACCCGCCTCCGAGTCACAGCCCAGTTGACCAACGTCGGCGACGGGTTTCATCTATGGTCGAGACGCTACGATCGAGAACTCGACGATGTCTTTGCGATCCAAGACGAGATCGCTCGAAGCATCGCCGAAGCGCTCGAGATAGAGCTCACTGGCAGCGGGCAGCTCTCTCTCGAGCGTGCAGCAACTACCGACGTCGAGGCCTACGAGTTCTTCCTCCGGGGTCGAAAGTTCTTCTACGAAGGCACTCGCAAGGGAATCGAGTTGGCGATAGAGATGTTTCTGCGGGCGACGCGCAGAGATCCGAGCTACGCCGTCGCTTATGCAGGTCTCGCCGATTGCTACTCCTATCTCTTCATGTATTTCGACAAGGTCGCCGCCAACAAAGAGAAAGCTGTGGAAGCCAGCAGGAGAGCTGTCGAATTGGGCGGCGGGTTCGCCGAAGCCCATGTGGCGCGGGGACTCGCACTCTCTTTGGATCAGCAGTACGAGGAAGCGGCCCGGGAATTCGAATCGGCTCTCGAGCTCAACCCGAATCTATTCGAGGCCTACTACTTCTATGCACGAGTGAGCCGAGAAAGGGGAGATCTGACCAAGGCGGCTCGGCTGTTTGAAAAGGCAGTCGAGGCTCGGCCGGATGACTATCAGTCCTATACCTTTCTCGCTACTGCCTACCAGGATCTCGATCGATCGGCCGAGTACCGTGACACTCTGCTGCGCGCCCGCGACGCAACACGTCGCCATGTCGAGTCCAACCCTGACGATGCACGCGCTCTTTACCTTGGAGCCGGGATCCTGGTCCGCCTCGGAGAGAAAGAGGAGGGGTTGGAGTGGGGGAAACGAGCCCTCGACCTGGATCCTGACGACCCTCGCGTACTCTACAATCTGGCATGTCTGTACTGTGAGTCACTTTTGCGCCAGGAAGCCGTTGCTGGCGATCCAATGCTCGAAGCCGCGGTCGACTACTTCGAGCGGGCGATTGCGGCTGGCTATGCGTCTCGTGAGTGGATCGACAATGACTCCGACCTCGATCCTATTCGCGATCACCCCCGCTTCCAGGCGGCTCTGGCAACACTCGAGTGATCTGGCCGGGCTCTAGATTTTCCAAAAGATAGTTCGTCATCAGTGAATAGAGGTGCATCGTCGTGCCCTCCCCTTCGTGGATCCCATGGGTTCGGTTGGGGTACGACATCATGTCGAATTGCTTCCCATGCTCGATGAGCTTGTTCACCAGACGCTCGAAGCTCTGATAGTGAACGTTGTCGTCGCCGGTTCCATGGATCAGCAATAGATCGCCCTCGAGCTGTTCGGCAAACGTGATCGGTGAGCCGTCTCGGAAGCCATCTTCGTTGATCTCCGGTAGCGCCATGTAGCGTTCCTGGTAGACCGTATCGTAGAGCTTTTGGTCGCTGATGGAGGCTACCGCAACCCCCGTTCTGTAGAGCTCCGGGTAGCGAAACAAAGCGTTGAGAGTCATCGACCCTCCGCCACTCCAGCCCCAAGTGCCAACCCGATCGGGATCAAGAAACGACCAGCGGTCGAGCATGGACTGTACTCCAGCCGCCTGATCGGCAGAGGCGAGGATTCCGATCTGCCGATAGATCGACTTGCGCCATTCACGGCCCCTTGGCGCGGGTGTACCGTGGTTGTCGAGACTGGCCACGACATAGCCCTCTTGCGCCAGCATGAGATGCCAAAGCTCGGTGCTCCTGCCCCACTCGTTCTGCACCGTCTGGTTTGCCGGCTCGCCGTAGACATAGATGAGAAGTGGGTAGGTCTGAGTCGGGTCGAAATCGGGAGGCTTGATCATCCAGCCGTCGACGAGAACACCATCCCCGATGTCGACTCGAAAGGTTTCCACGGGAGCTTTCTCGACTGCGTTCAAGGCGGTTTGAGCTTCAGCGTTGTCCTCGAGCACTCTCTGGAGCCGATGGTCGGGAAGCGAAACCAAGGTTGTTCGTGGCACCTGATCCAGCGAAGAGAAGCTGTGGATCGCCCACTTGGCATCTTCCGAGATTTGGTAGCTGTGGCTACCTTTCATTCCCGCCGGGGTCAGTCTCTCGGCCGCTCCCTTTCCCGACAATCTCGACCGGTATAGGTAGCGCGTCGTCGGATCATCAGGAGAGGCCAGGAAGTAAACCCACCCACCTTCGGGGTCGATCTGCTCGATCTCGACCACGTCGTAGTCGCCGGGTGTGACGAGACGCACCTCTTTTCCCGATCTGGACACCAGATAAAGGTGTCTCCAACCGTCGCGCTCGGATTGCCAGGCCATGTAGCTGCCGTCCTCGAGCCAGAAGGGGTCTTTGCGCATGTTTACCCAGGCCTCGTCGTTGTCGGTGAAAAATGTCCGCATCTCACCCGTCGCGATATCACCCAGCACGAATTCGGCGAAATTCTGCAGCCGGTTGAGGCTGACAAAAAAGATCTCATCCGACTTCGACGCCCAGTCCATCTTCGGGATGTAGTTGTTGCGCAAATCGTCAGCAGGCTCGAACCACACCGTTTCGCCACCTGCCGCAGGGATGACTCCGATGCGACTGGCGGAGTTCGTGGTGCCTACCTTCGGATAGGGCAATGGAGTCAGCTCTGGATAGAGGGTGTCCGTGTTGTTGATCAGATTGAACGTGCCGACACCCTCGCTATCGAACTGCCAGTAGGCAATATGCTGCCCATCGGGGCTCCAGCGGAAGCCGTCGCGCAGACTGAACTCCTCTTCGTAGACCCAATCCGAAGTGCCGTTGATAATGAACCCGGACTCGTCATCGGTCAGCCGAGTCACCTTCATCGAGGTCAAATCCTGAACATAGAGATCCTTGTCGTCGTAGTTGACCCAAGCGATCTTTTTGGCGTCGGGGGACAGCTTGGCAAACATCATGACCGAGGTCTCGATCTCGCCACCCAGCTGGCGCAAGTTGCCATCGGCTAGATCTAGAAGCCAGTAGTCACCACGGGTATTGCGACGCCAGACACGTGAGGTGTTGGTAAAGATGAGCAACCGCTCGTCGTCGTCCGACCAGTGATAGTCCTCGATCTCGAGCGGCTCTCCGCCTTCTTCAGGGATCAGGGAGTTAGCAGACAAAAGCACCGTGCGATCGCCGCTTGCCGGGTCGTAGCGGACGATGTCCTTGGGCTTGGCTTCATCGGCGCCTTCGGCACTGGTGTCGTCGAAGTCCGCCGAGAGCTCGAGCGTCGTATAACCCGAACCATCCGCCAGCCAACGAGCAGGGCCAAAAGGCTTTATCGAGAACTCCTCACCGTCGAAGATCCGCTTCAGAGTGAGCCGAGCGGGGTCCACAGTCTCGTCACCCACCACCGGAATTGCAAAGAGAATCGCAACGCTTACGCCTAACCAGGCAACGACTCCAATTCGACGTCTCGAGACTGCAAGAACTAGCTTCATAAGATCTCCTTGGTGTCTTTAGCCCTGACTGACCCTGACTGGCGTTCTGACTGGCCCAGCCTCAGCCCGACGATTGTAGAATGTTCCAGCTCATTTGATCAGCCCAAAGAAGATAAGATTCGACTCTTGATCGGCAAGACGCTTTCTCACTTCAAGATCACCGCCAAGCTCGGCGAGGGCGGTATGGGAGAGGTTTATCGAGCTGAAGACACCAAGCTCGGGCGTGAGGTCGCAATCAAGGTCTTGCCTGAGGAGGTTGCCTCGGACGCCGATCGTCTGGCTCGTTTCGAGCGCGAGGCCCGCGCGGTCGCCGCGCTGTCTCACCCCAACATCCTGGCGATCTACGACTTTGGCGCTCAGGAGGGCGTCACGTATGCGGTCATGGAGCTGCTCGAGGGCCAGACTCTGCGCGAAGCGCTCCGCGACGGCCCACTCCCGACACGCAAGGCGCTGGAGTACGCTCGCCAGGTTGCCAACGGTCTATCTGCCGCGCACGAAAAGGGAATCGCCCACCGCGACCTCAAGCCCGACAACCTAATCATCACTCCAAAGGGTCGGGTCAAGATTCTCGACTTCGGTTTGGCGAAGTGGAGTCCGCTCCAAGAAGGCCAGGACGACCCGACGATGGCTGCAAGCCTGGGAGCTGAAACCGGTCCGGGCGTCGTTCTGGGCACCGTCGGGTATATGTCTCCTGAGCAGGTGCGGGGTCAACAGTCCGATCACCGCTCCGACATCTTCAGCCTCGGTGTCATCCTCTACGAAATGCTCTCGGGCAAGCGAGCCTTTCGAGCCGAATCAGCCGTCGAGACCATGAGCGCGATCCTCAAACAGGAGCCCCCCGAGCTCTCCAAGGCGGTCGAAGATTTACCGACCGCTGTCGACCGGATCGTTCAGCATTGTCTGGAGAAAAGCCCCGAGCAGCGGTTCCAGTCGGCGCAGGATCTCGGCTTCCAGCTCGAGGCACTCCAACAGACCTCGATCTCAGGCCTTCGAGCGGCGCAGGACTCCCTGCCTGCAACTCGGCAAAAGAAATCACCTGCCCTGCTCGCAGCAGTGGCACTGATCGGTCTGGCTGTCGGCGCTCTGATCACCTGGTTTGCATCCCAGGCGACGCCGACGGTCGCTCCTACCTTTCAACGACTCACCTATCGGCGTGGTTTTGTCTGGTCGGCCCGATTTGCAGGCGAAGGCAAGAACATCATTTACGGTGCCGCCTGGGGCGGAAAGCCCGTCGAGCTCTCTACGACGAGCCCGGACTCCCGTGAGTCACGGCCGCTCGAGCTGGGATCAGCCGATCTGTTTTCGATCTCGCCCTCCGGAGAGATGGCGATCTCACTCGATCGCCGCTACGTGGTCGGTTGGGAGAGCAAGGGCACACTAGCGCGACTGCCTCAAGATGGCAGCGCCCCGCGCGAGATGCTGGAAGACGTTCAAGAGGCCGACTGGGGACCCGATGGAAAGCAGCTCGCGATTGTCCGTGAGGTCGATGGTCAAGTGCGCCTCGAGTATCCGATCGGCAACGTGCTCTACACAGACAGGGGCTGGATCAGTACCCCGAAAGTCAGCCCGGACGGCAGTCGGGTCGCCTTTATGTCTCATCCCATACGGGGTGACAACGTCGGTGTTGTGAAGTTCGTCGATCTGGAGGGCAACACTACCGAGGCCTCACCACCGGGAGTCGCAGGTCTGGCTTGGACCCCTGATAGCAAGGAGGTTTGGGGCGGCGGAGGTAGTGCAATCGTGGCCTTTACTCCCAGCGGCCAGTCGCGGACCGTCTACAAGGGTATCTCAGCCATCACGGTCCACGACATCTCAGCGGATGGTCGGCTCCTTTTGAGCGCCCTCAATACCCGCCGAGAGCTCGTCGGGATCGGTCCGGATCTTACGGCACAACAAGAGCTCTCGTGGTTCAACTGGTCGCAGGCACGCGCCATCTCCAACGACGGTCGGTTCGCTCTTTTCGGTGAGGGCAACACACTCGGCGACAACGGATATTGGCTCTACACCCGGGCTCTCGATGGGTCGCCAGCAGTGCGTATCGGAGACGGTCTGGCGCTCGCTTTCTCACCCGACGGCCGATGGGTTCTCGCGCTATCCGATCCCTTTGGAGACTCGAAGCTTATGCTGCTCCCCACCGGCGCCGGCGAGTCACGCAAAGTACCGATCGAGGAGATTCGCGTCCAGCCGTGGGCCGACTTTCTGCCCGATGGAAACAGCTTTCTTGTCGCAGGCTCGATGCCCGACAAAGGAGCACAGATTTTTCAGGTCTCCCTCGAGGGTGGCGTTCCGATAGCGGTCAGCCCGGAAGGGGTCGGTTTTCACTACGAAGGCGGTGCGATATCGCCCAGCGGAGATACCCTGGCGACAATTGGCCCAGAAGGTCTGATTCGACTCTACCCACTCGGCGAAGGGGAAGCGGATTCGGTCCCGGGCTCCACGGCCGGTGATATTCCAATTCAGTGGAGCGACGACGGCAACTATCTGTATGTCTACCGACTCCAGGGCCTACCTGCACAGATCGATCGGATCGAGCTGGCGACAGGCGAGCGTGAGCTCTGGACTGAATTAGCTCCGAGCGACGCCGCGGGAGTATTCAATATCGACATGCTGCATATGACCCGAGATGGCCAATCGTATGTCTATTCGTATCGACGTCTGCTTTCAGATCTCTTTCTGGCTGAAGGCCTGAAGTGACCCGATGAGAGCGTTCGATCCCCTACGCGGTGCCCTGCTTCGCATCATCGTCGTTGGGGTCATCACCTCGGTCGGGGTCGCTTGCCAGCCGGCAGTCACACCCCCCGACACCGATCCGGCCACCCAGCTCGCAGAAGCCCTACAGGAGTTGGTCGACAGCGCTGTCTCCGATAACGAGCTGGTTCTTGGTGCCGCGCTCTATGTGGGAGCTCCCGCTCTGGATCTCGAATGGGATGGGGCGGCAGGAATGGCCGACCCTGAAGCTAGGGTCGAGATGACTTCGGGCCACCCCGTCCGTACCGCCAGTAACACCAAGACCTATGTCGCCGCGACGGTGCTCCGGCTGTGGGAGGAGGGGATGCTCGACCTCGACGACCCGATCGCCGACTATCTCGGCGAAGACCTGGTCGCGAGTCTTCGAAGCGACGGCTACGATCCCGAGGCCATCAAGATTCGCCACCTTCTCACCCACACTGCCGGCGTGTTCGATCACTCCGACACAACCAACTACATCGAGGCCATCACCACCGACCCGCGCCATGCCTGGACTCGATCCGAGCAGGTCGAAGCCGCGATGGCCTGGGGCGATCCTCTTGGTGAGCCGGGCGAGCTTTACAGGTACTCCGATACCGGGTATGTGCTGCTCGGGGAGGTGGTGGCACAGGCCAGTGGCCAGGCGATGGCGGCCACAGTGCGTGAGATGCTCGACTACGAGCGCCTGGGTCTCAATTCCACTTGGTGGGAGACCCTGGAGGCTGAACCCGAGGGCGTGCCCGAACGTGCGCATCAGTTCCTCGGCGAGACCGACACATTCGACTTCAACCCCGCGCTCGATCTCTACGGCGGCGGTGGCCTGCTCGCAACCGTGGGCGACCTGGGCCGGTTCATGCGCGCACTTTTTACCGGCGGCGTCTACGCAAAGCCCGAGACCGTTGCAACCATGCTCACAACCATCGACGCTGTCGGATCGAGCGGCCAGGAGGGGCAGATGCCGCCGGGGATGTATCGCATGGGTGTCTGGGTGCTCGAGGTCGGCGGGTACGAGACCTATCGCCACACCGGTTTCTGGGGCACGTTGGCGACCTATGTACCCGCGCTCGATCTCACCATTGCCTGCACGGTGAATCAAAATCAGGGCGGAGCGGCCCTCTACGAGCTCACGGAGCAGTCCCTCGCACTGGTGTCAGAGGCGACTACGAGTACCAGCCCCTGACGATGGCGACGGCTGCTCGATCGCCTGCCGCCGCAGCCCCGATTCCACCGACCCACCCCTGGATGTCCCCGGCGGCCCATACATTGGCGACGTTGGTCTGTTGCATTGCATCGGTTTTGACATGACCGGCGGCGTCGAGCTCCAACCCCAGGTTGTCGACCAGATTCTGAATCAGGGCCGAGGGTCGTTCTGAAGGTTTCCAGACAAGAGTTTCGACCTCAACTCTTTCACCCGAGTCCAGAGTTACCGCTTCCACCTTTCCCGCCGTGTGATGAGCCTCTACGATCGAGCCGTCGTAGACAGAGATTCCCGACAGAGAAAGCTCGTCGCGGTAACCCGAGTCCATCTCGATCCCATCAGCCAGGAAAACCTTGATCGTGGAGGTCCAATTCCGGGCCATCTTGGGAAAAACTTCGAGCTCCGACTCTTCCCCGGGCACGATGCCCCAGACGCGGTCCCTGTTCTCGTAGCCGTCACAAAAGGGACAGGGGATGATGGTCTCCGACCAGCACTCGATAAAACCGGGCACATCGGGAAAGATATCGTGGTACCCAAAGGCCAATACCACTTTGGAAGCAGCGATCTGTCCGCCGTGAGCACCCGTGAGCAAGAACCGATCGTCGTCGGATCTTCGGATATCGTCTACCTGCTCTTCGCGGAGCTCGGCGCTGCTGTAGACATCGATCTGTTTCCAGGCGATTTTGCGGATCTCGCCAGGCAGCACGCCATCTAGACCAAGGAAGTTGTGAACCCCGTTCGAAGCAGCGTTTCTGGATGCCCGAGGCGCATCCAGAACGATCACTTTTTTTCGAGTGCGGGCGATTACAAGCGCTGCCTGCATACCGGCCGGCCCACCGCCAACAATCGCAACGTCGACTTTCTCCATGTCGGAGTCCTTCTCTTGGATGGACACAGTTGTCACGACCACAGACGCAGCTGCCCACCTTCAGAGTAGGCAGCTGCGTAGGGCCAAAAACACGCTGTCTGACGCTTCGCTACTAGATCGCTTCGAACTTATACTTCTGACCGGCGATGGTGGCTTCGTACATCAGCCCACCTGTGGCGATCGTAAACACAGCCAGACCCTTGTGGTAGCCGGCTACGGCCTGCGCGCCACCCTTTCCGCCACTGCTCGCACCCGCTCCTGCACCCTGGGTGCTGGCCGAGGCCTCGGCACTCGCGGTCACGGCGATCGCGCCGGCCCCTGCATCGAACTCGTAGCTGCCACGGGTGAACTCATCGTAGGCCCGTTTGTCCTCGAAGAAGATGATCTGGCGATAGGCCTGACCGCCCGCTTGAAAACCGATCGAGATATCGGTCAGCTTGGTGATGCCGGTCACCTCGTCGTTGAGATAGACCTGGCCCCTTCCATGAGCGGCGCCCACACCGAGACCGCCCTTGCCGATCTTCGGGAAGACCGCATAGCCGTAGGCGTCGGCAAAAAACGGCTCTACAGACTTGATGCCCTGGAAGATGTCGATGGTGCTCGAATAGTCCTTGATCTCGGCACTGAACCCTGCGGTTGCTGCCAACGAAAGCGCCAAGACGGTTACAAGTATCGTGCGACGATTCATATTCCTACCCTCCTGTTGAACCTGTTGAACACTTAATGAGCTTGGAAACAAAAAAACGACTCTTCCAAGAGCTCATATCCACCCTAAACACTAAGTTTACCTCTTTGGCGCTCGGCATGCTTGCATTCAAACGACAAAAAAACGGCCACCGAAACGGTGGCCGTTTGATAACACAATTGCTAGGGCTCGTCTGACTACTCGCCCTGATTCTTGAGGATTTTATCCCACTTGTCGCCCATCTTGGTGAGAATCTTGTCGACCTGTTTGGCCTGCTTCTCGGGCTTTGATTTGAGGGTCACCGTGCCGGTGCCACGCCAGACCAACTGCTTGGTTGCAGGATCGTAGGCATCGATGATCAGAGTGCCATCGGTGTAGGTGTAGGACCGCGTCGTGCTATCCATTCCACCCATTCCGTACCCATATCCGTATCCGTATCCATAGCGACCATAACCGCCCCAACCGGGGCCGTATCCACCATAGCCGTAGCTAGTAGTGTTGAAGACTGTATTGTCTTGCGTCGTGACGTGATAGGTGATGTAGAGGTCCGGATTCGAGTCGACCTGTTTGGCTCCACCCTCTGACAGCTCACGGATAATCGCATCTCTCAGTCGGTTGTCGGTTAGATCGTTACCGACGTTCGAGTCCTTGGTCTCCACATAGGTGAAGGTCTTCACCGGCTCGAAATCGAAGTCATGCGCGTAGTCAATGGTTATTTTCTGTGCGATCGATGGCCCGGCCACCACAGCCAAAACCAACAGTAATCCAAATATTTTCTTCATTTCACTCCTCCAAAGGGAATCAAAGGTAGGCTGCGGGATCACGTTATCCCGTAGGACCCACTAGTTTACAGGCTAAGACCACCTTACGGGCATTCTGAGCCGCTTGCGGGCTCAACAGATGATACTCCTTTCCCCGCCTCGATGGGTCTGCGGCCAATGGGTATACGGCAACCTTCTACCCGCGGTTGCAGAACCATCCCACTAAGAATCCAGGCCCAGCCCCAGGATCAGACGAAAATCATCGGAGTCGGGGACTGAAGAGTCAGAACTCGTAGCTGACACCAATCGAAGGCAGGATCGGCAGCCAGTCCTCGGTTGGAAAGAATACATCGATGGAACCGCTGGGTTGTCGTATGAAATCCGGATCGGTGATGGCGACGCCCCTTGGATTGGAACGATTGTAAAGGTTTCGGATATCGAGAAAGGCTGTGAGCAATCCGGGCCCGAGCTTTGAAGTGCGGCTGGCGCGAAAATCCAACCGATGGTAGTCGTCGAGACGCTCCGCATAGAAGCGGCCCACGGTGTAGTCGATAAAAGTCTCACCCGCAGCGTTGCGCGCGAGCTGAGCCGACACCGAAGTTGTCGGCCAACCGGTGTGATAGAGCCACACCCAGGTCAGGCTCCACTTTCGCGCGGGCTGCCAGTTGGCGCTCGCTGTTAAGGCGTGAGTCTGATCGATCGAGCGTCTGACGTCGCGCTCTGCGAGTTGGTCTTCGACCTTCGACCAGGCATAGCTTATCCACCAGTTGAGCTTACTGCTCTGTCGCGCTCGCAGCGATACCTCCAGACCATGACTCTGGGCGCTATCGGCTCTAATCTCGATCAGGTCGATCCTGGCTTCGGGAAAGGAGTTGAACGGATCAAATAGAGTCTCATAGCGAATCTGCGGATCGACGATCGAGCGGCGAAAGGCATCGGTCCGCAGGCGATACTTGGTTCCCAGATCTGTCTCGTATCCCAGAATCCAGTGCTCGGCCCTCTCCGATCTCTGAAACTCGGTCTCGCCGAACTGCACCAGTAGCTCGTAGGGTCTCTGTGACTGGTAGAAGTACCCCCACCCTGCTCGCAACACTCCTCCTGATTTGAAATCGTAGACCAGGTTGACACGCGGGCTTACCTCGTCTTCGTCGGTGAGGGTCATTCGATCCCAGCGTGCACCCAGCTCGACTGTGAATCGGGAGAGAAAGCGAAAGCGATCCGCCACATACAGCCCGTACTGTGAGCTCGAGAAGCTCTCTTCGAACTCCGTCTGTCGATTCCCGGGCAGGAACCGAGGATCGTTGATGGGATCGGACAAATCGGCTTGATCGACATAGTCATAGCTGGCGTCCCAGCTACGAAGCTCGAAGCCCCACTTGAGATACTGACGATCGGAGAGTTGATGATTCCAGTCCTGACGCAGCGTAAGTACTTCGGTGTCACGCTGATCGCTGATGACAAAAAAATCCGCTGGGCTTATCTCGGTAAACAGGGCGTTCCTATCTCGATCTATCTTGCCGGCCGACAGTACCGTTTCTACAAAGGTCTTCGAGCTCAAGAGCCCCAAGTGCGTCGCCCATACATATTGGTTGCCATAGGACGTGTCGGCCTTGAAAGACTCATCGTCTTCCCGCTCATCGAAGTCCAGGGTGTCGATGGCAGCCAGGACCTTGAACCCGATCGTGTGCGCAGGCGTCAGGTCGTAGTCCACCTTGGCAAAGAGATCCCAATAGCGGGGAGCGGGATCCTCGTCCCCTGGATTCTCCTCGTCCTCACCAGCGCCGCTGAGCTTGAGCACCAGATCTAGAAAGCCACGCCGAGCCGAGCCGACCCATCGACCCTTTCCATCGGCAAAGGTTCCCGCGGTGCCTGCCCAGATATTGGAAAAGCTGACGCCAAAGTTCGTGCGCAGCTCGGTGGGGTGAGTCGTCGTCATGTCGAGGACCCCGGTCATGCGGTCACCGTACTCAGCCGGATACCCACCTGGGGTCAAATCGACACCACCGGTGATGTTTGGGTCGAGGATCGAGAAGACACCCTGGAAATCCTTGAGATGGAACGGCTCGTAGACCTCGACGCCATCGATTCGCGCCAGGACCTCGCGGTTGAATCCACCCCTCACATTGAAGGCCGCGGAGAAATCGTTGGCCGAGGTCCCTGGCAAAACCGTGATAGCACGGAAAAGGTCGTCGCCGAAGTGAGGGAGCTTCTTGATCTCCTCTCTATCAAGACCAACGGTGGAGACTGGCTCGTCACGCAGTATCGAGTGACTCGCCGTGACCACGATCTCGTCCAACGGAATCTCGATCGGCTCGACCTCGGGTGTGGTGGTCTCCGATGTTTCACTCGTTTCTTGCTCTTGCGCGGAAAGGCTCGACGAGCCCAGCACCAAAGATGCGATCACGAACAGAATCGGCAGAAGGCGTCCAGACATCGTTCGAATACTATCGCTATGCCAATCATGGAAACAGGCCTCATTCTTCGCCAATTTTCCAATTTCTCGAGGTGCGCTCGACTGCCGGCCGAGATCGAGCTCATGATCCCAACTCGACCCTACCCTTTTGATTTTCTTGGCCTTTTGGGGCTACCCGAGATGACGGTTTCACGACCTAGCCCCTTTCTCTACAATAACCTTCGACATCTCGCTGGCCCGATCGGTCTAGGCGAGACTGGAGGCAATCTACCGTGATACTTCGATCCATACCGGTCTTTCTGTCCGCGCTTCTGCTTGCGGCTCATTTTCTACGCTGGGGGGACCTTCCCCTGGTCGTGTTGTGTCTGCTTTTCCCGTTCCTACTCTTTGTTCGCAGACGGTGGGCACTACGCTCGGTTCAGGCCCTGACCCTGGCCGGAGCCGCGATCTGGGCCAGCGCGACCTACCGTTTTGTGCGCCAGCGCATGCTGTTGGGCGAACCCTGGGGGCGGTTGGTAGTCATCTTGGGGCTCCTCATTCTGCTCTCCTGCGTCGCCGCGCTGCTTCTCAATAGCAAAACTGTTAGACATCGGTATCCGAAACCCGCCCAACACCGGTGACAGGACACTTTCTTCATCCATTCTCCAATCTCTTGAAGTGCACCCTGCTACTCTCGTCCGGCTAAACTCGGGCGTCCACCGATTTGGGAGAGCTTCATGAACAGAGCTGTTGTCTTTGGGTTGATCGTTGTCACTGTCTGTACTGCCGTCCGACCGGCCCTTGCGGAGGACGATGAAATCGACAAGCTGAGAGAAGAGCTTGAAGAGATCGCCACGATCGAAAAAAAGATGATGGTGCCGATGCGAGACGGCATCCGACTCGCGACCGACGTCTATACGCCCAAGGACGCCCCAGGGCAGCTACCGACAATTTTTCTGCGCACACCGTACAACTTCAACAAGCTCAGCAAGTGGCGAATCGAGTGGATCATCGACGCCATCGAGCATGGCTACGCATTTGTCCTCCAGAACGAACGGGGCAAGTTCTTCTCTGAAGGCGAGTGGGAGATTCTCGGGTTCCCACGCACCGATGGATACGACGCGCTCACCTGGATCGCCGATCAATCGTGGTCGAACGGAAATGTAGGCACCATCGGTTGCTCCTCCTCGGCTGAATGGCAGCTGGCGTTGGCAGCAATGGATCATCCCGCCCACGCGGCCATGGTGCCGCAGGCCTCAGGAGCCGGTATCGGGCGGGTCGGACGGTTTCACGAACAGGGCAACTGGTATCGCGGCGGGGTCTACCAGATGCTCTTTGGCACCTGGCTCTATGGGGTTCAGAACATGCAACGGCCTCAGTTGCCCGAGGGTCTCCCAAGGGAAGATGTGATCCGGCTGTCGCGCTATTTCGATCTGGCGCCCGACATGCCCGATGTGGACTGGCCGCAACAGATCAAACACCTCCCGCTAGTGACCATGATGGAAGAGGTCGAAGGCCCCAAGGGGATGTATGGCGACTTTATCCAGCGGCTGCCTGAAGACCCAGCGTGGTATGAAGGCGGGCTCTACCAAGACAACGAACCCTGGGGTGTGCCGGCTTTGTGGATGAACTCCTGGTACGACGTCTCGATCGGTCCAAACCTGGAGTTGTTCAACCACGCGACCATGAACGGCACCGATGACGAAGTACGAAACGGTCAATACGCCATCATCGCTCCCACGGGGCACTGTCGATTTCAAACCGAGGAGAAGGAGACCATTGTCGGTGAACGCAACATGGGCGACGTGCGGCTCGACTACAAGGGCCTCATTTTTCGCTGGTTCGACTACTGGCTCAAAGAGGAGCAGAACGGCGTTCTCGACGAGACCCCAAAGGTCCAGTACTACACCATGGGTCTCAACAAGTGGCAGTCGGCTGAAACGTGGCCACCCGAGAGCGCCAAGATGGTGACCTGGTACCTCGACAGCGACGGAGAGGCCAACAGTCTGTTTGGCGACGGTCGTATTGTGGGCTCCGCTCCCGCCACCGACAGACCCGATCGGTTCACCTACGATCCAACCGTACCGGTGCCCTCTCTCGGCGGCGGGGTCTGTTGCACCGGAGACGCCGTCATCCCGGGTTCGTTTGACCAACGGGGTGTCGAAGCGCGACAAGACGTATTGGTCTATACCAGCGAGTCGATGACGGAGGCTATCGAGATCAGCGGCACCATCGAAGTCACCCTCTATGTCGGCTCCGATGCCAAGGACACCGACTTCACCGTCAAGCTGATCGACGTCCAGCCCGATGGCACCGCCTACAATCTCGACGAGACGATTCAGCGCGCTCGTTTCCGGGAGGGCTACGACAAGCAGGTCTTCATGGAGTCGGGCAAGGTCTACAAATTGGAGCTCAGCCCGCTTTCGACCAGTGCGCTGATTGACGAGGGGCATCGACTTCGCCTCGAAATTGCGAGCAGCAACTTTCCCCGCTTTGCACGCAACCTCAACACCGGCGGCAACAACTGGGAAGATACCGAGCCGGTTACGGCGCACAACGTCGTGCACCACTCCACCGAGCATCCGTCGCAGATCCGACTCCCGATCATTCGCCCCTGACTGGAACTACGGGGACACGAGACCTAACTACCCAGTTTTTCCAGCGATCTTCTGGTACGGGGACACGAGACCTAACTCTCATCGGTCAGTCCCATTTCCCAGCAACGAATCTCAGACCCGAGTTAGGTCTCGTGTCCCCGTACTAGGTGTTTCTTGGGTTGGCTTGCGAATTAGGTCTCGTGTCCCCGAACTAGATCCTAAGCAAGTACCCGCTTTGGATGTCGCCCTATTCCGAGACTTCCAGTTAACCCATTCCCCTCTCCAACGTATTCTAGGAGGATAGAGACGAATCGGGAGACGTTTGTATGCACGAGAAAGTTAGCCTCTGGCGCCGCCTACTCCGCTGGGCAGTGCGAGCCATTGTCGTCGTAATCGCGTTGATCCTCCTGGCAGGTACGGCAGGTGCGATCTGGCAGGCAGTCTCGGCCCACCGTGATGAAGGCGACTATCCGCCACCGGGAGAGCTGGTCGACATCGACGGTCGCAATCTTCATCTTGTCTGTCTCGGCGAAGGCTCACCGGCTGTCGTGATCGACGCGGGGGCGCAGGATTGGTCGACCGGGTGGCTGCGACCGCAGAAGGCGATCGCGGAATTCACGCGGGTTTGTGCTTATGACCGAGCCGGGCTCGGTTGGAGCGACGCCAGCTCCGACCCCAAGGATGGACTCCATATGGTGGCCGATCTTCACGCGCTGCTCGAGAGCGCCCAAATCGAGCGTCCCGTGGTTCTAGTCGGACACTCGCTGGGTGGAATGCTCAACCGCATCTACTACGAAGAGTATCCAGAGGAGGTGGCCGGCATGGTTTTGGCCGAGCCCGGCGACCCAGAGCTGGTGCAAGAGATGTTTCCCGACAGCCCGGGTGAGGTCGCCTTTGGTGGATGGGTAGACACAGCAGGCTCTTGGGCGGCTCGGGTTGGTCTCACTCGATGGCTCTTTCGTGACCTGTTCGAGGACAAGGACTATCCTGAGCGCGAGATCCTCGAGACCCGGGCGCGAATGGCCCTACCTTCGGCCGCCGCAGCCCTGGCCTCGACCATTCGGCATCTCCCCGTTACCTCCGAACAGACCATGCAGAACACAGATCTGGGAGACATTCCGCTGATCGTGATCCGATCGACCAACTTTGATGAAGTGGGCACGAGCTTCGAGGATGAAGAAGAGAGACAACAGTTTCGCCGCGACTCGATCGACGGTTGGGATCGGCTGGCATCGCTTTCCACCCGCGGTCGCTCACCTATCGTCGTCGAGGACGCCAACCACCTCACGCTAGTCCGCTCCGACACCCACTGGCCAGCGCTAGTGGCCGCGATCGAGCAGGTCGTCAACGAGGCTCGCTAGCCACGTCTTCTGCCCGCAGTCTTCATGACCTCGCACGCAGAAGGTTGCGAGCTAGGCCTCAGCCGAGGTTGGATCCAACTCATACTCCAGACAGAGTCGGCCCGCGGGGGCGAACCCGAAACTGCCAAAAAACTGTAGTAGCCCGAAGTCATTCCATTCGACCTCGGTGCGAACGCGCTCGATACGCAGTGCGCCAAGGTTGAGCCGTAACTGCCTCATCAGCGCCGTACCCACCTGCTGGCCGCGAAAATCCGGGAGCACTCCGACCGCATCGATCGAAGCCGACGGCTCGACAACACCATACTCACCGTAGTAGATGGTGGCGATCAGACAGCCGGCCACGATGCCCTCCACTTCAGCGACGAGTGACACTTGAAAATCCGCCTTGTCGAGAGCCCGCTCGATCATGAGCTCGAAGTAGCGTGGTCGACGCCTTCCGGTGGCCGCTGCATCGATGGCCACCACGGCATCGAGGTCATCCTCGCGCATCGTGCGCACCAGAAATCGATCGGTCTCCAGCGTCCCGGGTTGGTCAAGCTCGTTGGTCGTCATCTCTAGCTCCTGCGGTTGTGATTTCACATTCAAACGGCTGCCAGCTCTCGGCGAGCCAGAACCCGATGCCGAAACCCGCCCCATAGGGCGGCACCCAGCGCTCCTGCATAAATCGAATGAGGATGGGTGCGGATCTCGAGCTCTATCCCCTCGTCGGCGACCTGCTGTCTCATAGCCTCTGCCAATCCTGCGTCTGCCGCCAACCCGCCGCTGATCAACACCTGCTCCTCAGCCCCAATGGCGCGCAGCAGCTTGAAGTAGCGGCCAGCCATCGATTGATGAATGCCTTTGAGGATGTTGTTGGTGGAGATACCACGACTCACCATATTGATGACATCAGTCTCAGCCAGCACGGCACAGATGCTGCTCACCTGCTCGGGAGCATTGGCTTGCGTGGACAGACCACCAACCTCTTCCAACGCCACACCCAGATAGCGGGCAATATTCTCGAGAAACTGCCCCGAGCCCGAGGCACACTGACTGGTCATGCGGTAGCCGAGCACGCGGCTCTTGTCGTCGATGCGCATCGCCCGAGCATGCAGCGCACCCACATCCAGGACCGCTCGAACCTCGGGGACGAGAAAGATTGCACCTCGGGCATGCGTGGTCATGCCATAGAAATGACCCCGTCTAAACTCGACCAGCTCGCCCTCACCGGTGCTGGCTACATAGGCGACGTCCTTGGCGTCGACAGCTGCTTCCTCCAGAGCCATGATGTAGCCCTCGTCGATCACCACACGAAGGTCGCGGCGACGGATGCGATCGGTGCGCAAGGCCAGGACCCTCGGCTCACCGTCGCCCGGCATATGCATGATCACGGTCTTTACCGCACTCGAGCCGACATCCATACCTGCTGTGATCAGCTTCTCGTTGCTCATGCTGCCTCCGCAACCCTGCGATAGGCGAACAACGCCGCCCCCAGGGCCCCTGTATAAATAGATGCGGCCGAGATGTTGATGGTCTTTTCACCATAGTTCTCGCTGACCAGGGCCTCGAGAGCATTGACCGCCGCCGGATTCCGGGCCACCCCGCCGGTAAAGGTGAACTCGTCATCCACCCCGCCGGAGCGAGCCAGCAAAGACATCGCCCGCAGGATGATGGCGCGGTGTAGACCGGCCAGAATGTCCTCACGCCTTTGACCCAGGGACAAACGCTCGCGAAGCTCCGCGCCGGCGAATACGGTACAGGTGCTGTTGATCTTGACTGCGCATGTACTTTTCTGAGCCAGCGGACCTAGCTCATGAACGCCCATATTCATCTCGTCGGCGATATACCCGAGATAGCGCCCACAACCGGCGGCGCAACGATCGTTCATCTGGAAGCTGGTCACGATGCCATTCTCATCGATCTGGATGGCCTTGGTGTCCTGACCACCGATGTCGAGCACGGTCCGTGTCGAGGGAAACATGGTGTGGGCGCCGAGACCATGACAGAGAATCTCGCTGCGAATGTTCTCCTTGGGGAAAGGCAGGCGCTGACGACCGTAGCCGGTGCCAACCGTGGTCACTTCCTCGAGCTCGATGGCGCGGGCCTCATCGACCGCGGCTTGAAGCGGGCCGGCTCGAGCCTTCATCGTCGATTGCGAGGCTTTCAGAGCTTCGTCCAGAGCCTCGCCGATGAGCTTGCCCAGCGCCTCGGCGCTCGTAGCGTTTTCTACTGGGAGGATCGCCTGATCGAAAAGGCTGCTCAAGATCTCGAAAGTGATCCCCTTGGGATCGGCCCGCGCTTCCGCCTGCTCCATATAGTCGGCAGCCGCCAGGTCGCGAAAGAACTCGCTCTTTCGCACCGCCAGGGCACCAAAGTGCTTCTTGGCCTGTTGACGCATGGTGTCGACGATCTCATCGAGCAAGCCGTCCAGCTCCCCTCGGTAGCTGCTGTGACGTGGACCCTCGGCGGCGGCGTGGAGCTCCTCGCCGAGGCGCTCCAGCTCCTCCAGGTGATGCGCCAGACGAAACTTGCGCTCGAGAAGGGGAAGAAACAGCTCTTCCACACCAACCAGCTCGGAGTTTCGAAGGATGGCGTTGCGGGTGAGGTTGAATCGAGCCTGGACGAAGGCCTCCTGGCGCGCAATCTGACTGGCCACGTCGTAGTTGCTGCGGCTGTTGGTGATGCCTCGTCCGACGACTTCGGAGTCGCTGTCGAGGATCACAGCCTTTGTGGTTGTGGAACCCAGATCGATGCCGATGAAAACCTTCATGATGCCAGCCTCTTTTGTTCCAGCATCTGGAGATAGCTCTCGATTCGATTCTTGATATTCGCAGCGGAAAAGTACCGCGGGTCGACGAGGTCGCTCTCGATA
Source organism: uncultured Polyangiaceae bacterium (assembly GCA_964195975.1). Taxonomy (GTDB): domain Bacteria; phylum Acidobacteriota; class Thermoanaerobaculia; order Multivoradales; family JAHEKO01; genus CAXMQZ01. The sequence continues at coordinate 16,463 of CAXMQZ010000096.1, read as the reverse complement.
AACCCGCCCGGTACTCCAGTACGCTCTTCGAGTTGGCGCAACATCAGCAGCTGCCCAGCACTAAAGGAGTTGCAGCTCTTGACGCTGTTGATCATGAAACCATCGGCACCGTAGTCGCGCACGTAGTCTTCGAGCAGAGCCACTCTGGCCGGCAGACTGAGATTCGTGTAGCAACCCAGACAGTAGTCGGCCAGGGTCTCGAGCGGATGGGCGGGGTCGTGACGGAACCCCCGGTCGTAGAGCCCGCCGACCTTTGTGTAGCTGCTGGCTACCACCACGGCCCCCTCCTCGTAGAACATCTTCCAGAATTCTCGGAAGCTGGTCCAGTTGGGCGGTCCTTCGAGAACCAGCCGATAGCGTTCCTCCGTCATCTCGCCATCGGGGGTAATCGGACCCAAGCCGTTTTCCACCCGCGCTTCGATCTCAGCGCGCAAGGTGCGATAGTACTCGACTCCCTCCTGGGTGCCCCGAAACGCCGTAAACATCGGCCCGATGTAGTAAACACCCCCAAAGTAGGCATCGATGGGCGAGGGTACGTTCTTGGCACTCTCGAGCACCCAAACCAGATCGTCTTCCGCCTGGGCGGAGAGCTCGAGACTCGACCGCAGACGCTCCTCGTCGTAGCTCTTTCCCGTGACCTCTTCCATCTTTGGAATCACATCTTCTGTCAGTTGCTTGACGATATATTCGCGGTAGTGGTCGTGAACCTGACCCTCGGCCTGGTAGGGCACGTGGAGCATGGCTACGGGACAGTCGTATTCTTGACGTAGCAATTCAAACCACTTCATGAAGGTGAAACAGCCCGTATAGGAGAGCAAGAGAAGATCGGGCTCGGGTAGCGGCTTTCCGGTAGGTCCGATGTTGCCCTTTTTGAGCATCCCGATGTCGCATTTGACGTAGGTGCAGACATCTTCGCTGTGACCGTGCTTCTCAGCCTCGGAGATGTACCCGCCGGAGAGTTTGCGCATCCCGGACTGGAGGGCGTTGATCTCGGGCAGAAGCGGTAGTAGGTCGAAAGAGCGCATCAGCTCGGTAAGGTTGCCTGGGACAAAGGTATAGACGACCTTTTGACCCTCGTCCTTGGCTCGCGCCAGAGCGTCGTAGTGATCGGCGATCATCTCCTTTTGCAGCTTCATGCTGCGCTCTTTGACGACATCGCCGTTGCCCTCGAGGTGTTCAGTGCTCTGTTCAGTGCTCACGCTTCGCTCCATAGTCGTATCGAATCGGAGAAGGTGCCCGCCTGCTCGCGTATGACCGCAAACTGGCCGGTGTTCTCAGAGTATTTGAACTGGGTATGCGGTATGCCGTCGCGGTCGAGCGCCTCGACCAGCATGGGCTGCTCCAACAGCGCCGGGTCGCAGAAACTGGGGGCACAAAAGATGACCCCCTCGGCGGAGTTGGCGTGCACCGACTCCACCAGCCATCGACCCCTGCGGCCTTCCGGTTGATAGACCGAGGCGGTACGCGCGCCCTCCTGGAGATACGAGAGCACCAGGTTCTCCATCGGATCCCCATCTTCGGGGATGTCGTCGCCAAACCACCGCAGCCCCAGCATGAGATCGTCATCGACGATCCAGCAACCGGCCCGCTCCAGTGTCAACAGCAACCCCAAGGGCGGCTGCTCACAAAACATCCCCACCAGCACGACCCGGCTCATATCCTGCTCGCGACGGTCTTCTTCCAATGGTGCCAGCTCGAGGTATCGACGCAGCATCTCGGTGTGCTCCTCCGGCGGCAGGACGTTACCGGCGCGCAGAAACAGAAACACTTCGGCGGTCGGGAAGAGCCAGGGCCGCCGACTCCGCTCCAAATAGAGCTGGTGGATCACGCGGCGATTCTCGTTGTAGACCGCAATGCTGCGGCGCAGTTGCTCATCGTCGATTGGGCGGCCCCCTAGACGAACCAGATCGTCACGCAAGGCTTCCAGCTCTCGCCGCCAAAAGGTGCCACCCACCTGCGGATCGAAATTCTGCGGTAGATCGATATAGCGAACGTATTTTTCGGGGAAGAGCATCTGCCACATCCCAGAGAGATTGCGGATGACGTCGCAGATGGAGGGAAACAGCATGCCGTCGAGAACCTCGAGCCGTTTGGTCAGGGCCAGCTCGATGGTGCTGCGAGGAATGTGGCAGATATAGCTCTGAAAATAGGCATCGCCGCGGATGATCTCGAGTCGGTCGCCGGCTCCCACAATGCCAACCGGCAGCATCTCGGCGGCATGAATGATCTCGCGAGGCACATAGATCGGCATAAAACCGATCGCGTGTCGGCCCGGCTCGGCCTGCTTCCAGTCACGCACAACCGCCAGATCCAGGTCCTCGTAGAGAGCCTGGGACCGCTCGACCAGCAGAGCGAGATCGGGGTTCATTCGGTCTCTCCTCTTGTCGGCAACGGTATCCACGGCGCCACCTCGCGAATCAGCTCTTCACCCCATTGCGCCCCTTCGGCCAGACGTTGACGAAGCTTGATGAAATCGGCCTCCCGACCCGATTCCTTGGTGCCGTAGTGAAAGGCTCGGAATCCGGCATTGGCTTCGGTCATCATGTTGAGGGCCAGCCAGGCGCGATTGGTCTCACGATTGCGGTTCCAATGCTCGAGCTTGTGCTTGCGCACACTTTCGATCGTCTTGGTGAGACAGTCGGGCATGGTGTAGAGAAGCTGGGTGCACGTTCTGTCCACGCTGGCATCGAGCTCGGACAAATCGATGGTGCCCCGGCCTAGGATCGCCTTGCCCTCCGTTCGGGCTTCACCGGTCTTCCAATCGCCCATCACGACACGCCCATACTCGTCGAGCATGCGGTCCGTCACGGCCAACGGATTGGGCACCCAGACGTCATCGACCTTCAAGGCTGGGGTCAGATCGGTCAGACCGCCCAGGTGATAGAAGCGATGGGCGCTCCAGGGCTCGCAGAGCGTGCCGCTGTACATGGCCGCCTCGATACCGACAAACAACGGCAAGAAGTCGGTCGATCCACCATCGGGCGCCGAGCCATGCTTCGGTCCGGCCTGCGAGAAGACCGCCAGGTCGCTGGCGATCGAAAAGTCGCAAGCCATGCCAATCTCCTGGCCTCCACCGACGCGCATTCCGTTGACGCGACAAATGACCGGCTTGTCACAATGCAGGATCCCCGACACCATGTCGTTGAACAGGCGCATGTATTGGCGGTACTCACCCGGATTGCCGGCGTAGACTTCGGCGTACTCCCTGGTATTCCCACCAGTACAGAAGGCGCGATCGCCTGCACCGGTGAAGACGACGGCCACGCCAGCCCGATCGTTGCTCGCCTGACGGAAAGCAAGGATGACCTCCTTGACGGTGTCGGTGGTATAGCTATTGAGCTCGCCTGGGTTGTTCAGGGTGATCCAGACCACATGAAGTCCGGCAACAGCATTACCCGAGCGATCGTGGACAGGACGCTCCTGATAGAGGATCTGCTTGGGTGAAAACGAGTCGATGAGATTGTGGTCGTGCACAGACACTCCTTATCTGCTTTAGAACTATCAGCTCGGGGGCACCAAGATAGCGCGACGACTAATACGGTGCTCAGCCACCGCCTGGATAACGGCTGGTGCTTCATCCAACGGATGCATTTCGACAAAGGGCTCGAGGGCGATCTTACCCGCCAGTATCAGCTCCAGTGCCTCTGGGTAGCGCTCGGGTGAGCTACCCCAGTTGCCCTGGGCGGTAGCGTCGAACGCCATCAGATTCGACAGTCTGAGTTCGAGCTTGGCCGGCGAATAGCCCACCACGGCCAGATGCGCACCCGGATCGAGCAGAGAAAACGCCGTCTTCTGGCCCGCCGGGGTACCACTGGTCTCGAAGATCTTGCGGCCGATCCCCTTGCGTCCACACTGCTTGGCAAAGGCGCGGACGACTTGCTTGAGCTCCTTGGGCTCTACAGATGAAGGATCAATCACGAGATCCGCGCCATGTTGAGCGGCAAGCTCGAGCCTGCTGCCAGCAACATCGATCGCCACGACCGCAGCACCGAGGGCGGACGCAATCTGTACTCCAAAGCCGCCAACTCCACCCACGCCCACGAAGATCGCCAGATCATCGGCGCTCAGCTTCGCACGCCGAATCGCTTCCAAGGGTGTGGTGACCGCGTCGGCTACGACCGAAAGCATCTCCAGGCTGACTCCGGATGGTAGCGTCTCGGGCACTTCACAGAGACCGTTCGCCGGCACCAGGACATGGGTGGCAAAGCCACCGTGGCCATGGTTGCCGGGCATGAATTGGTTGCGGCAGATAGTCGGTCGGTTGGCTTCACAAGCTGGACAGCTACCACAGGGGATCACCGCCGGTACGATAACGGCCTTGCCCAGCCAGTCGCCGACCTCATCGCCGGCAGCGACTACACGACCCGAGATCTCATGACCCAGGATCAGCGGTAGAGAGTGCCTCGTGGGCACACCATCTACGGCGAAACCGATGTCGGTGTGACAGACCCCGCAACCGACCACCTCCACCACGACCCCGTCCGGACCGGGCTCGAGCGGTGGCAGATCGACTCTTTGCAGAGCCTTTCCCGGCGTTGTCAGCTGGTAACCGTAAGCACCTTGGATTGCTTGCATAGGTGTATTTTGCCGCTCGCAGATCCGACCTATGCCTTCCTGTATCGAAAGACAACCAAACCGGCCTACATCGATGGATCACAGAACAACTTATCGCAGGACTCTCGCCTCGAACCTATCCCTTTGGGTAGGTAAGGAGACCGAACAAGTGTACGATCCGGTCGGCGGGCTGACAACGAACCGAAGAGAGCTGTGCCATGAACCAATCGTCAAAGAAACAAACGGTGCTCGACCTGCTGGTCGCCCTTGTCGCCGGAGACCGGAACAAGCTCAAGACCCATATGAGCGACGAATGCCAAATCATCTTTCCAGGCTTCAGCACCTCAGGGCACACCGGTGTGGACGAGCTCTTCGATCTGGTCGATGAGGCCTTCGATGGCTGTCCGACAAAGACCTACGACAGATGGGTGGTGGATGAGCATGCCGCAGTGGTCAGCGGTACATTACAGGGTCGATTCAAGGACGGTCGATCGATGGACGGAACCCGTTACACGGATCAGTTCTTTTTCGACAACGCAGGCAGGGTGACGCACTGGTTGGTGTGGAACGATCTGGCCCTGCTTGCCTCCTGATTCACGGATAGAGACGACACCATAGCCCGCTTTGGGGGAATCTGATGAAAGCAATTGTCATTCACGGACACGGAGGACCCGAGGTTCTTCGATACGAAGAGATCGACACACCTAAGGTGGGTCCGGGCGAGGTGCTGGTCAGGGTTCGAGCAGCTGGCCTCAACCACTTCGATCACGATATCCGCGAGGGACTGTCGGGCATGGAGCATCAGATGCCGCACATCCTCGGCCTGGAAGCTGCCGGCGAGATCGAGGAAGCGGGAGAGGGCGTCCGATCGTTCCAAAAAGGCGATCGAGTGGCTCCGACCTTCATGTTGAGTGATGGAACGTGTAGCTACTGCACCGCCGGGTTCGACAATCTATGTGCCAACGGAGGTGTGCTGGGCGTCACCAGTTGGGGCGCCTACGCCGAGTATGTAAAGGTCCCTGAGAACAATCTCGTTCCGCTACCCGACAACCTCTCGTACGACCAAGCAGCTGCCGCTCAAGTCACCACTGCCACGGCGTGGGAGATGGCAATCGTTCAAGCAAAGCTCGAGCCGGGCGAGTCGGTCTTGGTCAACGGCGCAGCCGGTGGCATTGGCACCTCAGCAGTGCAGATCGCCAAGCTGGCTGGCTGCCGTGTGATTGGCTCGGCCGGCTCGGAAGAGAAGTTGGCTCTGGCGCGCGATCTGGGTGCCGATGAAACCATCAACTATTCGGAACAGAGTTTGACAGCTCGCGTTCTCGATCTGACCGGCGGTCGGGGTGTCGATGTCGTCATCGAGTCCGTCGGCGGAGATATTCTGCTCCAAAGCTTGGAGGCTCTCGCAGTCGGAGGTCGGCTGGTCACCTGCGGGGCGCATGCCGGCGAGCAAGTACATCTGGATGTCATCACCTTCTTCCGCAAACAGATCGCGATGTTCGGGACCCACGGTGCGCCCAAGAGTGTCATCGCAACCGTTTTTCGCCTGATCGGTGAAGGAAAGTTGCAGGCCAGCGTTCAGCAGACTTTCCCCTTGGCGGAGGCGGCCGAGGCGCACAAGCTGATGGATCAGCGCCAAATCCGTGGCAAGGTCGTCCTGATCCCCTAACGTTCGAGCTCACGACTTCTTCTATGGGCTCGTCGGGACGTCCTAGCCCTTCGGCAACTCCAGCAAAGGTGCCTTGACGCCCAGAAGACTTGTCAGGACAGCCTCCGCAAGTCGGTCGATCTCTGCTTCGGTCATCGGAGTCGACAAGACACCCGCGCCGGTGTGAATCAACACGATGCCTTCGTCGTAGAGCCCGTCGATAAACAGTTTTAATGCTGTCTTTTCCTCGGCTGTCGGAAAGCCGGAGCGATAGTCCCGAGGCGGCTCTGATCGCATGTGAATACGAAACAACGAGCCGGCGCCAGTGACAGACGCAGGCACGCCGGCTACCGCGATTGCTTCTCCGATCTTGCTTCGCGTCAAACGCCCGAGACGGTTGAGACGATCAACCGCTTCGGCATCAAAGTGTTTCATTGCTATTGAACCAGCTGTCATCGTGATCGGATTGGCAGAAAAAGTGCCCGAATGAAGAAGCTTTGGCGGTACGCCGTCTGAAGCAGCAAACACCGCCATCACTTCATCCCGCCCAGCAAGTGCACCCACCGGAAAGCCACCCCCGATGATCTTTCCCATCGCCGTTAGATCGGGAAGCACGTCATATCGTGCCCGCATCCCGTCCACCTCCGTACGGAAGGTGATCACCTCGTCGAACACAAGAAGTGCGCCGTTGTCGCGAGTCCAATCGCGGATGGCTTGAACAAAGGATTCCGCTGCCGGAACCAGACCCAGCCGGTGCGGCATCAAGTCCAACAGCACGCAGGCGATTTCGTCACGATGCTCATCCAGGATCGCCATGGCAGCTTTCTGGTCGTTGAACGGAATCACCACTACGTCCTCCAGAACACCCCCAGGCGTGCCTACTGCCAGTGGCACAGAAGCTGGCCTCTCAGCCGGCCCCCAAGTCTCGGGTGTCGGCGCCTGGCTGACCTCGGCGTAGTCGTAGGATCCGTGATAGGTGCCTTCGACTTTTGCGAACCTGGATCGGCCAGTGAAGGCACGTGACGCTTTGAGCGCTGCCATGACCGCCTCGGTTCCGGAGTTCGAGAACCGAATCTTCTCAAAGCATGACGAGCGATTGCACAGCTGTCTGGCGTACTGGACCTCGATCTCAGTCGCCAGGGTAAAGGCGGTGCCTCGCCTCAACTGAGCCGTAACCGCCTCTACCATGGGTGGAAAAGCATGACCGTGGATCAATGAAGCCATGTTATTGGCGAAATCGATTCGCTCGACACCATCGACATCGATCACTCGACAGCCGCTGGCGGTCTCGGCATAAATCGGATGTGGTTCACGCAGCAGGGTGTTGCGACTCACACCACCGGCCAGAATCTGCTGCGCCTGTTGGAATAGCTCTGCGCTTCGGGTGCTCATGTAAATCTCCCTCAACTCGAAGCCCGGAGAGGCGCACCGGTCTTCTCGCGCACCTCCTCCAGGGTGATACCTGGACCCAACTCCACAAGAGCGAGCCCTTCTGGAGTCACGTCGATTACAGCCAGATTGGTAAAGATGCGTGAGACCACACCCTGGCCGGTGAGCGGATAGGTGCAGTGCTCGACAATTTTTGGCTCGCCGGTCTTGGTGACATGTTGCGTGATGACGAAGATGGTGTCGACGCCAGCGACAAGATCCATCGCACCGCCCACCGCTGGGATCGCTCCGGGAGCACCGGTTGACCAGTTGGCTAGATCGCCCGTGGCCGAGACCTGCATTGCCCCAAGCACACAAACATCGATATGCCCGCCACGGATCATGGCAAAGCTGTCGGCATGATGAAAAAAGCAAGCGCCAGGCACGGTAGTGACCGCCCTCTTGCCCGCGTTGATCAGCTCGGGATCTTCCGAGCCCGGAGCCGGTGGCGGCCCCATCCCCAGCAGACCATTCTCGGTGTGGTAGATGAACTCCCGGCCCGCCGGAACAAACTTCGCCACCATCTCCGGAATTCCGATCCCCAGATTTACATAGGAACCGTCCGGGATATCTTCGGCTGCCCGGGCCGCCATCTCTTCCCGGCTCCATCCAACCGCGACTCGAGCTTCCCCATTCTCAGGTAACGTCATGGGTAGCGCCTCCCCTCAGCAATGAGCAGCGATTCCTGCAACGGCTCGCCGATCTCCACGATCCGGTCGACAAAGATGCCCGGAGTGATCACATGCTCCGGGTCAATCTCTCCCGGTTCGACGATGTGCCGTGCCTGTACGATCGTCGTCTTTGCCGCCATGCACATCAGCGGACTGAAGTTGCGAGCGGTCTTGTTGTAGACGAGATTTCCCATGCGATCGGCAGTCTCGCACTTCACCAAGGCAAAATCCGCCTTCAGCCAAGGCTCCATGACATAGGGTCGGCCATCAAACTCACGAATCTCCTTGGCTTCGGCGAGAGGGGTTCCCAGGGAGCTCGGGGTGTAGAAGGCAGGAATCCCGGCGCCGCCGGCGCGAATGCGCTCGGCGAGTGTGCCCTGCGGCACCAAATCCAGCTCGATCTTCCCGGCTCGGAAGAGCTCGGGAAAGAGCTTTGAATGACTCGAGCGTGGGTAGGAACAGATCATCTTTCGAACCTGACCGTTGCCGATCAGCGCGGCCAGACCGACTTCGCCATTGCCGGTGTTGTTGTTGATTGCCGTGAGGTCCTTGGCGCCCTGGTCGATCAGCGCATGGATAAGCTCGATCGGGCTACCGACCTCGCCAAACCCACCGATCATCACCACGGCACCGTCGTCGATGCCCGCCACCGCCTCTGCAGCCGAGCCTACTGTCTTGTCGATCATGTGTGCACCAGATCGGGATCTTACTCAACCCGCCTCGAATTGCGCGTCCTACAACTCTATTTTCGCAAGTACCGGATCGGATGTCACACCCCATGGGGTAGGCCTCGCATTTGAGGAAAAACACCAAGCCGACATTTGCAGCGAGGGCAAGAGATCTATCGCTACGCGACATCCGTCTGATTCAGGCTCTGACGATGGCGGTGACACTGTCTAACCGCCTCCACAACTGCTGTATCCTCTCTCTGAATTTCGACAAACCGTCGATTGCGAGAGGAGACCCTGATGAAGATCCAAAATCTGAGCTGGCTTTTCCTGAGTATCGCTCTGGTATTGAGCGCCCCGACCTGGGCTACAGAAGAGCTCGCCGAAGCACCGCGAGCCCCGGCCAGATCTGAGGGCGAGGGTCCCTATGATCGGCTCATCCTGCGCGGTGTGACCCTGATCGATGGAACCGGTGCTCCGGCACGCGGGCCGGTCGACATAGTCATTGCCGGCAACAAGATCGAGCGGATCGAGAGTGTTGGCGTGCCGGGAGTCCCGATCGACCCGGAGGGACGGCCTGAAGCAGAGCAGAGCGCTCGGGAGCTCGACCTCGAAGGACACTATGTGCTGCCGGGTTTTGTCGATCTCCATGGCCACCTGGGCGGATCGATCCGGTCAACACCGGCCGAGTATGTGCTCAAGCTCTGGATGGCGCACGGCATCACCACCAGCATGGACCCGGGGAGTGGTAATGGTCTGGACTGGACCCTCGACCACAAGCGCCGCAGCGCAGCCAACGAGATCACGGCGCCTCGGCTCGAAGCCTATTCGAGTTTCGGTCAAGACCACGATGAACCGATCACCGCACCGGGTGAGGCTCGGGCCTGGGTACAAAGTGTGGCAGCCAGAGGCGCGGACGGTATCAAGCTGTTTGGCCTCCGGCCCGACCTCATGCAGGCAACCATCGACGAAGCCAACCAGCTCGGGCTCTACACCACCTGTCACCATGCGCAGCTCAAGGTGGTCGGGCAGAACGCGCTCGACTCAGCTCGGATGGGTCTGACCTCGATGCAGCACTGGTACGGCCTACCCGAGGCGATGTTCACTGACCGCGTGAGCCAAGCCTATCCTGCAGCCTACAACTACAACAACGAACAGGATCGATTTGGCGAGGCCGGGCGTCTCTGGAAGCAGGCGGCCCCGCCCAACAGCGATACTTGGAACAATGTGATGAACGAGCTCATAGAGCTCGACTTCACCATCGTTCCGACGTTCCATGCCTACGAGGCGACGCGTGATCTCTCTCGAATGATGCGGGCCGAGTGGCACGAGAAACACACCCTCCCCGCCCTCTGGCGGTTCTATCTCCCCGACCGGGAAGCCCACGCTTCATACTGGTTTTATTGGGGCACCGAAGAAGAGGTCGCATGGCGCGAGAACTATCACCTCTGGATGACCTTCATCAACGAGTTCAAGAACCGTGGTGGCCGGGTCGCTGTGGGCACCGATTCAGGATATTCGTTCAACCTCTACGGCTTCTCTTTTGTGCGTGAGATGGAGCTGCTGCGCGAGGCTGGGTTTCATCCACTCGAGGTCGTGCGTTCGGCAACTCTGATGGGTGCAGAAGGACTGGGTATGGCGGATGAGATCGGCTCGGTCGAGCCTGGCAAGCTGGCAGATCTCGTAGTGGTCGACGAGAACCCGCTCGCAAACTTCAAGGTGCTCTATGGCATCGGAGCATTAAAACTGAGTGAGAACAACGAGCTCGCGCGGGTCGGCTCGGTGAAATACACCATCAAAGACGGCATCATCTTCGACGCCCGGCAGCTGTTGGCCGATGTGCGCGCTATGGTCCAAGAGGCCAAGGAGGACGAAGGCTTCGAGATCACGATTCCGGGGCTAGGGTACTGAGGCGTACCCCGGGATCGTGGTGATGCGCGGTAGCGTAGAGCCATACCCCTGGTTCAATAATTCCGAGGAGAGTCCGCATGTCTGTTGATCGACGACAGTTCTTGTTGAGTACGGCCGCCGTAGCCTCAGCCGCCCCATGGGCAACGGGCTCCGCAGCTGCCCCAAAAACATCGGCCCGCTCCGCAGCGTCCCTGGGAGCCGGAGTTCGCGCCGATTTCCCCCGAGCCGCATCGTCGACCTATCTCAACTCGGCCGCTCAGCATCCGTTGGGTCTACCGATGCTCCGCGCCATGGAGCGACACCTGCACTACGAAGTGTACGGCCCAGGCGAGGACCGCCGATACTTCAGCCGGGACGATCAGGCGGATCTGAAGACGCAGTTCGGCGAGATGGTCAATGCCACGGCCGACGAAATCGCCTTTGTGCAGAGCACCTCCGACGGCGAGAACATCGTCATCGCCGGGATGGAACTGCCTCGTCGCGGAGGCAATGTGGTGGTCGATGATCTGCACTTCACGACCTCGCTGTTTATGTACAAGACACTGGAGGCACGCGGGCTCGAGCTTCGTGTCGTCAAACAGCGCAACGGGGCTATCCCGCTCGATGCTATGGACAGCGCCATCGATCGAAATACACGCCTCGTATCGATGGCACTTGTTTCGAATATCAACGGCTACATGCACGACGTCAAGGCGATCAGCGATCTGGCTCACGACCGGGGTGCCTATCTGTATGCCGACATGATCCAAGCGGTCGGAGCCGTGCCGCTGGACATGAAGAAGATGGGGATCGACTTCGCGGCGGCCTCGACCTACAAATGGCTGATGGCGGAGCGCGGATTTGGGTTGCTGTACGTGCGGCGTGATCTACAGGAATCGGTGGTGCCGACGACACGATGGGGTCACCGACAAGTCGTCGATTTCGATCGCGAGAAGTTGACCTGGGAACGTCTGCCAGGCGCTGCACGGTACGAGACAGGAAATATCTCCGAGCCGCTAGCGGCAACCGCGCTCGAGAGTGTCAGCTACATCTCCGCACTCGGGGTAGAGAACATCTCGGCGCATGCCCAGCGCCTCATGAGTCGTCTGCAGACCGAGCTGCCAGGTGTCGGCTATCCTTCGATGACCCCAGTTGGTACTCGGACCCCAATAGCGGCGTTTCGCGTGGCCGACCCGGACAAGGTCATCCGGAAACTGGAAGCTGAGAACATTGTCGTCACCGTGGTACCGGCCGAGAAGCGGATGCGGGTGTCCGTATCAGTGTTCAATACCGAGGCAGATATCGACCGGCTTCTCGACGCGTTGTCCTGACCCGCCTCGCCTCGGAGGTTACTCGATCGCCTACCGCCAATTGACTCGCACACCAAGGCGGTAGATCCGCGGTGACAGAGTGTTGGTCACCCAGTTCGCCGACCCTGAACCGAGATTTGTGTTGATCCCCAGGACATAGCCCTTGTTGAAGATGTTGAAGCCGTCGATGCTGAAGGTCAGGCTGGTGTTCCCGGAAGCCGCAAACTCTTTCTCGAGGCGCAGATCGGTGACAAAGACATCGTCCTTGCGAAAATCAGTCGAGTCCTCGACAACCATGATAAATCGATCGATACCGTCGGAGCCGCGCGTGCGCCGAAAATACCGAATTGGATAGCCTTGGCGTCCCGTCAAGTTTCCGGCCACATTGAACCCCCACCACCTCTCCGCGGCCACCTGATACATCCCATTCAGATTCCACTGCCAGCTCGATACATACCCCGACTCGGTGAACGGTTGACCGTCGATCACATTGGCCCCTGTCCGGTTGGGATCATTGTTATCGAAATAACTCGAGGGAACATTCCACTCTTCCTTGAAGATGTAGTTGACAAAACCACGCGCCATCCAGCGGTTCGACAGACGCTTTGTAAGCGTAATGGCCGCCGAAGTGGACTCAGTGGTGCGGTCACCGTTGGTCAGGAAGGTGCTACCGACAGGGGCTAGATTCGGGTTGACTGCGAAGGTGTCCCAGGCGTACAGACTCCCATCGGGCAGCTCGCCGACGAGCCTGCCGTCGAATAGATACTCATCGGCGCCCGCCGTCCTGATCTCGCCGGTGGTCCGATCCCTAAACAGGGGCTGTCTGTCGGAGACCCGATCATTCTTGCGCCACGTAAAGCTCAGAGCGGCCACAAACTCGGGTAAGAATGCGTGCTCCACACCCAGCACGAGCTCGGTCAGAAGACCAGGGTCTAGATCGGGATCGGTAGAATCGGTCGTCGACACCGCGGTCGGATTGTCAGGATCAAATCCAAACAGACCGCCCAGTACCGCAAAGGTCTCACCCTCATCGTAGAAGCCCGTAAACCCGTCCGGTTCATCCAGAAAAAGGATCGAGGCCAACTGCCCGGTCAGAGGGTTGGTCCGGCCGATCACGCCGTGGTCGAGAGCGTCGGGGAACTGCGACAGGCTGCCACGCAGAAGGGTCTTGCGCTCCTCACCAAGCGCATAGGTGACACCGATTCGCGGTGCAAAAGTTTGCCATGAGAATCCAGCGGCATCGTTGCCTGGAAAGTCGAACCCCGGCATCAGCTCGGGGAATCCACCATTGGCACCTACGGTGGAAGGAAGATTCTCGCCATCTTGGAGGTCGTAGCGCAATCCGGCATTGACGGTCCATCGGCTCCAGGTGATGGTGTCCTGGATCCAGACCGCTCTGCTGTTGACCTGGGTTGGAGCATCTCCGACTCGGTAGGCATAGACCAGGTGGGCATCCTTGAACCGCTCGGGTGGCAAGCCGAAAGCTGCCAGCAGGCCGGGGTCCTGTACGCCGACCAGATTGCCAGCGTAATGCACCAGATTGCGACCCGGATAGGAGAATAGGCCCCCTTTCCTCGTCTCTCGGAGCCGTCCGCCAAACCTGAGCTCGTGGCTGAGACCACCGGTGTTGAGAAAGTAGGAGCCGTCGATCTTGAGCTCCTCCTGCGGCGATGAAACATCAAAGCTAGCGTTGTTGGTCAGAAAGCCATTGGCGTCGAAATTCATCTCACCGCCAGGAGCGGGTGTCGGAGGCTGATCCGGACCGGCACCACCCTGCGCGGTGAGGTCGAAGCCACCATCGATGTACCCGTAGCTTCCAGTCAGAAAGAAGCTCGAGCCAAAGATATGACTGTCTTCGATCTTGGTGATGCCGGTCTGTCCGCGTTGGTTCCACGTGGACGACGGGTCTTTGAAGGTACCCGCGCCACGACCAAAACCCCGTTTGTCGCCGACATTGTGAGAGGCCACAAACGTGTTGGCTGCGGATAACTGGGCGTTGACTTTGATCACCGCGTTTTCGAGGATGAACAGCTCGGGTTCGGCATTGCCGGCGACCGTGTTGAAGTCTTTCTGACTCCACGCCCCCCATAGCCAGACATGATCTCGCCAGGCGGGTCCACCCGCCTCGAAGCCATAGTCCTGCAGGCGATCGATCGTATCGCCGACGAAGTTTTCCTGCCCGGGGCCGAGATCGTCGGGGTCGAAGCCGGGGTCGGCCTGCTCGAGCACCCCAAAATAGCCATCTCCGTTGGTTAATAGAAAGCGGCCCGATCCCCGCATTTCGTTCGAACCCCGTTTGGTGACGAGACTGATCGAGATTCCACTGCTATTTTTGGTGACGTCGTTGCCACCGGTCAGCACCTGGAGCTCCTCGAACTGGTCGAAGTCGTAGTAGGTCGGCGACTGCCCGTCGTCGGTGATCTGCATGCCATCGAGCAGGTAGTCGTTTTGAAGTGAAGAAGCGGCGAGGCCTCGAAACACCGGTTGGCGAGCGCTGCTGGCTCCGCCGACATCGATCCTGCCAATCAAGACACCTGCCGATTGGGTCAGAACGGCCCAGGGATCGCGCGCTATGGGCAACTTGTCGAGCTCGACCCGTCGTATTGTCGTGCCGGTTGAGAGCTTGCGTTCGTCGAGCAGGGGAGTTTCTGCGGTCACGGTGATGACCTCTTCGATTGCCGCCGTGAGCTCAACCGCAAGCGTGGTACTGCGCGAGGCTTCGATTTTGATTGTCGTGTAGTCGACCGTCGAGAATCCGTCGAGCTTGGTCTCCAAGGACCAGGTTCCCGGATCCAAACCGAGAAAGCGAAACTGCCCGAGGTCATCGGTGGTCTGGATCTTGAGCTCGCCGTACCCCCTCAGGGTCAGGGTGACCCCAGGCAAGGCGCTGCCTCCAGTCTCGGTCACAGTGCCGTAGAGAGCTCCGACACCCTGCTGGGCGGAAAGAGATCCGGCCACTGCAACCAGCGACAAAAGGCTGACACACCAACTTCGGATCCACCACTTTCGAAACCGACTACCAGTCTTCATGGCATTCGACCTCCATGGTCTCCTCTCGGGGTATCGGCGGAAGCCCTCCCCTACGACACCCACCTGCTACTCAGTTCCTACTGCTTGGTTGATCGGGTAGCGCCAGCCTATCGCAAACCCTCCAGATATTGAAAGCAGACTATGCGTCCCTCTCAGTCCCAAGCCCCAGATTCCTGTTTTCTTGCCGTCGACGAGTACCACGAACATTCCGTTTCTAGCTCCCAGTTCTGAGATGAGAGCGGTTCGCACGAACCTCCTGGTATTACATGCGCCATTTCGAGGACGAATGCGCCAGGAAAAGTTGTGGTGGGTTACTTCGGGGTGACCTGTTGCGCGGTGGACTGGCTCAACCGCTCGAGCTCACGAGCCCACCGGGTATCCAGATCGGCGAGTCGCAACAAGGTCCGCAGCTCCGCTTCCACTTCCAGCGCCGCGGCCTCGCGGCCGTACTTCCGGTGCAGCTCGGCCGTATAGAAGCGCATATCGATCCAACCTCCTTTGCCGTAAATCGCTCGCGGTCTCTGCTGCGAGGCATCTTCGAGAACGGCGAATGCATTCTCGACTCTCCCGTTGAGCTCATGGGCCTGTGCCAACGCCTGACAGGTGCGGAAAAAACTACCACCGAGATAGGCATATCTCCAGACGTCGACTGCTTCTTGCAGCAAGGGGATGGCTAGAACCGGATTGCCTTCGGCCAGAGTCAGCATACCCTCCGCCGCTCTACGTTTTGCCAGACCCAGCTCGTCCCACGTTTCTACGGGTTCAAGCGACTCCAGGAGCTCCCGGGCCTCGGTCAGCATCCCGGCCAGCGCCAGCCGTATTACCTCGGCGACTCCCAAGCTCGGGATGAAGTTTCCTTCCAGCACGTCGACCCACTGATCCTCGTCGAGTCTTGCCAACTGCAAACCTCGCATGGAACGTCGATTCCACTGACCCTGCTCATAACTGCTTGTCGCCATCTTCAGGTTGAATTCCTCCGCCCTCGTGATCATGCCCAGATATGCGTATCCGGCACCCACGAGCCAAACCTGATTTGTCCGTTCTTCTCCTCTCAGTTCCGAGGCCTTGCGGCCAAGCACGTCGAGCTCGGTCAGAGCCGAATCCAGATCATGGTCCATCCAGGCCCGGTGAAAAGGGAAAAGCGACAAAAATTCCGTTACTTCGGGTGCTCGTCTGCCTTCGTACTCGGTGCTGAGCTCCAACGCCCGCTGGCTGAAGGGCTCGGCTTCATCTAGCCGGCCCTGAAAGGCGGCGAGATACCAGGCGG
>CAXMQZ010000095.1:0-4037 GCA_964195975.1 uncultured Polyangiaceae bacterium | reverse complement strand
TGAGAATCCGTGGATCTTTCAGAACCGCCCGGGCGATGGCGACACGCTGCTTCTGGCCGCCGGAGAGCCGCACCCCTCGTTCGCCCACCAGGGTTTCGTACCCTTCAGGGAACGCTTCGATGAAGGTCGCCGCATTGGCGTCGCGGGCCGCCCGGCGTACGTCTTCCTCACTGGCGTCGGGGCGCCCGTAGCGGATGTTGTCGGCGATCGATTCGGCAAAGAGCACTGGCTCCTGCATGACCGCTCCGATCTTCTGGCGTAGAGATCTCGGGTCGAAGCGCACGAGGTCGGTCCCGTCTAGGGTGATTTTGCCCCGCGTCGGATCATAGAAGCGCGGTATCAGGCTGGCCACTGTCGACTTTCCCGCACCCGAGGGGCCGACCAGGGCGACCACCTCACCCGGCTCCACGACGAGCTCAAAACCCCGCAGGACAGCGAAGTCGGAACGAGCCGGATAGGAGAAATCGACTCCTTCGAAGCGTAATGTGCCGGTCACTTCGCCCACCGGTTCTCCTCCCCTCATCTCCAGTTTCCCCTTCTGATCGAGCAGTTCGAAGAAGCGCTGTGACGAGCCGACAGCCCGCATGAATTCAGCGTAGAGGCCCGCCAGGGCGCCGATGGAGACGGCGACGATCCCAGTGTAGAGGAGAAAGGCGGTGAGCTCACCCAGGGTCAGGTCGCCGCTGATCACCTGTCGACCTCCGTACCACACCACCAGTGCCACGGCACCGTAGCCGACAAGCCCGATGAAGCTACTAAATCCGCCGATGGCGACGGCCCGCCTGGCCGCCAGGCGATAGGAGTGGTCGACCGCCTCTTCATAGCGTTCCACTTCATGGCTTTCTCGAGCAAAAGAGCGCACAGTGCGAATCCCTGCGATCGTCTCCTCGGCAACAACATTGGACTCTGCGAGGGCGTCCTGCACCTTGCGGGAGAGGCCGCGCATCACCCGCCCGAAGTAGGTCGCGGCTACCGCTCCCACCGGAACGATTGCCATCGCCACAAAGGTCATGCGGGGACTCATCCAGAGAAGGAAAGCTACCCCCCCCCATTGCTCCCAGCCCGGAGCGCAGTCCCGCAGCGAGGTTCACGGTCACTGTGTTTTGAAGCACTGCCGTGTCCACAGAGAGTCTGTTGGTGAGCTCACCGGTGCGTCGGTGATCGAAGAACTCGATGTCCTGTCCAACGATTGCCTCGAAGAGGTCGACCCGAAGGTTTGCGACGATCCGCTCACCAGAGGCAGTGAAGAGCCAGATCCGCAGCATCGTGAAAGCTGATTGCACCAGGAAGAGAACTACCAACACCGCCGCCCCGGTATTGAGGGAGAATGGGGCATCTCCTCCTGCCAGGCCATCCACCATGAAGCGAATAGCCTGAGGATAGATCAGCGTGGTTCCCGAGGTGATCAGGAGAGCAATGGTGGCGACACTGAGCCGCGGCAGCTCGGGCCGCGCCAGGGCCAACAGACGTTTCAGCTGGAGCTTCGGTTTTACCTGTTGGGGCTCTTCTTCTTGCTCAGACACTTGGTAAGCTTTCAAAAGTTGGAGGTCCTGTGGAGGCTCTGGCGGATTCTATCGGAGCCTTGGTTCGCACGCATTCGGCAACTTGTCCGTGTCTTGAATCCCAGACATGCTGGATATCTTCTAATGACCAACACCACGGGAATGAGATTCAATATGTCATTGGCTAGCTGGTCCGAATTCTACCGAGAGTCCCGCGCTAAGCGAGCCTCGAGGCTTCGCAATCCCGCCATCCGATCAATTCTCCTACTGCTAACACTTTTCACCGTCAGTCCGGTCCTGGTGATCGCCCAGGAAGTCTCTCGTGACGAGCAGCTCGAGCAGCCTCGGGGGATCTCGTTCCGCAAATCGACTCGCAGAATTCTCGACGACAACAAGCTCAAGGACCGCGCCAAGAAAGACCCAACCAGTGCGATTGTGGCTCTCGATGGTCTTCGCAGCTCTGGAGCAGAACCCGCTGAAGAGGTCGCACTTGCCATCGCTGAGGTAGCCATCCAAGGCGCGTATGGCGAGGCTTCTGAGACGAGTGCAGGCCTTTTTCTACGTGCAGCGTCGGAAACATACTCTGCGAGCCTCGAACAGGCTGCGGCTCGGGGTCCGCTAGGCTCATCCGACAGTAAGGCGCTTTCAGAGCTGGCTCTTCAAGTAAAAGCCGTCGAAGGGTTACTGGGCAGCTTCGAGCAGATTGTCTCTGAGTCCTCGGATGTGTTTAGTATGGCCCTCCCAGGGCCCCTTGGCGAGTATGAACTTGACTGGGTAAATGAAACTGGAGGTTGGGGTCCAGCGACTCACCGATATCTAGGCGCATCGACCCTGAAGCGAAACAAGAAAGACATCGAAGAAACACGATCCGGGCTCGGCGCACCCATTGTTGCGGTTCGGAGAGGCGATCTTCCCGAGAAGCCGCATTTCGAGGGATCTATTTTTCCGGTTTACGAGTACTACTACCCGTTGACCGCGGTTCTGAGCTTTGGATCTCAGGCCGCCGACGCCCCACGGCAAGCCTCGATCCACTTGATAGATCCGCGCCAGGTCGACACCACTACTCTCGGCGACACCGAATACCCGCTGGCGAGCGATTTAGGCTCTCAATATCTGACGCTGCATCAAGAGACCGATATGGTTTCCGGGCTTGCCGCGACCCGCAACCCGGGCCGCTTCATGGCGCTGGTGGGACTGTATGCTATGGAGCCCCTGCGCAGAGACAAGATTCCACTCGTACTGGTACACGGACTCAATTCGAGCCAAAAAACCTGGGACGGGGTCTACGACAACTTGATGCTGGATACCGAGCTACGAGAGCGCTATCAGATCTGGGCGTTCTCCTATCCTAGCGGCTTACCCTTTCCAGTCTCAGCCACCTTTCTTCGGCAGGCTCTGACCGAGACTATCCAGGGTCTCGATCCCGAGGGTAAGAACCCTCTGCTGAATCAGACCGTTCTGGTCGGCCACAGCATGGGTGGGCTGTTGGTTCGGTTGCAAATCTGTGACTCCGGGGTGGTCCTGTGGAACGCGGTGTTTGCCGAGTCACCCCAAGACACAGACCTCGAACCCCAGGACCTGGAGGCTATGGAGTCCATTCTGGTGTTCGACTCGCTGCCCTTTGTGACACGGACGATCTTCTTCTCTGTTCCGCACCGTGGAACCAAACAGGCGGGCAACATGCTGGGCAAGTTTGGCGCCACGCTGGTCAAGCTACCCGATGGGTTAAAGGAGTTGGGCGATCGAGTCGCAACTTCCGAGCAGGATTTGCTCGTCGGAAAGGCGGCGGAACGCGGCAAGTTTCCCGATAGCGTACAGACTCTGCAGCCCGGTTACCCGCTGATCATGGCGCTCGATCAAATACCGATCGATCCCGATGTCACCTACCACTCCGTCATTGGGGACAAGGGGCAGGGCGATACGCCCGATAGCTCCGACGGTTTCGTTCCCTACTGGAGCTCACATCTCGATGGGGCGGCAAGCGAGCGGATCGTTCCGTCGGCTCATCGCTCACACAAAGATCCCGAGGGGATGGAGGAGCTCGCACGGATTCTGCACGTGCATCTGGACTCGGTCGGGGTCAGTGATTGAGCGTTGAAATCTAGTCTCAGTCTTTGATACTCGGCACCTACCGGATCACCTCCAACATGAGCACCTCCACTGGGCGCGACGCGAGATGCCGAAGAGGAAGTCCAGGGGCCCTATCTGACCAGGTCGAGCGCTCCCGGTGACGAGGTGTATTCCGCCGTCGCCACCGGCAACGCGAATAAGAACAGGAAAAGTCACAAGCGACCGATCTCTATGGGTACCTCCGGCGGTAACATCGAGGACCACGAGACTGAGAGAGAGGGGGGCTTCATAGGTGACGCTGAGGTCACCTTCTGTAACAGTGGCACGCTGAGAGCGCTGCTCGAAATGGAAGATAGGCCCGCCAGGCGCAGCCGGCCAGCTCTCCTAGCAGTTTCCGGGCGTAGCGGAAGAAGACTCGCAGCCGCTTGAACCAGATCTTCGAGTAGCTTGGAGGGTTTCGAGGCC
>CAXMQZ010000094.1:0-44055 GCA_964195975.1 uncultured Polyangiaceae bacterium | reverse complement strand
GCTTCCAGAGTAACCGTAGAGATGACCCTCCCAGTAGACCGGAATCGAGTAGTTGCCACGGAAGGCGTTGTTGCGCCACACCTCTTCAACGGTAAATGCGCCGCCGTTTTCGGAGATGCGGTAGACCCCGGCTTCGTCACGGAGGTTGAGAAAAACCGCATCGTCGCCGACCGGAACCGGATGAGCGTAGTTTTCATCGATCGGTTCCTCGGCTAGCTGATGCTTGAAAAGCGTGCCACCGGTCTTGGGGTCGAGGCCCAAAAGCTGGGTCCCGGTCGTTGCAAGAACGATCGAGCGTCCGCCGATCTCGAAACCGAGCGGCGATTGATACGCAATACCCCCGTCCTCACTCGACCAGAGAACCTTTCCATTCGAGGGGTCGAAGCCCGAAACAGCCCGGCCCTCACCGGCCCCCGTGAGAACCACCAGAATTCCATCGACGACTACCGGGCTTGCCGCAAAGCCATAGACCGGGCTGCTCGCATCGAGATCTTGGTGGATATTGATTTTCCACGCTTCCTTTCCGTCGTTCAGGTCGAGTGCAAAGAGCTCGCCCCAGGCGCCCATCCCGAAGACGAGGCCATTGTGAATGGCAGGTGTAGCGATAGGCCCGTCGTCCGAGCCGCTGTGGCCTTTGTAGACCTTGGCTATGCGGTAACGCCATATCTCCTTGCCGGAAGCGGTGTCCAGGCCAACGAGAAAGTCGCTCTCTTCGTCGGAAAACCCTGTGACTGCGACGTCTCCGACGACGGTGATACCTGAGTATCCAGAACCAAGCTGAGCTTGCCAGTCCTGTTTGAGTCCAAATTCATCGCCTTCAAACAGACCGTTGCCATTCGAGGATCTGTTGCCATCGGGTCCAGCCCAGTCGGGCCAGTCGCGTGTCTCGGCGACACCGAGAGTGGTGGTGAGTGCTATGGCTAAGACAAAAAGGGTCGCAATCGATCTGGCACGCGGCATGTGTGGTTCTCCTATCGGTGACGCAGAGTGCATAAACGCACGAATCCTGGGTCTGTTACGAAAAACTTGGCAGCAGGGTTCTGTTAGGTCTTTCCGTAGCACCAGATGGTAGCATCGAGAGTCTCAGAATTTGAAAGTGTAGTAGATAATCTCGGCTTCAGGACGGGGTCCGAGTTGACCCGTATCCAGCAGGGATGAATTGAAATCGATCGGTCGAGGTAATAAGAGATGGTCTCGAGAAGCAAAAGTCCCCTTGTCTTGGTGTGCGGTGCATTGATCGCCTTTCAGTATTCATCGGTTCAGCTGTCAGCTGGCGACTGGCCGCAATTTCGGGGCCCGAACCTGACCGGAAGTGCAGTAGAGACACAGGTATTCTCAGCCGATGGCGTCGGCCTCGAGCTCGCGTGGAAACGAGAGCTCGGCTCAGGCTACTCGTCGATCTCCGTGGTCGGCGATCGAGCCGTCACGATGTATGTCGATGGGAACGCCGACGTTGTGGCGGCGTTTGATGCCGCGACTG
Source organism: uncultured Polyangiaceae bacterium (assembly GCA_964195975.1). GTDB lineage: Bacteria > Acidobacteriota > Thermoanaerobaculia > Multivoradales > JAHEKO01 > CAXMQZ01. The sequence continues at coordinate 42,575 of CAXMQZ010000094.1, read as the reverse complement.
GGGACAAGATCTGGGAGTATCGTGTGGGTAGCCACTACGAGGGCCATAGCGGTTCCGACGACGGTCCTGCGGGCACTCCGGCCATTGACGACGGCCGGGTCTTTGGCCTGGGTCGAGTCGGCCACCTGTTTGCGGTGAGTCTCGAAGATGGTTCGGAGCTCTGGTCACGGGATCTGAAACTCGGCAGCGAGGCCACGCTGCCTCACTACGGATTTGCCACGACCCCGCTCGTGGTGGGTGACATTGTGGTTGTGCAGACGGGGGCGCCAGAGGGGCGGGCCATTTCCGCATACGACACCAAGTCGGGCCAGCCCCGGTGGTCGGTCGACGACGACACGGTCAACTACCAGTCTCCGGCCATCATCGAGTTGGGGTCTCTGGTGCAAATCGTCGCGCTCAACAACAAGTTCCTGATCGGGATCGACCCGGCCGATGGCGAGGTCCTGTGGCGGTATGACCATGAGACCAACCCGGCCGAGGCATTCAATCTGCCGTTGGCGCTGGGTGATGATCGAATCCTGATCAACTCATTGAGCGAAGTGGTCGCAATCAAGATCAATCGCGAGGGTGACGAGTTTTCGACTAGCGAGATCTGGCGTTCCAACGTGTTTAGGAGTTCCTACAGCATTCCGGTGGCTGAGAATGGCTATCTCTACGGCTTTAGCGGTCGGTTTCTGAGCTGTGTCGATGGGGCCACCGGCGAGGTTATGTGGAAATCGCGGCCTCCAGGGGGTAAGGGGCTGATCCTGGTCGATGGACATTTGGTGATCAATGGGAAGGACGGAGATCTCGTTATTGTCGAAGCCTCGCCTGAAGGCTATGAGGAAGTTGCTCGACTCGGCCTGTTCGAACGGGGCAGCTATACATCGGCCAGCTTTGCAGGTGGCCAGATCTTTGTGCGAGATCTCGACTAGATCGCGGCGGTTAGGATCACCGAAACCTCGAGTCCGATAGAAGGGATTGCAGAACAAGGGCTCGAGCGGGAGTTGATGGGCGAATTTGGCAAATGGGTCGTGGAGGTGGAAGCGGCAGACAACAAGGATGCGCTGGTCGAGACGTTCTTTGCTCAGCACGAAACCTTTCCCGTCATCGAAGATGGCAGCCTGGTTCATTTCATCTATCGCGGAGAGGTCGATGACATCGCTCTGGCGGGGACATTCTTGGGTTTCGGCGAACAGATTTCGATGGATCGAATTGCCGGTACCGAGGTGTATTTCCGCAGCCTTCGGCTCGATCCCAAGACCAACTGGGAGTACTACTTCGACGTCAACCTGGGTACCCCGAGCGCCGATCCGGGAAACCCGAACTCTATTGGCACTTTCTTTGGACCCGGTTCGGAGCTGCGAATGCCCGAGTGGTCGATTCCAGACTTCTTGGCCGAGGTACAAGACGAGACGGCGGAGATTCCCAAGGGACGGGTCGACTCGTTCGAGTTTCGCAGCGATGCCCGTGACAACACTCGACGCATCCAGATTTATCTGCCCGCTGGCTACGCAGCAGGAACGGATCGCTATCGGCTGCTGGTCATGCACTACGGAGGGTTTGCGCTCAACGCTGCCGGAATCGATCGCGTTCTCGACAGCCTGATCGCTGGGCACACCACGGCGCCATTCATAGCCGTGCTGTTGCCTCAAGGCTCCCTGGAGGAAGGGGGTGGAGGGGCTTCGGGAGAGTATGTCCAGTTTTTGACCGATGAGCTGATCCCCTTCATGGATCGGAACTATCGTACTGTCACCGATCCCGGCTCCCGGGCCACGATGGGTATCTTCGACGGAGGCACCCTCTCTGTCTACTCGGCTCTCAAAGCGCCGGAAGTGTTCGGAAAGGCGGCAGCCCAATCGTTGTACTTGAAGCTCCCAGTAGCGGAGGAGATCTACGAGCTGATGGAGGCTCGCAAGGGGGACTCGCTGGAGTTTTATGTCCGCTGGACCCCTAATGACCTGGTACTCACCAATGGAGGCATCGACTGTGCTGCGGATTCGAAGCGGCTTTCCGAGATGCTTTCCGAGTCAGGCTTCCAGGTCGATGGGGATGAGGTCGATGGCTCCTGGGGTTGGGGTACTTGGCGAGCGCAATATGGACCGATTCTCGAGGCGATGTTCCCGCCGCAGAGCGCTGAAGAAGGGTAGAAAAGGATGTTCATCCTGCGTGGTAGCATCTTGGGGTCCGGGCCCAGTCAGTTATTTCCTTACATTCCATAGGTTACAGCTTGAATACAGCGGATTCCGCAGCGAAAACCGTCAGCACCGAAGAGCTGATGGTATCCATTCGGCAAAACATTCGACGGCGACATCTGGCGGGAATCGAGGTCAACCCGCTCGAGAGTGCTCGCAGCCAGCTCGAGGCCGCGTTTGAATCGACTTCTGGCTACCGCCCACTGATAGCCGAGCTCATCAACGAGGGTGATTGGAGAATCCGTCCTGCGATTCGGTTTCGAAGTGACCGGCCGGTTGTCGGCGAGATACTCATCTTCATCAAGAGACGGATTGTTTTTCCAGTGGTCTACTGGCTGTACGAGTACTGCTCCGAGAATTTCAGAGTACAGCGGCGGGTCAACACCGGTCTGATGGTCTTGATCGAAACTCTGGCTCAGGAGAATGCTCGCCTGAGACTGGACATGGAGAAGGTCCTTGGGCTGCTCGGGTCTCGGTCCGGTGAGACGAATGACACCCAGGAATCGCCGCCCCAGATCCGTGGATAAGGGTCTCAACCTCGCAGTCGTGGTTCAACGCTACGGCGAGGGAGTCGTGGGGGGCTCCGAGGAACATTGCCGAGCGATTGCCGAACGTCTGGCCGAGAAGCATCGAGTGACGGTTTTGACCAGCCGGGCCCGCGATTATGTAAGTTGGAAGCCGGAGTGCAAAGCCGGTGAGAGCAGAGAGGGCCCGGTCCTCGTACGTAGGTTCTCCAATCGACGTCGACGACGGACACGTTGGTTCGAGATCAACGAGATGATGCTCTCCGAAGACATTCTTCCAGAGGAAGAGGAAACTTGGTTTCGCGAGAATGGGCCCCGGACTCCGGGTCTGCTCGAGTATCTCGAGACGCACGGTGGCGACTACGACGCCGTGTTCTTCTGGACCTATCGGTATTTTCCGAGCTACTTTGGTCTGCCGCTAGTGGCCGATCGGGCTATCCTGGTGCCTACTGCCGAGGACGACCCAGCAATTCGGCTGAGCTCGCTCCGGAGCTTCTTTGCTTTACCGAGGGGTTATCTTTTTCTGACACCCGAGGAGCGAGATCTCGTGTCGGGTAGGGTTGATGGTGCGCTGGCCCCATCGGAGGTGATTGGATCCGGGCTGGACCCGGTCTCGGAGGATGTTGAAGACTCTGCGGCAATTCTCGATCGGCTCGGAATCGAGGGCGCATTTGCCCTGTACATAGGCCGTGTCGATCCCAACAAGGGTTGCGCCGCGATGTTTTGGAACTATCTGCGATACCTCTCGGCTACAAAGTCGCCGATTCCTCTCGTGGTCGCCGGAAGATCGGTGATGGATATTCCCCAGAGTTCCTATATCCACGCGCTGGGATACGTCTCCGACGAAGAGCGCGAGGCGCTATTGAGCCGGGCGAGGCTTTTGATCATGCCCTCTCCCTACGAGAGTCTCAGCATTGCACTGCTCGAGGCGTGGAATCACGCGCGACCGGCGCTGGTAAACGGACGCTGCAAGGTGCTCAAGGGGCAAGTAAGGCGGGCCAATGGCGGGCTGTACTACGAGAATCCAGACGAGTTTGTAGAGACCCTGAGCTATCTGGTCGAAAACCCCGAAACTGCCCAGGCTTTAGGAAGGCAGGGTCTCCATTACGTCGAGCAGAACTACCGGTGGCCAGTCGTCATGCAGAAGGTCGAAGACTTTCTCCAACAAACCGTGGCTGGGGGCTAGAGCGAGGCGAATGACCGTATGAGCGAACCGAGCACCTCGATCACCAGAACCAGGATTACGAGGACCGGCATGGTGGGCAGATTGCAGGCGCTCTGGGCATACCGGACTTTTGTGACCAGCATGGTGGTGCGCGAGCTGCGGGCTCGCTACATGGGATCGCTGCTGGGAGGTCTGTGGGCTCTGGCCACACCATTGATGCTGATCCTGATCTACATGCTCGTGTTTTCGGAGATCATGCGCGGGAAGGTAGGGGCCAGGGGGGAACCGCTGGACTACGGTCTCTTTCTCTGCACCGGAATTCTGATCTGGGGATACTTCTCCGAGGTGGTTACCAACTGCCAGAGTGTCTTCTTGGAGTACTCGAATCTGCTCAAGAAGATGAACTTTCCAAGAATCACCCTACCGGTGATCGTCCTGGCTACGGCCACCTTCAACTTCTTCCTGGTGGCGATTCTTTTTGTGGTCCTGTTGCTGATAGTGGGACGCTTTCCAGGTCCGGCGATGATCAGCTTTCTACCGCTGCTGACCATTCAGCAGGGATTGGCGGTTGGTCTCGGGATCCTCCTCGGCACGCTTCATGTGTTTTTTCGCGATGTCGGTCAGGCCTGGACCGTAGGTCTGACTCTGTGGTTTTGGTTGACGCCGATCGTGTATCACATCGAGATCATCCCGGAGAAATACAGAGCGCTGGTGGCCCTGAATCCGCTGACGCCACTCTTCGTGAGCTACCAAAACATCGTGTTGGAGGGCGCTTGGCCCGAGTGGCAAACCATTCTGTACCCCGCGGTGGTGGCTGTCTTGATCCTGGCTATCGGTCTCGGCGTCTTTCTCCGTCTGTCGGGAGAAATGGTGGACGAGCTGTGAGCGGAACCATCCGAGCTCGTGAGCTGGGCAAGAAGTATCGCCAATATTCGGCGCCGTGGAGGCGCCTTCTGGAATGGTGTACTTGGGGTGCCTACCAGGGGCACCGTGAGATGTGGGCCCTGAAAGGTATCAATTTCGAGATCGAGGAAGGAGAAGCAGTCGGAATCGTCGGGCAAAACGGAGCGGGCAAGAGCACGCTTCTAAAGCTGATTGTCGGGACGACTCAGGCCAGCGAGGGCTCCTTCGAAGTCACGGGAGAAGTTTCGGCCTTGCTGGAGCTGGGCATGGGTTTTCACCCCGAGTTCACCGGGCAACAGAATGCCTTGATGGCGCTCCAGATGACCGGTCTCGACGAGGATTCGGCACAAGAGCTACTGCCGGAGGTCGCCGAGTTCTCAGAGCTCGACGAGTTTCTTCTACAGCCCTTTCGAACCTATTCGAGTGGCATGCAGATGCGGCTTGCGTTTGCTGTGGCGACGGTGCGACGGCCGCATGTGCTGATTGTCGATGAGGCCCTTTCGGTCGGTGACGCATATTTTCAACACAAGTGCATTCGGAGGATTCGCACCTTCAAGGAGCTGGGAACGACGATGCTCTTTGTCTCCCACGATCCAGCAGCCGTCAAGACGCTCTGTGATCGGGCGATTCTTCTCGATGGAGGCAAGTTGATCCAAGAAGGTTCGGCAGAGGCAGTGCTGGACTACTACAACGCCCTGATTGCCCAGAGGGAAAAGGATGCTTCGATCGAACAGCGTCGACTGGAGAAGGCGCGATTTCAGACCCGGTCCGGTGACAGCGCGATCAAGATCACCGAAGTCGATATGGCCGATGCCGCTCAAAGATCGGTGCGTTCGTTTACGACCGGAGAGCCCGCGACGATCGAATGTTCGCTGATCTTCAACCAGCCGATGGAGGAGTACACCGTCGGGATCATGATCCGAGATCGATTGGGAAACGAAGTCTTTGGCACCAACACCATGTACCTGGATCTCGACACGCCGAGGCGAGGCGAGGGCGAAACCTTGAAGGTTCGGTTCTCTCTGAAGCTCGAGCTTGGGTATGGACCGTATTCACTCACGGTGGCGGTACACTCTCCTCTCGGCCACGTCGAGCGCACCCATGATTGGATCGACAATGCACTCAGCTTCCATATCCTGCCCAAAGATGCGCAGAGGTTTGCTGGTGTCGCCAATCTCTCGGTGAATGCCGAGCTCGATACGTCCGAATAGGCCTGTGTGAGCCCGAAAGACACTGTGGATAACCAAATAGCATTGGACCGTCTCGAGACGTGGTTTTCCGGGTGTCCGGATGCGGCGGTGGCGTTGTCTGGGGGAGTCGACAGCTCGCTAGTCGCGTACCTGGCGAGGAAGAGCCTGGGCAGGGAGGCTACGACCGCGTATCTGGCGGATTCGGCAAGCCTCAAGCGTAGGGACTTTCAAATCGCCGTCGAGTTTTGCTCTGAACATGACATTTCTCTGGTGGTGATGAAGACGAAGGAGCTCGAGAATCCCAAATACGCCGCCAATCCGGCTGATCGCTGCTATTTTTGTAAGACGACGCTCTACTCGGAGATGTCGCGATTGCTTGCAAAAGACGGCTCAGTCTGGCTGCTGAATGGCACCAATACCGAGGATCTCGGTGACTATCGACCGGGCCTTCAGGCTGGCGACGAGTCGGATGTCCGCAGCCCCCTGTCTGAGTGTGGGATCAACAAGGCCATGGTCCGATCATTTTCCCAGAGCTTTGGGCTCACCTGTTGGGACAAGCCCGCGAGTCCATGCCTGAGCTCGAGGATCCCATACGGCGAGTCTGTAACTGAGAAGAAACTGGGTCGGATCGAGGCCGGCGAAGAGCTACTCGAGGCGCTCGGCTTCGAGGTGGCCCGGGTTCGCCACTATGAGGATATGGCGGTCTTGGAGGTGGAACGAGACCGATTGGCGGATCTGACAGAGCATCTGCCCAGAATCGAGAAGGAATTTCGCAGGCTCGGCTTTGGAGCTGTGAAGATCGACTCGGAAGGCTTTGTCACCGGAAAGCTCAATCGGAGCCTGGCACGGTGATAGCTGGCCCGGTGAGAGCTGGAACAGTGAGAGCCCTGAAACTCGATCCTTTTTCAGGTATCAGCGGCGACATGTTCGCGGGCACCATGGTTCAGCTCGTGGACTCAGAGGAGGAAATCTTGGAGATTCCTTCTCTTCTGGGGCTTGGTGACGTCGAAATCCGGCTCGATTGGGTCGAACGATCGTCGCTGCGCGCTCGCAAGTTCGATGTGCTCTATCGTGGCACTCCAGCGGACGACGTTGTCGGCGATCATGGGCATCGTCATCTGAGCGAAATTCTCGAACTGCTGGAGTCGGCCACGTTGGATCGAGCGGTTCGAGACCGTGCCGTCGACATGTTCAATTCTCTCGGTGAAGCGGAAGTCGCCTCGCACGGGGGTAGCCTCGAGACCATTCATTTTCACGAGACCGGTGCGCTCGATTCGATTGTCGATGTTGTCGCTGCGGCCTGGCTCATCGAGCGTGCTTCGGTCGAGCTCATACTCTGTGAGCCTATCTGCACAGGCTTTGGGATGGTTAGCACGGCTCACGGTGAGCTCCCTGTGCCGGGCCCGGCAACCGATCATCTTCTGCGCGGCTACCCCGTGCGTGCAGGATGCGAAGAGGGCGAGATGACGACCCCGACCGGTGCAGCGATTCTGAAACATCTCGATCCGAGCTTCGAACGACCTTTGATCCGAGTTCTTCGGACTGCGGTTGGCGCCGGTACGAGGGATCTGGCGGGCCGACCGAACGTTCTTCGGGCCAGCATCTGTGAGATCGAGAGCGGTGCCGAGGCGAGTAGCGCTGTTTTGATCGAGACCAATATCGACGACATGCCAGGTGAGCTGCTGGGAGAGGATCTTGTGACCCGGTTGCTCGAGGCAGGTGCGCTCGATGTGGTTCTGCATCACGTGACCATGAAGAAGGGGCGGCCTGGAATTCAGCTGGAGGTTCTGGGGCCGCCGGGAAGCGAGGAGACACTCTCGAACCTTCTGCTACAGCACACCTCGACCCTCGGAGTACGCGTGATTCCAGTACGACGCCACACGCTTCCAAGGACTAGAGTCGAGGTCGAAACGGTCTTCGGTTCGATCGGAATCAAGCAGGCAGAGCTACCAAACGGTGAGGTGCGTGGTTTCCCCGAGTTCGAGGACTGTCGCAGGGCCGCCGAGCGAGCCGGGGTTTCGGTACAGCGTGTCTACTCGGAGGCCTCCAGTGCCTACTCGGTAGCTGAGAGATCGCGGCGTCGGACTTGAAGTCTGGGCGGTCTGGTAGATTCATCTTCTCTTCATGGCTACCAATCAATCGATGAGCCCCGAGCAGTGGGCCCGAATCGAGGCGATCCTCGATCGCGTGCTCGACCTCGATCTCGAGCCTGCCTTGGATCGGGATTCCGAGTTGGCTCGCCTCTGCGGTGGGGACAAAGAGCTCCGTCAGCAGGTCGAAGCTCTGCTAGAGGCCGGTGAGCGCTCGGATGGATTTCTCGACGCCTCTTTGGAGAGGCTCTCACCCGAGTTGATCGCCGATTTCGAAGGGTTTCTCACTGAGGAGGACAACTCTGATATCGCTGGGCGCCGAATTGGTGCCTACCGTCTCATCGAGATTCTGGGTAGGGGTGGGATGGGGGTGGTCTATCTTGCCGAGAGAGCCGATGAGCACTATCAACAGAGAGTGGCCATCAAGCTGATGCCTCGGGGCCTCGAGACTCCCGAGTTGCACCGTAGATTTCTAACCGAAAGGCAGATCCTGGCCGATCTCGAGCATCCCAATATCGCCAAGCTTCTCGATGGTGGCGTGACCGAGGAGGGCTATCCGTTCTTGGTCATGGAATATATCGAAGGCGAGCCGATCGATGAGTTTTGCGACCGGCTCGACCTGTCGACAAGGCAACGACTCGAGCTGTTTGTGACCGTCTGCATGGTGGTGCAGCACGCGCATCAGAATATGGTGATTCACCGAGATCTGAAACCGAGCAACATCCTGGTCACCCAGAACGGAGAGGTCAGGCTCCTCGACTTTGGCGTTGCGAAGCTCACCGATCCGGACGTGCTGCCGGAACAAGCGGAAAAGACAGTGCTCCAGCCTCGGACTCTGGGCTATGCGTCCCCAGAGCAGGTTGCGAATCGGCCTGTGTTGACTACGAGTGATGTCTATTCGCTTGGAGTCATTTTGTATCGCCTGATGACCTCGACCATGCCCCATGACCTCACCGGCCTATCACCGACCGAGGCTGAGGCGAGGGTTCACGAGCACGTTCCGGTTCTGCCGAGTGTTGCCGTGGAGCACCGCTCGCGTTCTCGCACTAGCCGGATCCTGAGAGGTGATCTGGACAACATCGTTCTCAAGGCGTTGGAAATCGAGGCTGAAGATCGCTACTCGACCGCTGAGCATCTGGCCGAGGATATTCGCCGCCACTTTGCGGGCGTTCCTATCCAGGCGATCAGCGCCTCCCCTGTCTATCGGTTCAATCGTTTCGTATCCAGACATCGCGTGGCGGTTGCCGCGGGCGCAATGGCTGTCCTTGCAGTTGGCATGGCGATCGCTGGAATCGTCTGGCAGGCTAGAAAAGCTACGCTCGAGGCGCGTCGTGCTCAGCAGGTCTCTGAAGTGATCACGGGCCTGTTTACCGATGCCGACCCCTACACCGGACAGGACCGTGAAATGGGAGTAGTCGAGATGCTCGACCGGGGCCTCGAGAGGTTGGAGTCGGATCTGGCCGAAGAACCCGAGCTCAAAGCCGATCTCACCGATGTGTTGGCCCGTGCCTATGGCGGGCAGGGACAATTCGCCAAGGCGGAAGCGCTACATCGGAGCAACCTGGAGGCCAGAAGAATTCTCTACGGCGATCACGATGTGAGAGTTGCCGAGTCCGCGACCCATCTTGCCGCCACTCTGATCAATCGAGGTGCCTACAAAGCTGCTGAGCCACTTTTGATCGAAGCACTCGATATCTTCACGAGCACTGGTGGCGAGTCGTCCAAAGAGGCGTCTACTGTTCTGATGCATTTGGGCAACCTGAAACAACTCACAGGTGACTACTCCCAGGCGGCCCGATATCACGAGCAATCTCTGGCAATCCGCAAGGCTTCGCCAACCGAGGGTGGGTTTGCGGTGGCCGTGGAGCTGAGCAACCTTTCGACAGCCGTCGAGCAACTGGGTGAGGTCGACAGAGCAACAAATCTGCTGTGGGAGGCACTAGAGATCGCTGAGCAGACTGTCGGAGAAGATCATCTCTCGACCGCTGACATTCGCACCAAGCTTGCGGTCCGGCTCCACGCGCAGGGGGACTACGATGGTAGTGAATCGCTCTACCGCGCCGCCCTGGAGATTCAGCAACGCAAGCTCGGTAGTGATCATCCACATACAATCGACGCAGCAGTAAATTTGGGAAAACTCCTGCTCGACAGAGGCGACTATTCGGGTGCGAGGTCGTTTGTGGAGCTGGCGGTTGATCTGAGCCGCCGGCATATCGAGGAGAGCCACATTTCGAGAATCGCTGCCGAGATGAATCTTGCGACACTGTGGCGTGAGACAGGTAGAAACGAGGAAGCGGAGGTTCTGTATCTGTCAGGGCTGTCGCGGTTGGAACAGCTGGTCGGCCCCGAGGACTACTCAATTGGTCGGATGTATAGCTTGTTGGCTATGAACGATCAGGCCAGAGGCTCGATCGTATCCGCCCGGCATCGCTACGAGAAAGCCCTGGCGATCCAGCGAACGGCTAGTAAGCGGAAATTTCACCTTGCTGAGACGTTGGTTGGTCTCGGCTCAGTTCTCTGCGACCAGGGTCAGCCGGAGCAGGCAGAGATTTTCATAAGAGAGGCGCTCGAGATCTATGAGCCGTTGATGCCGGAAGGTAACTGGCAGTTGGCGGAGGGAAGGGTCGAGTTGGGTGCTGCGCTTCTTCGCCAGGGGCAACGGGACGAGGCTCACGACCTGCTTAGAAGCGGCTACACCTCGATGGCAGCCGTGCGCGATTCCGACGACCGGCGACTTCGTCGGGCAGCGGGATTTGTTGCCGAATTGGACGACGAAGGACCCAGGGGCTAGGTTCTGCTCGAACGGATTCCCGGCCAGTTCACTGCGATAGAATTGCACCTGTCCTCGAGGAGAGATCAGTTGCCACAGCCAGGTGGTTGGAGGAGTGTACGTGCCACGCGATGAAATCACAGAATTCTTGATCGCACATCGCGAAGGCGACGCGGAAGCGTTCGAGCAACTGGTCCCTCTTGTCTATGAAGACTTGCGGGCGATTGCTCATGTACAGCTATCGAAGCTTAGACCAGGGAAAACACTCAACACGACGGCACTTGTCCATGAGGCCTATCTCAAACTTGTCGACCAAACTCGGGTCGAAATCAACGATCGAGCACATTTCTTTGCGCTTGCGGCACGTGCTATGCGCCACATAATCATCGACTACGCTCGGAGTCGCTCCGCGGTGAAGCGAGGTGGAGGCGTCATTCCGGTGCCTCTGGATTCGGTTCAGATCGCGATTCTCGAGCAGGTCGACGGCCTCCTGGCGATCGACGAAGCCCTCGACAAACTGAGCCAGCTCAACGACCGGTTGACTCGGGTATTTGAATGTAGATTTTTTGCCGGACTCACCGAGGAAGAGACCGCCGAAGCGCTAACACTGTCCCTGCGTACGGTTCAGCGAGATTGGATGAAAGGAAAGGCTTGGTTGCGACATGAGCTGGCTCTCTAGATCGAGGGAGGATAGTACGATGACACGTCCATTGTTTCGAGCGGTGCTGTCGATGGTTCTGGTTGCTGGCGCAGCATGGTCGGAGAACCGTGTCGTCGGGACTGTCGAGGCAACGATCGACGGTATCGAGGGTACTTGGTATGTCATTGCCGCTGGACCTACGGCAGAAGAGGAGAAAATGACCTCGATGTGGATGGATCGGGGATCAGGAATGGGTTTGGCGATGATCTCTGGGTTCGACTCTCGAACCGTGACGTTCCGCGAGCGAGCCGAGGGAGCCGGTCTGGAGCCGACCTCGGGTACGGTTCTAGCGATCAGTTTCCTTTTTTCTCGCGAGGAATCGGAGCAAACCATCGTCTTTCCGACCGGACCGAGCGATCCGTCGACGGTTGTATTTCAACCCGAGGCGGGCGACTATCAGAATCTCTACGCGCTCGAGGAGGGGCTAATGGAAGTCAGCAAGATCGAGGCCGTGGATTTGGGTGTCTACCGGTTCGAGGGCGGCTTCAGCGGTCGTTTTTTCCCCCTGCAGGGGCACGACCCCGTCGAGGTTACGAACGGCACTTTTGTGATCGAAGAGGCGCGTCTGTTCGACGATGAATGAGATGAGCGAGTACTGGTTGAGCCATGAGTGGTTATCCGCTTTAGCGACCGCGGTCGGTCTGCTTGTTGTGCTCGAGCTGATTTTTGTTTTCTTCAGGCGTTCTAGTCGTCACTTCAAACTCAACGTCCTCTATCACCTTTGGGCGCTCAGCCTGGCGACTCTTGTCGCATTGCGGCTCCTTCTCGAAAACCCCTCCAATTCACTGCTCTGGAGGCTTGTTACGACCCTAGCGTTGCTGCTTTCAGTGCTGGTAGCTGTGGCGCTGGTAGACGCGTTTATCCTTCAGCGGCCTTGGAAGACGGGCGCACCCTCGATGGTGCCCAAGCTGACCAAGGATGTCATCCGTGTCGCCATTCTTGCCGCCGTTGCGATTTTCGCAGCGACCCAAGTGCTGGGCTACTCGGTCAGTGCGGTTCTGGTCTCATCGACGGTGCTCTCAGCGGTTATCGGTTTGGCATTACAAGACACACTGCGAAATGTGTTTTCCGGCATGGCACTCGATCTGGAGAAGCCCTTCAAGAGGGGGGACTGGCTGCTTCTCGATGGCACAACTCGGGTGCAGGTGATCGACATGTCATGGCGCAGCGTACGGCTTCGGACCAAGGAGGGCGTCGAGATTTACGAGCCCAACGGGAACATGTCGATCTCGCGGCTGGTCAACTATGGCGACGGCTCACGGCCCGTAGCGATCTCGCTGAGTGTCGGCTTGCCCTATGGCGTACCTCCCGCCGAGGCCACCGAAATCTTGAGAGAGGCTGCGAAATCGTCTCCCGATACTTTGGATGCACCTCCAGTGCGAGTCTTTCTGGACGGTTTCGACGATTCGGCCATCACGTACCGGCTGCGGGTGTGGACCCAACGGATCTCGACCCTGCGGCGCTTCCAATCGGAGATCAACACCCGGATCTGGTACGGCCTCAAGCGGCACGGGATCGAGATTCCCTTTCCGATTCGAACGGTGCATCTACATGCAGCTCCAGACATGGCTGAGCACCGAGAGCAGAAGGCGCTACAGAAAGCCTACGAGCTCTTCTCGGAGATCGATATCTTTCAGGTCCTCGATGAGGAGGTTGTTCGGCGGCTCGGAGCCCTGTCGCAACGACGTCTCTACGATGCCGGGGAGTCGCTTGTGACCGAGGGCGAGGCCGGGGACTCGTTGTTCGTAATCGAAAAGGGCTCGGTGCAGGTTCTCAAGACGGATGAGGATCAGAGGCAGAGGGAAGTCGAGCTGGCGGTTCTCGGCGCCGGTGCTTTTTTTGGCGAGATGTCACTGCTGACCGGTGAGCCTCGGAGTGCCACGGTAGTAGCCAAGGAGCACTGCGGGGTTTTGACGCTCTCGAAGCAGGCGCTTGCACCCATACTCGAGGAAGATCCGAGAATCGCGGAAAGCTTTAGTCGCGCTCTGGCGGCCCGGGAGCTGGATACCGCGGCGACTCTCGAGGATCATCGAGCGACAATCGGCGACGAGCCGCGAGCAGAAGACGAGCTGACCATACTCAAACGGATCCGCACCTTCTTCTCCCTGCGCTGATTCTCCTTGCGCTGGCAGCCACACAAATCCACCCCATTGAACTTCCCCCCCCAAATGGGGACACACGACCAAATTCCAAAAACTTCATAGATTTGAATCTCTGTTGAGGTTCAATAGATTGAACTAGGTCGACGGGAAGTCGTGTGTCCCCCTGGGTTCAATTTTTAGGATCGTTACGGGCTGGGTCTTCCCTTTGACCGTCACGTCGCCCTTCTCTTCGATGGAGTAGGTATCCATCAGCTTTGCTCTTGTGAACTCACTGATGAGGATCTGCGCTTCGAACTGTTTGCAGAGCGACTCGATGCGAGCGCCGAGATTCACGTTGTCGCCAATCACGGTATAGCTTTGCATTTGCTCGGATCCCACATTGCCAACCACAACATCGCCGCTATTGATCCCGACACCGCTGTGAAACTCCGGCCGACCTTCGCTAGACCATCGAGCGTTCAGCTCGACCAGCCGAGCCTGCATCGCGATGGCGCATTGGACGGCGTGATCGGCATGTTTGGGATCGTGGAGTGGGGCGCCAAAAATGGCCATGATCATGTCGCCGACAAACTTGTCGACCGTACCCCGATGCTCGAATACGACTTGCACCATGACGGTGAAGTATTCGTTGAGCTGTTCGATGATCTGTTCGGGCTCCAGTTTTTCGGATATGGATGTGAATCCGCGCAGATCCGAGAACAACACACTGACGTCGCGGCGACTGCCACCGAGTGCCGCTGCATCCGGGTTGTCCAGCAACTCCCGAAAAACATCGGGCGACACATAGCGGGAGAACAGACGCTTGACCTTGCGCTTCTCGGCTGATTCGATCCAGTACTGATAGAGAAACCCGAACGTGAGAGCTACGGCCCACGAGGTAAGGACCGAGACAACCGGCAGCTGGTAGTGAAGCTTGAAATCGAAGAAGGCAAAGGGTAGGTAGAGAGCTGGGATCATCAGCAGTCCGGCGATCGCGGCGCCGATCGAGGCGTACAGAGTCAACCAGAGCGCGATGGCGACTACGAGGATCACCAACCCCCACTGCTGCCAAGCGGGAGCCTGGAGCAGGATTCGATGATGGAGCAGGTTGTCGAGCACGTTCGCGTGGACTTCGAAACCGTGCATCTTGCCGAGCCCGGTGGCCTTGTCACCCCTGCCGCCGCTATAGGGTGTGGTGAACAGATCGTGCAGACCTGCAGCGGTCAGGCCGACCACCACGATCTTGTCGTTGAACAGTTGAGGGTCGAGACCTGGTTCGACACCTTCACGCAGCTGTAGCTCGGAGTAAAAGAGCTCTCCATAGCTGAAGCGCTCGTAGCTTCCCGGTCCTCCGTTGAACCAGATCGGCATACGCCAGTCGCTGTCCAGAGGCACTTCGAGCTCGTCGATCGTCACCAACTGGTCACCAAGAGATAGAACGTCTAGGGACTTCTCTTGTGCGGCAAGGCTAGCGGCGAGAGCAAGTGATGGCAGCAACCGCCTGTCGTGACCGGCCATGAGTAAATACCGTCGCCATGGGCCGTCACGATCGAGAACTGTGGTGACATGGCCAAGAGCACGAGCGCTATTTGCAATCGATGCGATCGGAAAGTCGGCTTCGGGATAGCGGTCAAACCCGTCGACAAAAGGTATCGAGCTCTTCAGCAACAGCTCCTCAGACGCCTCGCCAGTGTCTTGGTTCCCCAAATGAACGGCGTGCACGGTGTTGCCCGCGTCCCGGATCGCCGCTGCAAAGGCAGCATCGCCTTCTGGATACTGCGCGTCCCGCTCGGTGAAGAGCAGATCGAAGACTACGAGCCGTGCGCCCGAGCGCTCGAGAAAGCTCAATAGAATTGCATGTGCGTCACGCGGCCAGGGCCAGCGTCCCACGGCCGGTTCGAGGCTTTTGATGCTGGCGTCGTCGATTGCGACGAGAGCGATGTCTCTCGAGGCGGTGCCCTGGTCGCCGAGGAGCCGAAACCGCGCGTCGACGGTCTTGAGCTCGAGAGTCGAGAACAGTCTGCTCTGGCTCGCCAACCAGACGATCAGCACCGACAGAGCGGCCAGAAGCACAACGGCCGTGGACTTTGGAATACGTCCGCTCGGGTGCATGGAACGAGAGCGTTGGTGAGCTACGAGAGTCCGCCCTCTTGGATGAACTGTGACACCTCTTCTGGAGAGATTTGGACTACGACAGTCTGTGGGTTCTTGGGTCCGCTGTCCTCTTCGTCGCCTTCACCGCCAATCGCTCGCCCGGCTCCTGCACCCGACACTTCGGCCGACTCCTCTTCGTCACCCATCTCGAAAGGGTTCTTCAACTTGGCGAGTGAGAATCGACCGCCCTGCTTCTCCTCTGTGCTGCCGTCCTCGGCCTCGGCCGACTCGTCAGCCGTCTCGGTCGGGGGGGCCTCATCTGAGCCGGCAACACCCCGCGCACCTTCAACGGCCGGGCCGCCGGTGCTCCCCGAGCTGGATTCATACGAGATCGAGCCGGTATATCGCGCTTCTAGCGTTTCGCCGCCGACCAGGCTCTCCTTCTTGATTGCCTTGTTGATCTTCTTGATCCGTTCTTCGGTCTCCGGGTGCGAGCGATAAAGCCCGGCCTTGGAGCTCGATCCAGCGTTGATCGTCGCTAGCGTCTGAAGAAAGTCGACAAGACCGGTCGGTTGGTATCCGGCACGGGCGGCGAAAACAATCCCGACCTGATCGGCTTCGAGCTCTTCGCTGCGGCCGAATCCACTGAGTATGGCATCGGCGGCTTCGTCAGCCAGAGCGTTGAACAGAGCCGATCCGGCGGTGAGTGCGGTGCGTTCCTGGGCCAATTGCATTCCTTGGCTCTTTTGGATCGCCTGGATCGTATGTTTCTCGACGATGTGACCGATCTCATGACCAAGCACGCCAGCCAACTCAGCCTCACTCTCCATCACTGCCAGCGCTCCGCGCGTGACATGGACGATCCCCCCGGGTGCGGCAAAAGCGTTGACCGAGCTCGAGTCGAGGATGATCCACTGCCAGGGGAGCTCGGCGCGACCGCTCTTGGCGGCTACCGTCAAACCGACCAGCGAAAGGTAACGAGTTGCATCGCGGTCTTGAGCCACACCGTAGCGGGCCCGAATCCGGTGACTGATGGCCTCGCCCAGCTCGACCTCCTCGTCTTCGCTGAACGTGAAGTCGTCGATCTGTTCGGCCACATCGAGACCCTTGTCAACCGCTTTCAAGATCTTGTTCAGACCGAACTGCGCCTCGACCGGAAGGGCGACCAAGATTGCCAGTCCGAGGGCCAGTCCGAGGGCCCATCCGATGGCCAGCTCGGTGGTCGATCGGGCTCTCCGGTTCAGAGTCGCAGTTTGTGCCGACATCGTCGATTCAGCTCCAGGCTCGGCTCTCTTTCTTCATTGCTTATTACGGTTTCATACTGATCTAGCGGATTTCCAAAACGATCTCGAATCTGCCGTCGGTAAGCAGAATGTCCTCGTCTCCCCAGCGCTCATCGAGCTCTGCCTTGGCGTCAAACTCCCTCAGAGGTCCTGAGAAACGGCCACGTATGAGAGAGCCGTCCCAGTGTTCAATGATCAACTCTCCCTCTCCCTTCCTGAAAATGAACGAAGTCTCCTGTGATGGATGATTCTGGTAGACGACCTCTCGGTGAAGACCTTGTGATCTGTCGGATACTGCAGCTGCAGGTAGGTTGAGACCGTCCAGGACATATCCGGAGAAGGAGATAAAGAGCCGCTGACCTCCCTCTGCTGCAGTGAAGCCCTCCATAACCAACACCTTCGGCGCCGCAAAATAGAAGTTCCTTTTTGCCAGGAGGTGCTCGCATCGAACAGTCTCGCCATCAATAGTGGCTTCGATAAAGCCGGTTGTCAGATCATCGCCAGCCGCGTGGGCCGGACTGTTCCCAATGACCAGGGAGCAGCTGGCACAGAGCGCGATGGCAACAATGGTTTTTCTCATCATGGCGTGTCTCATAGTCCATCAGATAAGCTCAAAGCTGTCTAGAACTGCCTGACACAGCTCGTCCCACTCCCGTTCCTCTTGATCCGTCGCGGCCTTCGAACTGCAGTCGATGGTGTATATCTCACCCGCACCTTCGATGAAGTAGCTGTGCTCGACCTGACGCTGGTCACCCTTTTTCGCCACCGAGCTCCAGTGGAGCGCCGGTCCGACAGGATGCTCGAATTCCTCGACCGAGAACTCGCCTTCTGATCTGGATGAAGTTTCCGTGATGAAGGCTTTGACCTGCTCGAGGGTCTTCGCCGGCATCTGAATGGGGCCAACAGACACGCTGGCACCCTTCATACCGTTGACGCTGGTTGAATCTTCCTCGGTTGAGAACCGGATCCACGATCCCCCTGGCAGGCCGACCACAAAGCCCAGTGTCTCATTGCGTACGGTCTCGAGCTCTTGGGCTTGAACAAAGACCGGCGCGAATAGCAGTGCAACAGTGATGGCCGCCAGCATCCGGGTAGCGGGTCGATTCAGAAACTCAGATCTCATGGTCATTTCTCCTTTCTGCGTTCCTCTAGTTGCCGCCAGCGATGAGAACAGCAGTGTGTGAGTCCGTTTCATCCAAGACATGACGCTTCCTCAGAGCGAGTCGATGATTCGGTTGGCGAGGTCGACCGCCGAGTCTCGATTCGCAGCGGCCGCGGAAGAGCTCGCATCCGGCGCGCCTTTGGCTGATTCACCGCCACCACAGGCAGTGATCAAGATCGCCAACAAGCAAGCTGCCGGTACGCGTATAGCTCCTCCTATTCGCCTCTTTTCTTACCGCCAAGGGACACTAAATTGATTTGCTGGCCGCAGTGTATCAGTAGCGCTCTGGGGTAAGCAGAGGATACGGACAACAGCGGGCTATCCCTCCCCTCCCATACCCGGTACACTCGACTCAAGACCCAGAAATACACTATCCCTGTTGACGTAGAAAGGGGACAGAAGGAGTTACACGCATGACTCGAATCACCTTGCTCACGCTTGCGCTTCTCGTCGCGAGTGCATCCGTCGGCTCATCCTCCATGTCGAGTGTCTGCGACGGCGTGCCGCTGACCGTCGGTCAGTGGGCTCGCTTCGAATTCGACGGCTTCGGGAGCGTGACCATGACGGCCCGTTACGCGATCGTCGGCACCGAGCCGGTGGATGGAGTCGAACACTACTGGCTCGAGTTCGAGGTACCGATGCCGATGGGCAATACCAGCATGATCTTCAAGCTGCTCATCCCCGGGTGGCCGTACGAGTCCGAGTCGGTGCGTGGGGCCGTCATGAAGATGAGCACCGACCTCCCCGCCATGGAGGCTCCGCCAGAAATGGCCATGAACATGGGAAAGGACAACCTGTCCGACCCGCTAGTGCTCGCCTGCGCCGAGGACGAAGCCACTCCCGACTCAGTCACTGTGCCGGCCGGGACCTTCACTGCGACTCGCACATCCCCTCGGAGCTATGGCAGGGAGGTGTGGCTCTCTTCGGAGGTACCTTTCGGCTTGGTCAAGACCGCCGAGCCTGACGGCAAGGGCCTGAGACTGCTGGAGTTCGGGACTGGAGCCGAGTCGGCCATCACCGAGACCCCGCAGCGCATGCCGGGAGGACCCTAGCCAGCGCCCAGGGTCCCTGATCAAACGAGGCCGGCATGTTGGTTGCCCAAACTAGTTCTTTTTCACTGTGGCTTGACCTGTTCCAACAGCGCTTGACGCGCTTCGGGAGGCGCTACCCGCAACATTTCTACGTACTGTTCGATCAGGTCTTCAGGGTAGCCATACTCCCGAAAGACCGAGCGGATCGCTTCGAGCTCCTCATCGGTAGCGGTCGTACTGGGACTTACTACGGAACACTGACTCCACGTCACCCTGCATTGCTCCTGGCACCGCGAAGTGCCTTGTTCTTTCTCCATCTCTTCGCAGAGACACGTGCATTCAGTCGGCACTGAACCGGTACCCTTTGCATTGATTGCTTCACATTCCTTGGCCAACCCCATGCGCTCGAGCTGAGTCTCGGTGAATCCCATGTTGCAGAAACTATCTCCAGCTTTGCCGATGATTGCCTCTTCCCTAAAATCCTCAGACATCATCATCACCATCCCGACCAAGTCTTGTCGAATTTCGTCCATCATCGCCGTATCGAGGTCGCCTTCTGCCTCATGCCGATAGTCGGCATCGCCGCGCCAAGGCGCTGGTATGACAAAACTGCCCTTAACGCTGCCGGCGGAATTCACGTGCACACTCCCGCCTGGCGCCTGTGTTACGGAGGCCAGATCGAGCAGAGCACCGCTAAAAGTTCCCCGCAGCATCAACGGCGTGTACTCGGCGAACGTCACAGTCCCGGCCGGAACAAAGACCGTTTGGTACCCAGTGCCCCTTTTCTCGACAGACTCCCCAATCCTGCCCTCACCCATCATGACCGTTATGTGTCCGTTGGGAAATGTTCCTGCATGCCCGTAGTCGACCAGGGGTACTGTGATCGAGATCATGTTTCCTGCGGTACCCATGAGCTCTTTCATGTAGGCCTGAGACTGAGCCATCTGCTCCTCTGTACTCATGTCGAAAAAACCTTCGGCCATTCCCTCTCGCGTCTTTAGCGCACCTCCGGCCCCGGTCGTTAGATCTACATCGCCGAGAATGTCAGCCGAAGCCATAAGAGTGATCGTAATCTGGGCACCGCAGCGATTGTCGGCTTGACCCTGCGCCGAGCAACTTACATCACTACCACCCGAGCTCCTCCCGGCTTTCACAGAACCACCAGAGCGTTTTGTCGGGTTGCAAAATCCGGCTCTTGCCCGTTTGGCGACATCCTTTTTTGTCTTGGGTTGCGTGGTCTCGCGTTGCGCATTTTTCGCCGACCCATCGCCCCCATTCACATTTGCTGACCAGCTCGGTATCGAGAACTCGAAAAGTGGTTCGATCTTCTCCGTGGTAGCCGCCTTCGGCGAGAGATTGGTGAAGATGAAGATGTTCGGGGCGCCAAAGACGATCGGAAACTTCCACTCGGCGGGAAAAGGAGAGACATTTGCTGACTTGCTCGGGGTCGCCGCGATGGAGACGAGCTCCCCTCCAAGAGCTCCAATTCGAAGCTGCTCAATATGAGTCAAGAGCTTTAACTGAGTTTGGATCGAAACAGTCCCCATGCCTGGGGGTCCGACCGCCCTGACATCGATACACCGTGCGCCTCCCTTTGCAAGGGCTACAGGAAGCCGGGCTGCCCCGTAACCCTGTTCTATCTCGACAACTTCACATCCTCCAAAAAGATACCTTCGCCATTTGTCCGACGACTCTTGTGGCGACCTTCCGTTGAGGTCGAATCGGGCAGACTCAGGCACGTAGTCCACGAGAGTCGGAACAAACTGCCCAAATACCCGCGCCAAATCGTAGCCAAGCTCCGTTTCGATCGCTTTATCGAGCCAGTGGAGCTCAGATCTACTTGAAGGGGAGCCGGTGAGATGCTGCGAAAAGAATCGATGGAGATAGGAATAGTCAGGCGTAGTGGGTGAAACTCCTGGAGCCTGGTTTGACAAAACAGAATTGCTCAGCGCGACATATTCGGCAATGTATCGCCAGAGAGACTGGGTCCCATAGGCATCTTGCGCCCGAGCTCCAGGTGGGTCATCCTTCACCCGCAGTGAACTGCTGTAATTTCGGCCACCCCACCGTTTGGTGGGCTTTGTTCGGGGCGGCTCCAGGCCCGTGAGTTTGTACAACACATCGATTCCCATCGCTTCGGCGGAACCCTCCACGATCCAGTCGCCAAGGTTGCAGTTCTCTTGGAAGAGAGGGTATGCCATCTGCACAGCATGAAACAGCTCATGCCCAAAGTGCTCCAGCCCTTCGCTGTAGCCTTTGCCCACAAGTTTTCCGTGCTTGACGGCGCGCGACAGATCGACCGCGAGGTACGGCTTGTCAACCAACTCGCACGTCTTCTTATTAGTGAATTTGTCCGTCAGGACTTGCGTTGCCGGCTGCTTGGCAGGATTCTCGGAATCAGGATAGTCGAAGAAGTACACCCTGTACGCTTGGACGCCGTCTTCTCGTGTTACGACTGGTGCCAAACGGGGAGGTCGAAATCCCAATCTCTCGTATTCGACAGCCACCTTGTGCAGATACTCTTGGACCACGGTTTTAATCCCACCCGGGACCTCGTCGACTAAGCTAAGATCGGCTTTCACGTTTTCAGCTGTCTCCCAATCCTGCGGGGGCCCGGAGTAAACCTCGAAATGCTTGATGGTCCAAACCTCCGCCGTTGTTGGGGGGGGTGTCAGCGACAGAAAAAGGAGCATCACCGGCACAATGACAAGGGGCGGCCGACGTGAGGTAATTGTGATGGCGATGTCCCTAAGCATAGGAAGTAGAGGCGCTTGGATTTGCGGCTAAGCCACCTGCGAAGCGGCCGGGCGACATACCAGTGCTCACAGCCCCAGAGATTTGAACTTCGAAGCGACAACCTTGGGTGAGCTAAGTGGAGCTCGAAATTCAGCCCTCATCTTTCTTGAACAGCCCAGACAGCCCGCCCTCTTTGTCCTGATCGTCCCCGCCTTGCGGCTGGCCCTGTTGGCCCTGCTGGTTGTAGCCTTCAGGCATGCCTTCGATCATCGGTTTCTCTTCGTAGCCCTCGGGGATTTTGTAGACCGAGTTGGGGATGGCCTCCTCGCGCAGGACGGTGACCTCCATGGTAGAAGTAGAAGTCGTCTCCTTGCCCTTCTTGTTGATCATTTTGGTTACTGTCGTTGTCTTGAGTGGGAACCCCTGAATCTTTCCCATCTCGGTCTTCATCATGTTGTCGAATTCTTCGTTGCCGATACGAATCTTGTCGGGACTGAACCAGACATAAAAACCTGCCGCGTCGTAGGCATCGGTACACCACATGTCCTGGATTGATTCTGAGCGGTTGTGCTGTTTCATCCCCATCATCGACATCTTCATGGTGTAGCCGGTGTCGTAGCGGTAGTGCGTGGTGGGGTGGCCGAGGATGGTCTCACCCGGTTCTTCCAGGAGCTTCTCGTTCTTGAAATCCGAAAACTCCAAGTTCATGAATCCACCCATCGAGCCCATGATGTTGCCGACCATCGAGAAGAGCGCATCGAGATCCCACTCGGAATACGTCTTTTCTTTCGGGTCTACCAGATAGAGGGTCTCACCGGCATCCTCGGTGAGTAGATAGGTGCCTTTGCCCATGAACCCACCCTGCATGCCATCCAGAAACTCGACCTTGGCCTTGGGTCCGTCGATCCAGGCTCGAATGCGTGTGGACTCTCCTTCTTTGTTTTTCTTCTTCTTGGCCTGTTCCATCTGGGTGTTCGTTACCGACTCGTAGTAGTGGCCGGCCTGAGCCAACACCGGAGTCAAGAGAGCCAGGGTCACAACAAAAGCAGTGGTGTGAGTAAGTCTTTGTCTCATCGATCTAAGTCCTCTTTGGTTTTCTGTTTGTCATCGGCCGATTGCTTATCCGGCAGCCGCCAGGGCCATCAGGCGGACCGAAGGCGACTCGAACCTGCGGGGGTTACTCAGCACTTCGGCGGTTTTCGGGTGGTTCGGAAAGGTGTGTAAGAGCTTGCGCAGCAGGGCGGCACGGACCTCTGGATTACGAGACTCCCCATCCTCGCCACCATAATCGAGGCTGAGAGCCTCTACCAACAGATCGACTGTAGCTGGGCTCGATTGGCCGACCAGAGCAAAAGCGGCGCTAAGACGAACCGAAGTGTCGTCGTCCTCGAGAAAACTATCCAAGACTGGGAGGCACTCCGGGTCGTCAATATCTGCTATTGCATCAGAAAACTGCCAGCGGAACTGCGACGTCTTGAGTTGCCGTTCCCTACCCCTAGCCGAGTGGCGGTCGCGCTCGGCAAAGGCGAAGTTCAGAATCACTCGGCGTAGTTGGTCTGTATCGGTGGGGCCGCCGGCATATGCCATGGCGCCTAGCTTCGCGCCTTGCCAGAGAATGGGTTTGAGACGTTTGTACCACCGAGCCGCACTGCCACGACCAAAATCCCAGTCGGTCTTGTCGGTCAGCTTCGAGAGCTCGCCGAGCTGGGATCGGTCGCCGAGCTCGAACAGACCGATTCTCATCCAGGCTTCGAGCCATTTGTTCTGATGGCCGTCAGTGACCTGCTCGGCGAGAACTGTCTGAGATCGCTTGCCACCCCTCTCGACGAGGTCCTGCACCATGTCGGGCCGATAGTCGAAGTCGCCATCGGGCACGTTTCTCTTGTCGAGATACTTTCCGGCCCAGACATAGCCAGCTTCGTCTTCGGCACGAATGAGAGCTCGAGCAGCCAGATAGCGGGTCTGCGCCTTGACGTTGCCTTCTTGTTCCGAGCCTACCGGCTGCGATGGGTCACCTTTGGAGAAGGGCGCAAACGACTTGGCCTTCTTGTATTTGGCGCCGATACCCGTACCCACTTTGAGCTCTTTGCGCATCGCGGTCACGGCATTTGGCACGCGATATCCGACTACCAAACCTCCAAGTGCTACGGATTGAATCTCATCGGGCCTGCCCTTCTTCCAGAGTCGATTGAGTGGATCGATCGCACGGCTATCGTCGGCAAACGACAATCCCTGCACCGCGCCGGTCAACGCGACCATGTTCTGTTTCTTGACGTTGGCCATGCCGATGATGGCCTGCATCACTCCATCTCGTTGTTCGATGGTCAGTTGGCCGCTCCCGACCAGCTGTCCGAGACCTTTTGCGGCGACGGCTTGAATCTCGGGTTGGACTGGCATCTCTGGTTGTTTGCCACCAAGCGCTGCGAAATTGATTCCGAAGTCTAGATAGGGGTTGTCGTAGAGCTCGGCAAAGAGCGAACCGGCCTCGGCCGGTCCCAGACCCATCGCCCCTGCGATGCATCGATCCTGAACCCAATCATTTCGGGATCCGATCGGCGTCATCGATCCGATGGAAGTCAGACATCCCTTATAGAAATTGCGAGCATCATCGGTGTAGCCGGCCTGATGAAGCGCCGTAGCGGCCTCGAGCCCACGCACCCATGGATCGACCATGACCGATTCCATCTCTTGCTGCATCTGTTGTTGTTGCTGGTTGTTGCTGCTCGCCCCGACACCCAATTGACTGCGGAGTAGATTCTCCGGTGAGAACTGCTGTTTGAGGCTCTGCTTCACCATCTTCATCGGGTTCATGTACGTTGACATGAGCGTGCCCATGCCTTCGAGAGGGTCGACCAGCGTCTTGGCACGCAGCGCAGAGACAATCTGCGCGACGGCCCTTTCATGAAGCTCGGGTGGCAGCTTGTCGTGCCCCTCGTTTAGCAGGTACTCGAGTAGTACCGCGTTTGGCTGGGTTGCCAAGCTACCGCTCTTGACGAGTTTTTCCGCCGCAGCCAGATCGGCGCTTGCTCCCGAGGGGGACAGGAGGGCGAGTGAGACCGACAGTGCGATCAGCCAGTTGAGTTGTGGTCGGTGTTTTGTGGGCTCGATGTTCAAGTCTTACCTCCTGGGTGCGAGCTGGGTAATTCTCTAGCCAACCATCCAAGAGCCCCAGATCTATTTCATCGACCCTCGGGGTGGTCGTACTCTCTAGCGCGAAGCCTGATCTCAGGTCTTGGTTGGCATTCTACTTCTCAATACGGTTTTTGAGTCTAGAAACCGCCAGAAAGAAGGTTGAGAGGTTTGGCCACGATCCGCTGTCGTGCTACCGTCCGCCCAGCACTGACTTGCCCGTAGGCTGGAGAGGAATCATGGAATCTGAGGCCCTGTTTCACGATCCTGTAGGGGTGATGGCCGTGATCACCATGATCCCGGTGTTTTTTCTGTGGCTCGAGAAGAAGACGCGTTGGAAGATCTTCGATTTTCTTCCAGCGATCATCTGGATCTTCTTGGCCCCAATCTTTCTCAGTAATCTGGACGTAATTCCTCGATCGTCTCCGGTTTACAGTCACTTCAAATCGTGGGCAGTGCCGATGTTCATCGTTCTGATGCTGCTCGACATCAATATTCGAGCCACCCTCAAGGTGGCGTGGCGTGGCATAGGCGTGCTGGTACTGGGTGCGATCGGTATCGTCGTAGGCGCGTCTGTGGCCTTCTATCTTTTCAAGAGCGGGCTCCCAGCTGGCTCCTGGTCGGGTTTTGGTGCCCTGGCCGGAAGCTGGATCGGCGGGACCGGCAATCTCGCCGCGGTGGCTGAGAGTCTCGACACTCCGGGCGAGATGGTGGGTTTTGTCGTCCTGGTCGACAACTTTGTCTATGTTCTGTATTTTCCGATCATTCTCTCGTGCAAACGATGGGCGAAGCAGTTCAATAGCTTTACCGGAGTCTCCGAAGAGCAGATGCGGCAGGTCGCCGAGTCGGTGGCCGAAGTCGAGAAGAAGACACACGAAGTTCACTTCAAGGATCTGCTGACACTCCTGGGGTGGGGATTCACGGCGATTCTGGTGGCGAATCTAGTCGCCAAGGTACTCCCTGCCGTGCCACCGGTTCTGACCGAAAAGACCTGGGCGATGCTGCTGGTCACGACCTTCGGAATCGTGCTTTCGTCGACGCCGCTGAAGAAGGTTCCGGGCTCCGAGCCGTTGGCGATGACCTTTGTCTACATATCGATGACGATGATCGGGGCGTCCGCGGACCTGCGTAGTCTCGGTGGAGTGGCTTTCTTCTTGATGGCAGGAGTCATATGCATCGTGGTTCACTTCGCCTTCATCATCCTCGGCGCCAGGCTGTTTAGAGTGGATGTCAGCATGGCCGCGGTGGCGAGTGTAGCTGCAGTCGGTGGGGCCGCTTCGGCTCCGATCGCTGCCGGCTACCACCGCGAGGAGCTTGTACCGGTATCGATCATGCTGGCCCTGATCGGCTACGGGCTTGGGAACTACCTCGGTGTGTTGACAGCCCAGATCTGTCACGCGCTGCTGTAGTTGGCCGTGAGACGGTGAAGTAGACCGGGTCGCCGAGAGATCCAGGAAAGTGCCTGGGTTCAGGCCCGTGTGGCAACGGCCGCATCCACCCCACAGCGAAAGATGGCCAGACCGCCGCCTTCCGTTGCGGCCGAGCCGTCGAATCGTCGGCGGGACCAGTGAGGGTGTTGAAAGGGATAGAGGTATGCATCCGGGTGAGGCATCAGACCAAACAGTCGCCCGCTGGGGTCACAGATTCCTGCCACACCTCCCGGGGAGCCATTAGGGTTGGCAGGCCACGCTTCGGTTGGTTCACCCCGGTCATCGACATAGCGCACCGCAACCTGGTGACCCTGCTCCAACCGTTGAAGAGTCTCACCGTCAGCGGCGAGGAATTTGCCTTCCCCGTGACGCGTCGGGAGCTCGAGCTCCTCGATGCCTTGCGTCCAGACACAGGGCGATTTTGGATCGACTCGCAGGCGCACCCAGGCGTCCCAATATCCGAGGCGGTCGTTCGGAGCGAGAGTCGCTTTCGGGGTTCGATAGTCGCCGTCGAACCCGGGCACCATTCCCAGGCGTACCATCATCTGAAAACCGTTGCAGATACCCAGGGCAAGTCCGCCACCCTCGATAAACTCCACCAGCTGGTCGTACAGCCGCCAGCGAATCTTGTTGGCAAACACAAACCCAGCTCCCAGATGGTCGCCGTACGCGAATCCGCCTACAAACGAGATGATCTGGTATTCGGAAAGCTGTCGTCTTTCACGACCATCGAGTAGATCGAGGAGGTGTATA
Organism: uncultured Polyangiaceae bacterium; assembly: GCA_964195975.1. Taxonomy (GTDB): domain Bacteria; phylum Acidobacteriota; class Thermoanaerobaculia; order Multivoradales; family JAHEKO01; genus CAXMQZ01. Next base: position 15,360 of record CAXMQZ010000094.1, on the reverse strand, counting down.
GGTTCGGGCGTTGCGCCGACCCTCCGAAAGGCTTCAGCGGTCTCGACCTCGCAGTTGAGACCGAGACCTGTGATCACGAGCACCCGCACCTCGGCCCGGGCCTGAACCCGGTCCTCGGGGTCGATGCCGCTCACCGGAGGTGGGGCAAGGTCAGACATTCTCGAGCCCCCGTTTGAAGCTATTGCGGAGTCGAGAAATCTCGACGTCGACAAGAGTCTTCTCGTCTCTACGCACGACCAGCCTCGTATCTCGAGTTACCTCGCCGATTCTTTGAGCCGGCGTCGGATCGAGAAGGGCTTCGAGGCGCTCGCAGTCGTTGCTTGCGACGGTCACGACAAACCGACCGTTGGACTCTGAAAACAGAACGATGTCCGAATCGAGTCCCTCCACGCCTGGCGCTTCTTGTAGCTCTATCTCCGCTCCCAAACCACCGCCCATGGAGCACTTTGCCAGGCTGACGGCAAGGCCGCCTTTTGTTGGTGTTGCGGCCGAGCGAACGAGACCTTCTTGCGACGCTTGCTCGAGTCTTCGGTAGAGGGTCAACGACGAGTCAGGGTCGAGCGTGGGCGGCCTGTTTCCTACATAGGGGGCTGGAGCACCGAGTTCGGCCGGCTGGTTGTCGCGTTCTCCGAGGTAGCGAAAATATTCGGATCCGCCGGTGTGCTCTCCGGTCTCGCCGAGTAGATAGATCACATCACCCGGTTGTTTGAAATCGAGAGTCACGGCGTTTCGGACGTCATCGATCTGCCCTATCGCCGACACCAGAAGCGTGGGTGGCACGCAAATCTTGGTGCCCCCCATCGTCGACTCGTTCTTCATCGAGTCCTTGCCGGAGATCAGGGGCACTCCATAGGTCTGGCAGACATCGAACAGGGCCTTGCAGGCTCGTACGAGTTGAGCCAATTTGTATTCGCCGTCGGGAGTGCCACTCGATTGAACTGGGTCGGGCCAACAGAAATTGTCGAGCGCGGCAATTCGGTCGAGTCTCGCACCTGCGCACAGTTGTCGTCGTACGGCTTCGTCGACGGCTGTGGCTGCCATCGCATAGGTGTCTAGATCCGAGATAAATGGATTGATACCTTCAGACAGGACGAGACCTCGCAGCGAGCCGTGTCGGGCCAGAGATACGGTAGCTTCGGCGGGAATATCGGCTTCGATACCGATCCAGGGTTTGATGACAGAGAGACCCTTGACCTCGTGGTCGTAGTGCCGCGCCTTGGCTTCATTGCTGGTCAAGTTGGGCCGAGCCAGCAGCTCGAGCAAGGTCGTTCCGTGGTCGGTCGGGCGCTTGTCTGGTTCAGAAAAGCGGGGTGGCTGCCACCGGGCAACCAGATTCATATCGGGAGTGCCGTCGTGGAGAAAAGCCATGTCGAGGTAGGCAACGGTTTCGTCGCCATGGGTGACGTGAAGCACACCGCTGTCGGTGAACTCGCCTAGAACCGACGCTTCGACATCGCGACGCCTGGCCAGCTCGAGAAAAGGATCGACCTGGTCCTGAGGCACGGCCAGGGTCATACGCTCCTGAGCCTCTGAAAGGAAGATCTCCCATGGGGCCAGACCGGCGTATTTTTGTGGAGCCTTTGCCAAATCGAGACGGGCACCACCAGGTCCCTGAGCCATCTCGCCTACGGATGACGATAGTCCACCGGCACCGTTGTCGGTTATGGCGCTATAAAGCCCCATCGACCGGGCCTCGAGCAGAAAGTCGAACATCATTCGTTGGGTAATCGGATCGCCGATCTGAACCGCCTGGGCCGGCGAAGACTCGTCCAAGGCCGCTGAAGAGAATGTCGCGCCGTGAATACCGTCTGAACCGATCCGTCCGCCAACCATGACGATTGCATCTCCCGGGCATGGGTACTTCTCTTCGCCGGGCTTGGAATCGATTTCGACCGGAAGAGATCCGACCGTGCCGCAGAAGACGAGTGGCTTGCCCAGATAGCGATCGTCGAACAGCTCCCAGCCGCGACCGTAGGGAATACCGCTCTGGTTTCCGCCGTCGATGACGCCCCAATGAACTCCGTTACGGATTCTTCTTGGATGGAGCAGGCCGACGGGCACCATGCCCTGGTAGAAGGGAGAGGCAAAGCAGTAGCCCCAGACATTCACCAGGAGATCGGCGCCTCGACCGGTTCCGAATGGGTCCCGATTGACTCCGACAATTCCAGTCATGGCACCACCATAGGGATCGAGCGCCGAGGGCGAATTGTGAGTCTCTACTTTGTACACCAGATGGATCTGGTCATCGAATGTGATGACTCCTGCGTTGTCGTGAAAGACCGACACCAGCCAGCTGCGCCCTTCGTTCTCTCTCAGCTGGAGATCGATTTTTTCTGTGACCCCGCGGATGTAGGTTTTGAACAGCGAATCGATGGATTCCGCCTTACCTTCGGGGCCGTAGTAGGTAATCGACGCATTGAAGATCTTGTGTTTGCAGTGCTCGCTCCAGGTTTGGGCGAGACATTCGAGCTCGACGTCGGTCGGAAGGCTCGAGAGCCCGAGCTGGCTTCGCTTCGAGGTCGCCTCGGTCCGTTGGAAGTGATCGCGGATGGCCCTCATCTCATCGAGTGAGAGTGCCAGAAGACCTTCCTGGCTGATCTCATCGAGCTCTGCATCGCTACCAGACAGGTCGATCGACTCGACCGCCGGAGGGTCACCGCCTTGAACTTTGGGGATGGAGAGACTGGGTGGAGCCGAGCGCCACTCTTCGTGGCTGACAACATGGATATCCTGAATCACCGGATTTGCCAGCAGGCCAACCGCGATCTTCTCTGCCTGGGTGCTGTCGACACCTTTCAGCAGATACATCACGGAAGTGTAGACGGCGACGTCTGGTCCGAGGTCTCGACCCAAAGTGTCCTGGATCGCGACCTTGGCGCTCTTGCCAACCGGATCGGTGACTCCTGGCTTGTAGGCAACATGAACGGCGGCGTCGAACGGGCCGTCCTCAATTCGCCCGGCCGCTCCGTTGTGTAGGACTGGGTCACAGAGCTCGCGGACCACCTTTTCCAGATCCTCATCCGAAAGGTCGGCCTCGACGTGATAGACATCGCGGGTTCGAATGGCCGTGATCGGAATATCCAGGTATGCACGAACCTGCTCTGCGGCATTTTCACCTCGCGCATCCCGCAGATCCCGGCGGGTGGCGATCTCGATCCGATGGATCATGGATTTCCCGTTGGAAGAGCTCTGGTGCTGGTCCGAGTTGAGCCGACGCCTCGGATGGATTGTAGAAGAAAAGAGATAGAGGGGTAAGAGTTGTCGAATCGACGCGGGCCTGAAACACTCATGGACCTGAGACGTTGGTGCCGAGCCCGCCAGATACCAGCCCGCCGGTTTTGACTCTCTGAGGAAAATCTTTCGAGAGACACATCTCGATCGTAAAAGCATGACAATTCGACGCGTTCTTGTTCATCCGCTCTTCTGGCTGACTCTGCAGATAGCACTGACCACCGTCTTTCTGAGTGCTGCGAGCAGGCTCGAGCCTCAGCGTGTTCCTGACACCAGAAGCTACGAGGTCGCGGCTGACCTGGAGACGCTGAATGCGCAGCTGGGCTATTACCGGTCGATCGGCTATCCGACTTTTCTCAACATCGTGAGGAGTGTGGGATTAACTCAACGAGCGATCCCAACAATCCAGCTTGGGGCCTACTTCCTGTCGGTCTATCTGTTCTGGTTTGCACTTTGGCGGTACTCGGGCTCTAGATGGCTAGCCTTTGCAGCCACGTTTCCGTTGCCGTGGGCCGCTGTGATGGAGCTGGTAAATCGCATCCAACCGGACTTCCTGTCAGCGGCAGCCACGGTGTTCGCTATTTCGTTTGTCTTTCTTTTGACGACAAAGCCCCGCCACCTCGGATTGTGGGTTGGCGTCCTCGTATCGGTGGTCGCCGCCTACCACTTGAGACCGGCGGCGGTGTTCCTGGTCGGCTTCGTTCCCCTCATCGGCGGCATCTTGTTCTGGATCTGGGATCAGAGATCTCTGAAACGTACAGCTCAGGTGATTGTCTTGTTGACCGTTGCAATGCTGATTCCCTATTGGAGCTTTTGCGCTCTCCGTCTGGCAACTGTCGGCCACTTTGGCCTGGTCTCTTTTGGGGGTACAAACCTGGCAGGTCTAGCCTCCAACTTCATCAGTGGGCGGGTAGTCAGGGAGCTGCCTCGAGAGCATCGGGATCTGGCACGACGAATGCTCAAGCTCCGGCGCAAAAAGGGCTGGACGCCAATGACAAAAAAGAGCCGTGCCGAAGATTTCTTCGTTCAGTACAGCGACAACATCTGGGACGTGGCGAATCCAGCGGGAAAGTTCGAGCTGGCCGCTCGCAAACGAAAGCTGAAGAAAGGAGGTAGGGAAGAAAGCTCTCGCGATTCGTCCATCGCTGCTTGGCAGAAACAGCCTTCTCGGGTTGCTCGAAATACGATCGTAGGCTCCATGTCAAAGGCCGTCATTGGGACGCGGCTCGATCTATACCTCCGATGGGTGCGTGCAGCCCAGCTGTATGGACTCCGTCAGTTGACGGACTATGTGTGGATCGTTGGCCCATTTCTCCTGGTTTTGATTTCCCTGCCGATTCTGCTTGTTCGCCGTCAAAAAGGCGGTGTGGATGATGGGCGACAAGGAGCGGACTCGAGTCGGCCCGGGAGTCCGACGATGCAGGAGACGCTTGTCGTGCTTACGTTCTTGGGGGTAGGCTTTTTCTCTGGATATCTTCTTCTCGTAAGTCTGGTGTCGTTTCCTTTCACCCGTTACTTTCAGTCGATGATTCTCTTTGTTCCGACGATGCTGTGTGCTCAGGTGTTTGTGATCTGGCGCCAAATTGCCAGCTTCATTTCTCGTTGAGTCCTTCGACAATCGGTCCAAAGGGTTTATAGTGATGCGGGTTGAGATTCACCAAGCTGGAGGGAACATCGGGGATACAGGCGGTATTTTGTGTCCCGCAGCGGTCATGGACAATCGTAATTCCAGGCGACTAAAGCGACGCATTCAAGTCAAATTCTGGAAGCTGAACGAACCCGTTGAAAAGAGCGGCTTTACCTACAACGTGTCGTTGACGGGGATGTTCATCTGTACCAACTCGCCCTTCAAACCGAGGACGCGAATCGTGATCCAGATCGGAAAAGAGGACGACAAGATCGAAATACAGGGTGTCGTGCGACATGCGGCACGGGTGGATCCCTTGTTGCAAAAGATCAAGCCCTCCGGGATGGGTGTGCGTCTGTTGAGGACCGAAGAGTTGATGGCAGTGGTTTTAGGTCTCGGGAGGGACAAGCCTGCGGAGACTGATGGGGATGATCAAGAGGCTGCGCAGCAGGAAGAGGACATTCAGACCGAAACCGTAGAGGATCAGGAGGCAGCGACCCTTTATGCCATGAACTTCGTATCGCCCACAGAGCTGGCGACGAGCTTCGAGCGTGATCTCAAGTTTGGCGGTATCTTCGTGCCGACTCTCAATCTTCCCGAAGGCGACGATGTCGTGATCGAGTTTCTTTTCGATTGGAATGACAACGCGCGAGTTCAAATCCCTGCTCAGGTCGTCAAGCGATTCGAAGCCGCCGAAGGTACGGCGATAGGCGAGAAGGTAACGGGAATCGGTGTCGCTTTTAGCGACCCTGAAGGAGCGATCGCGGATTTCCTGGACATTGTCGAGTCGTCGAATAGCGAGCCGTAGCCTGGTCTCATTGCTTGTTCTTTTGGGGTTTGTTTTTTTGGGACTGGGCCTGTTGGGCCTTTTGGATCTTGGCCCAGGTGTCGCGCAAGCCGACCGTTTGATTGAACACGAGACGCTCGGCTCTCGAGTCGTTGGAGTCGACACAGAAGTAGCCTTTTCGCTCAAACTGATAGCGATTTCCTGGTGAAGCCTCTCTGAGGCTCGGTTCCGCCTTGCACGAGTTGAGAACCTGGAGCGACTCGGGATTGAGGTTGGCGGTGAACTCCTGCCCGGGCTCGACGTCGGTCGGGTCGGCTTTGGAGAAAAGATGCTCGTAGAGCCGCACCTCCACATCGAGGGCTTGAGGAGCCGAGACCCAGTGGATCGTGCCGCGCACCTTGCGACCGTCGGGCGCGTGTCCTCCGCGCGTCTCTGGGTCGTAGGTGCAGTGAATTTCCAAGATTTCTCCGGAGTCGTCTTTGATCACATCGACGCATTTGATGAAGTATCCCCAGCGCAACCGAACCTCTCGATCTGGAGCGAGGCGAAAGAACTTTTTGGGTGGATCCTCTTGAAAATCGTCTCTTTCGATATAGAGCTCGCGCGAGAACGGAACCCTTCTGGTACCTGCTTCCGGATCCTCAGGGTTGTTGACGGCATCGAGCTCCTCGATTTGATCTTCCGGGTAGTTGAGGATCACGACCTTGAGAGGGTGTAGAACCGCCATGACCCTTGGAGCCGTCTTGTTGAGATCCTCTCGTACGAAGTGCTCGAGAAGGGCAATGTCGACCGTACTATCTGCTTTGGCCACACCGATGGCATCGCAGAAATTTCGAATCGCGCGAGGAGTGTAGCCACGTCGGCGCATCCCAGAGAGCGTCGGCATGCGCGGATCGTTCCAGCCGGAGACCAGGCCGTCGTTGACCAGCACGAGAAGCTTCCGTTTGCTGAGAATCGTATAGCTCAGATTGAGTCTGGCGAACTCGATCTGCCGAGAGGGAAAGATATCCAGCTCTCGGATAAACCAATCGTAGAGAGGTCGATGGTCTTCAAATTCGAGTGAGCAGAGTGAGTGGGTAATCTGCTCTATCGAGTCCGACTGGCCATGAGCATAGTCGTACATCGGATAGATGCACCACTCATCACCTGTGCGGTGGTGAGTCGCGTGCAGGATCCGGTAGAGGACCGGGTCACGCATATTCAGGTTACCGGCTGCCATGTCGATCTTGGCGCGTAGGACCCTGCTTCCATCTGGATTTTTGCCTGCTCTCATACTCTCGAAGAGCTCCAGATTCTCCTCAGTCGATCGATTCCGGTAGGGGCTGTCCCTGCCAGGTTCGGTCAAAGTTCCCCGATATTCTCGGATCTGCTCTGCGGTCAAGTCATCGACATAAGCTTTGCCCTGCCGGATGAGCTCGAGTGCCCATTCGTACAACTGGCCAAAGTAGTCTGAGGCGTAGTACTCGCGGTTTCCCCAATCGAAGCCGAGCCAGGAGATGTCCTCCTTGATCGAGTCGACATACTCGACCTCCTCCTTGGTCGGGTTGGTGTCATCGAAACGGAGGTTACAAAGCCCGTCATGTTCTTCGGCTAGACCGAAATTGAGACAGATGGCTTTGGCATGGCCGATATGGAGGTATCCATTGGGCTCGGGAGGAAACCTCGTGTGGACCTGTTGGTGTTTTCCAACGTCGAGATCATCCGCAACGATGGTGCGGATGAAGTTGGTCGCAGGTTTGCTGTCGGATTCTGTATTGGTGGCGGGTTTCTTAGGTTGGCTCATATTGGCTGTTGTAGAGAGTTTTCAGATGATCTCCAAGGCCCGGTCAATACGGGTCAGGGAGCGTTCCTTGCCCAGAATCTCCAAGATCTCGAACATACCGAACCCGACCGGTTTTCCAGTCACTGCAATTCGAAGAGCGTGAATAATCTGTCCGATCTTGATCTGTTTCGAGTCGGCGAAGTTTCTGAGCGAGCTCTCGAGAGACTCGGCATCGAACTCACTACTCGACTCGAGAATTCCACGAAACTCGGTCAAGAGGTCAGCTGCTTCGGCCGGTTTCCGCAAACGTTTCTCGAATGCCTGTTCATCGAAGGCAAGTTTCTCGTCTTCAACGAAAAAATCGTCGTAGTCGAGGATGTCACCCGCAACCTTGATGCGGTCTCCAGCCGCCTCGAGCAGACTCGTGACATAAGCGGCCGGATCACTGACGAGGGGACTGGGCAAATAACCGGCAGACTCCAGGTAGGGCATGACGAGCGGGATTTTCTCGGCCGTCGATAGGGCCTGCATATGGGTGTCTTCGAAGGCCCACAGTTTTTGCGGGTCGAAGCTTGCGGGTGATTTGTTCACCCGTTCGAGCGAAAAGTGGTCGATCATCTCCTGTCGCGAAAAGATCTCGGTCTTGTCATCCAGCGACCATCCGAGAAGCAGTAGGTAATTGAGCAAGGCTGAAGGCAAGTAGCCGACTTTCTCGTAGAAATCGACGACGACTGGGTTGAAGGTCTCGGGTTTCGGCTCCAGTCCGATGGCTCGCGCGATTTCGAGTCCATGTTCATAAAGCTTGGCAAAATCGGGGTTTTTGAGGTACTGGTCGAGCTTCCGTTTGCTCAGCTTGTTCTTGCTTCCGGGTGCAGCGACATAGGGTGCGTGGGCGTAGTGCGGGGATGCGTGACCCAGGCTCTCGGTAATAAATATCTGTCGAGGTGTGTTCGAGAGGTGCTCCTCGGCGCGAATCACGTGGGTGATTTGCATGTCGTGATCGTCGACTGAGCTCGCGAGGTGGTAAAGACACGTGCCATCCGGTCGCTGGATCACGTGATCTTGTTCCTGATCCCAAGCAAACTCGACATCCCCCCGTATGAGATCGTGGAATCGGCAGTAGCCCTCACGTGGCATCTTCAATCGTACGACCGCGCTCCGCCCCTCGGCTTCGAATTCTGACTGCTTTTCAGCGGTCTCGGCCATCCACCGCCGGCTGTAGATGAACCGCTTCCCAGCCTCCTGGGCCGCCAGGCGCTCGGCTTCGAGCTCGTCCGGGCGAGCGTAGTCGCGATAGGCGAATCCAGGCTCAAGCAATTTTTCGATGGCTGCCTGATGACCTGCCTGTCTTTGCGACTGGAAATAGGGTTCATGATCTCCGCCGACCACCGGCCCTTCGTCCCAGTCGAGCCCGAGCCAGCGAAAACCCTCGAGAATGGGATCGAGTGCTTCGGCGATGTTGCGTTGCTGATCGGTATCGTCGATTCGAAGAATGAAGTGTCCGCCGTGATGTCTGGCAAACAACCAGTTGAACAGTGCAGTCCTCACCCCGCCGATATGAAGAAAACCGGTTGGGCTTGGCGCAAATCGTGTACGAATCATGGTGCGGGCTGAGAGGCGGATTCCAGCAGTAGGTGAGCCCTACGAACAACTTCGGCGACGGTAAATCCGTAGCGTTCAGCCAGCTGAGCTTGGGGTGCTGAGGCGCCAAACCCCTCGATTCCCAGGATGCTTCCCTGGTCGCCGACATATCGTTCCCAACCCAGTGGGGCGCCGGCTTCGATGGCGATCCGTTTCCTGATCGATGGTGGTAGGACCTCGTCACGATAGGCAGGGTTTTGCTCGTCGAACAGCTCCCAGGAGGGCATACTGACGACCCGAGTGGGGATGCCATCCGCAGTAAGGGTTTGATGGGCTCGGTATGCCAGCGCCACTTCCGAGCCGGTTGCGATCAGGATCATTTCTGGATCACCTGATGAGGCATCCGAAACGACATAGCCACCTCGACTGACACCTTCCATCGCTTTGGCGGATGTCTCGGCCAGGATAGGAATGCTCTGGCGGGTCAAAGCCAGCGCAGTGGGTCCTGTTTGACGTTCAAGGGCCACTTTCCAGGCCGCGGCTGTCTCGCTCGCGTCGGCGGGTCGAATCAGGGTCAGGCCCGGTATCGAGCGAAGAGATAGGAGCTGGCTAATGGGCTGGTGGGTAGGACCGTCTTCTCCCAGGAAGATGGAATCGTGGGTAAATACATACTTGACTGGCAACCCCATCAACGCAGCGAGACGAATTGCCGGTCGCATGTAGTCGGAAAAGATCAAGAATGTACCGCCATAGGGAATCAGCATCCTCGACAGTGCCAACCCGTTGAGGATCGATCCCATGGCGTGCTCTCGAACCCCAAAGTGGAGATTCCTGCCGCTACGATCCGCGGTCGAGAAGCTCCCGACACCATCGAGGGAGGTGTTGTTCGAGCCTGCCAGATCGGCAGAGCCACCGACTAGCTCTGGGATGTCGTCACCGATCGCATTGAGTACTCTGCCTGAGGCCTTACGAGTAGCCAACGGGCCGTCATCAGGGGTGAATTCCGGCAGCTTCGACAGCCAGTCGTCCGGCAGTCGTCCTGCAGCGCGACGCTCGAGCTCGGCGTTCACATCGGGAAACTTGCCAGCAAACCTATCCATCATGGACAGCCACTTCTGGCGTTCTTGCTCGCCACGCTCAGATCCGGTCCGAAAAGCAGCCTTTGCCTCATCGGGCACCAGGAAGGTTGGCTCGGAGGGCCACCCGAGTGCTTTCCGTGTTGCCTCCACTTCCTCGGATCCCAGGGGCGAACCGTGTGCCGCGGCCGAGTCTTGTTTGTTGGGGCTACCGAAACCGATGTGGGTCCGAACAGAGATCAGAGAGGGCCGATTGGTTTCTTCTTTCGCAGCCGCAAAGGCTCCGTCGAGCGCCTCGACGTCATTGCCATCTTCGACCCGCAAGACGTGCCAACCGTAGGATTCATACCGCTTCTCGACATCCTCGGAAAAAGCCAGGGATGTGGGTCCATCGATGGAGATGCGATTGTCGTCGTAGGCGACGATCAGCTTGCCGAGTCCGAGGTGTCCAGCCAACGATGATGCTTCGGATGCGACTCCTTCCATCAGGTCGCCGTCGCTCGCAAAAACCCAAGTGTTGTAGTCGATGACAGGATAGTCATCTCGGTTGAACCTGGCGGCCAACATACGCTCGGCCATCGCCATCCCGACAGCAGTGCTCAAACCTTGCCCCAGGGGGCCGGTCGTGGTCTCGATTCCGACTTCGGGCTCGAGCTCGGGATGACCTGGAGTCTTCGAACCGAGCTGTCGAAAGCTCTTCAGATCATCGATACTCAGCTTGTATCCACTCAGGTGAAGTATCGAGTAGAGAAGTGCCGAGGCATGGCCGCAGGAGAGGACAAAGCGGTCTCGATTGAGCCAGGTTGGGTCGACAGGGCTGTGCCTCTGATGGCGTGCCCAAAGTACGTAGGCCATGGCAGCTTGGCCCATCGGGGCCCCCGGGTGACCCGAATCAGCCTTTTCAACCATATCGACAGCCAAGAATCGAATCGTGTTGATGGCGATCTGATCGACGTCATTCATAGCATTGGAGCTCATTGGCTTCGTTGAGTTCTTAGCTTGAACTAGGTTTGCTCGGACCAGGAGTAGCCGATGCCAAGATCGGGTTTTGCAAGCCCAACTTGGTGGGCAAGAGCATAGCCGGGTTCAGACGTTCTGCCAACTGCTGTCGAGAGGAAAAAATAGCTTTGACTCGCAACCACCGAGGTTCGTACAATCAGTGGTCTTGCAACGACTGCGGAGAGGTGCTGGAGTGGTCGAACAGGGCTGCCTGCTAAGCAGTTGTCCGGGGTAACTCGGACCGAGGGTTCGAATCCCTCCCTCTCCGCCAATTCCCATCAGAGAAAGATCGAAGTAGGTGTGTAGTGGAGTTTTGCGTCCCCAGTCACTGCGAGGGATTCGAACCCAGCGAGGCGAGCGCTTGCGCGAGCCTGCCAAAAGACAACGTTGTCACGAAGTGAACGCCACTCTAGTGGCGTTTGCTTCGGATCCCTCCCTCTCCGCCAACTCCCATCAGAGAAAGATCGAAGTAGGTGTGTAGTGGAGCCGGGCGTCCCGGCTACAATAGCTACTTTTTCGGTCTTCGGACGGTCAATACGGGGCACTTGGCATGTTGAACGACGCGCTCGGCGGTGCTTCCAAGTAGAAGATGCGCCAGACCCGATCGACCATGCGTGCCCATCACTATCAGGTCAGCCTGCGCTGTTTCAGCCTCGTCGACGATAACCTCAGGAGGGTAGCCCTCTTTCGCCAGAGTCTCCACAGCGACTCCTTTGTCCCGTAGCGATGTCGCCAAACTGGTGAGCCGATTCTCGGCTGCACCCTCGACATCCTTGAAATAGTCGAGAGAGGTCGGGATTGCGCCGTAGGCAGTGTACTCATAGGGCAAGTGGTAGACGTGGAGGAGAACGAGTTTAGCGTCGTCTTCCAGACGAGAGAGAAGCGTCATCGCGGCGTCGTGAATGATCTGGGCATCCTCCGAGAAGTCGGTCGGCACGAGGACCGTTCGAATCTGACGATGCTGATCGATATCGCCAGGGTGGATCGTTAGAACAGGGCAAGGCGAATGTTGGACAATCCGCTCGGCCGTGCTGCCCAGCAAGAGGTGCTTCAATCCGGCAAGACCTCTGGTGCCTACAACCACGAGATCAGAGCCGAGATCTGTAGCTGCCTGCACGATTACCTGCGACGGCACTCCCAAGCGAAGCTCTGAATGGATCGAAACGCCTGTTTCGCGAACAGTCTCGGTCACTTCAGTGAGTCGGTCCGAGGCGGCTTCTTGAAGCGCTTCGGTGAAGTCGGGTGGGGATGGAACAAAGTCGGTCGCTCGGTTGGGCACCAGCAGCGCGTGAACCAGGTCGATGCTTGCACCGTGAGTCGTGGCGAGCTCGACTGCCCAAGCGAGACCTGCCTGAGCCGTCTTGGAGAAATCGGTTGCAACGAGCAGTCTCTGAAGCTTCCAATTCGTGTCTTGGAGCACAACAAACCCCCTATCTCTTGTCGAGTCCGGTCTGGATCGCTCGCCGGCACTCATACTGAAGCCAGTATAACTCCGGGAAAAAGTGGAGTCAGGACTTGGCAGGAAAACCGGACAGTACGTGGTTGACCGTCGGTAAAGGGCCTTGCTACCCTTTCCCGGCCCTTGGGAGGTCGTTCAATGGTAGGACACGCGGCTCTGGACCGCGGAATCGGGGTTCGAATCCCTGCCTCCCAGCCAAATTTGACACTCCAATCGAGATATCTGGTTGATGAGGATGGAAGCCGCTATCGGTGTGCAGGGGTTCGAACCCCAACGAGGCGAGCGCTTGCGCGAGCCTGCCAGAAGACAATGTCGTCACGAAGTGATCGCCGCGCAGTGGCGTGCACTTCGAATCCCTGCCTCCCAGCCAAATTTGACACTCCAATCGAGATATCTGGTGGATGAGGATAGAAGCCGCTGTCGGTGTGCAGGGAGGCGATGATGCAGGTGGGAATTCTCGGGTTTGCCAAGTCTGGCAAGACGACACTGTTCAATCTGTTGACCGGTTCAGCTGCCGAAACAGGCAAATTCGCTGCCTCTTCCGCGACTCACATGGGAGTCGCAACCGTTCCCGATCGGCGGCTGGAGCAGCTCCGGGACCTCTTTGATCCCAAGCGCTACACCCCGGCAAGCGTCACTTTTATCGATATTCCCGGTGTGAAGATGGGTGAGGGGCCCGAGAGCCTCGATCTCGCCAAGCTTCGAGATGTGGATGCCCTGATGCATGTGGTTCGGGCATTCGAAGACCCTGACATCGTGCACGCCCAGGGTAGTGTCGATGCTGCGCGTGACATCGAGAACCTCGATCTCGAGCTGATTCTCGCCGATCTCGAGTTAGTGAGTCGACGAATCGATCGCCTCGAGCAGGCACAGAAACGGGGCCTTAGCCCAGGCGAGAAAGTCGAAAAGGCGCTTCTCGAGGAGGTCGTTCTGCCGGCCCTCGAGAACGAGACTCCGTTGCGGGAAGTGGCGCTCGAGGACCATCAGGAGCTTGCCCTGAGGGGGTTTCAGTTGCTGTCGGCGAAACCGCTTTTGCTGGCGATCAATGTCGATGAGTCTCAGTTGGCTACAGTCACGCCGGGGGACCTGGGTATCGCGGCTGAAGTGCCGGCGTTCGTTATCAGCGCGCCGATCGAGACCGAGATCTCGAGCTTGGAAGGTGGCGAACAGGTGGAGTTCCTGAGCGATCTGGGACTTTCTGAGCCGAGTGTCGACAGAATCATCCGGGCCAGCTACAAGCTTCTCGGTCTGGTTTCCTTTTTTACCGTGGGGCAGGACGAGGTCCGAGCCTGGACAATCCGCCAGGGGACTACCGCCAAGGGTTCAGCTCGTGTTATTCACACCGACCTCGAAAGAGGGTTTATCCGCGCCGAAGTTGTCCCCTGGAGCGATCTCGTTCGCTTGAAAAGCCTGGCAGCCTGTCGTGACGAGGGGATCTTGCGACTCGAAGGTAAGGACTATGTGACCCTCGATGGCGATATCCTACATGTCCGTTCTGGCGTCTAGCTCTAGCCTCCGGATCCTTCATTCTTCACGCTGGCTTCGACGTGGCCGTCTGACCACATGTCTACCATCCGGACAATGTTGCCATCAGCGCCGCGCTCGAACCGGGTTTGAAATCCGTCTTTGCCTTCGAGAAGAAAGCGATCGTCTCCCAAAGGTGTCATCACGTAGGTGGTGCGAGCGCCCCGTTGGTAGGTCAGTCGGGCGTCACCTAGCGCGATGGTGCGATTGCCGTACGTGCCAGCGTATTCGGTCAGCTGATCCGCGGCTTGCGTGATCGGATATCGCCTAGCCTCGAGTGCTTCCAAGGCCCACTCGCGCTCGAGTCGAACTATGGAGTCGGCTCCGCTCTCTTGAAGTCTCTCGAGAGCCAAGATTCGAGCTGTCTCGAGGGCATCGCCTGAAGGGACGTCGATATCGGGCTGCACACCCTTCATTTCCCAGTTCGTTCGCGTAATCGGATTGACCGCTTTTCCGGTCGAGACAAAGATACTGAATCCGTCGATCACCTCGAAGGTCTCGCCAGGGTTGGCGGCACCCGCGGTAACCCGACCGATGATTGTGGCTCGACCTAGAGCCTGCAGGGCGTAGGCGAAGCCCTCGGCAGCCGATCCGGTACGCCGGCTTGTCAGGATATAGAGCGGCACCTTGGGCATGCGGGTTCCCTCGACACGGGCTAACGACCAGAATTGCTCGATCGAGCTCGTGGCCCCTGAGTAGAAGCTGTTGTAGTGCACTCGTTCGGGACCGAAAAAATAGCTCAATAGCAGCTGTACCATGGCTGGTTCTCCGCCTCCGTTTTGACGCAAGTCGACGATAATGGCGTCGCTGTTGGCGACAAAGGCCATCGCTGCCACGGCGGTCGAGCCTGCGTAGGCGACGCTATCGAAATAGCGCAGATCCAGATATCCGAGATTTCCCGGCAGACGAGCCAATTTCTCGAAGCCATAGTTTTGGACACGAGACCGTTTGGCCCACTCTGCATCGGACTCTTCGGTGTGGGCACCTGGCGTCGGACCGCTTCCAGGCGGATTCCAGAAGACGTGAAAGTGCCTGTCGAATTCGGAAAGATCCTCGGTTAGAGTCCCGGCCAGGTCCCGAGGACTGGAGAGCGATTCGTAGTCTCCGGACTCCAGATTGGTCTGCAATTGTTCGACCGCTCGGGCTCCCACTTCCGGGTCGACGTATTTTTCGGCGATGAGCTTGCCAATCTCGCCGACCAGCTCTGCCTGTTTGGCGGCGTTCATAGATAGAGTTGCGGAATCCGAAGCCACAACCTGTGGCGTGGCGATCAAGCCTGCGGCCACGAGAACTCCCAACAAGCCTTTCAAACAC
>CAXMQZ010000093.1:0-7916 GCA_964195975.1 uncultured Polyangiaceae bacterium | reverse complement strand
GGTCGCATCGTCGCCGTTGATCTGAAGAACCCAGGCAAGGAGCACTGGACCGAGGTCGTCGCCGAGCGCCAGGATGCGGTGATTGAACAGCTGGACCTGGCAAAGAACCAACTCGTAGTGGGTTATATGAAGGATGCCTCCAACCGGGTCGAGCGTTTCAATCTCGACGGCAAACCCCTCGGTGAGATTCAGCTCCCCGGGCTGGGCTCGGTCACGATGGCTAGCTCGGCGAATAGCTCCCAATCCCTGATGACCTACGAAAGCTTTAATGAGCCTCCAACCATCTATGCGGTTGATCTTGTCAGCGGCAAGCGAAACCTGTGGATTAGACCCACTGTACCGGTCGATTCGAGCCAGATCGAGGTTTCTCAGGTCTTCTATGACTCGAAGGACGGCACACGCGTCCCGATGTTTCTGGTCCATCGCAAGGGTCTCGAACGCGACGGGAACAACCCCACCATCCTCTACGGCTATGGCGGTTTCGATATCTCGATGACACCCTACTTTCGCGCCACCCGGTTTCCCTGGCTCGACTCGGGCGGAATCTTCGTTGTGGCCAACCTCCGCGGGGGGGGCGAGTATGGTCAAAAATGGCACACTGCCGGAATGCTCGAGAAGAAGCAAAACGTATTTGATGACTTCATCGCCGCCGCGGAGTGGTTGATCGACAACAAGTACACCCGCACCGAACGGCTGGGGATTCTAGGCGGCTCCAACGGCGGACTCCTGACCGGTGCCGCACTCGTGCAGCGGCCGGAGCTTTTCAGTGCTGTCATCTCGGCCGTGCCCCTGCTCGATATGTTGCGCTACCAGGACTTCCTGATGGCTCGCTATTGGGTCGGTGAGTATGGCTCGGCTGAGGACCCGGAACAGTTCGAGTTTCTCTACGAGTATTCGCCTTATCACCAGGTCAAGAAAGGCGTAGCCTACCCGGCGGTTTTTCTTACCGCCGGTGAGAACGACTCGCGGGTGCACCCGTTACACGCGAAAAAGATGACGGCACGTTTGCAGGCTGCCACCACCTCTGATCCCTCCAAACGCCCCATACTGCTCTGGGTTGAACGGGATGTCGGCCATGGCCAGGGGATGCCGCTGGATCTGAGGGTCCGCGACGCTGCTGACAGCGAGATCTTCATGCGCTGGCAGCTAGGCATGCTCGACTAAGAAGGGGACATCTACAAAGGGGACACGATCCCGAAGACGGGACATGACCCGCCCGGGGTCATGTCCCCTTATTGAGTGACGTGTCCCCGAACTGGCGGGTCATGTCCCCGGGCGGGATCGTGTCCCCATCTCAGTGCAATAGGTCGAATAGATGACTGTATTTCAGCGTGATACTGCGGCCTGGGACGACCGTCCCGATGCCATCGATCTCTTGAATCTCGTTGTACACCAGATAAAGACCGGCACTGGCACGTGTCAGCCAGCCAAACCGTAGATTGGTCGCCCAGATGTCGGCGCGGTCGTTGTACTGAATCAAACCTTGGACGAAGATCTTTGGGGTAAACGAGTACGAAGCCCGCAGAAGCCCCAGATTGGTCTCGAAGGCCCCACTTTCCAGATCGATGTCGTTGTAGCGCCACCCGACCTCGGTGTTGAAGGCATCTCCGATGCGAAATCGGAGAGTCGGTGACAAAGCCAATCGCTCGCCATCGAAAAAACCACCGACCACGACCCGAGTTTCAAAAGAGACCGGCGCGCCGCGATTCGTGTAGAAGACGATCTGAGCTTCGGTGTTGTCGTAGGTTCCCGGAGGAACGATTACACCCTCCGAGATCTCGAACGGCTCCGTGAGGCCCTCCCGCGTAAAATTGATCCCGGTGTGGACCTCGTAGCCGTTGCGCCACTCCCAATGAGAATCCACATGCAGAAGACCCGTCTCCTGGAAGTCATCGAAGTCCCAGAATCCCCGGTAGGAAACATGCGGACGTATTTCGAGAAGACCAACAAGATCGGCGGGTCGAATTCGTCGCAGCAAAAAGGCATCGGGCTTGCGGTATCCCTTCCTCGAGAGAAATCCCACCTCCGGATTGAAATTGTTCCCAACCTCGGTGTAGTTGGCACCCAGTGACCACCGTTCGGTGTCCCAGCTACCGCCAAGCCTGAAGGCGTGATCATCGCCCTCCAGACCCGGGGTCTTGGTCTGGGCAACAAAGCCTTGGATCAGACCGTCCTCCTTGATCCCCCAGCGGCCATCGAGGCCATAGGTCCAGTTGTCGTCGTCGTCAGAGGAGCTCGAATCAGTACCCTGTCGATTGATTACAATGCCTCCGATCGATGATCGAGTCGCTAGATCACGACTCAGACGGGCGACACCAAAACGGTTTTTGGGGGTAACTTCCTCGATATCTGCGGTCTGGGTGTAGAGAAGCCCAACGTTGTATCGATCCCGGGCTTTGCCCGACATCCGACCACCCCAATCGATCGGCACGATCTCGCCTTCTGGGCCCAGACCAATTCTGCGACTGTAAAAGAGCTCGACCTCCTCTGGTACACCGACAGAAAAATAGCCCGCGTTTTCCAAAAAGAAAGGGCGCTTCTCGGGGAAGAAGAGATTGAAGCGATCGAGATTGATCTGGAGCTCATCGACCTCCACCTGAGCAAAGTCGGTATTGACCGTGCCATCGGCAGTCAGGCTCGGGGTGATGCTGTACTTGACATCGATGCCGAGGTCTCCGTCTCGATCGTTGGTCGTTTCAATATCCTTCTCCTCAGAAGTCGTGGCAAGTACATAGGGCAGAACCTTGAGGTTGTTCTGTCGGGGCACACCCAAATCGACCATCGTGCCTGCAAGCGAAACGCGAAACAGATTGAATTGCCTGGGAATCGGTGCCCAAAAGGATTGCTCGTTTCGGCGCCGGATATTGCGTTGAAAGTTGACCCCCCAGATCTGGTCAGGGTTTTTTGGATAGCGAATCGTTCTGAACGGGATGGCGATCTCAGCGCTCCAACCGATCTCGGTAATCTCGGCCTCTACATCCCAGTCACCGTCCCAGTTGATATTGAAACCACCGGCGGTCTGGAAGCCACCCCCCTGACCTTCGCGAGTCACCTGCCCGTCGTATTGAATGCCCACAGGGTTCGTGCCAAATACATACCCTGATTGGTGGTCCAAATAGGTATCGAGGACGAGCTGAAAGCTGTCGGTCTCCACCAACGACGAGTCGCGACGACTGCTGGCGACGATGATGCCTTCGGGGTTGCGGTCGTAGCACACCACCCCAAAATAGATCGTGTCGGCCGTATACACGACATAGATCTCGGTCCTCTCGCTGGCCGGTCGGCCTTCGTAGGGCGCCTGCTGCCAGAACCCCACAGCCGGAGCAACGCCTTGGAAGGCTGGATCGCCCAAAACATTTCCATCGATCGTCGGCGCGGTGCCGACAGCCCTAGGACGCACCACGAGCTCTCCAGCGGAGGGCTGCGTCTGGGCACTGGCTCCCTCGGACGCAAAGCCACCCCACCAACAAAGGGCCGCCACAATAGCGGCCACGATTATCGGTCTGAAGGCGAGCGTTCCCCGAACTACCATCGAAGGAATTCTAGCGATCACGAGCCAAGATCACCCCACTCCAATCGACTAGACCGTCACCACCCGAAGGGGTGGTCTGTGAACACGAGATCTGAGCTTGGATCTAGCTCGGACTCGGGCCCGAGAGGATTTCATCGACCATCGCGACGACCCAGTCGACATCGGCTTCGGTGACGACCATGGGTGGTTTGATTTTGATGACGTTGCCGTAGATGCCCTCGGTGCCGGCCAGGATCTGGCGCCGGCGCAGCTCATTGACCACATGTTCGGCCTCGCGAGGCGCCGGCTCCAGGGTGGCTCGATCTCGAACGAGCTCGACACCGAGAAACAAACCCACGCCCCGGACATCTCCGATCACGTCGTGCTTATCGATCAGACCGTGTAGCCCGTCTCGCAGACGGGTACCCACTCGCAACGCGTTCTCCTGCAGTCGCTCATCACGAATCACATCGAGCACAGCCATACCGATCGCACAGGACACGGGGTTGCCGCCGAAGGTAGAGAAGAATTCCATGCCCGTGCGACTGAAAGACTCGGCGATCTCGCGAGTCGTGACGACGGCTGCCATCGGATGTCCGTTTCCAATCGGTTTGCCCATCACGACGATGTCGGGCACGACATCCTGGAGCTCGAAAGCCCAGAAGTGAGTGCCGACGCGGCTAAACCCGACCTGGACTTCGTCAGCGATACAGACACCACCCGCTCGTCGAACATGAGCAAAGGCGGTCTCCAGATAGCCCTCCGGCGGAATCACCTGCCCGCCGCACGACAACAGCGACTCACAGATGAAACCAGCGATGGGTCTATCCAGCGACGAGATTACCTGCCCCACTTCGTTACCGTAAGCGACGCCTGCGTCCCTTCCCTGGCCTTTGTAGGGGCCCCGATAGCCGTCGGCCAAAGGAACCACATGAACCCAGTCCTTGGCACGACCCGAGCCACCTTTTCCCATGAATTTGTAGGGACTGAGATCGATCATCGTAGTCGTATGACCGTGGTACGCCCCTTCGACCACCAAGAAGTCCTCATGACCGGTATGAGTTTTTGCCAAACGGAGGGCAAGCTCGTTGGCTTCACTCCCCGAAGTCACGAAAAAACAGTGTTGGAGGGTATCCGGCAGCGTGGCGCATAAACGCTCCGCGTAGTCGGTCAGACCGTCGTAGAGATACCGCGTGTTGGTGTTGAGAACCTCCATCTGTCGGGCACCGGCGGCGACGACCCGAGGATGGCAATGGCCTACATGACAGACGTTGTTGTAGAGATCGAGATAGGGCTGACCTCGATCATCGTACAAGTACTGGCCCCTGCCGCGAGTGATCTTCAGCGGTTCCTCGTAGCTCACCGACAGCGAGGTCGGAATATGCAGGCGTCGTTTCTCCAATAGCTCCCGACTCGACGCGCCCCGGTCCGCGTAGGCCTCGAGCCCCGTACCGCTACCAAGCTCGCGAGCGGCGTCAGCAGGGTCGATCTGCAGCAAATAGTCCAGCGCCCGCCAAGCTCTTTCCTCGTGCACAAACCAAGCCGAGCGGCCTGGGTCGATCCTGCGACGCTCAGCAGCCGTCGAGACCGAAGCGGCCAGCCGGCCGCACATCAGCGGGAAAAGGACTTTCAACTCTTTTGCCAGCAGCGGCCGCTGCTGGTGATAGCTGGCCACGATCTCCGCCCCGGCGCCAAGCGGATCGGACTCGTCCATGACGGCGTAGGTCACGGCGATCGCCAACTCACAGATCGTCGGGTTGTAGAGACAGTCGCCAAAGTCCAACAACCCGACCACTCGACCTTCGGACATCAATACGTTCTCGTCGTTCCAGTCGCCGTGAATCACCGAGTGCGGCAACTCATCGAGAAACATCCGGGCGCAAGCAACATAGAGGTTGTAGGCCCGCTGCACCAGCAGGCGACGCTCGGCATCCTCGATCAGCGAGACGTGATGGCGCTGATGATCCGCCTCACCCAGATCCCAGCGATGCGTGCGGTGAGCCGCCGGGTGACTGAACGAAGACAGGATTGTCGCGATTTCTGCTACCCGCCGACCGAGGTCCGCCCTCTGTCCGGGAACAACACTTCCTGCCTCACACCATGGCGAACCGTCGACAAACTGCACCAACCTGCCCCGGACGGAGGTGCCAT
Source organism: uncultured Polyangiaceae bacterium (assembly GCA_964195975.1). Taxonomy (GTDB): domain Bacteria; phylum Acidobacteriota; class Thermoanaerobaculia; order Multivoradales; family JAHEKO01; genus CAXMQZ01. The sequence goes on along the minus strand of CAXMQZ010000093.1, from coordinate 2,254 downwards.
CCGGCAAGGTTCCTGTCGACTCGATAGCTCCTTGGAGCGTCAGGAGAATCCGGGGGACTTCCAGATTGGTTGCTACTGCGATCGCTTCGACCGCCTGGTGCTCGAGATCGACAATGTCGCTGGTTCGACTCGGGTCTGAAACCTTGTAGACAAACCTTCTGCCTGCGGGCTCGACGATCAGGAAGTTATCGTTCTCGCCGGCAAGTCTGGAGAAGGTTCCCTCGATACCGTACTCGGTGGACAGATGCCGGCGCAGAGAATCGCCGTCTGGCGCATTGGATTCCAGGCTCTCTCCTTGCGGGTCCATGTCCTCTTCGGGTCGATCGACCGTCAGCCGGTGCCACGATTTCTTCCTGCCGGTTTGCGGACAGCCGGTCTGCGCAATGCCCGCTCCTGCTCGACTTTATATCGAACCTCCTCTGAGCGGGAGAGCCCGAAGGCAAATTTAGTCCAGCTTGTGCTCTTCGTATTCTAGACGGCCGTAGATGCTCTCACGCAGGACGCGCTCGCCATCGACATCTCCACGCAGGTGTTTGATATCTGCGAGCTTGAGATCCATCCGGACTCGATGGAAAGAGATCTCACCGAGACGCTGATAGATGGACGCGGCAAGATCGAGCTCACCGGTTCTAAAAGCTTCATCGGCGGCGGCTTCGAGCCTCTCGAGATCTACGCCGTCCCTATCTCCGGTAGCATCCCCGGCCAGCTCATCCAGCCAACCTCGAGCCTTCCAGAACAGATCCTCCCGCTCCTGCTCGGAAAGCTGGACCGATGAACCGACCCGAAGAAGGTCGACAAAGTACTCACGCCGCCCCGGGGCCACAAACGGTTTCTGCAATACGGCTGGGTCCGTCGCGATCAACAAATCGTCGACAAAAAAATCAAACCGGCCAGCGTCTTCGAGATCCCCGATGAGCGAGAAGTACCTCACCGCCGATCGCTCCTGTCCGTTCATGCTGGAAATACCTCTGAGATCGACGACCGGATCTTCAAGGCCCTCTTCGAAGATCGCCAGATCATAAGTGCCCCGATCGACGTGGTAGACGATGTCGATGAAGTACCAGGCAAATGACCTTGGCTCGAATAGATCCTCCCATCCACCATGAGGTTGGTGGCGAAAGAAACCCTTGTCAGTCTGTAGCCAGATCGCCTGTCCATCCTGTTCCCGACTCAGAAACCATCTCGGGCCGGCAAGGCCGAAATTGAATTGTTGCTCGGGATCGGTGAGCAGAAGATAAAATTGGACAAAGACTGCACCGTCTCGGCACTCCCGAAAGTAGGCCAGGAATTCTGCGAAGTCGCGGTTGCCAGGAACTTCCGTGATGTGGAGCGAGCGCTCACCTCGAAATCGAAAGGCGTTGCTGAGAGCCACTTCCCCGTCACCGGACTCACGCACCCAAAAAGTGTCCGGACCCGATGGCGAAGGCTCCTCGAAGTCGTAGCGCGCGAGTACCGGCGAGGCTTCGGGATGATCTTGATGATGAAGCTGGGGCGACTCCGCGCTCGACACAGCCATGGGCTGCACCACCGCCAGCACGATGAACAGACTCCCAAACCACCAAACACCCCGATTCATAGTTTCAGCGTAGCAAGCTCCCCCGGCGCCAGCGGTGTAGCAGTTCACCATCAAGATCCCGAGCGCACAGAAAAAAAGCCGGGCCCTGAGGCCCGGCTAGGCAATGAATGCAAACAGTATCGAGTCTACGGAAACGTCTCGCTCCAGGCCGAGGTGTCCCCCGACTCGAAGCCATCTCCAAAGATAAAGATTCCGAATGTCCAGGCGGTCAGAGTTGGATCGAACACACTCACAGTTCCAAGTCCATCGCTTCGGGCACCCAGAAGATAGATCGTGTGAACTCCCGCAATCGCCTGCTTTCGTACCGAAAGCCGGAAAGACTCGTCCGTCCCATCTCCGCTATCGTCGTAAACATTAACCCAGCGGTCGATGTCTCCATCTCCAATCGTGCTGTCGACATCGATTCTGAACTGGGCCTCGTATTCTCCATCCCTATTGGCGAGCGAACCGTCGGTCGAGATGAAAATGAAACCGTCTTCGGCGGTAGTGAGGTCACATTGTCGTGTTACCCCGAAGGTATCGGACGTAGTGGTCCACTCCGTGTTCCCCGATGCACCACAGGCTCCCTCGAGCGGAACAAACACAGCTGTCAGTGTCGAATCGAATACCGTCACTGTGGCGGTACCGTCAAATCGCTTCCCGAGAGAATAGACCGTGTGCATTCCCTGGGTCACCGGT
>CAXMQZ010000092.1:0-32153 GCA_964195975.1 uncultured Polyangiaceae bacterium | reverse complement strand
GAGCTAGCGGAGCGAAGACTGCCAACACTACGACAACGTCGCCATGCCGGGTGAGAGTTTCGCGAAGGCCTGGAAAATCGTGTAACTCGGACAGGGTCGGTCCGATTGTAAAGCCAACCGAGTAAGCGAGAAATGAATATGGAAACTCGAGCAAGGAGGACGACCTGGGTGTCCCGCTGTTGGCTTGCTCGAGGCTCCCCATGACCATGCGAGACACCGGAAATGTCAGGATCAGCACCACCATCAAGACTGCTGCAAATACAGCAACCGACCGTGATTCCGTCCACCCTCGCCAACGGCGCCACGCCAACGAAAGTACTTGAGCAAAGACCACAAATACGCTGTACACGAAGGTATATAGATTCGCCACAGTGGCAACCACATATCCGAACCACGGAGATAGAGAGCGGCCCCGGCCAGCAAGAACCAACGCGATATACGACAAAGTTGTAACAAAGCTCCATTGTGCATACCATCTCGCCTCTTGGCTGTACCAGATGTCGAGAGGCGAGATCGCCAAAAACGTCATGGCCAAAAGAGCGGTCTTGAAGGAAACAAACAACCGAGCAAAAGCGAAGAGGCCCAAAACGCCTAGCGAGCCAAAGATGAGCGACGGGACCCGAGCATGAAACTCGGCTGACTCATCGGACATGAAGAAGTGCGTAATCAACAGTGATAGAGGTGCTTGCTCCCAGGTTCTCAACAACCACCTGCCCTGTTGGACCCTCTCGGCGCTGGGGTGATAGTTGCTTAGGATGGCTGACACGGATTGTGAGGCCACCTCGACTTGGTTTACCTCATCGATCCAGAAGTTCTCCTCTCCGAGTCGATAAAAGCGCAGGCAAACCGCAAGAGCCAGGACGAGAACGACAAGGGCGACCCGGCGAACCTCGATAGAGACCTTCCAACTCAAGGTTCGCTCAAGCCCGTTTCTGCAAGACAAAGCCGGCGACGATTCGCGTTGATTGGTAGGAGTCGACAACGACGTCGAACCCAGATTCATGAGCCTGGCGGGCGACAAACTCCGAGTCGAGAAGGTGTGTCTCGGCAGCCAGGTTGTGAGCCCTACGGACCTCGGAGGCTCTCTGATCCTTCGAGAATCTTCGGTACAGTCGCTGGGCCTCGTCGATCGGTTCAGAGCTCTCAAATACCTCGTTGAGAACCAGTTCCTCTGTGATCGGAAGATTGAACGCTGTCATCCCTGAAACCACCAAACAGCCGTCGGGCTGCAGCGCGTTGTAGGTCACCCGAAAAAACTCTTCGATTTGTCTCGGCGAGAAAAGGTGAATTACTCTGAAGGCCGTGATCAGGGTAAAGCTTCGAGTCGTCGTAGCGAGAAACTCCAATCCATCACCGACATGTCTTTCGATCAGGCTCGCCAACTGTTCGGCAACTAGACTGCTGCCGTCGTTGGCGTTGACGCGATCGACGATCATAGCCAGATCGGCAACGGTCGGGTCCAAGTCCACCACGGTGATGCTACGTCCTGTGGCGGCTACCGGTAGGGCAAACCTCAGACCGCCGCCACCCAGATCGAGGATCTCTCCCTTGTCGGGTAGATACTCTTCGAGAATCAGATCGACAAAGGGCTCCACATGCCCAGGTAGATACTGAACACCGTGTCCAGATCTCGATGTGAGCCGACGATGCTCGGAAACGAACACCCGTCCCCCTACTTCGCCATAACCGTCGGACCTGCTTTAGCCTCGCTTACCTCACGAACCACGTACGTCGGTCTCCCCAAGGCTCGATTGAAGATCCTGGCCAGATACTCTCCAAACAACCCGAGGGTAAAGAGTTGGGTGCCACTAAAAATCGAGATCAAGGAAGCGAGGAACGGGAACCCAGGCACACTGCCAAAAAACAATGCCAATACAACGACATAGCCAAGAATCAGCACACCAAAGGCTGTCAGAGCAAAACCAAGCCAACTGACGAATCGGAGAGGTCTGGTGCTATACGCGGTCAGGGCGAGAAGGCCCATGTCGAAAAGGCTCTTGAAGGTATAGCGAGACTTGCGACCACGGCGTGGTGGCCGATGGTCGACCTCGACACTCGTAAACCTCGTAGTTGCCCAACCCAAAAGAATGTCGAGCAAGACGTCCGGTCCGCTGTAGGCAGCAAAAGCTACACGAAGCTCGGTTCTGAGGGCTCGAAATGGGCTCTGCTCTTTTACTCTTCTCAGACCTGTTGCAGTGCCCACGACCGACTTTGTAAACCCGGCCATCCAATCGCGCAGCCAAGAGTGCTGGTGTTGCTTGGCTCTTCCATACACCACGTCCCAGCCTTCATCGAGTTTTTTCAACAGTGTTGGAATTTCTTGCGGAGGGTGCTGGAGATCGTCGTCCAGCGTCACACAGACATCGAATCTGGCATTTCGTACACCACACAGCGTCGCATTGTGCTGACCGAAATTCCGGCTCAAGTCAAAGCCCCGCACAACGGGATTCTCGATCACCAACTCACAGATCCGGTCCCATCCCCCATCGACGCTTCCATCGTTGACAAGAATAATTTCGAGAGCCTGGTCAAAAGGTCGCATTGCCTGCGAAACTTCGTCTACCAATTCTCGCAGGGTCTCTGCGCTGTTGAATACCGGAACGACCACCGAGACACCCGGCAAGAGAAGTGGTTCGGTCGGTCCAGCATCGAGATGTGTGTCAGTAAACATTTCTCTATTCGGTTCCTGCACCGACATCGGCTAGCGCTATACCGGGCTTCGAAGAGCTCCGAGTGGCGAAGAACTTCTCGATGCACTCGATAACATGGGATTGCTGCGTCCTTGTGATCTCGTAAAACAACGGCAGTCTAAGGATGCGCCCGGCCACCGACTCGGTTACCGGCAGCTCTCCTAGTGAATAACCCAGCTGTGTCCCCATGGGCGAGCTGTGAAGTGGCTCGAAGTGGGTGATTGCCTGGATACCCTGCTCGGAAAGATAGATCTCCATGGCGTCTCTGATGTCTCGCGAGGGCAACAAGATATAGAAGAGATGGTAGTTGGTGTAGCAGTGTCTAGGCACGATGGGGCGGCGCAGCAACCCGCGCTCTTCCAGGCTCTCCAACTGCTCGTCGTAGTAGCTGTAAACGCTTCGCCGCCGATCGGCGATGTGTTCCATCTCCTCGAGCTGGCCAAAGAGAAAGGCACTGACCAACTCGCTGGGAACATAGGAAGATCCGATCTCGACCCACTCGTACTTCCTGACTTCGCCACGCAGGAACTGCTGCCTGTTGGTACCCTTGTCGCGCAAGATCTCAGCGCGCTCCAACAGCGACAAGTCATTCACGCAGAGGGCGCCTCCCTCCCCACAGATGTAGTTTTTGGTCTCGTGAAAGCTGAACGTGGCCAGATGCCCAATGGATCCCAGGGGCTTGTCGCCGTACGAGCCATAGACAGCCTGCGCAGCGTCCTCGACAACAACGAGATCATGAGCCTCTGCGATACGAATAATCTCATCCATCTCGCAGCTCACACCGGCATAGTGGACCGGAAAAATCGCCTTGGTTCTGTCGCTAATCGCCTGCTCGATCAACTGCTCATCCAGATTCAGGGTGTCGGGTCGGATGTCGACAAAGACCGGTTTGGCTCCGGTGCGAACGATTGCATTGGCCGTCGAGACAAAGGTGTACGAGGGCACAATAACCTCGTCACCTGGCTCGAGATTGCACAACTGGGCGGCCAATTCCAAGGCCGCGGTACACGATGGCGTCAGCAGTACCTTGGGTATTCCAAACTGACTTTCGAGGAGACGGCAACAGCTCTGGGTGAAGTGGCCATCACCGCCGAGATTGCCAAACGTCACTGCTTGAGCGATGTAGAAAAGCTCCTTGCCGACGATAAAGGGGCGATTGAATGGCGTTTTGATCTTCAACCTCACTCCTCGAGTGATCCGTCGCAAAAAGACGGTCGTGCCCTGACGGCGGCACCAGTCATCCAGTCTTTGCAAATCCGACACCGCTCTGGCGCCTCCTGAAATCGTCGCTCCAACTGCAAGCTACGATAGGGCTCTAGGCGATTCCAGAGCTCGGCCAGAGATTCATCCCAGGCGCTCCCGACACAATCCTCCCCCTCGGTATCGCCAGAGCACCGAGGTACCCGTCCATCCCAGAACACATGCATCACCGTGATGGCCCAGGGGCAGGGGATCCGGTCATCGTCGGAAACATCGAGATCTGTCGTGATGCGTCCACCCCAACTCAGCTTCTTGCGAATCTTGACGATGGCTCCCTGGTCGAGCCAGTAACGTCGGAAATCTTCCAACTCGTCCTCGTTCTCATCCATCTCAACGAATTGAACCTGAATCTCAGGTCCCGAGTTCCGGGCGAACCGCGCCTTTAGAAAGCTTTTGATGTTGTCGAACAGGAGATCGCGGTTTCCTCCTAGCCGAATGGACTCATAGGTCCGCTTGGATAACCCATCGACGCCAAAAACCACCAGATCGACACCCGAGTCGAGTATCGAGTCGGCGAGACCCGGTGTCAGCAGCATCCCGTTCGTATTCAGATTGAGGTGCTCGAGCCCGACCGACTTGCCATAGCTGAAGATTCGACACAGAAGCTCCGGCTCTAGGAGTGGCTCGCCACAAAACGAGAACCAGCACTCCGTTTCTGGCGCTCGATCAGCGACCTCGTCAGCGCACTTGCGCCACAGATCGAAGGGCATCACACCCTGATCCCGCTTCATGGTGGGCTGGTGACAATGCACGCACTGGAGGTTGCAGCGAGAGCAGACCTCCACAGCAAATTTAGTCGGGAAGGGAAGTTCCTGCAGGGTCCCAGCGATTTTCCGGAGCTCAGAGTAACCCAAGACAATTCCTCCTGGCCCCTCGGCGTCAAGTGCATGAAGCACCTGGGTCGAAAGGGTCCTAGTCGGCTCTCTCGCCGTTTGTCGCAGCATAGAACCGTCTCAGTCCTTTCCTACAGCAACTACTGTCGCGCCACGGCGCAGCAATGTCAAATAGGTGTTTGGCGATAAACAGCAGTCACCACTGACTCGAGAAGGCTTGTCTTAATGTTGCGGTCTGTGCCGTCTGCTCGAGTCAGCCCTGTTTATGCCAACTCGAACGACAGCCTTAGGCAGCGTAATCGCTCAAACGAACCGGAAGACGACGCGAGCCCCAGGTGCCGGGGCTCGCGTCGAAGCGACCAACACACCGGGCATCGCACAAGCGGCAACAGCCATCGGCGGTGAGGTTCCAATCGCCCAAGACATACCACTCGCGACCGATCAACATCTCTCCACACTGGTGGCAATAGGTACTGCCACCACCGGAGTCATGAACATTGCCGGTATAGGCATACCGTAAACCTGCGTCAAGGGCGATTCCTCGCGCCCGAGTCAGAGTCGATTTCGGTGTTGCGGGAGTGTCCATCATCTTCCAATCGGGATGGAAGGCCGTGAAGTGGATGGGAACATCCGGGCCGAGCTTCTCGAAAACCCACTGGGTCATCTCTTCAAGCTCCTTTTCGGAGTCATTCTCGCCCGGAATCAACAACGTCGTGATTTCGAACCAAACATCGGTCTCGTGACGCAGATAGATCAGGGTCTCGAGTACGGGTTGGAGCTCACTACCGCACACCTGGCGATAAAACCGCTCGGTAAAAGCCTTTAGATCGACGTTGGCCGCGCTCATGTGATTGTAAAACTCGGCTCTCGGTTCAGGGCAGACCTCGCCGGCGGTCACCGCCACGGTTTCCACGCCGAGCTCTCTACAGGCCTGGGCCACATCGATGGCGTATTCGTGGAAGATCACCGGATCGTTGTAGGTAAATGCCACGCTTCGACAGCCCAGCTTGCTGGCGGCATGGGCTATCGTGTCCGGCGTTGCCTGATCGCCAAGAGTGTCGATCTGGCGAGACTTCGAGATGTCCCAGTTCTGACAGAACCTGCAGGCCAGGTTGCAACCAGCGGTTCCAAACGACAGCACGGACGTTCCTGGATAGAAATGGTTGAGCGGCTTCTTCTCGATCGGGTCCACGCAGAATCCACTCGAGCGCCCGTAGGTTGTGAGAACAACCGCGTCATCGAGCCGGCCCCGGACAAAACAGAGTCCGCGCTGACCCTCTCTCAGACGACAAAACCGGGGACAAAGGTCGCACTGAACGCGGCCATCATCCAAACGGTGCCAATAGCGTGTTGGGACGACGCTAGCGTCTCTGACGATCTCGACATCCATCAATACATGGGGCTTCTGGTTTGAGGCCCTCTCCCACAGAGAGCAACCTCGGTGCGGGTGGCAGAATTCCTTTGCCTCGAACTAATCGATGTCGCCAGGGGCCGATGCAACCGCCGCGAGCTCTTGCACCGAGCGCATCGATCCCCCACGCATGACCATCTCCAAGCTACGAATATTCGTGATGTCCTCGAGAGGATCGGAGCCAAGAATCAGCAGATCCGCGATCTGGCCCGCCGCGAGGGTACCGATATCGCTGCGAAGCATGGCGCGAGCGGCGGTACTTGTTGCAGAGACCAAGACTTCCTCAGGTGTCATTCCTGCGGCTTGCATCGCCTCCATCTCAGCGTAAACCGATGGACCGTGAAAAGTAAGAACATTTCCCGCATCTGTTCCCATGGCGATAGGTATTCCTGCATCGAGGAGCGTCATGAGATTTGCGTCCCCGATCCCATTGCGCTTCGCAACCTGTTCGCGCCGCCGCCGAAGAGTCTCTTCCGAGATGAGGTCTGCGGAGAGCTCCGGGATGGCCTCGATTTTGTCTCGTGTCCATGGATCGATACAGCCATTCGGATCATCCATCGCCGGAACTTCTCCAGCGGCAATCGCCTCGGCTGCGGCTAGATATCCACCGCCAACAATCAGGGTCGGATTGTAGATAGTGCCCGTGTCGCGGACCATCTCGATGAACTCTTCATCTACCGGCTGATCCCAGACACTGTGCACAAGCAAATGGGCGCCGGCCTGGACCGCCACCCTAGCCTCTCGTAGATCTGTAGCATGCACGATCAGCGGAATTCCGAGCCGCTTGGCTTCCGCACCCGCTGCCAGGACCGCAGTGCCTTTGTCTTCGAACTCTTCGTCCGAGACTGCAATGAACCAGATCTTCACTGCCGCGGCGCCATGCGCGTGGATGTAGCGCACGAACTCGACTGACTTTTCTTCGCTCTCGAGATACATGAACTGTCTCTCGGCAGGCAGATTCAGCCAGTGATCGAGGGTCGAAAGCAGCGGGCCGGCAGATGCAACGTGAGGTGCCGACGTGTCATTTTCTGCCAGCTCCGGGAGCCCCCAGGTCCAGGGGTATCCGCCAACATCGAAAACAGCCGTTACACCGGAACAGAGATAGGAGCGAAACTGAGTCTCGGGATGATTGCGCAGACGCGATTCAACCTGTTCGTAGGGATAGAGCTCCCGCAGATCGAGAAAATCAGGCCGGCCGTCGGCGAATGCCGTCTGTGAGAAATGAACATGGGAGTCGATGATGCCGGGTGTGATCCACTTGCCCGACACATCGATAGTCCTGGCACCTCGTGGCACAGCGCAATCGGCTCTCGAGCCGGCACAATCGATCCACCCATCGCGTACTACAACCACGGCATCGGATACCGGCGCAGCTCCCGTGCCATCGATTAGGATTCCGCCCACCAAGGCCTGCGCCGACAGTTCCGGATCGCTTCGGGGTGTGTCACAGCCTCCCAGAGCCAGCGCTGTTGCCACAGCGATCCATCCACCCCATCGTGTGATGTCTAAATATCCCATCTAGCCTAACCGGCCAACTCATCGACTTTGGCCGCCCAGACGAAGTCGCTCTCGGTCAGCCCGTCGATTTTGTGGGTATAGATGATCAGCTTGACCCAACCCCAGCTAAATCGGATCTCAGGGTGATGATTGACCTCCTCCGCCAGACCACCAACCCGATTGGTAAATCGCAGCGCATCCATGAAGTTGGGAAACTTGAAGGTCTTGACCAGGTGATGCTCGTCCACAACCTCCCAATCGCCAGCCAACTGAGCCGCCAAGTTAGTCAACGTATCGCCCTTCAACGGTGGCACACCGCCCTTACAGGGAATGCATTCTTTCGCCGCCAGATCACTCATTGTTCACCTCCGTCGTTCCAGCAAACTAGCACACCGGGAAGCCAGATTTCGAACTCACTCCGCATTGTTAGTGGCTGCCGGGTGGCTATCGGCTGCTCTACCAGGTACCGGCTCGCGCCAGTCGGACTGCGGTGGCAAGGCGCTCGCCTCCGCTCTCCTCACGCCGGATCGTCATAGAACTTCGACCGTCTTGCCATGCGCTCGTCGAGAGGCACCATGGCACGAGCACCGACAACCACTGCGGCGACCTCCCTATGCTTCGCTCCGAGAAAACAACGATTTGATGGAAGCCTGCGAAGAGGTCGGAGGATCGGGCTGTCGGTGGCGGGGCTGTAGCGACCTAAAGGAGCACGGGCGAGGATCCTGCCGGTGTTCGACAGGGCGAAATGCGGAATCCAGCCGCTGAATACCTGAAGGGAACTGAACAAGGGGGCAAAGAGGGGACACGTAACAGGTACATGTCCCCACTTTGTCCCCTGTTCCCTGAGGGGCGATGCGAAGCTCGTCCAGCGGCGCCGCAGGTCGACGTAGTCGAATGCCGGTGGATCGCCCGCGCGCACCTCGGAGCGAAAGCCCCCATCATCGAAGCCGATCCTCTGAGCGTGGAGTGAAGCCTGTACACACCGCGGCTAGTGGCACTGAATTGTGCGGAGAAAAGAAAATGACCGCGTGGCTAGGATGCCAGCGGTCATTGAATTTCATGGCTCCTCGGGAGGGAGTCGAACCCCCGACCAATCGGTTAACAGCCGACCGCTCTACCACTGAGCTACCGAGGAATAATGCAGCGCGAGATATTAGGTGCCGCGCTGTGTTTTGTCAATCCACAAAAGGCCATTCGGGCGCTCTTACGGAATCTAGTTGTTGCCATCGAGAAATGGCTTGAGTCGGCTCGCCCGGGTGGGATGGCGCAGCTTGCGAAGCGCTTTCGATTCGATCTGCCGAATTCGCTCTCGAGTCACATTGAACGAGCGTCCCACCTCTTCGAGGGTGTGCTCGGACCCGTCTCCAACACCGAAACGGAGCCGTAGAACAAGTTCCTCGCGCGGGGTCAGTGATTTCAACACGCTTCCGGTCTGATCGCGAAGATTGTTTCCGAGTACCGACTCGACTGGTGAATCCGCATTCTTGTCCTCGATGAAATCACCGAGATGAGAATCCTCCTCCTCACCAATCGGCGTCTCCAAAGAGATCGGCTCCAGCGCGATTTTCATGATCTTGCGGACCTTGGAAGCTGGCAAGTCCATGCGCTCGCCAATCTCGGCTGCGGTGGGCTCACGCCCCAACTCTTGCACCAACGACCGGCTGGTGCGGGTCAGTTTATTGATTGTCTCGATCATGTGAACTGGAATTCGAATGGTGCGAGCCTGATCCGCAATCGCTCGTGTTATGGCCTGCCGGATCCACCAAGTCGCATAAGTGGAGAACTTGTATCCGCGCCGATATTCGAACTTCTCGACCGCTTTCATCAGGCCGATGTTGCCCTCCTGAATCAGATCGAGGAACTGAAGCCCGCGATTGGTGTACTTCTTGGCAATCGACACCACGAGACGCAGATTGGCAACGATGAGCTCTTCTTTCGCCCGCTCGCAGAGTGCCTCACCCTGCCGAACCTTCGAGATCGTTGCAGAGACCTGTGAGCGACTCGTTCCGTAGCGCTCTTCGCACTCCTTGACTTTCTTACGGTACTTGTCGATACGGCGGCGGTGGAGAGACTGGAGCTCCTTGTTCGATTCTCTGTCAAGCGCTAGCTTGGCCCGACGGATATCTCTTTCCAATCGCACGAATTTCTGATTCAGGTCTTTGAGAAAGTCGACCAGCTGGTTTCTACTCTGAAGCGAGAAGTCCACCGAACGAATATCCTTGGCAATCTTCGCCACCAGGCGATCGATTTCGCGCTCAGTCTCCTGATATTTCGGATTACCTTCCTTGAGCCGCTTCTGTCGCTTGTGGAGTTTGTCGATCTTCTGATCGTTCTTGCCAATGCGGGCAAAGATCTTGAGATTGGATTTGATCCGATCCTGCGCCTTGGCGTCTAGCGTCTCGTCACCCTCGCCAGCGGTCAGTTGGTGGAACAGCTTATTGTCCTTCTGAGCAAGCTCGTTGAGCCGGAGGAGCTCTCGCAAGACCACGGGGTTCTCGCACAGAGCCTCGTAAATCATCCACTCGCCCTGCTCGAGACGCTGCGCAATCTCGACCTCGCCATCCCGGTTAAGCAACGGGACCGTACCCATTTCCCGCAGATACATCCTTACGGGATCGTTTGTTTTCTCCTGCTCAGGAACACCGTACTCGGTGGTTTCTCCTTGCTTGTCGAAGACAGGATCAGGTTTGTCCTCATCTTGCCGATTGCGGTATCGATCGGGTCGATCGATAATCTCGATACCCGTCTCGCCAAAGCGGACATAGATATCGTCGAGCTCGTCTGGAAGTCTTACGATCTCGTCAGGTAGGAGGTCGTAGATCTCGTCATAGAGAAGGTAACCCTTCTCCTTTCCGAGTACGATCAGCTGTCGGACAGAAGGAAATCTATCTTCCACGGGTGCAGATGCAGATACCGTTGCCAAGGTAAGGATCCTCCGAATATTTCAAACTCTTCTTTGGTCAGATCAGGCTAGTCGGCTCGGTTCATTCGAGAACTCATTCGTCGGGTCTGCCTCTATGCAGATCCTGGCTTAGGCCGGTCTTCTCCTGGACCAAACGTTGCAGCAGTGCTTCATCTCCTGTTCGCTGCGCCTCCGAGATCTGGCTCGAAAGCTCACGAAGTCGCTGTTGTAGCCAACGGCGGCGCAGCTTCTTCAGTGCCGAACCCAGATCCTCGACGCGCAGGTCAAACGACCCTTCTAACAGAAGCCGAGCTACCTGGTCAACTTCCTCACCATCAAAAGGTACGCCCGCAAGGACCTCCTGTGCCGTAGGCTTGGTATTTGCCCTCTGCTCATACAGATCGCAAAAAACACGATAAATATTCCTGCACACAGGAATCATAAAGACTTCCGGGAGCGGCAACTCCTCTACGGGGGGAGTTTCCTGATCCTCGGCAAGCAGAAGTTGAAGAACGCTTTCCTCCAAACTCCGCACAATCTTGTGCCCGGAGAGGACTGCTTCCGGCGGCGGTTCTGGTCTGTTCTCACTCCTGCCGAGGCGGTTCCAGATCAGCTCCATGGGCAAGCCCAACCGGTCTGCGGCCTGGCGAGCGTAGCTGTATCGCAGCACGCTATCGGGGATTGAGCTCAGCAACTCGCTGACCTGCCGTGCAGCTCGAGCTTGGATCTTCGGGTCTGTATGAACCTCTTTTGGCACTAGACGAACCACCTCGAGCTCGACGCCATCCTCCGCACCCTCGACCGCAGCCAAGACCGCCTCGGGTCCTTCAGCCAGCCTCAGCGAGTCTGGGTCCTGATCGCGACCGAAACTTGCGCGGCGCACAGTAAGGCCCTGAGCCAGCAGCACCGGCAACACTCTGCGGAAAGCCTGCTCGCCCGCCGAATCGCCGTCGTATCCGACAATGACTTCTCCCGCAAAACGGACAAGAAGCTTTGCCTGCTGAGGAGTGAGCGCGGTTCCCATGGAGGCGACCACCGAATCGATCCCCGAGAGCACAGCTCCAATGACATCGAAATAGCCCTCGACGAGAAGAACCGATCCTGATTCTCTGATCTCCCTCTTAGCCTGATCGAGACCATAGAGAAGATAGCCTTTTTGAAACTGCTCGGTCTCGCTGGTATTGATGTATTTGGCTTGATCGTCCCCCAGGGTTCGACCGCCAAAACCGACCAGACGGCCAGAGGTTGACCGAATCGGAAACATCAGACGGTTTCGGAACCGGTCGTACTCTCTTTTCGAGGCTCGTTCCGATCTGGCGACCAGACCCGCAGCCATGAGATCGGACATTGGAATCTTTGGGTGTAGTGCGTCGACCAGATTTTGCCACCCATCAGGCGCGTAGCCAATTCCAAACTTCTCAACAATCTCCGGTCCTACCTGGCGCTGTTTCAGATAGGCCAATGTTTCGGGTGACGTGGTGAGTTGTTGTTTGAAGAAAACCGAAGCCTCGTTCAATACCGCTCCCAGATCGGGTCCTGACCGGCGACCACCCGAGCGCCCGGTCTGCCTTCTTGTAGGTAGCGGGATACTGTAGCGACCTGCCAGCGACTCGATCGCGGTAGGAAAATCGTCCCCGCTCAGGGTCATGTATAGCTTTATCGCATCGCCGCCTCGGCCACAGCCGAAACAGTAGAACAGCCCGCGATCGGGATCGACACTGAAGGATGGGGTCTTTTCTTTGTGAATCGGGCACAGACCGCTATACCGCCTTCCGGCCTTGCGAAGTCGCGTGTGCTCCGACGCAATGTCGACGATATCGACGGTATCGCGTACGGCCTGAACCAGCTGTGGCGTCAGATCGACGTTGCCCAGTGTCATCTATCTCTTGTCCAAGACAACGACGGTAGCACCGTCGCCACCCTCATCACGCTTGCCGGACCGAAAACTTGCCACCGCCGGATGAGGTCTCAGGTGAGTTCGAACGGCACTGCGTAGACGCCCCGATCCAAAACCATGGACGATCCGAACCTCCCCTCGGTCCCCTAGAAGAGCCTGATCTAGATATCGATCCAACTTCTCGAGCGCTGGTTCGACTCGGCATCCAACCAGGTTCAATTCCTCGGAGATCTCATCCGGAGAACTCCTCAACTGAACCTCGATCTTTGCCGATGCTTCGGCAGGGTCTACAATCGCATTTTCTCCAACTGGTAGCAAATCTTCCAGCTCGCACTTGAACAGTTTGCCTCTGACTCGAACTTCGGCGACCCGGCCCTTCACCTTCTCGAGCATACCCTCCCACCGAAACGACCGATGGCGAACCTGTCCGCCGACTTCCACCGCGCCGGCGATATCCTCGTGCTCGTCAAATTGGGGAGCATTCTCGAAGAGACGTGCCAGAGAGTTTGAAACCAGATTCTTCCGCCTGCCCTGGTCTACCTGACTGCGCATTGTCTCGAGCTCGCCGCGCAGCTGTTCGGCTACCTTGCGCCGAAACTCGTCAAGGTTTAGACGCTGCTTGCGTTGCTGTAGCTTGCGCTCCTGTATCAGGGCCTCGAGCTCATGGGCAACCTCGCCTCTTTCTCTTTTCAGGTCTCGAGCCTGAGCTGCGACCCGACCTTCGGCATCCGCAAGCTCGACGCGTACTCGCTCGACTTCTTGCAAAAGGCGCCTGAGATCGCGATGCTCGCCGCCGAGGAGCTCCTCGGCTCGACGAATCCAAGCAGAGGACAGACCGAGTCGTTCCGCGAGAGCCAAAGCTTCGCTTCCCCCCGGTGCTCCAGGCCGAAGTCGGAAGGTTGGCTCGCCCGAGCCCGGGTTGAACTCCATTGCCGCACAAATCGCACCGTCCCGCTCCAGAGCTACCGCCGACAGCTGAGTCAGGTGGGTTGTGAGGACCCCTAGGGTCCCGCGCTCCAGCAGTCCCTCGAGAAGGGCTATGGCGAGAGCGGCCCCCTCCTCCGGATCGGTACCGGAGCCCAGCTCATCGAGCAGTACCAGACTGGCCGGCCCGGCGACCTCCCAAGCTTCCTTTAAACGGATCAACCGCGCGCTGAAGGTCGATTTGTCAGACAATAAATCCTGTTCGTCACCGACCATGGCCATCACCGATTGAAAAACCGGCACTCGGCTACCCTCCAGAGCAGGAATCGGCAATCCACATTGAGCGATCAACGCCAAAAGGCCCGTGGTCTTCAGAGCCACCGTCTTTCCACCTGCGTTTGGACCTGTGATCACCAAGATTCGATCGTTAGCATCGAGCTCCAGGTTGAGGGGAACAACGGGCATGGTGTGACCGGGCGTGCCTAACGCTCGATCACGAAGATCCGCGTAGATCGGATCCAGTAGCGGATGTCGAGCCTCGAGCAGAAGCAGATCACCTCTTTCGGATACCGCTGCGACCCTACAGTCACCTAGATCGGCGAAACGACATATCGATTGAAGAGCATCCAGGTCGGCTAGTACATCGAACTGAGATTGGATACCTGGGCGATACTCCCGTGCCTGATCGATGAGTTCGTTGAGAATCCTTTGCCGCTCAATGGCCTCCTCTTCGAGTGCTTCTTGAAGAGAGTTGTTTCCTTCGACGGCCTCGAGCGGCTCGAAATAGAAACTTTGCCCCGTCCCCGATCGTCCATGAATCAGTCCTTTTGTACGGCCCTTGGCGCCCGCACTCAGCAACAGAGTGAGCCTGCCGTCCTTGAGGGAGATTGTGGTCTCGGAAAAGTGGTCCTTGTTCGCGTCCAATGTCTGCTGAAGACCCTTGTAGAGACCGTCGCGAACCTGCTGGACCCGGCCACGAAGTTGAATCAGCTTGGGACTGGCTTTGTCCCGGACTCGGCCCCGGCGATCAAGACTCTTTTGAATGCGCTCGCAGTACTCTTTCAATTCGGAATCTGACTGAAACAACGAGGCGAGCGCGGGCGCATCGATCTCAGACGATCGAAGGTTCTCCTCTGCCTTCCGAGTAACCTCCAGAACATTAGCCAACCGAATCAGCTCAGTCCCCGACAGCAAACGATCGTCTTCGATCAGGTGGTCGAGTAACGGCCGCACCGGCTCCTCGAAGAAGGGGACCAGCGTGTGCTCTTGCAGTGCCCTGCCCGTCTCCGAAATCAGTCTCTGGCGGCTCTCGATGGCCGCCGCTTCGGCGAGAGGCCTCAATTCGACGATACGCTGTCGACCCAAATCGCTTGCCGCCAGCTGAGCGAGGGTCTCGAGAAACGCAGGCAACTCGAGAGCCTCTGCTGAGGCTCTCGACAGCACTTCGCTAGAAATGCTCGACATCTTTCAAGAAGTCTACTATTGCAATCAGATGGAAAGGGTCAAATCGAAAAGAGCGGGAGAATTCCCCCGCTCCTTATGAACTCTTTGAAGTGAGGCCAATCTCAACCGAGTCCCATTCGACGTTCCTCGGACAGCTTGCGAATCATCTTCTTGCGCGCCTGCATATCCTTGCGCTTTCGCTTTACCGAGGGCTTTTCGAAGTACTGACGCTTCTTGAGCTCCGTAAGGATGCCCGACTTCTCGCATTTACGCTTGAAGCGTCGCATCGCACTCTCAAAGCTTTCGTCTTCTCGTACATGCACTAAGGGCAACTGAGTATCACCTCACCTTCGGGAAATCTGATTGATTCTCGCGCTGATTTCCTCAGCGCGAAGCGGCAAGTCTCGCCCATCAGGCCCTGATTGTCAATCGAATCAGGAGTCCGTGATCTCAATCTTCTTCTTCGGCTAGCCTCTTTGGATCTACAGCCTGAAACTTGATTTGGTAGACCCGCTGTACCCCATCGTCGTCTGGCTGAAACCAGACTGCGGCAGCAACGCCACCCTCCGCCGTTGGGTAAAACCAGGCCACAACGTCCTTGTCGTCGTACTTGCGAACATTGTGGAGATTCGCTTGACCGAGAAGCATCCTCACCTCTGCCTCCGACATCCCTTTCTTGACGGCGGCAAAACGCTCTTCGCTCATCCAACGATTGACCGCTGCCTCTGCCTTGGCCGCCTGAAGATCGGCGTTGTCCGGATCGAACTGTAGCGCTGTATTGTAAATATCGATAGCTCTCTTGTAGTCGCCACCCTTCTCGATCCATTCCTCAGCCAGAATGATGTCCTCGTCGCTCTTGAGCCGAAGTGCGGCGACCTGGCGCTCCGTCGGTGGCTCGCCTTCGATCATCGGATCGTCGTTGAGAAACGCCACCAACCGTAAGGTGAACTCGTCTGTCTTGACAGCAACCTCCTCTTCGAGAGTAGCGATCTGGGCTTCGAAGTCCACCTCCTCGGCCACCATCTCACCCTCGACTTCCTCAGCACCTTCTTCGGCCGCTGCTTCTCCTGCTATCTCGGCTTCAGCCGCCTGCTGTCTTAGATCGGCCAGTTCTTGGCGTTGGCTGTCCAGATCCTGTTTGGTGTCATTCAGCCAGGCCCACTCGGCGTCGGCCTCGGCGTTCCCTCTCGAAGAGCCGCCACCACAAGCAACGGTTGCAAGTGTCATGGCCACCAACGCTCCAACGAGCAAACCGATACGAACACGCTTCATGGGTTTCTCCTCCTTGTTAGCAATAGCTTTCTGGCGAAAATTCAACGTACCACAGCTCATTATCGGCCTCAAGCTTCGTCCCAACACCATCTTAGCGGGGATCAGGGCCTAAATGTCACAAATTCAAGGGTTTCTGTGTCGGAATCGCTTGACACCACAGCTTGACGAAGTCATACAATAGTCGTTCGTGTAGTCAGTATTTCCTCACCTGATTCTTGTGGAGGAGCGGCATGGCATCGACGGAGCATTTCGACGAACTCGAACATAGGCTCTCAGAGCTTGTCAAAGACGCTGTCCAGCAGGTCAAAGACGAGCTCAAGGAGAAGCTCAAGTCGACCCGCGAACAGGTCGAGGAGATCATCGGCAAGGAACTGAATTCAGCCAGGGAAGCCGCCGCCTCGGCAGAGGCGGAGGTTGCCCAGACTACTGAAGCCGTCGCCGCGGCAGAGCAACAGGCCTACGAGGCAGCGGAAGCACTTGCGGCTGCCGAATCCCGAATGGCTGAGATGGCCGAAGCGCTGGAAGCTGCCGAGGGTCGTGCCGCCGAGTCGGGTGGCTCGCTCGAGGCGGTTGAAGCCAGGGCTGCTGAAGTTTCTGCGGCCCTCGAGGCTGCCGACACCCGTGCGGCGGAAGCTGCCGAGGCTCATGACGCAAGACAAGCCCGCGTCAACGAGCTTGCCGAGTCACTCGAGGCCGCTGAAGGACGCATCACCGAGCTCAGCGAAGCATTGAACAATGCCGAAGCTGCTACCGCAGAAGCCGTCGAGACCCTGGCTGCTGCTCCCCAGGTGGACCTTCTCAGTCGAGTGATGGAGGCTCTCTCTGAGGTCGACCAGGGTCGCACTCAGGCTGAGGTACTTCAGGGTTTGCTCTCTGGCGCCGGAGATTTCTCATCTCGAGTTGCACTGTTTTTGACCGATCCCGCCGGTCTTCGAGGGTGGGGTCACCGGGGGTTTGGCGCCGGTGCAACCGAGTTTGATGAGATCGTGATCGACTACGCAGAGGGCACGGCGCAAAGCCGTTTGGCTGCAGGCCGAGGCGTTATCGAGTTGAGTGATGAAGACTGTGTCGCCATCTGCACTCAAATCGATGGCAGCCGTCCGCGATCCGGTGTCTTGATTCCGTTAGTGCTCGCAAATCGTCTGGCGGCGGCTCTTTACGCAGACCAGCTCGACGATAGTCCGATCGAGATGTCCGCTCTCCAGTTGTTGGCCTACCTCGCCGGACAGGCCCTCGAGACGCTTCCACTCCGCGAGGGCGGTTCGGCCGTCACGTTGCAATTCGAATCCGAAGCCGCTGAGGACGCTGGACTGGAACTGTGGGACTTCACGCCACCCGTGCCCGAGATGCCTGACACCATCGAAGAAGATAGTGTCGACCTCGAGGCCGCGCAGGATTCCGAAGCTGTCGAGGAATCCGTCTATTCTCCAGAGCCTACGGGCTACCAACCAGCAGAAGACTCTGGCTTTGCTGTAGAGATGGCCGATCAGGTGGCCATGGACTCGACCGCAGCGCTGGTAGACGAAGAGCCCGTTGCCGTAGAACCCATGGCCGTAGAAGAGGCGTACGTCGAGGAAGCAGAAGAAGAGGCGGTTGAAGAAGAGGAATATGCGGCCGAAGCCGTCGAGGAGGCGGTCGAAGAGGTTGTTGAGGAGGAAGCAGAGATCGAGGCAGCAGCTGTCGAGGAGATCTCGGTCGAGGAAGCAGCTGTCGAAGAACCTGAAGAAATCACGCCCGCTGAGGCGACTGAGGTCGCTCCTCCACCCGCATCAGCCGGTCCTCTTGTTGCACCGCCCGAGGATTTGGAAGGGCCAGGTTGGGCCTTTCAAACTCGCACCCTGGGTGGCGAAGGTGACGAGGACTCTACCCACGAGGAGGCGCGACGCCTCGCTCGTCTGCTGGTCACAGAGATCAAACTCTACAACGAAGAACAGGTGGAAGAGGGTCGACGTAATCGAGATATCTACCAAACCCTTCGCGAGGACATCGATCGTTCACGCCAGATCTACGAGGAGCGTGTCGATGAGGGTGTCCGCACCGGCACCGACTACTTCCATGATGAGCTTGTAAGGATTCTGGCAGCAGGCGAATCCGACGTGCTGGGCGTCTAGGATTAGCGCTACTGTTCAAAGTTCACATCTGGAAATCTCCTTCGGGCGTACAATTATCGCGAGTGCCCGTACGTTCATTGCTCCGCCTGACCCTGGCCCTGGCGGCCATTGCGATCGCGTCTGCTGAGACATCGCGACCCAAAGAGGAGTATGTCCGGCAGTCCACGCCCAAGGTTTCGAGCCACTCGACCCACAAACTACTTTCACCACTTTCTGCGACTTACCTGGAAGCAGCCGACTTGCTGCGCAAGGGTAACTTCGATGCCTCCCTGAGCCTGGTCGAGCCACTCGCCAAGGGCAGTGCCCCTTCAGCCGAGACGGCTCGGCTCATCTTGGGTTTTTACGCCAATAGAGCAGAGATGGCCAGAGAGGCTATTCAAAGCCTGGAGTCGGTCGGTCCCGCCGACCCTCACTTGGAAGATTGGCGTCTCTATGCACTGGCTGATTCGGCCCGGTCGTTGGAGAATTTCCCGACCGCAGAGCGGGCACTGTCGAGCCTTCTCTCTGAGAGCCCGAATTCTCCCCTTCGCGCTCACGCCCTCTTGATGGGCGTCGAAATCGCTAAAGAGACTGGTGATTTGAAAGCAGCTCAGACGTGGATTCAGAGGGCCCGCCAAGACAGGCTCGAGCTTGAACAAGCGGAGCAGATCGAACGCCTGGCCTGGGAGATCGGCGAAGACAATCAGCGTGCCGATCTACAGGTAGTCGCGGCGAGGAGGCTTCTCGCTGAGCACCCCGAGGTTGCACGCGAGCTCAACGTCCTTGAAATCTTTGGCAATGACGGCACTCAGAAGAATCTGGCCGAGGTGCTCGGCCCGGCAGCTCTGCAGATCCGTGCCCGCCGATGGCTCGAAAACGGCGAGGCCAACAAGGCGGTCGAGAGTCTCAACTTAATCGGCGAACAGGACCGCAACCTTTCTTGGCTGCTGATTCACGCCGAGTCACTGACCGGGGGCCACCAGGGGGTCGAAGCGTACCGCGAGCTGAGAACACTCCAAACAGACGATCCCGTCATGGAGGCAGAGATCACCTGGCAACGGGCACTGGCAGCCCTCGAGGCGTCTAAAGTTCGCAAAGGTCGACGAAACCTCTCGCAGAGCGATCGCCAGAAGATGCGACAAATCGGCCTTCAACAACTTCGAAGGGTCGCCGAGCTCGATGTCGATCCGGAGTCCTCCGAACGCGCCCTCAGGCTGTTGTTTGCCAAGGTTTCCGACGATGACGATTTCGAAGAAGCTCGGGCTGTCCTAAGTCGTCTGCAGGAGGTCGATCCTTTCAACACTACCGGGCGACGGTATCTCTGGCGGTTGGGATGGCAGGCTTATGTTGAACGAGATTATCCGGTGGCGATCGGCTACTGGAGCGAGCTCGAGTCGATGTACCCTGACACGACAAATGCCCGTAGCGGTCGCTACTGGACTGGGCGATCTCATGAAGCCCTCGATCACACCACACGAGCCAGGGAGATCTTCGAAGAAATCGTTGCAGCCGACATCAAGGATTTCTATAGCCGGCACGCTAGCGCTCGTCTGAGCCCAGGAGCGGTCCCAGCATCGGCTGATACAATCAGCCCGACCGAGCCCTGGCCCGAGGACGCGATACTCGACCGCGCACTTTGGCTCAGCGAAGTCGGTCTCGACGAATTTGCCCTGATCGAGCTCGAAGCCCTCGAAGGCCAATCCGATAAGCGCGCCTATTGGGCTGCGGAGGCCGTCGTCCTGGCACGCACCGGTCGACGCCGAGACAGCATCCGGTCGGTCGCCCGCGCTTTTCCAGCGCTGGGCCGACCCAACCAGGCGATCGTTCCCGACGATGCCCTACGACTCTACTACCCTCTCGATTTTCGCGACATCATCGAACGCTATGCTGCCGAGAAAAACCTGTCGCCGTATTTAGTTTTCGCAATGGTGCGACAAGAGAGCGCCTTCGACATCAAGGCCAAGAGTTGGGCCGGAGCTCGCGGACTCATGCAGCTCATGCCTGCTACGGGACGTGAGTTGGCACAACGAATGGGTCTACGATATTCAACGGAAAGGCTGAGCGATCCAGACTTCAGCGTCCGTCTCGGTACCAGCTACTACAGCCAGGTGCTCGACATGTTCGATGGCAATCACGAACTGGCCCTGGCCGGCTACAATGGCGGTCCGTACAGAATCAAGAAGCTCTGGCGCCAGGCCGGGCCAAACCCCGAGCTCGACAAATTTCTCGAGAGTCTTCGGTTGGAAGAAACCAAGACCTACGTAAAGCGAATCCTGCTCTTCGAAAACAGCTACAAAAGACTCTATTCTCAGGCCGGCTGAGCCCCCTATCTCACCGCTATTCATCGCCAGCTTGGGTGATATACTCCGAGGCCCCATTCGCTGGGGGAGTACGGGTCCATAGCTCAGCGGTTAGAGCATCCGGCTCATAACCGGCAGGTCCCTGGTTCAAATCCAGGTGGACCCACGAAACGACCGGAGCAACCATCTATTGATTGTCGGACGATTAGCAACCACACTTATCCTGATCCAACAAGCAACATGCGATCGGTCTGAAGTCGTCACTCACCGAGAACGAATTTGTAGGGTGTCTCTTGAAAGGCACCCTTTTCTCTTGCCCCTACTCTGTGGAGGGTCCGCCTAAAGATGGGCACTGAACTCGTAACTATCGTGGATCTCCAACATACGATCGACGAACTCAAAGCCGCCGACGATCTTCTCGCCGGCATTCCCGACTGGATGCAAACGCTCCACGACGAACACACCGAACAGAAAAGCACAATCGATGCTTTGCAAATCGAGGTAGACGAGGCCGAGTCGGCCCGGCGAGACGCGGAGACCGAGATCGGCGACCTGAGAGAAAAGGCCAAGCACTTTCAGGAACAGATCGCGCTCGTACGAAATCAGCGTGAGTACGGTGCCCTGCTGCACGAGATCGACACTGCCAAGCGACAGATCAGCGACATTGAAGAGAAAGCGATCGGGACCATGGAACTCCAGGAGGAGGCTTCCAAGCGTCTCCAAGAAGAGCTGGATGGTTTCAAGGATCTCGATGAGCGCTACGCTGCCGAGCTAGACAAGTGGGAAGCGCAGAAGCCAGGTGTCGCCGAGGAAGCGACCAAGCTCCGAGACCGGGTTGCAGTCCTCAAGGAGCAAGTGTCTGCCGGACGTTTGGCTCTCTTCGAGCGCATACTCGACCACAGAGAAGGCAACGCTCTAGCCCTAATTCGTGAGATCGATCGTGGAGCCAAGTCACCCAAGATCTGGTGTTGCGGTGGTTGCAACTACCGGGTCCGCCCCCAGATCGTTGTGGCAATCCAAACGCAAGGCAGTATCGAGACCTGCGATAGCTGCAAACGCATCCTCTATATCGCCGAGGACAAGAGTTGAGCGCTTCGGATCAGGATTCGAAACACCACGCAAAAGCTTGGATCGATGGTGCATCCCGTGGAAACCCGGGCGCCGCCGGCTTTGGTGTCTACTTCGAGGACGGAAACGGGGTCGAAGAAGTGGTGGGATTCCTAGGTCAGGCTACAAATAACGTCGCAGAATACGCTGGCTTGATCGCCGCTCTGACGCTAGCCCAGCGGCATGGAGTCGCCAGTCTTACGGTCTTTAGCGACAGTCAGCTTCTGGTTCGGCAGGTCGAGGGAACCTACAAAGTCAAAGCGCCTCATCTGGTGCCGATCTTCCTAAAAGTGCTACAACTACGCCAAGCTCTCCCCAGTTGTCAGATCCACCATGTTCGACGAGAGGAGAATCGTGAGGCGGACCGGCTGGCCAACCAGGCTATCGACACCCGTACGCCACCTCCCTCTTGGCTAGAAATCGAAGTACTCCCAGGATGACCTCAGAGTCGCAGATCGCCGAACGCTTACGACAGATTCACCTCAATATCGCGGCTGCCTGTGAACGTTCGCGACGCGAGCCCTCCGAGGTCACGATTGTCGGTGCATCCAAGAGTCAACCCGTCGATCGGCTCGCATGGGCCTGGAACTCCGGCTTGAAAGTATTTGGCGAAAACCGCGTACAAGAAGCTCTATCCAAGAGCCCGCAATTATCAGCCGATATCGACTGGCATCTGATCGGACCCTTGCAGTCCAACAAGGCAAGAAGGGCAGTGGAACTGTTTACCACGGTTCATTCGATCGATCGGATCAAAATCGCGCGAGTGCTCGATCGAGAAGCGGCTCAGGTGGGTCGACCTCTACGCGGATTCGTCGAGATCAATCTCGCCAGGGAAGACACAAAACATGGTTTCGATCCAGATGACCTCGCCGGCCAGATCGAGCCCCTGGCCGACTTGAAGTCACTCGAGATCGTCGGCTTGATGGCGATTCCCCCTTTCGAATCGGATCGTGACAAAGCCCGCAGCTGGTTCCGAACCCTACGCGAGCTGCGAGACAGCATCATCTCGCTACCTCCCTGGACGGATTGCCCAGGCTTTTTGTCGATGGGTATGAGCCATGACTACGATCTTGCGGTCGAGGAAGGGGCTACCCACGTGCGCATCGGTACTGCTCTATTTGGTCCGCGAAATCTCTGACGTAGCTCGGGCATCAGCGGGCTGCCGAGTAACCATGACCGATCACGACAAGCTACCCAGAGTAACTCGACGTCTTTTCAGTAACTACGCCAATTCAGACCGGCTTGCTGCGGAGTCACCCGAGTTTGTCATCGGGCGGGTGCTCGAGGAGGGCGTATCCGATGACCTCCGTTGGTTATTCGCCCGCTTTTCCAACACACAGATCGAGGAGTGGCTCGAGCGTCGAGGATCGCGTCAACTTTCCAAGCGTAGTCGTTTGTTCTGGGGCCTGATCTTGAAACACCCGGTCGCGGAACCTCCCGATATCAATCTGCTGCTTTGGCCATTTTGAACACCATCGATTCGTCGTCACTCACACCTGAGAGCCGCAAGGCCCTGTCGCGTCTTGGCAAGCTCGAATGGATCTCCGACTTCTATCTCGCCGGCTCGGCAGCTCTGGCGATCTATCTCCGACATCGATCCGTACGCGACCTCGACTTCATGAGCCAGGTGTCGCGGCTGCGGGCGATCGAACGGCGCGATCTTCTGCAGGATCTCATCGAATGGGATCCCGCAACGCGAGTCGAAACGGCTAGAGATGGCTTTTTGTATGTCCGGGTCGACAACCAAGTGGCACTTCGGTTCTTCTACTACCCCTATCCCCTGGTCGAGTCTGAAAACAGGCTCGAGTATGCCGCCGTCGCATCACCCGAGGATTTGGGTTTGATGAAACTGGGAGCCATCATCAGCCGGGGCACCCGGCGTGATTTTGTCGATCTCTATTTACTTTGCCAACAGATTCCGCTGTCAGAGCTGCTCGCGCGATCTCAGGATAAGTTCGGTCACGTCAACGACTTTGCCCTCCAGGCCATCAAGGGCCTGGCCGATCTCTCGCTCACTCAAGAAGAGCCGATGCCCGAGCTCTCTCAGCCGGTCGACTGGCAAGTGGTTCAGGAGTGGATCGAGGATGAGGTACGCTCGTTGGCCAGAGACCGCATAGGTCGGGGGTAGGTCACTATGGATCTAGTCATTTCAAATCTTTCGGAGATTGCGACACCGCTCGGCACTCAATCCAAGCGGGGCGTCGATCAGGGAAAGATCCGCCGATACGACAACGCAGTTGTTCTCTGCAGGGACGACAAGATCGCCTTTGTCGGCTCGCCAGCGGAACTGGAATCCCAGTTTGGTCCAGCTATCGACGCTGAGACCTTCGACGCCGGAGGCGGAACCCTGATTCCTGGCTTTGTCGATCCCCACACTCACCTTCCCTGGGCCGGTAGTCGCGAAGAAGAATTTGCGATGCGATTGGAAGGCAAGACCTATATGGAGATCGCCGCGGCAGGCGGCGGAATTCTCTCCACCGTGCGAGCCACCAGGGGTGCCTCCGAACAGAATCTTGTGGCTGCCTTGAAACGCAGACTCGACTTCATGATCCGCTACGGGACCACTACGGCCGAGGCAAAGAGCGGCTATGGCCTCAACCTGGATGATGAGATCAAACAGCTCCGCGCGATACGTGATGCATCATCGCAACATGCGGTCGACCTCATTCCAACGCTGATGGCCGCACACGAGACACCTCCCGAATATCGTGGCGACCGATCTAGGTACCTCGACCTGGTCTGCGGCGAGATCATCCCCCAGGTAGCCGAGGAGCAGCTGGCGCAGTTCTGCGATGTCTTTTGTGAGGAGGGTGTCTTTACTACAGATGAGTCGCGGCGAGTCTTGGTCACCGGCTCGGACTATGGCCTGGCTCCAAGACTACATGCCGATGAATTTGTCGATTCGGGCGGCGCCGTGCTGGCGGCAGAGCTCGGAGCGCTATCAGCGGATCATTTGATAGCGATCTCGCCCGAGGGGATCGAGGCGATGGCTGGGGCTGGGGTCACTGCGGTTCTTTTGCCAGGAACAAGTTTTTTTCTCATGAAGCATTCTTATGCTCCGGCACGCAGACTCGTCGAAGCAGGAGTTCCGATCGCCCTCGCGACCGACTGCAACCCTGGATCGTCCAACACCGAGTCGGTACCGATGATATTTGTTCTTGCAGTTTTTGAATTAGGTCTGACGATCGAAGAGAGTCTTACCGCTGCAACCCTCAATGCGGCCGCCTGTCTCGGCATGGGTGAAAGCATCGGATCTGTCGAGGTTGGCAAGAAGGCCGATCTGGTCGTCCTCGACGCGCCCAACCTGCTCCATCTGGCCTATCACTACGGGGTAAATCCAGTGGCAGCCGTGATCAAGAATGGTCGGGTGGTCTATACACCTCGCCCGTTCGGTCGTGAAAGCTAATTGCCCTCGGGTCTCCACACAGCAGCTCGTACAGCGACATCCAGCAAGCCGCCACCCTCGATCAGTACTGTTCGATTGGGTTCCGAGCGAAACCTGATGGTCAGACTCAGCGTGCTGGCAGAGGCTTTCTTGCTCTCCTGCCAGATCTCGAGAAATCCGGCCGGCAGGTCCTCTCTACGGTAGCCCCACATCTCGACGCTAACCCGACGGGTTGTCACGCGATGCCCACCCTTCTCGTTGGCGTCCCATGCCAAGGCAGGACGACTGGCAACACTGACATGAGTCGGTGGTCCCAATAAAATCAGGGCTCTTCCGCGATCGGTCAGGCTACCCGGTACAGCCTCGTCAGAATACAGCACATCCGCATCGGAAAAACGCTGCGACACTAGCTCTTTGTATGGGTTTCCCGGCACTTCCGGCTCGGGATCGCGTCGTGCCCAGAATCTCTCGATGAGGTCGCTGTCGTCGGATCGTTCTTCTGCTCGACGCAACTCTTTGCGTTCGTCGGGAAGTAGCAGCCATTGCACAGGACCAGCTGCCCAGATGGACAGCTCTGTGGCGGAAACGGCCTCTGCCCGGTCTGGCCCGAGACTCGACCACGCCACGATTGCCATCAAGACGAAAACAGCTGATCTGGATACTCTAGCCACCCGACTGCTGCTTTTGCTGAAGCTTTCGAAGCTCATCCAGCAGTTTCCGGCGTCTCGCCTCGACCCTCGCTTCGTAGTCCACGAGAGTACCGTTCATGACTACATAAACCCGTGGAAACTTCTGGACGTCACCCCGTTCATCAAACTGAATGGTGCCGGTGGCGCCGACAAACTCTCGTATAGCCCGGATCGCCTTCCAGAAGTCGGTTTTGATAGAACCACCCTCGAGCAGCGCCTGGCCCAGTACCAGCATGGTGTCGTATCCATGGGCGGCGTAAAGGTCGGGAACCGCACCGTACCTTTCCCGATAGGGCGTGACAAGGGCTTGCACATGAGGATCTTCCGAATCAGTATCAAACGCCGCTTGGGTGAGATAGACGCCATTGGCAGCCTTGCCCACCTGCTCGATGATGTCCGGTGCCGCAAAAGCGGAAGTAGTAAAGATCGTATCGGTGTACCCTAGATCCCGGAGCCCAGTGATCATTTGGGCCACATCCGACGCATAGGCCGCCAGATAGACAGCATCTGGCTTGAGGGTCACTACCCGTTCGACAAGCCCAGAGAGATCGCCAGGTACCGATGGAAATTCGATCAATTCGAGCACCTCACCACCAAACTGTTCGAACTCGGCCTTGAAGACCTCTTGTACGCCCTTGGCGTATAGATCTTCCTTGGCCAGGATCACAACCCGTTTGATTTCAAGCTTCTGGTTGGCAAACATTCCCATCGTCGCCCCTTCCCGGGAATCCGAAGGAAAGACGCGATAAAAGTACTTCGAAATACCTGTCAGCTGTGGACTCGAAGCCGAAGGGGAGATAAGAACCTGGTTATGCTCATCGGCGATCGCAACCATCTCCAGGGCTTCGGCGGTAGTGACACCTCCGATCACGGCTAGAGCGCCACTCTCGTACATCTGATCCAGAAGCTCTTTTCCCTTCTCCGGGTCGCTCTCGGTATCGACGATCTCCAGACTCAGCTCGTAGGGGTAGTCCTCTCGGGCTTGCAGCTGCTCGAACGCCAGCTCGACACCCTTTCGAACCGGCTCGCCGTAGATGGCTGCCTCGCCCGTCAACGGCAAGACGGCCCCAATTTTGACCGTCTTGTCCTGCTCACAGCCAAAGGCCGCCAAGACAATTACAAGCACACCGAGTTTTGTTCGCATCATAGCGATTTACCTAGAAAACGTAGTCTTTGATTTGCCTTGCCAGTTTTTCTAACCCAGTCATTTCCACCTGTCAAGGCGATGTTGATCCCATCATACCCAATCATACGTTTCGCCAGTAGACCGGCGCCGGAATCTGAATGCACCTCACATGCCAATCAATGCGCTACGATAAACTCCTGTCATGGGCGAGAAACAGAATCTGAACGTGAGTTGTCCGGAGTGTAACGCCCGGCTGGTCGTGGATGTCTCGACTGCTGAGGTGATCTCGCATCGAAAGTTCGAAGAACCAATCGCGGGCGGAAA
This sequence comes from uncultured Polyangiaceae bacterium, assembly GCA_964195975.1. GTDB lineage: Bacteria > Acidobacteriota > Thermoanaerobaculia > Multivoradales > JAHEKO01 > CAXMQZ01. The sequence goes on along the minus strand of CAXMQZ010000092.1, from coordinate 5,003 downwards.
GAACTTCGACGAGCTGCTTAGTGGCCTCGATCGCAGTAAGGATGAGGCGGAGGAAGTTTTCTCGCGCGAGATGGCTGCCATGGAGGATCGAGATCGTCTTCTCGAGGAGAAGTTCGATCAGGCCCTCAAACGGGCTGAAGAAGATCCCGATGAGGGACCTCCACTCAGACCTTTCGATCTCGACTGAGAGCGCCGGCTACGAAGGAGATTCGAGCTCGTGCCCAGCGGCCTCTAAAACCTCGATCGCCGTTTCAAGACTCTCCTGTTTGACCATCAGGTAGTCGGTATCCCAGGTAGATACCGCAAACAAGCTGACGCCTGCCTCCGCAAGGGTCGTGGTCAGTGAAGAGAGGATTCCGACCTCCGAGAAACTCAAAGGCCCTTCGACCTTGAGACAGCGCCAACCGCCTTCGACATCGGCCCCTTGAGGCACCGCGGATTCGACGCACACCAGAGATACTTCATCCTCAGTCACCGATAGCGAAGAAAAAGGGCCACCGAGATTCCTCGTCAGCGAGATATCGGCTCGATCCAATCGGCAGACCGCAAATGGCGGATCGAGCACTCTGAGCTTGAGGATCCTCATCTACGGTCCTGGCCGCGGCGAGCTCACCGACCCAGCAACCACGGCTCAGTCTTCTTCACGAGCCTCGTCATCAGGCAGCTCGAATGGAGCATCTACGATTTGATCCAAGAGATCCCGAGCTTCGTCTCGTCGCTCACGGGCGACAAGAATCGTCGCGACCAGACCATGCCCGCCGGCACTGATCCCACCGGCGCCGACTCGACCCACAGGTAGCACGCCCAAAGCTTCGTCTCCCTGGGTGATAAAGGGGATCTCTGCCGCTTGGAGCACCGACTTGATGACCGGAAGCAATGCCACGTCGGCTGTTTCAAAAACCCGGACCAGAGCGACATCCGATGGTGGCTCGGGCGGCGGAGCTTCCTCCACCAATTCGACCTCGCAATCGGGACAAACGTTGATCTCTGGCTGATACTCGGCTCTACAGGATGGGCAAAACATAGATCGCAAGACTATCGCAGTCTGGTGCGGTCACGTAGACTAGCGATCGCACCATGCGAATTCTGGACCTCCAGAGAACCGGTTCGATTGCGCTGGCCCTCGCTTTGCTAGTGCCTTTCTCTCTTCCGGCTCGGCAAACAGAATCCACGAGCAAAAGCGAGAGCTCTATGAGCGAGCCGGACTCGGAAGGCAAATCCGACACGCCGACCCTCGAAGACCTCGCGGCGCTCAGCGTCCCGAGCGAGCCGCATGAGCTGCTTGCCACAACGGTGGGTACCTGGGATGTGACCATCCGTGTCTGGTCGGATCCCGATCCGGAGGCCGAGCCAGCTTCAGAGACCACGGGCACGGCTGTGGGTCGCTGGATTTTGGGAGAGCGGTTTGTCGAGACCGTATACGAGGGCGAGGTTCTCGGAAGGCCTTTCGAAGGCCTGAAGATCGAGGGCTTTGACAAGGGTGCCGAGACATACGTCAGCACCTGGCGAGACAATCTCGGAACCTACACCCTGGTCTTCAAGGGAACGTGTGAATCCAGCTGTAGGGAACGGACCATGAGCTCGAGCTTTCTCGAACCGGTATCAAAACAAACCTTTCGTCTCAAAGGTGTCACCACCATCACGGATGAGGACGCTTATACCTACGAGTCATTCGTCATGACCCCCAACGGCCAGGAGTTCAAAAACATGGAGCTCGACGCCAAGCGTCGCAAGTAGGACGACCGACGGTTCCAACCAGGGGTACTAGTTGTGCTCGTTGGCCTGCCACGAGCCGTACATCGGGTTGGGCAAGACGAAGTACCGAGTGCCGAAGTCGGCAAATAAGGTTTCGGCTCTGAATCTGAGCTCCTGGCCGTGATCCGGAAAGTCCTTGATATTGTCACCGATCCACATAACGATCTCGACCGGCGGAATGTTTGAAGAAGCCGTGCCTTTTTCGACCATCTCCCAGCGCGGCTCCTTTTCGCCATCATCGACTTTACACAGCATCACATCGAACGGAATATCAAACTTCCGAAAATTGTCTCGGGTGTCGGGACAATCGATATCGCTTCGGTTGGTGACTATCGCAATGTAACCGCCCAGGTTCTTGACCAGGGCCAAGAACTCGATGGCTCCAGCAATAGGCGTTGCCTCCTGGCGAGCCACCCAAACCTCCCAGTTCTCTGAAGTGTTTTGCTGGCCCGATGATCTCAGATCTTTCTCATACAACGTGTTGCTGATCACGGTTTCGTCGGCATCGAGTGCGACCGCCCAGCTGCCGCTTTCCTTTTCGGCGACAATCCTGCGCAGCTCAGAAGCTGCGACAAAATAGGTCTGCCGAAGGACTGCCTGGTACTCGGCTGAATTCCGCATCCAGTGAACCGAGCGCGGCAGCTCCAACGACGACTCGAGGGCGGGGAGCTCGGTGCCCGGATCCGGCTCCGGGGGCTTCGAGCTGGAACATCCACCAAGCGTGACTGCAACAAGGAGTAGTAGAAGCGCTTTCATTGAGCTGCGGACCTCCCTTCCAAGCCGGCCTTCCAAGCCGGCCTTTCAAACTAGCCTTTCGAACCGGCGGAATCCGGCATTCTATTCCACAATGACGCCATAGACCTGGTCGGGCGAAGCCACTGGAGCAGTGCTTCCAGGCTTGACGATGGCGGCCCTGAGAATCAGCTTGGCCGAGTACCCTCTTCGGAAGAGTCCTCAGTTGTTTCAGTTTTGCTGGGCGACCGACGGTCACCCGGACTGGGGACCGCTCACGTCGGCACGCCGAGTCGAGGAAGGATTACATATTGCAGCAAAACCCAGCCAATCAGAATCCCAACTATTGTGAGCCAATCCATTTGATTCTCTCCTTGGGTTCGGCCGACTCGAAATCGGCGTTCTCAATTCCATTGTAACCGGGTTGGGTCGTTCCGACACCTGGGCCCTGCTAGACTCCCGGCTTCTTTAATCTGGACAACGGAGCAAGTGATGAGTGATCCGAGATATACCCGACTAGCCGAGACTTTGATCCACTATTCGTGCGAGCTCGGGGCTGGTGACAAGGTTCTGATCGAAGCGATCGATGTGCCACACGCAATCACCAAGGAGTTGGTAAGGGTTGCTGCGGCGGCAGGTGCGCTCCCATTTGTGACGCTCAAAAGCCAGGAGGTCTGGCGGACGCTGCATTTCGACTCCAGCGAGGAGCAGATGAAGCTGATCGGTGAGCTCGAGGCAAAACGCATGGCCGAGATGGACGCATACATCGGTCTCCGGGGCAGCGATAACGTTTCCGAATGGTCCGACGTACCAGCCGACAAACTGGCTCACTATGAGAATCTCGTCTGGAAGACCGCCCACATGGACATCCGTGTACCCGATACCCGCTGGGTCGTGCTGCGGTGGCCCAACCCTTCTATGGCCCAGTTGGCCCAAATGTCGACCGAAGCGTTCGAGGATTTCTACTTCAAGGTCTGCAATATCGACTACAAAAAAATGTCCAAGGCAATGAAGCCACTGCAAGACCTGATGAACGCAACCGACCGGGTCCGACTGGTTTCGCCTGGCACCGATCTCCAATTCAGCATCAATGACATCCCTGCGGTTTGCTGCGATGGTCGTCGCAATGTGCCGGACGGGGAAGTCTTTACTGCGCCAGTTCGAGACAGCATCAACGGCACAATTCAATACAACACGCCAACGATCTACCAGGGCGTGTCCCATGAAAACATCCGCTTCGAGTTCGAGAACGGCAAGATCGTCAAGGCAGACAGCACCCAACCGGAGCATCTGGAGAAAGTCCTGGATACCGATGATGGCTCTCGCTTTGTCGGCGAGTTTGCTATTGGCTTCCACCCGCGCATCAACCGGCCGATGAAGGACATTCTGTTTGACGAGAAGATCGCTGGCTCTATCCATCTCACTCCCGGTCAGGCCTACAAAGAGGCCTGGAACGGCAACTCGAGCACGATCCACTGGGATTTGGTGCTTCAGATGGACCCGGAGGCCGGCGGCGGCGAGATCTGGTTCGACGACGTCCTGGTACGCAAAGACGGTGAGTTCGTCCTCGACGAACTCAAGGGTCTCAATCCCGATCAGCTCATGGCCTAGAAGTAAAGGGACATGTACTCGTTACGTGTCCCGTACTTTCAGCTCGTCGCCTAGCGCGGCTCTCGGTGGTGCGGCTTTCGCTCCGAGGTGCGCGCGGGCAAGCTTCGCACTCGTCGAAGTCACGGCGCAGCCTAGACGGATCGTAAAACTGAGCGTGAAGTGAAGTCTGTGCACCCATGGCCCAGCCTGTGCCTGATGATCGGATACAATAGCCCCGGCTTCGGGCCGTTCGGCCCCTGCTTTCCAAAAGGAACTGTGTGACTAACGAAAGCGCAGCGCGCTCCAGACCGGTTCGCCACGGCCCCTATCCTGAGATCACTTTTCCGGCCATCATGGTCGGCTATGGTCTGGGGATTCTGATCGCATTGAGTATCGGTTACGCCTCGCTGATTCTCGGATTTAGCATCGAAGGCTCCGAGCTGGCCGCGATCCTGGGATTCGGGATCCTACGAGGCCTCATGCGTCGCACCAGCATCGTCGAGAACAACATCAACCAAACCATAGCCAGTGCTGTCAACGGCGCTTCGTCGGGAATGATGTTTTCGGTACCGGCGATCTTTATCCTCGGTTACACCGATTTCAATATTCCGTTGATGGTGATCGCGTGTATCGCCGGAGGAATTCTCGGTGGTCGCCGTATCATTAAAAAACGCAAGCAGATGATCGATTTCAATCGACTGGCCTATCCGGGCGGCATAGCGACCGCGATGATCCTCAAATCGCCCGGGGCGGGCATCCGCAAGGCCTATCTGTTGGCTGGAGGGGCACTGGTCAGTGCCCTGATTCACCTGTACAGCCAGATTTCGGGCATTGAAAACCTCGCACTGGGCGACATGCTCGGTATGCCCGAGTACATGAATGGCGTCTGGTATATCTCATTGCTCACGGCCGGGGCTGCCTATTTG
>CAXMQZ010000091.1:0-8699 GCA_964195975.1 uncultured Polyangiaceae bacterium | reverse complement strand
AGACACATCATGCAGCGGCATCATTGCGATCGCGACGGCTCTGCTGATTGGCACCGCGGGGCCGGCACTTGCCCAGGAGACCGGGAACATTTTCGGTACCGTGTCCGACACCAATGGCATTGCTCTTCCGGGTGTCACCGTCACACTGAAAGGCTTCGGCGCGACTCGGTTTCAGGTCACCGATTCCAACGCCGGCTTTCGCTTTCTGGGTCTCGATCCGGGCGCCTGGCCATTGAAAGCGGAGCTCGAGGGTTTCTCGACCGTCAACTATCCAAACGTTGTCGTATCGATCAATCGTAATACCGAGATCTTGCTCACACTTTCGGGCGCGGTCGAAGAGGTCATCACGGTGACCGCCGAAAGTCCCCTCCTCGATGAGCGTAGGATCACTTCCGGTACGACCATTTCTCAGATCGAGCTGGAGAAGATTCCTACCGCCCGTGATCCCTGGGCTGTGATGACCCAGGCCGCAGGTGTTTTGCTTACTCGTGTCAACGTGGGTGGAAGCAAAAGCGGACAGCAGTCGAACTTTATCGGTGCGGGTACGGGGCAGGCCCAAAATGGGTTCTACCTCGACGGTGCCGAGATCACCGATCGGACGTTTACGGCAGGATCCCCGACCTACTACGACTTCGACCAGTTTGCCGAGTATCAGCTCCAGACGGGTGGATCGGATGTGACGCGAAGTGTTCCGGGTGTGACTATCAACTTGGTGACCAAGCGGGGGAGCAACGAGTTTCGTGGATCGGCCCGCTTTTTGCTGACCGATCAGAAGGGTTATTTCGGTGCTCTCAAACAGGGCAACATCTCGGTGGACCCAAACGATCTCGGCCCCAACCAGGACCCCGACAGTTTCACGGCCACTCAGGTCGATCGGGTGCAGGACTACGGCTTCGAGGCCGGAGGGCCGCTATGGCGCGACCGTCTGTGGGCGTGGGCTTCGTGGGGTAATAACGACATCTCGCAGATCACTACGCTCGGCACCACCGACCGGGTAGTCATCGAGAACACGGCGATCAAGCTGAATGCCCAGTTCACAGCCGCCAACTCCGCCGTGGCATCGTTTAACAGCGGTGACAAGCGGGCCTTTGGTCGGGGCGCGAACTCGAATCGTGGTACCGACTCGCTTTGGAACCAGCGTGGACCGACCGGGATCACCAAGGTCGAGGACACGCATGTCTTTGGCTCGAATTTCTTCCTCAGTGGTCAGTATGTCTTTGTCGATAGTGGTTTCCAGCTCGCTTCGACCGGTGGCTGCGGACCTTCGGGCCAGGAGCAGTTTGTCGGTGACGACGGTATCTTCCACGGTCGAATCTGTGGCAGCAGCTCCTCACCGAACACCGAGATTAAGCTCGACGCGACCTACTTCGCCACTAGCGGTGCTCTCAACCATGAGATCAAGTTTGGGGGTCGTATTCGCGATTTCGAGACCTCCAGGGACTGGAATTATCCGGGCCGCGATATTGTGAACTACTCTGGCTCCTACTTCGGTAACCAGAATCTCGCCAACCTGGCCCCGTTTGGTCTGCCGCCGTCGCGGGTGACCGATTTGGCATTCCTGTACGCCTACAGGTCGGGCGCCGTGCCCAGCACGCTCGACTTCACGGGTGTTTGGGTCCAGGACACCATGACCTGGGGCAAGTGGACGGTCAACGCAGGTCTGCGCTATGACACGGCGGACGGTGAGAACACGGCCGGTGTCGTTCCCGCCAACCCCGCTTTCCCCGATGTCATGCCTGCCATTTCGTTCGACGGTAACGACGGCGGCGGGATCAAATGGTCAGCGATCCAGCCCCGTGTAGGTGTGACCTATGCTTTGGGTGAGGAGCGCAAGACCCTACTGCGTGCCAGCCTCGGCCGCTTTGCCGATTCGATGGTGCTGTCGATGATCACGCGTATGAGCCCTCTGGTAGATCAGTTTGCGTCGATCAACTTCGTGGATGATCCGGGTGGTCGACGGGGCATCTACGACACAGGTGAGGCCTTCGATGTCGTCGGTGGTGTGTTTGGTTTCGATCCGACCAATCCGACCGCCACGTCGGTGTCAGACGTCAATGATCCGAACATGGATCCACCTCTGACCGACGAGTTCATCCTCGGTGTCGAGCATGCGTTCCTTCCCGAGTTTGTAGTGGGTCTGCAATACACTCACCGCAAAGGGAGCGATATCGCGGATCTGCGCGAGCTGTTTGAAAACCCAGCTGGACAAACCGTAGTTGTGGGTGCACCGCAGTACGTCAATGCCGCTCCGATCAGCTTCAGCTTCCCGGGTGAAAGCACGGTGCACTTCTATCAGCCGCAACGGGTGAGCGCGGCTTTCAGCAACACCGGTGGAACGCTGTTTACAAACGGTGATCGAGACACCACCTACGATTCGCTGACGCTCAACTTCACAAAGCGCCTGTCCAACCAGTGGATGATGCGCGGCTATGTCCAGTACGGTGAAGGTGAGTGGGGCGTACCGGCAAGCTATTTTGCCAACAACGACCCGAACACCCTCATTCCGGATAATCAAGCCACTATCGCTCCAAATGCTTCGTTGGACGGGACGTTGAAGGTCGTGCAGGGGGCCGGGTCGAGCAGCGCCAATAAATGGATGCAGGCCACCTGGGCCTACAACGTCAACGGCATGTACCAGTTTGCCCCCGATCGGGCCTACGGGTTCAATATCGTCGCCAACATCTACGGCCGCGAGGGATATCCGAATCCCTACTTCGTCAATGTGAATCCCGGTGACGGCATCAATCGCTCCATCTCGGCCAACGAGGTGGCCTTGGGAGCGATCGACGCCTTCCGGAACGACGATCTGTTGATCATCGACTTCCGGATCGAGAAGGAATTTGCGGCGTCTGGCAACACCAGCCTGACGTTTTCGATCGACGGGTTCAACCTGTTGAACGAGGCATCGGTGCTCTCCCGTGCGTCGCGGAACCTCAACGCCGGAACGGCCGGCAATCTCGACGAGACCATGGGGCCGCGAATTTGGCGCCTCGGTGTGCGTCTGAACTGGCGCTAGGCTCGAAGCCGCCATCGCGACCCTGTAAATCCGGGGACACGAGACCTAACTCGGCGGAACACCCAGGTATCCTCTACTACGGGGACACGAGACCGAACTCTTGAACTACGGGTACACGAGACCGCCCGAGAACACGGAAAAGGGGACACGTAACCAGTACATGTCCCCTTTTTCCCGGAATCTGGGGACACCTCACCGAACTCTGCGAGTTCGGTACATGTCCCCAATTTCGAGTCCCTACTCGAGATTCCGCATCTCGCTGTGGCTGGCGCGGAAGGCGTGGGTGCCGCTGGCAAAGCCGATGTGTTCGAACTCGCGCCGCTCGGTCACCGTCGTCGTCACCAAGACCTCGCCGTCTTCCAACTCGCGCGGCTCCGTCCCACCCTCGGGAACGATCTGCACAAAGCCTTCAGGGACGACGCCATAGTAGATTGCCGACAGGTTCTGGGACTCTTCCGCACTCATCGCCCAGATCACTTCGTCCTCGCCGTCGCGCACCTCGAACCGGGTCAGATCTTTTGGACCCGACAGGACGAGGAACGGCTCGACAGGAGCCCGGCAGCCGCCGAAGATTGCCGAGCCGATCAAAAGGAGTAGGAGGTGCGGGGACACCAGACGCATTTCAAAGGCCCAAAAGAGTTGCAAGGTTCGGCCGCCTAGCGCCGAGTATGGATCAGCTGTCTCCTGCATCACTGTGTTCGCTCCGGCGCTTCTCCATATCCCGAACCCGCTTTCGTTTGACCAGGAGCGGAATCAGTGCCGCAACCGCGGCCAGAAGACTGATCGGAGGCAGCCCCGCCTGCCAGCCACTGGGCGCCAACCAGCCCTTCAGGCCGAGAACCACAAGGTGAACCAAAATGAGAATCAAGGCCGCGTAGCCGAGATGCTGGTTGCGTTTCCAGCGCACGCCCCCAAGGGCCTTCGGCATCATCGGGAGCGTCGTGATCGCCGGCCCCATCAGCAGGAACAGGGCGACGACACCCACCGACATTGCCAACTCGCCCTGCAGATTCAATCGACCACCGGCGTCGAAATACTTCGCGTAGTAGGCCGGGGTGAGGAGACTCAAGGAAAAAAGAGCGTGGATCCCAGCCAGGAAAAACCCCATCAAGCCGCAGAACTTGATGACCACCAGACGCATGGTTCTGTTGTCGTCGTGCCAGCGAAAAATTTTGCCCACGAGATAGGAGCAGCTCACAAACACGACGGCGGCCAGCGACGTGGCCTTGTTGAGGATGAAGAGCGGGAAGTGTCGCCACTCAACATCCCCGGCGATGTGATAGCGGGCAATCGAGTAGATGAGCGCGGCCCCGAACACGGCAGCGAACCACTTCGCGGTCGTCGGTTGCCATAGCCGATCCGGCGGCAGACTCAGGTGTTCATCGCTCACTCTTTACCTCCTCAACTCTTCGTGTCGCTCCTTATCTTAGCGATCTATACAATTTTGGAGGTACGGGGACACGATACGTAGTTCGAGGGGGACATGACCCGAATCCCTTCGGAATTCGGGTCATGTCCCCATTCTCGGAATTCGGGGACACGTTACCTAACTCTGCGAGTTAGGTACATGTCCCCGAATTTCCATGTACCCTAATTTTGTTTCATCAGCTCGGCGAGGGCCTGCTCTTTTTCTTTCTGTCGGAGGTGACTGGTGTAGATCTTCGGCTCGGCAACCCTGTCGCGACACTCCTCTTCCACCAACGAGCAGCGCTCACAGGTGAGATCGACCTCGACCTGTGGAATCGCCGGATCGTTCCAGAACTTGACCTTGCGTTTGAATGCCCTATCCATCAGAAAACCGATCGTCACACTCGAGCGGGTCTCCGGATCGAGCACCAGAGGCCGTGCCAGCGAGATCATCAGAAAATCGACATCCTGTGCCACAAAATGCGACCTTTGTACCGCCACCCGAGTGCCGCTGCCAAGCAACCGCACCCCCGGCCAGCGCCGGCAATAGTGTTCGTTGAGACCGACGCCATAGGGCACGGGCACACCCGAGAGATTGAACACCTTGGTCAGAGTGACCCGACTGGAGTCGGCCTTCTTTTGGAAGCGCAGAAAAAAGATCTTCTCCAGGCCAAACAGACTCGACATGAGCTCTGTCAGCCGGTACAAAAACATCTCCGGAGTGGCGCCAAATCGCTCCATGCTCGCCACCAGGGCTTGCGGGTCCCAACTCTCCTGAGCAAAGACTTGGCTCAGATCGGCACCCAGCACACCCCGGTCCAGCAGGAGAGCCCCTGAAAAATAGGACGCCTTGAAGTTGTTGAGCACCTGGGCAAACGATTCGACCCGGATCCACGACGAGGTCACCGCCCGCTCCTCGAGTCCGAGCCGGCGATAGCCGATCTCTCGAGCCAGAATGAAGGCCTTCTGAACCTCGAGCAGCTTGCCGTTGACATGAAGCACCGGCTGGGGACCATCGACAAAGACCGATCGAAAGCTACCCAGCTGGGGATGGTCGGTGATCGTCTCCTCGTCGATCCGATACCCCCAGCGCTTTTTGAGAATCGTCTCGAGCATCTCCTTGGTCACCGGGTCCTCGGGGGACCAGCCTTCGCCCGAACGAAACCCCATGGCTGCCTCTTCTAAATCCTCGAAGTAGTTGGCGTGCATCTGCTGATAGGACCGCAGCGCCGAGAAAAGAAACTGCTCGACTTGCACGTCGTAGCTCCGCCCCACCTCCACCAACGTCTGAATCAGCGCTCCCGACTTCTTCGGTGTATCCGAGATCAACCGCACCAGATCTTCGCGTTCGAGACCAAAAAGCTCGAACGGAAACTCTTGCAAAAGCTCCGAGCTCATCGCTTCTTTCAACGGTCCGAGCTCATCGCTAACCCGAAGGGAAACGAGATCGTCGTAGGGCACTGCGAGAGCCTCCGCAAGCTGAAACAGCTTGTCCGGCTTCGGGTACTTCTTGCCCTGCTCGAGCTCGCTCAGATAGCTGACTGAAAGCCCTGCCCGATCGGCGATCTCTCTTAGAGATACCCCCTCGTCGGTCCGCAGCTTCTTGAGCTTCAGCCCCAAGATCAAGCGCAGATTCTTGCTCTGTTCAGCCATCGAGAAACTTTCTACCATTTGTTCGCTATTAGCGAAATATATCAGAATATCCGCATAGAGCTAAATGTTGCTGTTAGCGAAATTTCGCTGTAAACTGAGATCCTCAGCAGCTTCACCCTTTAGCTGCTGGGAAACGCAATGACCCAAGAGCTCAAAGACCACAGACCCAAAGACCACGGACCCAAAGAGAGGTGTAGCGATGACCAGAGTTATTGACACCGGAGCCACGTCGGTCGAAACCGAGCCCGTGGGCCCCCTGGTGCACTGGCAAGAGATCGCCAACGGCGTGGAGATCAACCAAAACGCCCGGACCCCTCTGGCGCAGAAAATCCTCACCCCTACCGCTATCGAGCTGATCGCCCGACTTCACCGCCACCTCCAGCCACGAAGAAAGATCTTGCTAGCATCCCGAGCCAAGCGCCAGAGCGGTTGGGACAGGGGCGAGCTGCCGGGCTACCTGGACACCGAGATCACCAAGCAGGCCAGCGGCGAGTGGCAGATCCCACCCCTCCCCCTCGATCTACTCAAACGCAGAGTCGAGATCACCGGTCCCATCAACGACACCAAGATGGTGATCAACATGCTCACCCGCAACGAGCTCGGCGAACGTGCCGACGCAGCCATGCTCGACTTTGAAGATTCGATGAAGCCCGCATGGAACAACATCATGCAGGGTATGACCAATCTTATCGGCGCTGCCGATGGCAGCCTCACCTTCATCAAACCGGCGGAGCCCGGCCAAGAAAAGGGCCAAGGACAGGGCCAGTCCGAGAAGATCTACCAACTCGACCTCGACGATATGCCTCTGCTGATGGTCCGCTGCCGCGGACTCCATCTCGAAGAGGCAAACCTCCATGTCGACGGTGAGCCGGTCTCGGGCGGTCTGATGGATTTAACGCTTGCGGTGCACCACACTGCGCGCATCCTGATGGACCAGGGTAAGACACCCAAGTACTACGTCCCCAAGATCGAGCATTACCTGGAGGCCCGTTGGTGGAACGATCTGCTGAGCCTGCTCGAGGACGCCATCGGCGCGCCACGCAGCGCCTTGCGAGCCACATTCCTTATCGAAACCCTCCCAGCCGCCTTCCAGATGGAAGAGATTCTGTTCGAGCTGCGCGAGCATGCCACGGGTCTGAACGTAGGACGCTGGGACAAGATTTTTTCGGACATCAAGACTCTAAAGGCGCATCCCGATCGGGTGCTGGCAGATCGAGCGTCGATCTCACTCAACCGCCCCTGGATGGAGAACTACGCCAGACGGCTGATCAAGATCTGCCACCGACATGGAGCCTTTGCAATGGGTGGTATGGCCGCCTTCACTCCGGGCCGCACGGCCGAGCGGCGCGAGGAGCAGACTCGCAAGGTCGTCGAGGATAAGCAGTTTGAATTCGACCTTGGTCACGATGGTTGTTGGGTCTCGCATCCTTACTTTATTGGTCCGGCGAAGGCGGCCTTTATTCACGACAACCAGCTCGATGTATTTCCACAGATCGACGATCAGCCCGACCTGCTCCCGGTCGGCACGCTACCGAGGACACTCGAGGGGCTGCGCACCAACGTGCGTGTCGGCATCGCCTACATGAAGGGCTGGAATGAAGATATCGGCTGCGTTGCCTGGGACGACCTGATGGAAGATCTGGCCACGCTCGAGATCTCGCGGGCTCAGACCTGGCAATGGATCCATCACAACATCGAGCTCGATGAGGATAACCAAGATCACATTCGAGTCGACCGCGACCTGGTAGCCCAAATCTTCGATGAAGAGCTCAAGAAAATCGAGGCTGATTTCTTGGCCATGCTCGAAACCCTCGATACCGTCGTGATGGAAGAACAGCTCCATCTCTTCAAGCAAGCCAAGATCGACGCCTGCCAGATTTTTCTCGAGCAGGAGTTTCGCCCCTTTCTCAAAATGAGCTCCGACCTGGTGCGAGGAGCTGAATAGATCGAAGTCGTTTTAGCCAGAACCCGACACAAGGAGGGAAATCAATTTGACAGAGCTAGCTGAAAAGAGACTCGAGAAAGCCTGGGCCGATGACCCACGATGGCAAGGGATCAAGCGGTCCTATTCGGCCAGGGATGTCGTGCGGCTACGCGGTAGCCTGCAGATCGACTACACCCTGGCGCAACACGGAGCAGATAAGTTCTGGAACTATCTCCAGGACGAGGAATGGGTCTGTGCTCTAGGTGCACTTACCGGCAACCAAGCGGTCCAGCAGGTCAGGGCTGGGCTGAAAGGGATCTACGTCTCGGGGTGGCAAGTCGCCGCCGACGCCAACAATGCGGGCGAGATGTACCCCGACCAGTCGCTCTACCCTGCCGACTCCGTGCCGAACCTGGTGCGCAAGATCAACAATTCTCTCCGCAGGGCCGACCAGATCCACCACGCCGAAGGCGATGACTCGATCGATTGGTTTCAACCGATCGTGGCCGACGCCGAGGCGGGCTTTGGTGGAGTGCTCAACGCCTTCGAGTTGATGAAGGCGATGATCGAGGCCGGAGCGGCAGCAGTTCACTTCGAGGATCAGCTCTCGTCCGCCAAGAAGTGCGGGCACATGGGAGGGAAAGTTCTGGTCCACACGGCGCACGCCGTGGAGAAGTTGATCTCCGCCAGACTCGCGGC
>CAXMQZ010000090.1:0-2752 GCA_964195975.1 uncultured Polyangiaceae bacterium | reverse complement strand
CCTGAAGAAATGATGGCGGTTCCTGGTGGTGAATGGGTGCTTTCTCTGCCAGGTATCGATCACCTGGAGACAGAACCGACTCGCGACTTTTTTATGGATCGCTATGAGACGACCAATCGCGAATACAAACGCTTCGTCGATGCCGGCGGTTATCAATCACCCGAACGCTGGCCGACTCCGCTGGTTCGAGACGGCCAGGAAGTGAGCTGGGAAGAGGCCATGGAGCTGTTTGTCGACAGCACCGGCCGCCCAGGCCCGGCGACCTGGGAGGTGGGGGATTACCCGGAGGGCCTCGACGATTACCCGGTGTCGGGCGTCAGCTGGTTCGAGGCCATGGCCTTTGCCAAATGGGCGGACAAGAGTCTGCCCACCCTATTTCATTGGAACCAAGTGGCCCTGACCTGGTCGAGCGGCGAGATTATCCCGCTGAGCAATCTCGGGGGCGCTGGCTTGGCCCCTGTCGATAGCTTTGACGCCATGCACCGCTACGGCGTGTACGGCATGGCCGGTAACGTTCGTGAGTGGGTTTACAACGAGACTTCGGATAAGCAAAAGCGATTTATTCTCGGTGGTGGATGGAACGACGAGCCCTACGCCTTCAATGACGCTTACGCTCAATCGCCTTGGGATCGTTCGCCTTCCAATGGTTTTCGCAGCATTCGGTATGCGAACGCCGACGACGCAACGATCGCGCTGACGCGCGATGTCGATCAACCCTTCCGCGATTTCTACGCCGAGACGCCGGCTTCGGACGAGACATTCGCCATCTGGCTCAAACAGTACGACTACGATCCTTCGCCGCTCAATGCGACGGTCGAGGCTCAGGAGGAATACGAAGATTGGACGCGCGAGACCATCACCTTCGATGCGGCCTACGGCGACGAAAGGATGATGGCCTACCTCTTTCTTCCCAAAACCGGGGTGGCCCCATTTCAGGCAGTCGTGAACTTCCCGGGGTCGAATGCCATCCACACGGACTCGAGCGCCGATAGGGAAGGTCGCTACTTCGATTTTCTGCTCAAAAGCGGCCGGGCGGTAATGCTCCCGATCTATAAGGGCACCTACGAACGGGGCGATGACCTGAACTCGGACTATGCTGACGAAACCAATTTCTACAAAGAGCACGTCATCATGTGGTCCAAGGACCTGTCACGGTCGATCGACTATCTGGAGACGCGCGACGACATCGATCTCGATCGGCTGGCTTACTACGGCACGAGCTGGGGAGGTGCACTGGGCGCCATTCTGCCGGCGATCGAGAAACGAATCAGGATCAACTTGCTCTACGTGGCCGGGCTGATGTTTCAACGAGCGCTACCAGAGGTCGATCAGGTTCACTATCTGTCGCGGGTAACCGTGCCGACGGTGATGATCAACGGTGAGTTCGATTTCTTCTTCCCGAGCGAGACCTCCCAGAAGCCGTTTTTTGATTTGCTAGGCACGCCCGAGGAACACAAACGGTATGTGGTCTATCCCGGTAGCCACGCGGTTCCCAGGCGGGAGCTAATCAAAGAGGTGCTGGCCTGGCTAGACCGATATTCGGAACCGTCCTGAAGCAATAGTGAGGCGGTGCCTACTTGAAGACATCCTTCAGGACATTAGAGATCAACTTGTCCGCCTTGAAGACCCGGAGGAGATCGGTCCCCGCCACCTGCCACTCATAGCCGTCCCGGGCAGGAAGACTGTTCAGGAACGAGGACGGCAATCTGGTCTTGGCGATCCCGGGCGGAATCGGCTTGCCTCTGGCCAGATTTTTTCTGATCCCAGGAGGCAGTGGCTTGTACCCAGTGAGGTCGCTTTCGACCGCGAATTGGCGAGCCTCTTTGTAGCTGATACTGATCCCAGCGGAGAGAGTGAGGACCGCCTTGTCGGACTTGCCCTTTTCCTTGTTGCCCTGGCCATTGCCCTGCGCAGGCTCGAGTGCCGGCAGGGTAGCGGGAAGCATGCTCACAAGAACCACTGATGCGAAGCTCTTTAGCTTGGTATTCAACATAGTGAAGCTAGTCTAGCCCTCAGGGATCGCTACCGAAGTGAACTGTCACACTCGCGTGTCAGACCCCGATCGCCCGCAAGCCGCAGGCGCGCGCTGCCAGAGCCAGGGATCGATCGTGCGCAAACACTCGACTTCCACCAAAGCGCTGGCTACCCCGGTCTCGATGGCCTGCCATTGGTCGAGTTGGTTTTTCTGACCCAGAACTACCCTCAATAGGACGGAGGAGTCGAAATAGGCGATCATCGCTCGATCTGTCGCTCGGCCAGCAGCAGCTCGACGATGTCGGATTGGAGCGGCAGGGGAGCAGGCATTTCGACGTCGCGGGGTTTTGGTGCCCGTGGCGAAGGTGAATGAAGCGTCAGAGTCCCTGGGCTCCGGTCGGAGGGTGAAATCACCGCCACTGGGGTATCGCGATCCATCACGGTAACCGATTCACCACGACGCACACGGCGCAGGTACTCGCTCAATCTGGCTTTGAGCTCGGCGATGCCAACGTTTCTCATGACTACATGATAGACACTCATAGTCACAAAGAAAAATTTGTGGCTGGCACACCTTATATATGGGCACACCTTTATCTAGACGAGATCAGGGCTCTGGATCTGGCACCCTCTAATCGCCTCGGGCTTCAAACCACAGGAACGGAAAGACCTCTTCTACGCTGCTTTGGATATAGGGTCGCAACCCGCTACCGATACGCAGCATGAAAGCAGGTTCAGTGCCGGTATTGAAATGCTGATGCTGGGTCTGGGGACCCTG
>CAXMQZ010000089.1:0-27804 GCA_964195975.1 uncultured Polyangiaceae bacterium | reverse complement strand
GACGGTGGCACGACGGTCATCGGCGGTATCTACAAGGTCACCACCGACCGGGGCGAAGATCGCGTTCCAGGACTGGCAAATATCCCGGTCCTCGGATACCTATTCAAGAACAAGCGTCTCGATGACGAGAACGAAGAACTTTTGATCTTCATCACCCCAAAGGTGATCAAGCTCTAGAGCTGTCGGGGAGGATTAACCCATGCGCACAGTTGCGAATATATTGTTGATCACCTGCCTCGTAGTCGCCGTTTCGGGCTGCGAAAGCCGAACCGACAGGACTGACGGCGGTGGAGTGCTGCTGTCGATCAGTGACTTCGACGGTCTTCCGATCGCGGTCAGTGTCAACGCCACTCTTTCGGCAGGTGGATTTGTCCAAGTAGAAGAGATCATCATCAGCAACGTGCCCAAAAACCCCACGGGTACGACCAGTGAGCTGATGAATGTCGAGATCGTCTCCTACGAGGTTACCTACAGCCGGGCAGATGGTGGCACTCGAGTGCCGACCCCGTATGTCCGCGGCCTTTTTGGGGTCGTACCGGTGGGCGGCACCCTTAGCGTCGACAATCTGCCCGTCATGAGCTCGGATCAGCTCAACAGCGAGCCTCTTTCGGATCTGAGATTTGCCAACGGAGGGACCGACCAGGAGACGGGTCGGAAAAAGATTGTCTTGAATCTGTCGCTTGTTTTCTTTGGCCGGACGCTTTCGGGTAGTGCGGTCGAGACGGTGCCAGCCCTGTTTACTATCGAGTTTACTCCCTAGCCCGATTGGGCCCACGGAGGAGAGTCGCCATGAGACGACTGAATATGAAACGACATAATTGGATACCAGGCTGCTTGGCAGCGATGGTGGCACTGTTGGTGGCATGCTCCACCGATACACCGACGGCACCTGTACAGGTGCCATCGACGCCGACGCCCGCGATCAACGCCTTCATCCTGAGCATCACGGTCTCGCCGGAATCCGTGGAGGTCGGTAGCCCGACACCCGCTACGGTCACCGTGAAAGCGACCCACCGCGACACGGGAGAAAACGTGGCCAACGGAACCAGCGTTGTGGTCTCGACGACCCTGGGTGAGTTCAGCGAATCCGGCAGCGGGCTCACTTCAGTTGCCGCAGCCGTCGACCGGGGAAAGGCCAACGTATTCTTCTACGCCGGCGCCGTGATCGGCACCGCGAGTCTGCGAGCCGAGCTGAGTGGCAGCGTCGGACGAGCCGATGTTGCGATCATGGGCATTCCGCCAGACCCAGTAGCGCCTTTTATCACCTCGCTGTCGCCAAGTACTGGACCTGCCTCGGGTGGCCAATCTGTGACCCTAAACGGGACGCGATTTTCGGAACCGATGAGAGTACGGTTTGGAGGCAAGCTGGCAACCGTCCGATCTGTGACGGATACTCAGGTGCGAGTGACTACGCCAGCAGCGAATCCGGAGATCTTCCCACTAATTCCCTGCGTGATCAACGGTATTGCAGGCTCGAAGAAGGGGCCAGCATCGGTCGATGTTAGAGTCGAGATCGATGGTATCCCGGAGGCTGAGTTGTCAGAGGCCTACACCTACATCCCATCTGACATCACCTGCTTCCTGGATGTAGTCTAGATACTAGGCTCATCGCAGAGTGTAGTCCTGCAGAAACCACCGCCGCTGTCGAGAGACAGCGGCGGTTTTTTTCCTCCGCCCATAGACGCTCGACACCTTGCCTTCGTATACTGGGTGTACGGCCATGATGCGTTCTCGAACCATTGCTTTCTTGTTGCTTGGCCTAGCCTCGGCTCTGGCTGTGGCTATGGCGTGTGGCAAGGCCACTCCGGTGGCGCCAGCGGGTACTACGCTCACGCTGAGCGTGAATCCGACCCGGATCAATATCGAGGGGCAGGCCACCGCTACGGCCATCGTGCGACGGAGTGATGGAGCGCCGGTCAACCCAGGCACGATTGTCAATTTCTCGACCAGCCTCGGCAAGGTCGATCCCGAGTCGGCTCCTACCGATGATGCCGGAATTGCCACTGCGACGATAGCGGGTGCCGGGCAGATCGGCATCGCTACCGTCACGGCCAGCACCGGACCGACCGCGCCGGTGAGCGTGGAGCTTCAGATCGGGTCACTGGCCTCGTCGATGACGCTGCAAGCCAGCCCGACAAGCGTCGGGCAGACCGGTGGTGAAGTCGATCTGCTAGCGGTAGTGCGAGACGATGCCGGTCAGTTGCTCAAAAACCTGGCGATCAATTTCTCGACCTCGACCGGAACGCTCGAGTCACTCGGCGCCGCATTGCTGACCAACGAGAGGGGAGAGGCGCGGGACAAGCTGACCGTCACCGAAGTCGACATCATCGCTCAGGGGTCCGACACCATCACCGTCAGTGCTTTTGCCGCGACCGCCGAGGGTGCGGCCTTGCTCGAGACCACGACCGATATCAACATCCGAGGTCTGCTCTCGTTTCTCTCACTCCAGGTCACCCCTGGATCGGTGCCCAAGACCGGGGGAAGCCTCAGCCTACTCGCCTTGGTCAAGGACGATGTCGGCCGCGGGGTCGCCGACGCCCCGGTCAACTTCAATACCGAAGCGGGCACTTTGGCCTCCGGTGGCGCGGTCCTGCAGACCGATTCGGGTGGGCAGGCCTCCGATAGCCTCACATTGACAGCATCAGACATCGATGCGCTGGGCACTCGGACCTTTAACGTCCGGGCAGAGAGCATCGACTTTTCGGGCTCAGAGTTGGTTGCGTCGTTTCAGGTCAATGTTCAAACCGGGGCTCCGATCGCCGACTTCGATACCTTTATCAACGGGTTGACCGTCACCTTCCAGAACCAGAGCACCGGTGATCAACCGCTCTCCTGTTCGTGGGATTTTGGCGATGGGAGCACCAGCACGCTCTGCGATCCCCCAGCCAAGACCTATGGGACACCCGACACCTATAACGTCCGCCTCAGTGTGACCAACTCGGCGGGAACCGACTCGATTGTCAAACCGGTCACGGTAGCTCTCTGATCCTGTAGCTGTTTTGGGCCTGGAGTAGGTTCTTGGTGCCCCGATTTGTTGGCCAGCAGAAGCTACAGAAAGAGCCGATGGAGAGTGTGAAGGTTTATGGAGAAGATGTGCTGGCACCCGAGATCTAGGGATCTCATGCACGGACTGCTATAATTCCCTCTATCCTGGAAATCGGTTTGTAAGAGGGGGACAGCCACTCCTTTTCGCAGACCGACCTGAATAGTCCAAACCAGGGGGGTTGCCCGAGAAAGAGAGGCTGTCCCCTTTTTCAAAAGCCACTGAACCCCCATTCAAGACATGAATGAAGACCATTCGAGCCCGGTAGACATTGACGAGCTGCGACGGCGTTGGGAGGCCGAGCCTACCCCTCAGCTGTCGCTTCAGCTGGCCGAGGAGTATCGACGTGCGGAGGAGACCGATGAGGCAATCTCCATCCTGGAGACGGCTTTGGACTCGCATCCCGAACACGTAGCGGCGCGGGTGGCCCTTGGACGCTACCGCATGGATGCTGGTCGGCATGAAGAGGCGAGACCGGTACTAGAGGCGGTTGTCGCCGAGGACCCGACGCATCTCGTAGCGAACAAGGCATTGGTCCATCTCTACGCCGATCTGGGTGATGAGAAGCAGGCCCGGGACCGGCTGGATCTTTACAAGCTGCTCAACGAGGGAGATCCAGCGATCGAGGAGCTGGAGCGCAAGATCAGCGGCGAGGGGCCGCTACCGGAGCCGACGCCCGAAACGCCATCGGAGTCGACCCTGGTCTCTGCACCGCCGCCCGATCTGGACTTCCCCGTAGTTACCAGCACGAGCCGCCAGGAACCCTTTGCCGGTCTGGGCGCCAGAGTCACCAAGGTGGCCTACTGGGAAGCGGTGGGATCTGAAGGGATTTTTCCGATTCAGATTGCCGCAGCTGCCGTGGCGGTGGCCATCGAGCCCCTGGAAGAGCCGCTGGAAGTGCCCCTCGTAGAAGCGATGGCAGAGCCGGTAGGCGAAGCGATCGACCAAGAGAGCGCTCCAGAGCCTGAACCTGAGGGGCCTGAACCCGAAGTGGAAATGGCGACGGTAACCCTGGCCAACCTCTATCTCGACCAGGGTCATTTAGATGACGCCGAGCGCGGCTTTCAGGATGTCCTGGCGCGTGAGCCGGGTAATTCGGAGGCGGTCGAAGGTTTGGAATCGGTGCTTCGTCGCAGGGCAGATCCGGCTACCGAAGATGTCGAGGATCGAAGGATAACCATGCTCAAAAGCTATCTCGAGCGATTTCGAAGCTCTGAGGAAGGGAATTAGACCGTGATTTTCTCGGACCGTCTCCAAGAGATTTGCAACCGGGTAGAAGGTGCATTGGCGGCAACGCTTGTCGGCCAAGACGGTATTACCGTCGACTCGTACATGACCAATGGCAACATCGACCTCGAGGCGCTGGCTGCTGAGCTGTTGGCTCAGACCCAGACGATCGCTCGCGACCATCGAGAGCTGGAGATGGGAGAGCTTAGGCAGCTGTCGGTTACGACGGACAAGTACACGGTTTTGGTCAGCTCCCTGGTCGAAGACTACAGTCTCTTGCTCGTGCTGAGCAACGAAGGTAGCTTTGGCAAGGCTCGCTACGAGCTTCGTCGGGCCCTCCTTCAATTCGAGTCCGATCTGATCTAAGCTGTAGACCTGTACTGCCAGTCAAACCAGACTGTCAGCTGGTAAGGAGTACTTGTGCTGACTTTTGAACAAATCAAGGAATTGATTGACCTGGTCTGCGAGCGTGAGCTTCAGGGCCTGGAGATCGAACGCTCGGGCTTCAGAGTCAGGATAGAAGGCAAGGGTGCAGCACCGCAGCCGACAACCATTGTTCATGCGGTCACACCGGAAGGGCCGCTCCAACAGGTCGTTGTCCCCGCTGGGTTGCAGTCGAGCCTGGCTCCGGGGGTTACCGAAGCGACGGAGGGGAGCGAAGCCCTCGAAGAAGCCGACCTGGCGGGCCTTCATCTCCTCAACTCGCCCATCGTGGGTACGTTCTATGGTTCGCCGAACCCGGATGCGGATCCGTATGTCTCGATTGGAGACCGTGTCAAGCGAGGTCAGGTGCTTTGTATCGTCGAGGCCATGAAATTGATGAACGAGATCGAGTCTGACGAGGATGGAGTCATAGATAAGATCTATCCGGGGAACGCGCAGCCAGTTGAGTTCGGTGAGCGTCTGTTTGCGATTCGCACCGACTGATTCAGCACCGATGGGACCCCAGGGTCCTTCAAGAACGCACAAGCTCAGGATGTTCAAGAAAGTACTTATTGCAAACCGCGGAGAAATCGCTCTGCGGATTATCCAGGCGTGCAGAGAGCTAGATATCGATACGGTCGCGGTTCACAGCACGGCCGACGACGACTCGCTTCATGTGGCCTACGCCGGAGAGGCCATCTGCATCGGCCCACCACCCTCGAATCAAAGCTACTTGAATGTCTCCAGCATCATTGCCGCGGCCGAGATCACCGGTGCCGACGCGGTTCATCCCGGCTATGGTTTCCTAGCTGAGAATGCCGCTTTTGCGGAGGTCTTGCAAGAGTGCAATCTGCGCTGGATTGGACCGGCCCCGATGAGCATCCGTCTGATGGGTGACAAGGCCAAGGCTCGCCAAGCCGCGGCCGATGCCGGCGTCCCTGTGCTGCCCGGGAGTCGGGAGCCGCTTGCCGACGCCCAAGAAGCGGAGAAACTGGCGGCGGAGATCGGCTATCCGATCATTCTCAAGGCATCAGCTGGAGGTGGCGGTCGGGGTATGCGGATCGTGCAGGATCCGGAGAGCCTTCCACACCAGTTTGCGACCGCCAGCGAAGAGGCGCTGAAAGCTTTTGACGATGGTTCGATCTATCTCGAGCGCTATTTGGTAGAGCCGCGGCACATCGAGTTTCAGATCTTCGGGGATCGATTCGGCAAGGTCATTCACCTGGGCGAAAGGGAATGCTCGATTCAAAGACGTCATCAAAAGTTGGTCGAAGAAGCGCCCTCGCCTGCCCTGTCGCCGCTTCTTCGGGAGCAGATGGGTGAGGCCGCGGTTCGCTTGGCCCAGTCTGCAGGGTATGAGAACGCGGGCACGGTCGAGTTTCTCCTCGACCATGACGGCAGCTTCTACTTCATGGAGATGAACACCAGGATTCAGGTCGAGCACCCTGTCACGGAGGTGGTTACGGGTTTGGACCTGGTCAAGATGCAAATCAGAGTCGCTGCCGGCGAGCCGCTCGAGCTGCCCAGCGGGTTCAACCCGCGGGGACACTCGATCGAGTGTCGCATCAACGCTGAAGATCCGTTCCGGTTCACGCCGTCGCCCGGTCGGATCACGACCTTCCATGCTCCTGGAGGACCGGGTATTCGAGTCGACACCCATGCGTATGAGGACTACGTTATACCGCCCTACTACGACTCCCTGATCGCAAAGCTGGTCTCTTTTGGACAGGACCGGGAGGAGGCCATCGCGCGGATGGAGCGGGCGCTGGAGTTCTTTGTCGTGGAGGGGATCAGTACCACGATTCCATTGCATCAGAGGATCATGAAGGATCCCAGATTCCGAGCTGGTAATCTCTCTACACGTTTTATGGAGCGTCTTCTGGAATCCGACCCATCGGACTCGGGCCAGGAGACCCAACAGGCAGCCTCGAAGCCGGTGGAGGTCTGACCCCGAGTCAGTGAGGCGAATCGGTTCTTGGGTCCATCGCTGCCGGTCTAGCGGGGCCTTCTCACCAAGTTCGCACGAGTTGGAAGAATCTGGATGAGCGACAACGAACAATTCAGCTCGAGATGGGGGTTGGTCCTCGCGACACTCGGCATGGCTGTTGGTACGGGAAATATCTGGAGATTCCCGCGAATTGTCGCTTCAAACGGCGGCGGAAGCTTTCTTGTCGCTTGGGCTGTTTTCCTGCTGGTCTGGTCGATACCCCTGATGATCGTCGAGTTCTCGATGGGAAAGCGGGCCCGTAAGGGCACAGTAGGAGCGTTTGCGACCCTGGCAGGCCCGAACTACGCCTGGATGGGCGCCTGGGTGGCGGTCTGCGCCGCAGCCATCATGTTTTACTACTCGGTGGTTTCAGGTTGGTGTCTCCGATACCTGGCGGCTGCAGTCATGGGACAGCTTCATGGGGACTCGGAGGCCTTCTGGGACAGCTTTTCGGGGTCGGGAACAGCATGGGGGACACACGCGCTTGCTCTGAGCATGGCCATCGGAGTGGTCTGGTTTGGCGTTCGAGGCATAGAGCGGGTGGCCAAGGTGTTGATCCCGGCGCTCTTTATCATGGTGGTCGCACTCGCCATCCGGGCGGTGACGTTGCCCGGTGCTGCCGCGGGACTCGAATTCATGTTCAAGCCCGACTGGTCTGCGCTCGGCGATGTGAACATCTGGCTTCAGGCTTTGACCCAGAATGCCTGGGATACGGGAGCAGGTTGGGGTCTGATCCTGACCTACGCTACCTATATGAAAGTGCGTGAAGATGTTCCGCTCAACGCCTTCTTGATCGGGTTCGGCAACAACAGCGTGTCGCTGATCGCGGGCATCATGGTGCTGTGTACGGTCTTCGCTATCAACCCAGGGGCTCGCGACGAGATCGTGGGAGCGGGCAACGAGGGGCTGACCTTTATCTGGATGCCTCAGCTGTTTGCAAAGATGCCGGGTGGGGCCTTTTTCATGGTGTTTTTCTTTCTCGCTCTCTCATTTGCCGCTCTTACCAGTCTGATTTCGATGGTCGAGCTGGTATCACGTAATTTCATGGATTTTGGGATACCCCGCCGCAAAGCGGTGCTGATTGTCGGCTCCATCGGCCTGTTGATGGGCACACCGTCGGCGCTTTCGATGAGTTTTCTCCACAACCAAGACTGGGTGTGGGGCGTCGGACTGATGTTCTCGGGGCTCTGTTTTGCTCTGGGAGCCCGCCATTTTGGTTTGGAAAAGCTACGCACGGAGGTTGTCAATGGCGAGGGTAGCGATTTGAGGATAGGAAGTTGGTGGAGCTTCCTGGTCGCGGTCGTGGTGCCGATCGAAGCTGTCGTATTGATGCTGTGGTGGTTCTGGGTAGCCAGGGACTCGGATCCGGAGGGATGGTTGGATCCCTTCCGGCCGGAATCGGTGGGCACCGTGCTGGTGCAATGGGCGGTGGCCATTGCGGCAATCTTCATCGTGCAGAAGTGGCTACGATCCAGGTTGCAAACGCAGCCGAACGAAAGCGCTTGATCAGAGAGGGTCTCGGGGATGAATCTTCTGGAGTCGGCATGAGCACGATATCGATTTTCATGATGGTTTTGATGTGCACCTTTGTGTGGGGGGGATTTATCTGTTTGTTGACTCTTGCGGTGCGAAGTGAGCGGTCGAAACGCTAGCCAGGAACAGACCCGAAGATCCTTGCCGAGATCGATGCACGTCTACCTCACAGGCTTTATGGGAGCGGGGAAGACTTCGGTCGGCCGGATTTTGGCAGCACGACTCGGCTGGGGTTTTCTGGATCTGGATGAATTGATCGAAAAGCGAGCCGGTATGACAATATCTGAGATCTTTGAGCGTCTGGGCGAGCCGAAGTTTCGCCGTATGGAAGAATCGGCGCTTCGTCAGATCGCCGAGTCGGAGTCGACGGTGGTTGCCACCGGTGGCGGGACGATGATCGAACCCAAAAACCGTCAGATTTTCAAAGAGAGAGGAGTCACGGTCTGGCTGGATATTCCACTCTCGACGGTGGTGAAACGGCTTGCCGGCCAAGACGCAGAGAAGAGGCCTCTTTTCTCAGACCTGGAACGTGTGGCGGAGTTGTACGAGAACCGTCTTGCTGATTATGAAACTTCTGACGTGCATATCGAGATCGAGCCCGAGACCCATGTGCAAGATGTAGCTGAGTCGGTACGAAAGATTCTGGAGACAAGACGATGCGATACCTGATTATCGCCGACATGCACGGCAACTGGGATGCTCTATCAACCGTGCTCGAGAAGGCTGAAGGTGCAGGTTATGACGAGGCTCTGGTGCTCGGAGATCTGGTCGGCTACGGGGCTAGCCCGAATGAGATCATCGAGGGACTCAGCCAGCTTTCACGTCCTAGCTTTGTGATTCGTGGCAACCATGACAAAGTCGTGGCCGGTATCGACGACGGGCTGAATTTCAATCCGACAGCCCTGGTCGCCGCAAGATGGACCACAGCCAACCTGACTGAGGAGAACCTGGAGTATCTGCGTCAGCTTCCTCAGGGTCCTCTCGAATCAGGTCCCGATCTGATCATCTGTCATGGCTCGGTGGTCGACGAAGACGAGTACTTGCTCTCGGCAGGTGCGGCTTTGGATAGCTTCGAGGCGCACTCGGCAGATGTGACCTTCTTTGGACACACCCATATCCCTTCGCTTTTTACCCTGCGAGACGGCATGATCGAAGTAGCTGTTTTGGAAGGCGATCGAATCGAGCTGGAGCTCGAGCCAAATGTCCGCTACATGATCAACCCTGGCTCGGTGGGACAGCCCAGGGACAGAGATCCCAGGGCCGCCTACATCCTTTACGACTCTGAGCGCCGCGAGGTCGAGCTGAACCGCCTGGACTATCCGATCGAAGACGCACAGGAGAGAATTCGAGAGGCGGATCTACCCGAGATCCTGGCCGAGCGGCTCAGCGTCGGCATCTGAGCTCTTGCTGATAGGGCCCCGGGGTGTCACTGGCCGAGGGTCAGAATCGTCTCTTCACCCCATGAGGCGGCGGTCTCGGACTTCAGATCCAAATCGCTGCTTGTCGATGCCGACCCGTCGGAATCGAGTTTTGCCACCAAGATTCCCTTCTTGGGGAGCTCTGTGCCCATCATGCTGTCGGCAGCACCGAGGGTGAACTGGAGGGGGAAGCTGGCGGTGGTGATGCGTCGCGCGGCCACAGGAGCTCCGCCGGTCTCTGGCCGCAGAAAGATGAACAGGACCGCCCCGGGCTGTGGCACTGCGCCGGGTGCAAGGACGACTCGCACAGGATAGCCCTCCCCGTCGACCGGTTGTGGAGGAGTCATCCGGGCGGGCTGAGCGGGAGCTGTGGGTCCGGCGGTGGAACCGGTCGCGGGCTGATTGGCTTGTGCCGCAGCCATCGCCAGGACATCCTCGAAATCTGGATCGCTACCGCCTGCCATCTGCAGCCCAATCTCCCAGCTGTCGATCGATCGTTCGATCTGCCCGTCCTGATAGAGGGCCAGACCGCGATACAAGAGGGCTTGAAGATGATCTGGATGTTGAGCCAAAACCCGATCGAGGAGATTGATCGCGATCTCACTCTGACCCATGGTCATTCTTACAACCCCCTGTACCAGGAGAGCATCGGGGTCCTCGGGGAAATTCTGCAGTATCTCCTCAGAGAGCTTGAAAGCGTCGAGAAACTGGCCCCCGGACATGAGAGTCAAAGCGAGCTCTTTTTTTGCCATCCAATCTTCAGGATTTGCGGCCAGACGCGCTTGCAGCTTGGTCACTCGGGCAGCAAGCTCGGGTGACATTTCGCTCCCGTCGCCGTGCGGCGACTCAGAATCCGTGATGGCAGGGCCTGCGCCACCCATATTGTCCGGTTTGGGCTTGGCATCCCGGATGGCCCAATAGATCAACATTCCAACTACGGCCATCATTAGGGCTCCCGAAGCAAAGCCGATCAGGAGTGGGTGGCGGTCGCGGGAGTGCGAGGCTGAGGTCGAGATCTGTGCGTCTTTGGCGAGATCGGTCGTGTCAGGATCTGGCTTGCCGGTGCTTGCCTTGGAAGGGCTCGACTTGACGTTGGTCTGGGGTAGCTGGTCGCTGAGTCGATCCAGCTCTTTCAGGGTTCGAGCTGCCGCGGTCTCGAGCACCTCCTTTTCGTCGCTGCTGATCTGGTCTTCTGCCGCACTTCGGAGCCGCCGATACAGATCGTCCCTGCGAGTCTCGAGATCACGGATGGCGAGACCTAGATCCGCGTCGGTCTTTCCGGCATCGACCGCTTTCTTCTGACGCAGCTTCCAGCCCAGAAAGAGACCTGCGCCCATACCCACCGCGACAACGATGAGGCCTGGAAGCCAGGTGGTATCGCTCACGAGCCGACCTCTTGTTTGACTCGCTGGCGGTAGCTGTCGAGATCGTCAACCGGGGTGGCCTCCCCGATGGGCGTGGTCTCTTTCTTCGAGCTTCGCAGCCGGTGGACAATCAAGGCCAGTCCCAACAGGAGAGCAGCTACCGGTGCAATCCAGACCACCAGGTTGAAACCCTCGGCTTTGGGCTCGAGACGTACGAACTCGCCGTAGGACTGCTCGAAATAGTCGAAAATCTGGGCTTCGGTGTAACCGGCAGCAAGGAATTGTCGAACTTCGGACTTCATGGCCTGGGCCAGCAAGGTAGGCGAGTCGGCGATCGAAAGCCCCTGGCATACCGGGCATCTCATCAAGCTGGAGAGCTCCTCGGTGCGTTGCTCGAGCTCGAATCCTTCGAGAGGTGTTCCATTGGGCTGGCCCATCGAAGTGGCACTGTCGACACCGAGATCTTCTCGAGCATCCAAAGAAGAGACGACGATTGAGGCTGTGAGCAGGAGGAGCAGGGCTACATGAATCGGTTTCATCGAGATGCCTCCGCTATGACCCACAATATTCATGACCGCGCTAAAGGAGAGGACCAAGAATGCTCGCCATCACGTCGGGACGGATCGCTCCGACGACTTTCTCTGCGATGACTCCATCGGAGCTGATGAAATAGGTCTCAGGAGCCCCGTACACGCCATAGGCGATCGCCACGTCGCCATCTGTGTCGATCAGGGATGGTCCCCAAGATCCCCTCTGAGATACGAAACGACGGATGTCTTGGGGCTCGTCTTGGTAGATGACCCCGACAAATCGGACCTGGCCTTCGTAACGATTGGCACTCGCGATCAACAAGGGGTGCTCGACGACGCACGGTTGGCACCAGGTCGCCCAGAAGTTCAGCACTACAGGCTGTCCGCGAAGCTCCTCGAGGGCGACGACATCGCCGTCCAGATCTCGAAGGGTGAAGGTGGGGGCGGCCTTTCCAATCAGCGGCGAGTCGATTGCTCGGGGATCCTTGCCAAAAGAAAGTGCCAGAACCACGATCAGTGGCGTAACGATCAGGGCGCCAACAAGGACTACGGTTCTATTCATCAGGCAGCACTCTCAACAGCACGTACAGACTTGGTTGTACGCACTGGTCTCGACGGCAGCAGACACAAGATGGTTCCCGCTACCATGATGACGACTCCGATCCAGATCCACACCACGGCCGGAGTGACGATCGCTCTCAAGCCCAGTCGTCCATCTTCGCCGACATTCATCACGGTCAGATAGAGGTCATGGGTCAGTGTAGTCTTGACCGCCGGTGTTCCGATCGGTTCCCGCTGGGTGTCATAGTAATTGAGTGAAGGTTGCAAAACACCCTTCGACTTGCCAGCTTTTGCGACCGTTATCGTGGCCTGCTGGGATGTCAGGTGGGGCTTCTCAATCAGTTGAATACCGTCGAAGGTGAGAAGGTAGGGTCCTACTTCTGCCGACTGTCCCGGAGTCAGGCTCGCCTCCAGATTGACCTGATAGCTGGACGAGATCGCAATTGCAACAAAGGTGATAATGACGCCGAAATGAACGAGATAGGCGCCGGTGCGTCTTGGCGCCTTTCGAAAGGACCGATCCACAGCCGTAGGCAGTGACTCGCCCTTTTTCAATCTCGCCCGAGCGGGTTTGGAGGCCTGGTCGAGGGTCACCCACAGGGCATAGCCGGCCAGGGCGCCTGTCAGCAGCACGCTAGGGTGCCGGCCACCGAGAAGAAATGCCAGGGCCAGCCCCCCGATGGCTGCCGGGATCGGCACCAAAAGGGCCCTTCTTATCTGCGCCCGACTCGCTCGACCCCAGGGCAGAGCCGGTCCGATCCCCATGAGCAGCAAGAGACCGAGACAGATGGGCACCGCCATGCGGTTGAAATAGGGCTCTCCGACGCTTACCTTCACGCCTCTCACCGCCTCGGCGATGATCGGAAAAAGGGTGCCTATGAGGACGGTGAAAGTAAAGGTGACCAGCAAGAGGTTGTTGAGAAGAAAGGCGCCCTCTCGCGCCACCACCGCGTCCTCGGAGGGCTCGGACGTCAGGGTGTCGATTCGAAGAGCCAGCAGTGCTACGACAACCACCAGGCAGAAGGCCAAGAAACCCAGAAAGAGCGGGCCAATGGGACTCTGGGTAAATGAATGTACCGAGTTGACGACACCCGAGCGGGTCAAGAAAGTGCCGAGAATAGAGAGCAGAAAGGTCATCATTATCAGAATCGTGGTCCACGCTTTCAACGTGCCTCGACGCTGTTGCACGATTGCAGAGTGAAGTGCGGCGATGGCCACCAACCAAGGGAGAAACGAGGCATTTTCAACGGGGTCCCAGGCCCAGTATCCACCCCAGCCGAGAACCTCGTAGGACCACCAGCCTCCCAGCATGATGCCCATGGTGAGAAAGGAGGTTGGCAACAGCAACCAATTTCTCATCGGTCTCAGCCAGGTCGGACCGAGTTGACCGCGCAGAAGGGCGGCGATTGCCATCGCGAACGGCACCGTCATGCCTACGTACCCCAAATAGAGCATCGGCGGATGAATAATCATCAACAGGTGATTTTGGAGCAGGGGGTTGGGGCCGGGTCCATCGGTCGGAATGGGCAATGGCGTCGGTCTGAACGGATTGGCGGGCCCAGCGATGAGAAAGCTGAAGAACAGTCCTACGACAAACATGGTGCCCAGGGTGTAGCCGAGATAGTCCTCATGACCCTGACGCTGCAGATAGGCTACGGCCGCGGTAAACCCGCCGAGGATCAGTCCCCAAAAGAGGATCGAGCCTTCGAGAGATGACCATAAAGAGACCATCGTGATGTGAATCGGTGTGGCCAGTGATCCGACACTGGCCACGTAGGAGACCGAGAAGTCGTGGGTCAAGAGGGCGATCTCCATGGTCACGTTGGCCAGGAGCATCGAGATGCCAAACAGATAGGCCAGCCTGCGAGCCCAGCGCAGACCCTCAGCGGAGCGAGTGGCTCCAGCTACGAATCCGACAGGAATTCCGATGGCGGTCGTCAGCAGCGCCATCAACACGAGCCCGAGACCGATCTGGCTCAAACTCATCCTTCTCGGCTCTCCTCGAACTGCATGCTCTGCATCATTTCCTGCATGTCGAGCTCTTCACCCTCTTCCGGTGCCTGGTATTGGTTGTCATGCTTTACCAACAGCCGATGAGTCTCGAAGGTGCCGTTTTGACCGATGGTTCCTTCGACGACCACTCCCACACCTTCCCGAAACATGGCGGGAGGCACGCTGGTGGTCGAAATGGGCACAGAAGCTTCACCGTCGGTCACGGCAAACTCCAACTTCAGCCCATCAGGGGAGCGGACAATCGAGCCGGGCTCGACAACCCCTCCGAGGCGGATACTCGCCCCTACCGCATCCTCACCCGATGCCTTCAACTCGCTCGGACTCCAGTAGTAGACGAGATTGTCTCCAATTCCTCCGAAGGCCAGGAATGCCATGACCCCTGCACTGATAACCAAGGCAGTGACTGCCAATATCCTACGTCGCGTTCGTTCTTTGCTCATGATTCAATCCTCGTTGTCTCGGGTGGATCTGCGATAGCGGGCGACAAGACTCCAGGCATATAGGATCAGACCCGTCGCAGTGATCGAGTAGGCTGCTATTACGTAATTCCAACCTCCAATTATAACCCCTTCAGACATCTTCCATTCCTCCAACTGAGGCCAATCGAGCCGGTTCGGCAACCTGGTCTTGCCGTCTTCTCAATGTTTCCAGTCGTGCACGGTAGACTACCATCCAGATTCCCAGGAAAAGAAGCGCGAAAGCGTTCATCCTGAGGGGGAGGATCATCGAACTGGATACGGTTTCCGGAGTCGATTGGACCTGATGTAGGCTCCGCCACCAGCGCACGCAAAAGTAGACCATTGGTACGTCGATATAGGCCACTATGGCTGCTACCGCGGTCCAGGTGGCCTTGCGGTCCGGATCCTGGACAAAAGAACGCATCGCCAGCACGCCCGCAAACAACAGCAGCATGATGAGAGAAGTCGTCAGGCGAACATCCCAGTCCCACCAGACACCCCATGTGGCGCGAGCCCAGATACTGCCCTGGACCAAGAGCAAGGCATTGAGCAACAGGCTCACCTCGATCGTAGCGGTCACTGCGGAATCCCACTTCGGCCGGGAAGTCCACAGAGAGGCGACAGCGAAAGCAAATGCGAACGTGTAGCCGAGCATGGCGTTCCAGGCGGTGGGTACATGAACGTACATAATCCGTTGGACATCGCCCATAAAACGCTCGGACGGGGCTACAAAGAGTCCGATCCAACTACCGACAAACAGTAAAACCAGACCCGTGATTCCCAAAACGTGGATCCACTTACTAATGGGCTTCATGAGCCCTCCTCAATTACGTTTACGAAGAGCAGACCGCAAAGGCTCCAGTAGATTACGGCAAAACCGGTCAGCAGTGCGGCCCAGGAGCCAAGCTGAGACATTGGGTCGCCGTTCAAGATCAGGCTGACGGACTTGACGGCGCCCATCAGCACAGGGGTCACCAATGGGAAATAGAGCAGTGGCAATAGAACATCCTGACTCTGTAGGCGGCTGGTCATAGCAGCGTAGAGCGTGCCTGGCGCAGAGAGCCCAGCTGCCGAAAGGACCCAGAGTCCGATCAAACTCAGAAACTCGGTCGGTCCGATCTCGAAAGAGTACAGGACCAGCGCGATCGGAGAAAGGATGGGAGCCAGCAGCGAGAGAAAAAGCGTATTACTGATGGTCTTTCCGTAGTACAGCGCTACCGGATCGATGGGCAGTAGGAGCAATCCCTCGATGGCACGTTGTTCTTGCTCGACTCGAAAGCTCTCCGAAAGAGAGAGAATCGAGCTCAGCAGGAGCGCGAGAACGAGAAATCCTCCACCGGCCGCTCGCAACATTACGCTGTCGGGTCCGACAGCAAACGAGAAAAGTAGAAGCGTTACGACACCGAAAAGGACCACCGAGAGAATTCGCGAGCGTCCGCGCCATTCGAGAAGCAGGTCTTTGCGAACGATCGTGACCAACTGTCTTGGGATCGTCATGGGCGACCTCCACGACCGGAGACCACCTCGGACGGAGATCCGCTCCAGCGGATCTGGCCCTTTTTGAGGTAGATAGCGCGGTGACAAAGTGGCGCCGCTTTTGGCAGGTTGTGTGAAGCAATCACGACCGTCTTGCCATCTTGCTGAAATCCCCGTATCCACTGTTCGACCAACTCCTGACCGGCCGGATCTAGAGCGGAAAAAGGCTCATCCAGCATGACCAACCGTGGTTGTTCGATCTTTGTCCTCAGGAGCGTCAGTCGTTTCTTCATCCCAGCAGAAAAACCTACGACCAGCGTGTTGGACCACTCACGTAGCTCGACCTCCTCCAATAGGCTCTCCAGATCTGAGCGCTCGAGCCCTGAGCCGCTGAGATTCGCCCAGACTCGGAGGGTCTCGAGGGCCGTCAGCTGGTTGTACAGATAGCTGTCGTGTCCGACCAGTGTCAGCAGTCGGCGGCCTTCCAGCCGCTCGCTCTGCGAATCCATTCCAAAGACTCGAATGTCGCCGCGATTTGGCTTCAATAGACCGGCACAGAGCCGTAAGAAAGTCGACTTTCCCGACCCGTTTGGACCCGCGATCAGGAGGGTTTCTCCCGAAGGGACCTCTAGATCACAGTGAGCGAGCGCCCAGTGGCGCCCGAATCGCTTGCCAAGACCACTCGCAGCGATTGCGGGGGTATTGCTTTCAGGGATATTTTCCATGGCGTCGGAGTAAGGCCAGACGCGGTCTACGGTTCTACGACGCCCGTGGCGAGAACGGCCTCTCTGAACAATTCGAGGCCGCTTGTTCAGAAATTGATTTTAACAGAGGGCGTGGCGAAGAGGCACCCCCCGCCTGGGTGGGCGCCTAGCCCCCTTGCCGCACTGCCGGGCAGGGAATACCATCTGATCCAACATGAGAAAGCTGGCACTTCTGATGCAAGCAGGGGTACTACTACCGTTACAAGCAATGCTACTTGTCTCGTGTGGCGCAACCGCCCCGCCCCGCCCGGAAACAACTGAGACAAAACTGAGCGTGCCTGGTTTGGCCCACCGAGCGCTTCTACTCCTGCTGGCCGATCGCCGGATGTTCGAGAGTTTTGCAGTCATTGAAAGTGGAACACAACCAGACATCGATATCCGTGAGGCCCTAGCTGTCTCGCTTGGCCACATCGGAGACGAACGAGGACGGCCAGAGCTGGAGGTGATGCTGGCTGGCGCGCAGCCTCGAATTCGGCGTGCCGCTGCCTTTAGCTTGGGTCAGCTCGGTCTCTCGGACCCCTGGCCCAGCTTGATGGCCGCTGTGGGAGACACCGACGAAAAGACGGCGGTGTGGTCGGTTGATGCCCTGGCGCGCTCAGGAGCCAACCTGCGCGACATTTTGACGGCGATCGAGGGGATGAGCGTCGACGGTCGGTGGCCACGCCTGCTGCCCTATCTTTTTCGATTCCCACCCGAGCAGACCGTCAGCGTCGCACAACAGGCTCTGGAGCTGTCGAACCCCAACATGAGGTCGATGGCTGCCTACGCGATCGCTCGCAAGCCTGTTTTGACCGCGGCACCCCTTCTACGTCCTTTGCTAAGCGATCCCGATCCCTGGGTTCGGGGATGGGCGGCGCGGGCGCTTGGTCAGCTAGGCACTGCGCAAGACCTCGAGGCGATGCGGGAACTACTAGACGATCGGCATCCAGGGCCGACTATTCAGGCCCTTAGAGCCTCTCATCGCCTCATCGAGCTGGGCCGAGCAGCACCGCCAGAGGCTTGGCGGGCCAGGCTGCTCGAGCTTTTTCACGACTCCCGCCCAGGTGTCGCCGTTACCGCAGTCGAGGCTTCCGCCTCTTGGCTGCTCGATGGGGAGATCAGCAAGGCCCTGGTACATGAGGTCAATGTGGGACCACCCTACCTCAGGGATGTCGCCTTGACCGCCCTCGTAAGTGGTGGAGAACCCCAGGGCCTGGATTTGGCCTACCGGTTCGCTCTCTCCGAGGATCCATCGCTGAGGGCATTGGCAGCCAGAAATTTGGCAGGTGCAGAGGATGAACAAGTCGTCGAGGCCCTTTTTCAAGACAGTAGCTCCAGAGTGCGCCTGGCTGCACTCGACACGCTGTTGGCCTCGAAGTCGGGTCGCTCATCGGTTTTCGCTGCCAAAGCGCTCGAGGACTCCGATCCTGCTGTGCGAGGCACCGCCTTCGAGTGGCTGGCGACGAATCCTGTTGTCCCTACTGAAGACCTGAGTCGGGCGATGGCGAACCAGACGCCGCCAGAGCTCATCGAGGTGCGTCTCAACGCCACAAAAGCGATCGTGGCTCGGGGTCGGGAGGAACCACTGGAAAGAGGTCTTGTAATCCAGAACCTCGAAATCCTCGCTCAGGTGGGAGATTTCCCGGCCCGGCGGGCTGCCGCCGATGGGTTGGAGGAGCTCGGTCGCGACAGACCTCCGATAGCACCTGCAGACACCCGGAAGTCCACGTCAACCTACGAAGACATCCTTTTGGTCATGGACGAGCCCCGAATCGTCGAGATCACGACTCGTCATGGGGTCATCCGTGTCCGGCTTCAATGTCCGGTGACACCGATGACTTGTCTGAACTTTCTCCAGCTGGCCGATCAGGGATTCTACGACGGTCTCGAATTCCATCGTGTCGTGCCGGATTTCGTCGTCCAGGCCGGGGATCCTCGAGGAGACGGATGGGGTGGCCCCGGGTACACGATTCGGGACGAGCTGAACCGTCTTCCATTTACCCGAGGTGTGATTGGCATGGCAACCGCGGGTCCGGACACGGCCGGTAGCCAGTTCTTTCTCGCCCTCTCCCGCCAACCTCATCTCGACGGCCTCTACACCGCATTTGGCGAGGTAATCCATGGCTTGGATCTACTCGACTCGATCGTCCAGGGCGACCGAATCGATAGCATCCGAGAAGTGCGCTGAGGAAGGTGAGAGTCCGAAGGGTTTCTTGGCAGATCAATCGGACTGATTCCTGTGCTGCGATAGAATTTCGTTCGTAATGAAAATTCCGCCCGTGCTTACTGCTCTTTTTGCGCTCACTGTTACGGTTGCCTTTACGGGATTGGTGACAATCGCCTCTGCTGAGGAGCTTGATGGCGAAGAGACACCAGAGCTGTTGGGGCCACTGACCCGGCAGGAGATCGAGGCAGCGGTGCCGGACTGGATCGAGCAAGAGATCAACTCGACCCCAGATCTGGCGTTGGCGGCAGACTTGATCTCGGCCCTGGAGGATGCGGAGATAACAGTCTTTATGGGGACCTGGTGCTCCGATAGCAAACGGGAGCTGAGTCGTCTCTGGCGCGCCTTTGATGATCTGGGTATCGCCGAGTCTGCCGCCGTGTCCTATATCGGGGTGGACAGGTGCAAGAAGGAACCCCGAGATCTTGTCGACGGGGTCGATCTTCAATATGTCCCGACTTTTATTGTTCGCCGTGACGGCAAGGAGCTGGGCAGAGTGGTCGAAGAGTCACCCGTAAGCATCGAAGCAGATCTGTTGGCCATCCTTGAAGCCGAGAAATCGGGTCTTGTCACCGCCAAGCCCGAGCTGCTCGAAGATCGCTAGGAAACCTTGCGTACTCTAGGCTGGTGGCTACAGTTTTTTGCCCTGATCCTTGTGGGTGCGGCTCTACTGGTCGGTCTGATCCACGAAGCGCTTCGCACCGAGATCGCCATGCTGGGAACCGGTGGAGCGATGTTCTTGCTGGGACGATGGCTGATGGAACAAGAAGAATAGCCCAATAATCAATAACGTCGAGATCATGTCGAGAAAACGAGTCCTGGTACTAGCGGATCTGCCCAGCGCCGCGACTGCCCGTCTAGCCGACCAGTGTCAGGTCGAAATTCGACCCGATGGACCTTTTCCTCAACACGAACTGGTCGAGATTGTCCCCGGCTATCAAGGGCTCCTGACTTTGCTGACCCAGGAGGTCGGTGAGTCGGTCTTTGCTGCTGCAGGTGCTCTCGAGATCGTTTCCAACTACGCTGTGGGGGTAGACAACATCGATCTCGAGGCAGCGCGAGCTCATGGAGTCATGGTGACCAATACCCCCGATGTCTTGACGAACGACACCGCCGACCTCGCTTGGGCATTGATTCTGGCAGTCGTGCGAAGCCTTGGTCCAGCCGATCGATTCCTTCGCGAGGGACACTTCGAGGGGTGGCAACCGCGGCTCCTGTTTGGTCGGTCGTTGGGGTCGCTTACACTGGGTGTCGTTGGGGCGGGCAGGATCGGTCAGGCGGTGCTCGAGCGTGCAGCCGGCTTTGGCATGGCGAAGCTCTACACCAGTCGTAGCCCTCTTGCGGCGAGCCGAGAGAAGGAGTTGGGGGTAGAGTGGCGACCCTTGGCCGAGCTCCTGCGCTCGAGCGATGTCGTTACCTTGCATGTACCGCTAAACTCAGAGACCTATCACATGATGGATGAAGAGGCTCTGAGATCGATCCCGAAGGGTGGTTTTCTGGTCAACACAGCCCGCGGTCCCCTGGTCGACGAGGCTGCTCTGGCTCGGGTACTGCGAGACGGGCACCTGGCGGGTGCAGGGTTGGATGTTCTTGAACGAGAGCCCGAGGTCGAGTCGGGCTTGGTGGACCTCGACAATGTCGTGCTGCTGCCACACATTGGTTCGGCTACCCCGGAAACACGGATGGCCATGGCGGACTGCTGTGTTGAAGATTTGCTAAACGTTTTGGTGCGAGACTCGAGCGCTCTGCGGCGGGTGGTCTAGCCCGACCTGAGACGACTCGGGAGACACCTGAGTCTAATTGCAACTTTCGTCAATCGACCACGTAGTGAATATGACGACGGAATCACAAAAACAGACCGATGCCGAAGTGGTGGCGGCCGTCCTCAAAGGAGATCAGGAGCTATACGGTGAGTTGGTTAAACGCTATCAAGGTCGATTGGTCAACTACCTATGCCGTCTTCTCAGAAGCGTGCAGGAGGCAGAAGACCTCGCCCAAGAGGTATTTTTCAAGCTCTACAAGGCGTTGGATCGCTACGATCCGAAGTATAAGTTTTCCACCTGGCTGTTTCGCGTCGCCCAGAACGCAGCAATCGACAGGATACGAAAGAGACGACTCCAGCTCGTATCCATGGATCGAACGGGTGATCCGGACGCAGGAATGGGCACCTGGGAGTTTGCCAGCTCAGACCCGAGTCCATACGGAGATCTCAGAAACCTCGAGCGCGGCCAAGCCATTCAGGCCGTTATCGAGCGGCTTCCCTGGGACTATCGCGAGCTGATTGTGTTGCGTCATTTTGGCGAGTTGTCGTACGACGAGATTGCAAAGCTGAAAGAGATGCCGCTGGGAACTGTCAAGAACAAGCTTTTTCGCGGCCGACAGATGATGAAAGACGAGCTTCGAGATTTTCTTACCGATTGAACACCCGGAGATCGAGGAACAACTTCATGAATACCCAAACCCCAGATCACTCGATGTACAGGGAGTGGCTCTACCTGGAGCTCGATGGAGCGCTGAATGGCGGCCAACGAAGCCAGCTTCGCCAGCATCTTGTCTCTTGTTCCGAGTGTCAAAAGGAACAGCGGGATTTGATTGCGCTGGATGAGCTGATGGTCTCGTCGCGGGTCGACGTTCGATCCGATTTCACCGCTGCCGTGATGTCATCCTTGCCCACTGCGTCTTGGGAATCACGCAACCCGAAGAGTTGGGGGGCTGCAGTTGCAGTGGTGCTCCTGCTGGCAATCGGTTCTGGCTTTCTCATCGCCACATCAGGCGACACTCTGGGGTCGGTTCTTCCACTGGCAGCCGCGTTCTCAGCGGTTGCGGAGATGTTGCGCTCATCGATCTTGGCCGGGGCCGGCCTGTTGGGAGCTTCGTGGAAGGGTCTGGGACTCGCCTTTCAAGAAGTGCTTTCTGGGTCGATATGGAACCTCCTCGCTGTCGGGATACTCGTAGTGGCGGTGGATGTCCTGCTTGTCCGCCTTCTCGCCAGACGGGCTTCTCCCGCTCGAGAGGCGAATCGTCCTCAGCGGCAGAAATAAGCTAGAGCTTCTTGCCCGAGACTCGAGCTTCGGCGGCTGGTGTGAGCTAAACTCGCACCGTAATGATCCCGCATCGCACGTCTGTCGGCCCCAAAGCACATAGTTCCAAAGCACCCGGCTACAAAGCACGGGCTGTCGCCCTGGTCGGCGGTGCGTGGCTTTCACTCGCGGTGGGGAGTGTGTGGATGCTGGCGATCCCGGCATTAGCGACCCCGGCACTGGCGACCTCGACACTGGCGACTGCTGCAGTCGAAGCAGACACTCCTGAGCGGGTTCGCCCCGCGATCGTGGTCGAGCAGGGGAGTTATGCCCGGCAGCAGGTCGTGGCGATCGGGCGCGATCTGGAGGTGCGTGGCGAAGCCGAGTCCGACATCGCTGCGATTGGCGGCTCCATTCGTGTCTTTGGACGGGTCAAGGGCGACGTGGTCGCAATGGGTGGAGACTGCGAGCTTCTCGCCGGCGCTCAGATCGGCGGAGATGTTTTTGTGTTGGGCGGCAATCTAATAATCGAGGAGGGGGTCGAGATCGGTGGTCGCTCGGTCTCCTACCCGACCGTCAGCTCCGCCTGGCTGACTCTGATGGAAGGACCCAGTCTGGGCCTTGCCAGCTCATCGAGAGTGGTCATCGGGGCCAAGCTGGCCCTCTTGGCGGCGTGGCTCGCCTTGACGTTGGTGCTTCTTGCTACGAGCGGTCGACAGATTCTGAGTACTTCAGATCAGATTCGCATAGAACCGGCCCGCGATTTCGTGGTGGGTGTCACCGGTGTACTGGCGCTATTCATGACGGCGCTTTTCTTTACTGCCTTTGCCGCTGCTGTTGTCGGTCTACCACTTCTAATCCTGGTCCTCCTGTTGCTTTTGATGTTGAAGCTGTGGGGAATGGTTGCAGTTTTTCATGTCGTCGGAGTGTGGGTGACATCCCGCGTTCTGAAACGCCGCGTGCAGCCTCTCAACAGCGCCCTGGTCGGGCTGTTGATCCTCGGTTGTCTCAAGCTGATTCCCTGGGTTGGAATCTGGATCTGGACGATTGCTTCCCTGGTCGGCGTCGGCGCCAGTCTGGTGAGCAAGTTCGGCCGTCAAGAGCCTTGGTTCGACTTCGATCTCGACCTTGACCCATCACAAGTGATCTCGTAGGCTGTCGCTGGTCCGCTGGGACCTCCGAAGAGCATGAGGGAGCACCCTCTTTTGGACACTTCGATACCGGTTCTCACATCGGAAATCGAGGACAAAACCGTGAGTCAGATCAAGAAAATCGGTGTTATTGGTGCCGGTACCATGGGGCATGGAATCGCTCAGGTGGCGGCGCAAAGCGGACTTTTGGTCACGCTTGTCGACGTCGTTCCCGAGGCGCTCGAAAGAGGTGTCGACCGAATTGGCAAAGGGCTTGCTCGAGCGGTGGAAAAGGGGCGAATCGACGAAGCCTTGATGCAACAGGCACTGGCTAATCTGAGCTCTTCAGGCGAAATGGATTCGGTTGTCAGCGCCGATCTGGTTATTGAAGCCGTGGTCGAAAGGTTCGACATCAAAAGCTCGGTTCTCCGCGATCTCGATGCCCTTTGTGCGCCCGAGACGATCCTTGCTACGAATACGAGCTCCATCTCGATAACGAAGCTCGCTGCGACCACCAAAAGACCCGATAAGGTCATCGGGATGCACTTCATGAATCCTGTGCCGGTTATGAAGCTGATCGAGATCATCCGTGGTCTGGCGACCTCCCAGGATACGTTCGATCGGATCGAGCAAGTCTCTCGCCAGCTGGGTAAGACCCCAGTAGAGGTTCACGACGCACCCGGGTTCGTCTCGAACCGGGTACTGATGCCCATGATCAACGAGGCGGTTTTCTGTCTCTTCGAGGGAGTCGGAACTGCAAATGCGATCGATGATGTGATGCGGCTGGGGATGAATCATCCGATGGGACCGCTTGCTCTCGCGGACCTGATCGGGCTCGATGTCTGCTTGGATATTCTCGATGTGCTCTACGAAGGTTTCCGAGACCCCAAGTATCGTGCCTGTCCTCTGCTGGGAAAGATGGTCGATGCCGGGTATCTTGGCAGGAAGTCGGGTCGGGGGTTTTTCACCTACGATTCCGAGACGCAAGAGTCCTTTCACCCCACGAGGGGCTATCAGTAGATGCTCTGTCAGGTCTGCGGTACTGCCAACCACGACGAGCAGGAGTTTTGCTCGAAATGTCAACAGAAATTGCTGGTGCTTTCGGGGATTCCATCGCTTACCGAGGAAGGAGAACAGTTCGAGGCCGAAGCGGAAGATGAAGGTTTTTCTTTTGATGAGCATCTTCTGGAGCGCATCTCGATTCTCGAAGAAGCCGTCAAACGCACCGCGGAGACGGCTCGCCATCTTTTGGCCGCGTTGCACAAGCAGGAACGCAACATCCTGATCAATCAGACGGGTCTGGCCACAGTACGGGAGCTTCTCGAAGACAGCAGGGTGATTCGTCGAGAAGAGTGGAGCGAGATCTGGCAGTCCAAGGTGGACTATCAGATGCTCGCGTTGGAAAAGCGTGAACGGTTTCTGGTCGTTCGAGACAAGATCGCCGCTCTGTACCAAGGACGCAAACGCAAGCTTTTCGAAGACTTGCTCGAGGACGCCGAGTACGCCCTTTTTGCGTTCGACATCGAGAGCGCCCTGCGAGCTCTCGAAGCCGCAAATCGAATCGACCGGGACAACTACGAGCTCAATTTCTTTTTGGGTGAGTCCTACTTCAATGAAGGACAGATCGAGCAGGCGCTGTCATTTTTTCAGCGAGCTCTAACAGTGATGCCCGATCACTACGAGGGTCTTGTGTTTAGCGGTGTGATCCAGCACGAGATGGGCAATGCCGACGCGGCACGGGACCTGCTCCAGAGAGCTGTGGCGCTCTATCCCGACGCGTTCTTGCCTCAATTCAGTCTTGGTGCAGTGTATGCGGGGCAGGGTCAGCTGTCGCGGGCGATCATGCTGCTTGAGAAGGCTGTCGAAATCGATCCAGTCCCCCAGGCACTCTTCCTGCTTGGAAGCGCGCTCTATGAGATGGGCAAGACAACCGCTGCCATCGGTCATCTGCAGCAGGTGGTCCGACTGGATCCAGCCTACGAGGAGGCCTATCATCTGCTAGGTCTGGCCTATCTGGATCGGCATTGGAACCGAAAAGCACTCGACGCGTTTCGACAAGCTCAGCGTCTCAATCCGAAGAAACTGAGCTATCAGGACCTGGTGCGATTTCTGTCCGGCAAGGACCGATCGCCGCTACCTGGAATTTCCAAGGAGGCTCGGCACTGGGCCGAGGAGGCCGAGGAGGCGCTGGCTGGAAGTCATCCGATCAGGGCTCTCGAGCATTACCGAAAGGCGATCGAACACGAACCTGACAATCCAACCCTTCTAATCTCCTATGCGCTGATCTGTCTACAGCTCAATCGCTCACAAGAGGCCGAGCGTGCCACGAGGCGAGTCCTGGATCTGAAGCCGGGAGAGATGCTCAAGGCAACGGCATACGCGACACTGATCGAGGCGCTGAGGTCTGAGGGCAGATGCAAAGAAGGTAACCGGATCGGGCATCAACTGCTCAATGAGGGCGCTACCAACTTCTCCCGTACGATTGCCTACTACGAAATGGCCTACAACCTGGCCGAGATGGAAGAGGATCTCGATCAGGCGCTCGAGTACGCTCAGAAGTCTCTTGATATTGCGCCTGAGGAGCTGCGCCAATTTCCGCTCGCGGTACTGGGCTGGGTTTACTACAAGCGTGAGGAATTTGACGAGGCGATCGATTTTCTCGAACGCTCGAGTCAGCTCGGCTCCTCCACGACGACACTGACCCACCTTGGAATGGCACTTCTTGCTTCGGGAGCGGAGAAGCGAGCCCGAGATGTGCTGGCAGAGGCGCGTGTCTTTGAAGGTCAGGGGATATCGGTTGAGCAACGCATGATGGAGTGCCTGAAAGCCAGCCACCGAATTCACGAGCGTGTCCATCAGGGCCGTGGCCGAAAGCTGGGAGCCTGATACTTGCGAGAGATTCAGCTATGAGATGGAGTCAGTACTACCTGTTTACGAGTCGGGAGGTGCCGAGCGATGCGGAAGTCGTCAGTCATCAGTTGATGATTCGCGCTGGCATGGTTCGCAAGGTGGCGGCAGGAATCTACACCTATTTGCCGCTGGGGTGGCGGAGCGTTTTCAAGATGATGCAGATCGTTCGCCGCGAAATGGATGCCGCTGGAGCCGTCGAGCTCATGATGCCGGCTGTTCAGCCCGCCGAGCTTTGGCAGGAGACCGATCGCTGGGATCTCTTTGGAGATCTGTTGTTGAGATTTCAGGACCGAAACAAACGGGATTTTTGTTTTGGTCCCACCCACGAAGAAGTGGTCACCGACATCGTTCGACGCGATGTCCGTAGTTATCGGCAACTCCCTTTGAATCTCTACCAGATCCAGAACAAGTTCCGCGACGAGATCCGCCCTCGGTTTGGCTTGATGCGGGGTCGCGAGTTC
Organism: uncultured Polyangiaceae bacterium; assembly: GCA_964195975.1. GTDB lineage: Bacteria > Acidobacteriota > Thermoanaerobaculia > Multivoradales > JAHEKO01 > CAXMQZ01. Next base: position 1,283 of record CAXMQZ010000089.1, on the reverse strand, counting down.
CTCATGAAGGATGCCTACTCCTTCCACGCCACTGAAGAGAGTCTCGATGAGACTTATGAAGCCATGAGACAGGCCTACTGCGATGTTTTCGAAGACTGCAGACTCGATTACACCATGGTGGAGGCGGCGAGTGGTGCGATTGGCGGATCGGCCTCTCACGAGTTCATGGTGTTGGCAGAGACGGGTGAGGACGCTGTCGCCAGTTGTACCAATGGTGACTATGCCGCCAACGTGGAGAAGGCCGAGTCCTGTGGATTGGCTGCGCCCGAAAAAGAGGAACCGAAGGAGCTGCAGGAAGTTTCGACCCCCGGGATGACGACGGTCGCCGAGGTCACTGAGTTACTGGATGTCTCTGCAGATCGCCTGGTCAAGACTCTGATTTACGACACCGACTCCGGGCCGGTCGCTGCTTTGGTCCGAGGAGATCGGGAGATCAACGAGTTCAAACTGGCTACGGTGCTCGGAGTTGCGCATCTCCGACTGGCCGACGACCGTTTGGTAGAGAAGCTGACCGGAGCTCCGGTTGGCTTTGCCGGCCCCAGGGGGCTTCCTGACGAGGTCCGAATCGTGGCCGATCTCTCGGTGCGCAACCAGACCAATTTCGTGTGCGGTGCCAACAAGGTCGATACGCACTTTGTCGACGTCAATTGGACCCGGGATGTCGAACCGAGCGAATGGGCCGACGTGCTCTTGGTTGCCCAGGGCGACCCATGTCCACGCTGCGATGGCACTTTGGAGATTCATCGCGGCATCGAGGTCGGGCATATCTTCAAGCTCGGCACCAAATATTCGGAATCGATGGGATGCACCTTCCTCGACGACAAGGGCAAGAGCCACCCGATGACCATGGGATGCTACGGACTGGGAATCGGCAGGACGGTAGCAGCCGCCATCGAGCAAAATCACGACGCCGATGGCATCATCTGGCCACTGCCTTTGGCGCCGTATGAAGTACTGATCATTTCTCTCAACCCCAAGGATGACGAAGTGGCAGCGGTGGCCGACAGCCTCTACAAGGATCTAACCGAGCGTGGCGTCGATGTGTTCTATGACGATCGAAACGAGCGTCCTGGCGTGAAGTTCAAAGATGCCGATCTCATCGGAATACCGGTACGGGTCGCGATCGGCGCGAGAAGCCTGGCCGAGGGCAAAGTCGAGCTCTCGCTCAGGAGCGACCGCGAGAAGAAATTGATTCCGTCGACGGAAGCTGCGGCCGCGGTCGTTGAGATACTGGGGAGGGCGTAGAGTCTCAATGTTTTCGGTGGCGAATGACGCAACGCGGC
>CAXMQZ010000088.1:0-6966 GCA_964195975.1 uncultured Polyangiaceae bacterium | reverse complement strand
ATGCACGATCTCGTTGTAGATGGTCAACGAGTGCATCTCTTCGTCATGGTCACCGAGTCCTTCGCCATGGTCGCCTACAAGCGCGACGAGGGTGGAATCGATCCGTCCCCGCCTCTCGAGTTCCGATACCAGATCCCCAACCACGGCATCGACATAGGCCACCTCCCCGGCGTAAAGATCATCGGCATACCGACTTCGAAAGGGTTCCGGAGGATCATAGGGATAATGGGGGTCGTTGAAGTGGAGCCAGAAGAAGAACCGTTGGTGGCGATCGACGAGACCCAGCCAGGTTCGAAAAGCTCCCAGCATTTCGCTCGCAGTCCGTTCGCCAGTAACCTGCTCTTGATCCTCAATTTCATTCCAAACACGATCGTCGTAGACCTCGAACCCCTGGTCGAGGCCAAACCGATGATCGAGCAAGAAGCTCGCTACGGCAGCGATCGAGCGATAGCCTTTGTTGCCGAGAATCCCAGCCAAGGTGGTGCCGCCATCGCGAAGGCGCTCAGTGAGATTGCTACGGACGCCGTGAGTCGGTGGGTAACTCGCGGTGTGGATCGACGCATGTGCCGGCAGGGTCAACGGAACCGGGGCACGAGCTCGACTGAAATTGACGCCACCCGAGGCCAGACGGTCGATATTGGGTGTCTTTACCTTCGACGAACCATTGCAGCTGAGATAGTCCGCTCTCAGTGAATCCACCGTAATCAACAGCACACCCTGAGGAACTTCTGCGGCCAGCAAGAGTCGCTGGCTCCAGAGTGCGAGCACGATAGTCAGGAATAGGCGAAGGTTCTTCGACATGAGAGTGCATTGTCTTGCACCGCGCGCTCTGTGTCGATCCCGACGCCGTTTATTCCAGCGCTGCGTACTCGGCTCGGACGTCAGCCAGGATCGGCAGATCTTCATCGGCATCCTGCCAAAGCGCCAGGAGATCTTGATAGGCGACGCGAGCTTCGGCGGTCTTCCCCGCTAGGGCGAGCGCGCGAGCCTTGCCGACGCGCGCCAAAGCATGGACCATCCAACTCGGCCATACTCCTCTGAGATCGATGATCCTCTGGAACTCAGTAGCTGCTGCTTGTCCCCGACCAGCCAGGAGGTGGGCGTCTCCGCGCAACAGAATCGTCCCGAGGTTCGCGTGCTCGTACGGCGCCGCGATCTCCAGTTCCTGAATGGCCCTTTCAGGATCACTTTGAGCAATCGCGATAGCAGCCTTCGCCTGAGGTATCTCGACCCGGTTGACCAGGGTGTCCTTTGGGAAGCGCTCGGCCAGCTCAGCGATCAGCTCCTCGGAGCGCTCGATCTCACCGGCTCGGGCCAACACTGCTGAGGCAACTGACAGGGCACCGATGGAGCGGCCTTTCTCGAGGGCCAAGTCGATCTCGCTCACAGCATCGACTGGATAACCGTAGGCCTGGGCGCTAAAAGCATCCACGGCTCGCCAGAAGGCCAATGGATCGCTCGCGCCTACTCGTTCAAAGAAGGCGTACACCGATCCCATCACCTCATTTCGCTCGCGTACCTGTCCCTCTACCTGCTTCAATCCGGCATAAATGATCTTGGGAAACCAGTTCTGCCGATCTCCTTCAAAAATGGCCAGGTGCGCCTCCATGGCGGATTCATCACCCTCCAAATAGGCCACCATAATTTGATCGGAACGCAAGGAAGCATCATCGAATCCATTCGAAAGGGCCTGCTCGAAGATCGCTGTCGATTCATCTAACCGACCAAGCTTCAAATAGGCCCTGGAGAGATTCGAGTAGGGGAATTGATGATCGGATTGAAGCTCGAGCGCCCTTTGGGCCATTTCGAGGGCCTTCTCGAAGTCGCCAGTCGAGTCGTAAAAAATACCGGAAAGGTTGTTGTACGGGGTCCAGTCTCTGGGGTAGGTCCGTCGCCACAGCTCATAGGTCTCGATCTGCTTGTCGAGATCGCCTTCGACCGCGCCATGGTAGTGAGCGGTTATGTAAAGACGCTCTAGCTCGCTGACTCGATCGCGAAGCTCGTACGCCTTCTTCTTCTCCTCTCTAGCCTTTTGGTCATATATCGTATTCGAATAAGCGGTTCCCAACCTGGCGTGGGCAACGGCAAAGTTGGGATCGAGCTCGATCGCTCTCTCGAAGAAGGGGATAGCCGCCTCATCACCCTCAATGGCCCTGGCCCTCGTTCCCAGGTCGAAAGCCTTGAGCGCCTCCAGCGACGACGTTGTCGCCTGTTCGATAGGGGCATCGTATTTCTCGATCGAGGCAAGAGACTCACCCAGCTCGCGTCGCAGCTCCGTTGTCGCCTCTCCCACCGCAGCCAGGACAGCCTCTTTGTCCGGCGCCTCCGACTGGCTCATCGCGAGAGAGTTGCCGGTTTGGCAGTCGATCGCTTCGAGAGTGACGACATACTTGCTACCCAATGACGCAATCTGACCGGTCATCATGGCTTTGAGGCCTTGCCGCTGACAGACCTCCCGACCAATCGCCTTGGTGATTCGCTCGTCCGGCGAACGCTCCATGAATTCGAGCGTCTCGCGGACCCGTTCTTCGGGGTAGACGTTGAGGAATGGTGATTCGCGCAATTTCACCGCCAGCGCCTGCTTCAGGGTGCCATCAAAAACCGAATCGCCGGTCGTGTTTACAAAGTCGGCTAGAAGGAGATCGTCCTCTTCAGTCAAGACCGACGATCGCCCCTTGTACCAAATCCCCGCCACCGCCAGCACACTCATCAGCAGGATCAGGCCCGCGACCAGCTTCCAGTGCCTTGCGCCCGCCCTGTCGATCGCTTGGATCTTCGAGCTGCTCGACGACGAATCAATGGAAGGTGTCGCAGCCGGAATGACCTGCGAAGCCGATTCTCCGGCCCATGCCGCCTCGGTCGGGGGCAAGGGTGCCGCAGGTGGAGGCGCAGCGACTTCCGGTCCTGCCGTGGCTCCAGGTTGCGAGGTCACGCCCGAAGACCCAGGCGACAATGCCTGTGGATCCGAGGCAGCCGGTTGAACGCCACTCGTCGCGACCGAATAACTCGAAGTCGACTCCTGACGCATCCGACGCAGATCGGCACCAAAGTCGGCAGCCGTCTGATAGCGCAAGTCGCGATCCTTTTGCAGCGCCTTGTGGATAACCATCTCGAGCTCTTGCGGGACCTCGGGGTTGATTCGAACGACAGGGATCGGAGCTTTGTGCAGAATGGCATCGAAGATCGCCACCGTGCCCGCGCCGGTGAAGGCCTGCCGCCCGGTGAGCATCTCGTAGAGACAAGCTCCTAGAGAGAAGAGATCGGTTCGAGCATCGACCTCCTCACCAAGCGCCTGCTCAGGCGCCATATAGGCCACGGTGCCAACAGTTGAGCCTGGACTGGTCAGATCGGCCTGGGTCGGGTCGGACGACAACTGCGGCGAGTCATCGGTGCTGCCGCCGCGTGGATCGAGCTTTGCTAGACCGAAATCGAGGATCTTGGCGTGATTATTCCTGGTGACAAAGATGTTGCCCGGTTTGATATCACGATGGACGATCCCTTTGGCGTGAGCCTCGGCGAGCGCTTCGGCCACCTGGGCTCCGAGCCGAAGTGCCCTCTCGACCTGCATTGGCTTGGCGCCAATCGCGTTCTTGAGCGTCTGTCCCTCGAGGAGCTCCATCGCGATGAAGGGTGCGCCATCGTGCTCGTCGATCTCGTAGATCGTGCAGATATGGGGATGGTTGAGAGATGCAGCCGCTCGGGCCTCCCGCAGAAACCGCTCGAGGGCCTGCTCATCCTCGGCGATGCCTTCGGGCAAGAACTTCAGCGCCACCTGGCGACCGAGCTTGGAGTCCTCCGCTCTGTACACCACACCCATCCCGCCACCACCGAGTTGATCGACGATCTTGTAGTGAGAGACGGTCTTGCCGATCATGGCGACGCCACGCTGAGAACACTATTGCCTTGGAAGGACATCACATTCTATCGCTAAATAACCGCAGGATGGAGGGCTGTTTGCAACTCCTCCCGGACTCTTCGAAGACCTTCCTTCAAATAGTCCGGTTGAGCCCCCATCCAGACCCGAATATAACCCTCGAGGCCCAGATGGCTCCCCGGCACAATCAAGGTGCTCTGGTTGTCGCGAATCCGCTCACCAAGCTCAGCACTGGGCAGACCTCCGGGATACCGTATGAAACAGATCGCCCCTGCCACAGGAGGCACAAAGTCGAAATCCTCGCCCAGATCCCCGACCCACTCCTCCATGATTTTCAGATTGCTCTGGAGTAGCTCCCGTCCGCGCCCATAGAGCGTTTCGCGGTTTTCTTCTTGCACTGCGATCTGTGCCACGGCATCCGAAAGCTTGTTGGGACAAATCGTGAGTGAATCGTGCTGCGTCCAGCAGTCGAAAATGAGCTTCTCCGACCCTACAATCCAACCAATTCTGACCCCGGGAATCCCAAACGCCTTGGAGAGCCCGCTGGTCACAACGACATTCTCGCTTCGACCCCAGAAACTCGCGGTCCGATCCGCGTGGATCTCGGCGCCGAGATAGACCTCATCGGCGAGCAAAAGCGCATCCATTTCCTCACAACGTCGGACGATACGATCCATGGCTGCGGAGCTGAGGGTCGATCCCGTCGGGTTGTTTGGATTGGAAACATAGACCAGCCGAGTCTTCGGATTGACAGCCGCTTCGAACTCTTCCCAGTCGGGCTCCCAATCGGCTTCGGCCCGGAGGCGAAACCTGTTCACCCTGCTGCCAAGACTCCGCGGTACACCCCAAAGCTGCATGTAGTTGGGAACCTGTAGCGCAAACTCGTCGCCATCCTTCAGCAGGTTGAGGCAGACGATGAAGTTGGCTTCCGAAGTACCGTTGGTGACCTCGATATTGTCGATGGTGGTGCCAGGGTACATCTTGGAGAGCTCGGTGCGGAGCTCTGGAGTACCGTTGCCCTGGCTGTATCCGAGCGGGATATCCAACGCGGCATCCAGATCGAAGCCAAGCTCGATCAACTCCTTCAAACTGACTGGATAGACACCGCTCTCGCTGAGGTCGTATTCAACCTCGTTCTCGAACATCGACTGCATTCGTTCCATCTGAAATGTTTCGATTCTCATCAGCTGTCCTTCCGATTTCCACTAGAGGTTTCGATCTTGGCGTAGACCGACGATGCAATGAATAGATCCTCTACACCCAGACCCGTGAAATCACAGACGACGACACCTTCGCTCGACGGCCGAATCGGTGACTCGCAGAAGTCGCCGGCCTCGATCGACCTCTCCACATTGCCGAGGGCGTGCTGCAGCTCGCCGAGTCGTTCGCATTGTGGTCGCGAGTCCACGATCACGAGCTCGGCCCGATCGAGAATCACAGGATCGAGCTCTTGCTTGCCCGGCGAATCGGAGCCGACGGCCGATATCAGGGTGCCTGGCCGAATCGAGTCCACCAGCAGAAGTGGGTCATGAGCTGCGGTGACGGTAACGATCAGTCGAGCTTGCTCGGCGACTTGTCCAGGCGATTCAGCGATGTGCACCTCGAGATCGGGATAGCGTTGTCGAATTTCCTGCGCGCAGACTTCGACCTTTTCGCGTGTCCTTCCCCAGATCCAGATTTGCTCGAGGTCGAGTACTTCTCGATGTAGATCGACCTGCAGCCGAGCCTGGATACCACTACCCAGGACACCGATTACCTGGTCTCGTCTGCCCAGCTCTCGCGCCATCAGGGCTGAAACCGCTGCCGTTCGAACATCGGTCAAGTAACCCTCGTCGAGCAGAATGGCCTCAGGGTGTCCTGTCTCTGCTGAGAAGAGCATCATCAGCCCATTCCCGGTCGATAGACCCCTGGTTGCGTTGTCGGGGAAAAGCGATGCCACTTTCACGGCGTAGAACGACCCACCACGACGACTCGCCGCCTTGATATGGACCTCACCCGGGCTTGGAGCGGTATCGATGTGCATGGGCATCGGCGCCTGACACTCACCTCGGGCTTGTGCAACGAGAGCCTCACGCATCACTTCGATCACTTCGCCCAGATCGAGCGAGTTCCGCAAGGCACTGAGCTCAATTACATTCACGTTCGAGTTGACTCCGACAAGATGGTTCCCCCGATCTAATCCGTCTCCGGCCAATCCGGAACTGGCCAATCTATAACTGGCAAACCCGACCGGGCCAAGAAACTCGATGATTTCACGCCGGCACACCTCGGTCAAAGACCCGCCAGGTGACTCTCTCGTCTGAGCCATTCGTCGGATAGACTGCCACCGATGATCGGGACCACGGACAGTTTCGGAGTTGGCAGCACTGGATTTGGTGGCCAGAGCATGGTCGAGCCGCTTCGCCGAGTGCTGGTCAAACGGCCAGACCAGGCCTTTGCAATCGAAGACACCGATCTGTGGAACTACACCTCGAAACCCGACCTCGGTCAAGCACAGAAAGAGCATGACGAGCTCGTAAAGATACTCGAGCACGAGGGAGCCGAAGTGCTTACGCATGACGAGGAACAGGCTGGCAAGGCCGATGCGATCTACGTATTCGATCCGGTCCTGATCACCGATCACGGCGCCGTGATTCTGAGCATGGGAAAGGAGCTACGGCGAGGTGAGGAGACCTCGATGCAGCGGCGACTGGAAGCGCTGGGGATCCCGACTCTGTTCACCATGGTCGGGTCGGGTCGGGCCGAGGGCGGCGACATGTTCTGGCTCGACGAAGCCACCCTCGCGGTCGGTGTCGGGTTTCGCACCAATCGTACGGGGATCAAACAGCTGCAAACGGGCCTACTCGACTATGGAATCGAAGTACTGCCCGTGGAGCTGCCCTACCACTCGGGGCCACTTGCCTGCCTACACCTCCTCTCACTCATCAGCATGATCGACACCGATGTGGCGGTAGCCTACCTGCCGTTGCTACCGGTGTCGTTCTGGCAAGAGTTGCGCGATCGGGGCATCCAATTCGTCGAAGTACCTGCCTCCGAGTTTGAAACCATGGGTCCCAACGTCCTGACCCTGGCGCCCCGTGAATGTCTCATGC
>CAXMQZ010000087.1:0-83008 GCA_964195975.1 uncultured Polyangiaceae bacterium | reverse complement strand
GATATTGCGTCGAGGATCGTCCTCCTCTTGCCACGCCGGCACCGGTGCGGGATCGTCGAGATCGAGTAGACCCTGCTGAATCAACAGACCAACAAGCGTAGCGGTCAAGCTTTTTCCCATCGACCAGCTCTCGAGCTGAGTGTCTTTGTTGACCCCAGGCGCATAGCGTTCGGCGATGATCCGCCCCCGGTGCACCACGAGAAAAGCGGCGGTAAGCGTCTCCTTTGGGTCCGCGAAGGCCAGATCCACGATCCGATCGATCTGCACCAAGCCGTCTCGAGTAGGCTCTGGCGGAGAGGCATCGCCCGCCGGCCACGGTTGCAAATCGGCCTCGGGTAGGGTCGAGCTCACAGTTGTGGGTTCGAAGAATACGTGCTGCTCGGCATTGGGACGTTCGATGACGCATCCCTGATCGCCGACATAGCGGGCCGATCTTGTGAACCCGTCATCGAGGGACAAGACCACCCTGCGCTCGGTTTTGTAGAGGTCGACCTGCACCTCGACCTCGTGCATCTTTTCGGGAAGGAACATGTAGCCACTGTTGCGGCGAGCCTCCTCGATGTCGCGTTCCGAGACAAAGACCGCAGAGCAGAGCACCTTGGCGTATCCTGCGAGACCGAGCTCGACCGGAGACCCTTGGGGTCGGTACCGAGGATCTATCTCAACGGTGCTGTTCTCTGGACTATGCTCTGGCGCCGGGCTCGTTTTGGCGCTCTGACAGGCGAACAGCAACCACGAGAGTCCCGAGAGCAGAGCCACTCCTATTGTCAGAGAGGTCTTTTGGCGCGTCAGACCGATCTCCAGTCCCGTCGGGCACTGCAGCACGGCATCGGAACAAAGACGAGCCTAGCCGCCATTGCCCGAAGCCTGTTGCTGACTCCAGGGTGGCACGACCCCGTTGCTTCGCGCATAGGCGATCGATTGCCCGAGGTGCTCGTGGGCGTGGGTTAGCATGATGAGCAGATAGGCTCTCTTGCTCCCCGGAAACCCGAACAGGTCGACCTCCGTCTCGAGATCGGTGATCGTCGGTACCGCCTTTGCAGCATACTCGAATGAGGCTTTCAGCTTCTCGACAACTTCGGTCTTCGTAGTTACATTGGCCTCGAGATCCTGCAGCATCGCCATCGGGTTTTCTGGCATTTCGACATCTTCGGGTGGCGCCGCACCTAGACCGACAGGCATGAAAAGGTTGACCCCGACAACGTGCATATAGACCTCGCTGACAGTACGAACCCCTTCACCGGGTGACCAGGAGTACTTGTCGGCGGGCATCGTCTCGGCAAGCTCCACAAGACGGCCGCCAACTCGCTGAAGATCTGCCACGAAGTCGGCCGAGAAACCGGAATCTGGTTCGTGGTGCTCGGCCCACGTGGGCGTGACGACTCCGATCACAAACGCGATTGCAACCAGGACTGCAAGTGACTGCGTGATTCGACTCATCGATACTCCTTCTCGGGCGGCCCTCCGTTTGGCTTGGACCGTGACTCAACGGCCTGTCCATTGAACGGTGGCGCAGGTTAGCTCCTCAACGATCGTGGGGCTAGTCTATCGTGGACGGACGACTCAACCGCCCCGACGCCATCTTCGCGCGGGAGGTCCCTCGCCGATCTCTTCGGGTGAAGGAATCGACCGGGCATGCTCGATCTTGATTTTGTCGAACTCTTCAAGACTGGCAAGGTTGCTCCATTCGAGCGGATCGGTCCTATGGTCATAGAGCTCTTCGGAGCCATCCCCATAGCGGATATAGCGCCATCTTTCAGATCGAACAGCGTGGGTAACTGCACTTACCGAAGTCAGGACCGGCCGCTCCCATGGGGCTTCTGCATTATTGATCAGGGGTACAAGACTGGTGCCGCTAGCTCCCTCTGCGGACGGCAGCCCGCAGAGCTCCAGGAGAGTCGGATACAAATCGACCAAGCTTACGGTCCGGCTACACTTCTGGCCCTGAGATCCGGCCCTGGGATCGTAGATCAGAAGCGGGACGCGTGTGGCCCTCTCCCAAAGAACGAACTTCGACCAGTGGTACTTCTCTCCAAGCAAGAAGCCGTGGTCGCTCCACAAAACCACGATGGTGTTGTCTCCGTTCGGACCCATGGCGAGGGCATCGAAGATCCTCCCTAACATGGCATCCAGAAAGTGAATGCAGCTCAGATAGGAAGAGACCGCGTAGGTCCACTGTCCACTTTCGACGATCGGGCGATGAAATCGCAGACCGAAACCCATCCACTTGCCACGGCGAGGCACATCCATGATGTCGCCTTTCAAGACGACGGGGAGTGAAATCTCATCGGGAGGGAACTTCGCAAAGTACTCCATCGGAGCGAACCACGGAAAGTGTGGAGAGTAGAGACCGACGCCGAGGAAGAATGGTGTCTCTTGAGGCTGCGAGAGGAACGCCGCGGTCTGATTGGCGAGCTGAGCGTCGATCATGTCGTCGACGGCCAGGTCGACCGGACCCCACTTGTGACGGATGGGCGAGTTATATCCCGCCGCTCGGCCGGCCTCCGAGACTTCGACGATTCCAGTCTCGAAGCCGAACACCTCGGGTTCCGAAGGTGGGTCGGCGATGTGGAACACCTTGCCACCCATGACCACCCGATAACCGCTTTGAATGTATTGCTGGGGAAGAGTGACAAGGTCGGGATAGGTAGGGCGGAAGGGTTGGTGATTGTTGAAGATACCGGTCACATAGGGTGCACGACCGGTCATGATAGCGGTCCTCGAGCCGCCACAGGTTGGTGCATTGCAATGGGCGTTTGCAAAGACCACACTTTTTTGTGCGAGCGCGTCCAGGTTGGGTGTTCGAGTGTCTGGGTGACCACCTAGAAAGCCCACCCAGTCGTTCAGATCGTCGATGGCAATAAACAGAACATTGGGATGACGTCGGGAGGTGCTGCAGCCAACAAACGGTGCGACTGCGGCAAGCGAGGAGAGTTTCAGGAAATGTCTACGATTCATAGGGCCCCGCTCCGAGTTGAAAGATCGAACCGCCTATTTCTCGAGAATCTGCTTGAGCAGATCGGCGAGCAGTCCGAGTGAGAAGACAAGCAGGGCTACCAGCAATCCGCCGATGCCCAGTAGAAAACCACTCTGGAGTCCGAGTGTCGCCGATCCGATGAAACCGATGGTAGCGAGAAGGATGCAAAGCAAGCTGAATAGTAGAAAGATCTTGAGCGGGTTGTGGTAGATGATCGTTTGAACGATGTATTGCAGCGTTTTCGCCGAGTCGCTGAACAGACTGATTTTCGACTTACCTGTTCGGGGTCGATACTCGATCGGCACATAAGCGACGAAGCGGCTCGACATCGCATAGGCAAGAGTAAGAGACGTCGTAAAGCTGAAAGTGTCGCAGAGGGTGTTGAAATGGGGCATCGCGGTCTCCTTGCTGAAGACTCGCATGCCGGAGTTCACATCGGGGATACGGCGGCCCGATGTGTACTCGACCAACCACCGCAGGGTCTTGCGCATCATCGCTTTCCCAAACCAATCGCGGTGGTTCTCCCGTGCTCCCACCACCATGTCGAAGCCCTTGTCGAACTCGGACAGAAGATCGGGTATGCGGTCCGCTGGGTAGCTGCCATCCGCATCGCTGATGACGACTGTGTCGTAGCGCGCAGCCGAGATGCCATCCTTTAGCGAGCGTCCATAGCCGACATTTTCCGGGTGTCTGATGACACGGGCTCCTTCGGTTTCGGCCAGCTCGCCGGTGCCGTCCGAGGATCCGTCGTCTACAACCAGGATCTCGAAGTTCTCGATCGAAGCCGACTGCAGGGCCGATCGCACTTCACGAATCGTGGCAACGATGGCTTCCTTCTCATCGTAAGCTGGTAGAACGATAGTAATCATTGGGTGATCGCAGTGCGGGTAAGACGCCCTCAGTCCAGTTGGCTCATCCACAAACCGAGGCAAGTGAGACCAAACAGTTTGAGACCGTGATCTTTGCGACCCGCTCGATGCTCGGTCCACATCGTATCAACGCTGTCTGGCTCCAACCACTCGGCGAGAGGACTCTCGGCAAGCACGCTTCGCGCCAGTGGCTCCAACTCGGCCGCGAGCCAGTGATTGACCGGTGCGTTGAAACCCTGCTTTTTCTGATTCATGAGGTCACGGTCCAAGATCTGCTCTCCTCGTTGGCGCAGAAGTACTTTTGTCTGGCCGCCGCTCATTTTCCACTCGGTCGGCAGTGATGCCGCAAACTCCACGAGCCTGTGATCCAGGAAGGGTGTTCTGGTCTCAAGCGAGTGTGCCATGGTAGATCGGTCGACCTTGACCAGAATGTCATCGACCAACCAGGTCTTGATGTCGACATACAGAGCTTGATCGAGGTGTTGGCAGTCGGCCACATCGCCGTGGAAGCGGGCGAATGTCTCCATACCGTCGGACCGACAGGCGTGACGATACTCGGGTCGCAGCAGAGTCTGCTTCTCCCTGGGAGTGAAGATTGTCCGCCAGTGATGGTGCGCTCGCTGCCGATCGAGATGTAGTCCCTCCAAGAATCGTCGAAGCTTGTAGTCGAAGCTGACCTTGTCGAAGCTGACATCGAGGTGGCGGCCGACCATCCTCTGCGCCATGTTGATCACGGGCCCAGGGGTGCGATGAAACCACCGATGAAGCCGGTCGGCTTTGTAGGTGGGGTAGCCGGCAAAGGTCTCGTCGGCACCATCCCCAGAAAGGCAGACGGTCACATGTTCACGGGCGAACTGCGCCAGGAAATATACCGGAATCATCGAAGAGTCGGCGAATGGCTCGTCTGCGGAATGAACAATTTTGGGCAGTGCCTGAGCCATGTCCACCGTTACCGTACGATCGTGATGATCGACGCCGAGTAGTGAGGAGACCTTGCGTGCCTTGTCCAACTCGGAGTAACTGTCTTCCACGAAACCGATACTGAAAGTTTTGTTTTGGTCAGGGTCGCGGAGCCGGGACATGCTCTCGACTACGATCGAAGAGTCGACACCGCCAGAGAGAAACGCTCCCAGCGGCACGTCGCTGACGAGACGAAGCCGGGTGGCATCGTCGATGAGTGCGCCGAGCGCCTCTGTCGCTTGGTTCCTGCTCTCGAACCGTTGTTTATTCGAGAAGAAGGGTGCCAGATCCCAGTAGCAGTGAACCTCGGGTGCGCGGCCACGTTTTGAAACCAGATAGTGCGCCGCGGGCAACTTCTCGACATCTTTCAGGATACAAGATTCAGTTAGCGTGTAGTTGAGCGAAAGAAACTGACCCAGGGCAGTGGGATCGATCTCGTTGGAGACGTTCGGGTGCGTTCTGAGCGCCTGAAGCTCGGAGGCGAAGATTATCGATCCATCTGGTTTGCTGGTGTAGTAGAGAGGTTTTTCGCCGAGTCGATCGCGAGCCAACAGCAGTTGCTGCTCAGGATGGTCCCAGATCGCGAATGCGAACATCCCGTTGAGCCTCTGAAGTGCTTCGACTCCCCATGTCTTATAGGCCTCGAGGATGACTTCGGTATCGCCATGGGTCTTGAATCGACACCCTTTGGACTCGAGCTCACGGCGGAGCTCCCGAAAATTGTAGATCTCGCCGTTGAAGACGATCCAGTACTGCCCGGATAGATCGGACAGGGGTTGATTACTGGCTTCGCTGATGTCGATTACCGTCAAACGGCGGTGTCCAAGACTCAGAGGGCCGATCGTCTGAAAGCCCTCTGCGTCGGGTCCACGATGCGAGAGTCGCTCTGTCATCTCACCCACCGCGGATGAATTGGGAGGGCTGCTCCAAGACAGCTCACCGGCGATGCCGCACATCGGTGACAGGTCCTCGTTGGGGGGTTGCTGGAGTGAGATTGTCCAAGGGGGGTTTTGGTCGTACAGGGACGCGTGCGAGCTTGGTACCAAGCGCTTGATAGGCTCGGGTGCGTCGACGGCGCACTATGGCGCCCATGATACCCGAAGACGAAGTCCTAACTTCAGATGGAGAAGATGGAAAGCGAGACGGCGGGGCTGAAGCGGTCACCAGTGGAGCGATTCTCGATCTCACGAGCGTTGCGTTCACCTTTGATCTGGCTCCTCGTTCTCATGTCGGTGCAATGGGTCATCCTGAACAGGGAAGGGCGTTTCAAGCCCAAACGGGTCAACGACACGCAGGGCTACGTTGGGGCCCTACAGCAGGAAACGCTCAGAGACATTCTGAGTGGAAACCGAACTGTCGGATACCCACTCTTTCTCGAGGTCGTTGGGCCTCTTGCTCCCGAGTTTGGTGCGGTTCCCGAGGCTCACACGATTGTCTATTTCGCGGCGATTTTGGTTTTCTGGCTCGCAGCGACGTCCTTTACCGGATCGCCCTGGCTTGGTTTCGTATTTGCCGCCCCGATGGTTTTCGCTAATTTGTTTGCCATCGTCCGTAGGGTACAGCCCGACTTTCTCTCCTGCGCACTGGCGGTTGCGGCACTGGGGTTCCTGGTGTGGGCCGTCGCCTGTCCAAGACGGAAGATCCTAGTGTGGGCCGTCGCGGTGTTTGTCTTCCTGGCCTATCAGACGAGACCCGCCTATCTATTTATGATCCCTTTTGTGCCGTTCATAGGAGTGCTTCTTTGGGTCTGTCTGCGCGGATGGAATTGGCGTCAGATTGCCCGCTGGACAGTTGGTATCTGCTTGGCTTCAGCTTTGCCTTTCCTACTGTTTTCCACTCTCCGGTGGGCAACCGTTGGTCACTTCGGGCTGGTCTCCTTCGGAGGTGTCAACGCCATAGGCATAGCTGTGGTATTGATGGATTCAGAGGCGGTGGAGAACCTTCCGCCAGAAGTGAAGCCGCTCGGGGAGCGGATTTTTCGGAAGGTGAGGATGGGTAAGGATCGAGTAAGACCCTATCCTCCCAATCTGGGTGGTGCCAGCTATCGCTACAACAGGATTGTCTGGAACACGAGCTTCCCTATGGCGGTCGAGTATCTGGAGGATCAGGCGAGAGCAGACTCTGACGCGACAATCTCCGAGGCCCCATCCCCCGCCAACATGGTCGAAGTCAACAAACTGCTGACCGATCTGTCGACAGCCATGTTTCGGCTTCGACCGCGACGATACCTGGCGTGGATTGCAACCAGCGCTTGGCGAACCACGCGCCGGGTCATCAGGAATCCATGGATTCGAGTCCCCTCCCTTGTCCTGCTGGTATCCCTTCTTGGTCTGAGCATTCGCTGGCTAGCCTATGTTTTCAGACGAACCGACGGGAGATCGACGAGAAGCGACCCTCTTCGACCAGGTCTGCGGGTCGCCCTGGGTCTTGTTCTTCTCGGTGTCGGCTACTACGTCTGTCACATTCTGCTGATCGTTGCAGTGGAGATCCCCATCCCACGTTACATCGTCACTACCACACCGTTCCTTTCTGGATCGGTGATCGGTTTTCTGTGCGCGCTGTGGAGAGGTATGTTTATTCGCGAATCTGCCAGTTGGAGCTTGTGAGCGCGTGACTCGCTGAGCTGTAGACACATCGAAAGATAAACTTGTTGTTCTTGCCTTTGCCACCGACGAACTGGCCACCACCGCTGACGCCGGTCTCTTGCTCGGACTCCTGCCACTCCTTCATGTTTCCCGCATCGATGTGAATCGATTGAGCATTCGGATGCACTTCGCGGATTTTCTTGTGAATCGAGTGTTTGCAGGCGGCGGTCCAGGAGGCGCCCTGGTTGGCGTCGTACCTGGGCGCGGTCGACTCTCCGATCGGATCTTGGAAGTTATGGTCCACGGTGGTTAGACGGCCTTCACGATAGTTGTAGACACAACGAAAGACAAAGCTCTCCGATCGGCCGCTCTCGAGCACTTGACCATTGCCCCAGACTCCGGTCTCGGAATCGGTCTCCTGCCACTCCATCATCGAGTCGTGCAGAAGCTTGATCTCTCGGGCGCGTGGTCGGTCGGCTCGAACGCGACGCTCGACCTCTTTTTGACAGCTTGTAGTCCAGACGGCTGTAGGGTCGGCAGGACTCTCTTCTTTTTGAGCGGCCGAGAGAGTTGAAAACAGAATCGCCGCAAGTATGAGAAAAACAGATCTATTGAACAGATGTGACATCAGGTCGTCTCCTATGGATGTGCAACAAGAAATGATGATAGAACACTAGTAGCTCAGAACTTGACTCAAATCCGGCTGGGAGTGCACTACACCTGGCGATCGGGAGGTCTCTCATGCGTTTCAAGATGTCGCTCCAACCCGTTGGACTTACTCTCTTGTTTGCCGCCTTCGTAGCCGAGCCGGGATTTTCGCAGATGACGGCCGCGGACTTTGAGGGTCTCGAGTTGCGCAACATTGGGCCGGGTCAAAAATCGGGTCGCATAGCCGACATCGTCAAGGATCCCAGCGACAAAGCGACTTGGTATGTTGCGGTTGCTTCGGGTGGGGTCTGGAAGACGGTTAATGCGGGCACGACCTGGGAGCCGATTTTCGATGAGTACTCGACCTATTCGACCGGCGCCTTGGCACTGGATCCAAGAAATCCGCAGGTTCTCTGGGTCGGAACGGGGGAGAACAACAGCCAGCGAAGTGTCGGTTGGGGAGATGGAGTTTATAAGAGCCTCGATGGCGGAGCTACCTTCAAGCGAGTCGGTCTGCAACGATCCGAACACATCGGGGAAATCGTCATCGACCCCAGAAACAGCGATGTCGTTTGGGTTGCCGCCCAGGGCCCGCTCTGGGCTCCAGGTGGTGACCGCGGTCTCTATCGAACCCAGGATGGTGGCCTTTCTTGGGAGCATGTGATCAACGTCAGTGAGAACACCGGTGTGTCGGATCTCGTTCTCGATCCGCGAGACCCAGACACCATGTACGCGGCCTCCTACCAACGACGTCGCCATCAGTGTTGTCTCATCGCGGGTGGACCCGAATCGACCATTTTCAAATCGACAGACGGTGGCAGTTCTTGGCGTACTCTCGAAGAGGGGCTGCCCGATACAGATCGAGGAAGAATCGGTCTAGCGATCTCGCCGCAGAACCCCGATGTTCTCTACGCCACGATACCTGGCGTTGGAAAGGATGGTGGATTCTTTCGATCGTCGAATCGGGGTGAGAGCTGGGTCAAAGTCAACGACTATGTTCCGATCGACCCACAGTACTACCAGGAAATCTTTCCGGACCCGCATAGGTTCGACCGGGTCTATGTGGTGGA
Source organism: uncultured Polyangiaceae bacterium (assembly GCA_964195975.1). GTDB lineage: Bacteria > Acidobacteriota > Thermoanaerobaculia > Multivoradales > JAHEKO01 > CAXMQZ01. The sequence goes on along the minus strand of CAXMQZ010000087.1, from coordinate 73,899 downwards.
TGTGTGGATTCACATAAGCGATGACGGTGGCAGGAACTTCAGGTTGCTCAACTCGCGCTTCAAACATGTCGACAATCACGCAGTCGTGTTCGACCCGGAGGACCCCGACTACCTAATGGTTGGAACGGATGGCGGCATTTATGAGAGTTGGGATCTTGGTGACCACTGGAAGTTCATTTCCAACCTACCCGTCACACAGTTCTATCGGGTCGGAATCGACAACAGCGAGCCCTTCTACTATGTCTATGGAGGGACCCAAGACAACGACTCGACGGGTGGTCCATCCAGAACCAATAACGTTCACGGAATACGCAATAGCGATTGGTTTATTACCGTAGGCGGGGACGGTTATCAGACCCGAGTCGACCCGGATGATCCCAATGTTCTTTACTCGATGTGGCAATACGGTGGGCTAGTTCGCTATGACCGGAAGAGTGGAGAAAGGGTTGACATTCAGCCACAACCAGGGCCGGATGAGGCGCCATTGAGGTGGCATTGGGATTCGCCGCTGCTCATAAGCCCCCACCAGGGAACACGTCTTTATTTCGCCGCCGATCGACTGTTTCGAAGCGATGATCGAGGTGACAATTGGCGTGCTGTGAGCTCCGATTTGACTCGCCAACTGGACCGCAATCGACTCGAGATCATGGGAACTGTGTGGAGCGTCGATGCGGTCTGGAAAAATGTATTCACCTCGTTTTATGGCCATATCGTGGCTCTCGACGAGTCCACCCTGATCGAGGGACTCCTCTACGCGGGAACCGATGACGGGCTGATTCAAGTTAGCGACGATGGTGGGGCGAGCTGGAGGAGGGTCGAGTCATTCCCCGGTGTTCCCGAGATGACCTACGTTTCCGACCTGACGGCGTCCCTGCACGATCCTGATACGGTCTATGCGGGCTTCAACAACCACAAACAAGGCGACTTTCGGCCCTATCTGTTCAAGAGCACGGATCGAGGCATGACATGGTCGTCGATCGCGTCGGATCTACCGACCAGCGATGTTGTCTGGACGGTGGTCGAAGATCATGAAAACCGCGAATTACTCTTCGTGGGAACCGAGTTCGGCCTCTATTTTTCACAGAATGGTGGAGGTAGCTGGGTTCAGCTCAAGGGCAATGTCCCCACAATTGCGATCCGTGACCTGGAAATACAACGTCGGGAGAACGACCTGGTGGCGGCCACGTTTGGGCGAGGTTTTCTCATATTGGATGACTACTCGCCGCTGCGCTCAGCTAGCGCCGAAGTCCTGAGTCGGGACGGTTGGCTGTTTCCGGTACGAGACGCCTGGATGTATCAGGAGGCGGATCCACTGGGATCACTCGAGAAGGCCGTGCAGGGTGATGCCTTCTTTACCGCACCCAATCCACCCTTCGGAGCTGTATTTACCTATCACCTTGTTGAAGATTTGGAGAATCGTCGAGAATCCAGACTCGAAAGGGAGGCCGAGCTCCGCGAGCAAGGGGAACCCATCTACTATCCGGAATGGGATGAACTCAGAGCGGAGGATCGCGATGGTGGCCCGGGCGTTGAGTTGATAGTTCGGGATATCGATGATCGTGTCGTCAGACGTATCGGGGGTCCAACGACGGCCGGGTTCCATCGAATCGCTTGGGATTTGCGCTATCCGCCGATGGCGCCCGTGCTCTCGCTCGACAGCAAAGATCTGGCACCTTGGGATAGTCCGCCAGCGGGACCGATGGCAGCCCCTGGAATCTATTCTGTCGAACTGGTCGGAATTGCCGATGGCCAGATCTCGAGCATGGGTCAAACCCAGATGTTCAACGCCAAGACTCTGGCTGTGTCGAGCTTTCCGGAGACCGATCGATCCAAAGTCGTTGCTTTTCAGCAACAGGTCGGCGCCCTACAGAGAGCCGTCATGGGTGCGGCAAAATTAGCCAACCAACGAACCGAGCAATTCGATCTGATGCAGAAGGCACTCCAAAACAGCTCTGTGATGACACCAGAGCAGCTGGCTCGGATGCATGAGTTGCGTATGCTGTTGTCAGATATTCAGACGGCTTTGACCGGAGATCGGTCGGTGGATAAGCGTTTCGAGCCGACCCTGCCGGGAATAGTAGCGAGAGTCGACCGGGTCGTTGGAGCCTTTTGGAGCTCGTCAGCACCAACCGGAACTCACCAAAGGAACTACGAGATCGCCGCCGATGAGTTTGAGCAGCTCTTGGAGCAGTTTCGCTCATTCGAAGCCGATCTTGGCGTCTTCCAAACGGAGTTGGAGAAAGGTGAGGTCCCGTGGACGCCTGGCCGGGGTCTGCCCGAGTGGAAGGGTCGTTGATGCTTCCCCGAATTTGTAGCTAACAACTTGTTTCTAGGTGTCGTCTAATGATTCGGATGGCAAGTAATGAGTTCGAATTGGTCGACTTGGCACGTACTGGGAATGCTGACGCATTCCACGAATTGGTGGTGCGCGACAGCCAACGAGTTTTTCGCACCGCTTTCAGAATTACGGGCAATGAGGAAGATGCGGACGACGTTGTTCAGGAGACCTTTTTGCGTGCGTATCGGAAATTGCACCTATTCGACGGCCGATCTCAATTCAGTACCTGGTTACACAGGATAACGGTGAACTGCTCAATGGATTTGATGAGAAAGAAAGCGCGACGTGATGCTCGTGAGCTATCTGACGAGGGAGTTAACGAGGTTCGAATGATTGCGATGGATCCGCGCCCAGATCGATTGGCGGCGAGTGGTGAAGTCGGTCGACAAGTCGAGAAGGTCCTTCGAAGCCTCTCGCCGACTGAACGCACCGTTTTCGTTTTGCGCCACTTCGAGGGCTATACCAGCAAAGAGATCGGTCAGATGCTGGGCATGCGCTCGGGTGCGATACGCAACGCCGTGTTCAGGGCCGTGAAGAAGATGAGGTCCTCGCTCGAACCGATGATGGAGGAGTGTCATGAAACCCATAAGGGATGAGGATCTGATCCTGCATTACTACGGGGAGTCGTCGGATCCGGCTGAGCTCGAACGTCGAATGGAGAGCTCTCCGGAGATCCGTGAAAGATTCGAAAAGCTCAGAAGCACCCTGGATAAGGTGTCGGAGCCAAAGGTGCCGGTCCGCGGTAGTGACTACGCCGAACGGGTTTGGCAAGGAATAGAGCCGGCTCTCCGTATGAAGCCTTGGTGGCAGAGGTGGTTGGACCCTGTGGCCGGACGACGTTGGGTTGTGGTTGGCGCGGCGGCATCTCTTCTCGTGGTGGTCTTTCTTGCTGGTCGTATATCGACCCAGCTTCCGACGCCCCAGGCTGCAGAGCTAGTCGACTTGGGGCAAGAGCGTGACCGGGCTTTGTTCATGACGGTTGCAAACCATCTCGAGCGATCTGAGATGTTGCTGCTGGAGCTGATCAACGTCGATGTCGGAGATTCGGTGAATGTGGCCTCGGAACGGCTTGTTGCCAGCGAGCTGCGAAGCCAGAGCCGGCTGTATCGGCAAGCCGCTGTGCAGGCTGGCCAACTCGATGTCGCCGATCTCCTGGAGAGACTCGAGATGGTCTTGATCGAGCTGGCAAATGGACCTGATGATGTCGGGTCCACCGATCTCGAGGTGTTTCGTCAGAGACTCGAGGAAGGTGATTTGTTGTTCCGTGTTCGGATTGTCGGTTCCCGTCTCCGCGAAGACACCATGAAATCAACACAACCAGAAATCGACGGCGATTCTGCTCTCGATGTGTAGGAGAAACCTGCTATGAAATCGCTACAATTGCCTTTTACGACTCTTTTGGTAGCACTCTTGCTTAGTGCCTCGCCAACCCTGGCTTGGCTCGGTCTCCCCAACCCACTCTACGAGGCTACCGAAGGGGGCTCATCCAGAAGTGACGTATATCGGGATGCGCAGCGAGCTCTGGACCTGGGAGACTGGCGCGGCGCGGAGGATCTCTTCGATCATGTTGCTGAAGAGAGTGGCCCGGAGTCGGATGCCGCTCTCTATTGGCAGGCCTGGGCGCAGCACAAGAGTGGTCGATCCTCTTTGGCGCTGCAGACTCTCACGAAGCTCGAGAGCCGCTATCCCGAAAGCTCCTGGATCGACGATGCTCGGGCTCTCCAGATAGAGATTGACACCAGATCCGTCGCCGAGTGGAGCGAGGAAGATACCGACGAGGAGCTCAAGCTGTATGCACTCAACAGTCTTTTGATGGCGGATCCGGAACGCGCCATGCCGATATTGGAGAAGTACGTGCGAGGTGACTACTCTGCGAAGCTCAAACAGCGTGCGTTGTTTGTCCTGAGCCAGAGTGAAACGCCAGAAGCTCGTGCCCTCCTGGTGGAGTTCGCCGGCAGTAGCTCCGATCCAAGGATGGCCATGACTGCTATTCAGCTCGTGGGTCTCGACGACAGTCCCGAGACAGCGACTCGTCTACAGGAGATTTACCAGGCAACGGACGACAAACAGGTCAAGTCGCACGTTCTCGAGGCACTCTCGTTGGGCGATCACAAGGATCTGATTCTGACCGCGGCTCGTGACGAGCAAGATCTGCAGTTGCGGGGCAAGGCGGTCGAGCTGCTCGGGATCTTGGACGCGATTCCGGAGCTGCAGCAGCTCTACGCCACCGAGACCTCGGTGCAACTGAAGATGCGAATCCTCGAGGCTCTGTATATTGCCGATGACGCCCAGACCCTGCTCGAGGTGGCTCGAGGTGAGTCCGACGTCGCGCTGCGAATGAAGGCAGTCGAAGGCCTCGCCCTGATTGATTCGGCTGAGACCGCAGAGGCGCTCTCGGCGCTCTACGAGACGAGTAGTGATATCGGGGTCAAGCGCAAGATTATCGAAGCCTATATGCTTCAAGACAACACCGATGCACTGATCAGTGTCGTACGAACCGAGCACGATCCTCAGCTTCGAAGGCAGGGGCTCGAAATGCTGTCGGTGATGGACTCCGAGGCGGCTTCGGAGTTCATGATCGAGATACTCGAGCAGTAGGCGCCGGAGCCTGAAGAAATCTGAACCTAGGCTCGGTTCGAGATCTGCCGAATCTTGAGGCCGAGGGCGACCAGCAGGCCGATGATGAGAATGAGCGAAATGGCTAGGCCGCGACGCCTGAACTCCAGCTCGTCGAGGGCATCTTGTCCCTTGAAGAGGGCTCGATTGGCGTGTTCGAGCCCTTCTTGATACTGCTCCATGAATGGGCTTCCCTCTGCGGTCGAGAAAGTGTGGACAAGCACCTCGAGAGAGATCTGAGCATCGACGGCCTGATCGATGTCGAGTAATGCATCCCGCGTTTCAACTCCATCACGCCTGGCAGCAAGAAGGATGCGCTCCGCGCGAGCGCTCAGAGCCGTGACTTCTCTCATGCGTTCGACAAGCTCGGCGCCACTCTGGGCTCCCGGGGGTTGTTCCTCCAAAACGGTTGTCGTGTCGTGGCATTTGTTGCAGCGAATCACGCTGGCTTGAGTCTCGGCTCCTGTGACCGGATCGTCGTAGGTGTAGTAGGTCTTTCCAATTCTGAATTTTGTGAACAATCTGTCGAACTCGGGGCGACGCTGGACCGACACCTGGTCGTCAACCCCCGACGTCAGTGTGTGGGAAGGCAGCTCTAGCGTTGTGTCAACGAGCCAGTCGAAGATCTCGACGCTATCGAGGCCTGCCGCCCGGGCGTCCGTCAGCAGATTGTCCCGAACCTCTTGGTAGTGTCGTTGAGTCTTTACCGGCTCGGTAATCTGGTCGTCGGTGCTTGCTGGTGCCTCGTGGCAAAAGGCACATGGCGTCTCAGGGAGCGCTGCGAACATGGCTACGGTCGGACGAATGACCCCGTGATTGCCGTGGCACACAGTGCACTCGGTGAAGGTGTGAACGGTTGTCAGCTCCGCCTGCGGCGATTCGTGGCAGGCAGCGCAGCTCTCGTCACCCGCATCGACCAGATATTCGTTGTGCGCTCTGAATCCGGTGTGTTTTGGGCTGTCCCTGAAGATACTCGCCTCGCGCCCATGACACTGACCGCAGACAAACGTGACCGAGTCGAGACCTGGTGGGGTGGCGCCGTGGTTGCCGTGGCAGTCGTTGCAGGTCGGTGCCGTGAGGTCCTCCTGGTTGTACATCGCGGCTGCGTGGACGCTTTGTTGCCACCTTGCGTACTGGTCGACTGGGATGGGGTCCCCGTTGGGAAGCACATGATCCGCCATCCGCTCGGAGTCGGCGTGACACGAGCCGCAGGTCTCGGCCACGCGAGGGGGATACACCCAGGATTCGGGGTCATCGGCAGCGAGAATTCCATGCACACCGTGGCAACTGACACAGGTGGCGACGTCGAAAACACCTTCACTCAACGCCAATCCATGCTGGCTTGTCCAGTACTCCTGCTCCTGATCCACACGGGCGCCCGGATTGAACCGCTTCATGTACGAGGGATCAGAATGGCACCGGCCGCAAAAAGAAGGAATTTCCGGGATTTCCGGAGCGCCGCGGTACGGATTGTCGGTATAGTCAGGGTTCATGGCTTCGTCCATGTCCTCTGACAGCGCGGGGTCCGGGTTGCCGCCATGACAGTCGTGGCACGACAGGTCGACCTCTGCATGCACTCCTTCCTGCATGTCGGTGAGAATCTCGATTTGCTCTGGCTCAAACAGGTCGCCGTCGCCATGACAGGCGATGCATGAAGTCGTGGTCGCCTCGGTTTGCGCCATGCCAGCCCCACTGAGCAGGGCGGTCGCGACTACGGGTAAGAGCCATGACAGTCGTCTTCTCAGGGCTTGTTCCTCCTGGATGCACGCCGGGTGCCGAGTCCCAGTACGGCAACGACCAAACCCGAAGCGAGCATCGCCCACACAGGTGCCCAAGAACGATAGCCCCAGGCAGTCATTCCAACCATGTATACCAAGGCGACTACTCCAATCCAGGTGAAGATTGGACTTCGCCCCGTCCGGTCTACACCCCGGTCGAGGAATGGAACCAATATCATCAGAAGACCGCCAAGAGAGAAGAGGAGTATGGGTATGGCCTCGTACTCGATCCCCAGGATCTCCCCGCCCGGTACCAGCTTGAGCGTTTCAAACATGAACATGAAGTACCACTCGGGTCTGATGTCTTTGAAGGCTGGAGCAAAAGGGTCCGCTTTCTCGCCGAGCTCCCACGGAAACAGGGCGGCCATGGCGGCCAGCACGCCGAGGGCCAAAATCCAACCCCATAAGTCGCGCAGAGCGAAGTTTGGGAAAAACTTCATCGGGCGATGCGAAGCGGCCTCTTTCTCTGATCGAAGCGGCACACTCATCCCCTGGATCTGCACGAGCAGCAGGTGCAGTCCCAGGGCCACCGTAACAACGGCAGGCAAGATAGCGACATGCCAGCCATAGAAACGAGATAGCGTCCCGCCGGTGACACGGTCTCCCCCGCGCAGGAAGCGCAGCGTCCACTCGCCAACGAAGGGCACTGCACCGGCGATGTCGGTGCCCACCTTGGTGGCGAAGAAAGCGAGTTGATTCCACGGCAACAGATAACCTGAAAAACCGAAGGCCATGGCGATGAAGAGCAGAATACAACCGCTGACCCAGGTCATCTCACGCGGCTTACGGTAGGACTTGGTGAAGTACACCGTCACCAGATGTATGAAAGCGAAGAAAACCATCAGATTAGCCGACCATGAATGGATGGATCGAATCAGCCAACCGAATGGAACGGTGGTCATGATGAACTCGACCGACTCGAACGCCTGATCGGCGGAGGGGCGGTAGTACAGCATCAGCATGATGCCGGTCATCACCTGGATGAGGAAGAAAAACATCGTCATGCCGCCCAGGTAGTAAATGGCGGAGAGACGGTGGACCGGCACGGTCTTATGAGAGGCGAACTCCTGTGCTTCTTTCAGAGGGACACGGTCGTTCAGCCACGCCATCAGGTTGTCGACGATCGCTCTCATGGTTCAGGCCCGTGACACCACAATCGTCTGCGGTTCATTGGCTCCCTTGTAGACCAGATCCACTTTGAACGGCTCCAGAGGCCTGGGTGGAGGTCCCGCGACTCGTTGGCCGCTCAGGTTGTATTCACCGTTGTGGCAGTTGCACCAGATGCGCTGCTCGTCTTTTTGAAATTCAACGATACAGTCGAGATGGGTACAGGTCCCCGCGAAGGCTCGAATCTCGGTATCCGAGAGTCGAATCAGGATCACCGGCTCGACCCCGAACCGAACGATCTTGTAGCCCTTCTCCAGTAACTCGGGATCGTTGGTGGGTCCGGCTTCGACCTGATTCGTTGTGGCCTCGGGAATCTCCGGAGGACTCACAAACCGAAACACTGGATACAGAACAGCTGCCACCAGGGCACCTGCCGAGGTGCCCAGGAACCAGTTCAGAAATCGTCGGCGACCTTCGTTTAGAGGCTCGTTTGAATTCATGGTCCCTGTTCGGACAGGATCTCTACGGGAGCGTCGTCCCGAAGACTACCAGCCTTTCTAGGTTATGGATGCAGTTTACGGATCGGACTGGGGATTGTCCCAGCCCCAAGGGGTGGGGTGAGTTTCAATCCTGTCTGGTTCCTATCGATGACCGAGCAGCAAAAACGAGACCGCGCACAACGCGCGGTCTCAGGAGAAAACGTAATCGTTCTAGATCAGAAAACTGGAGTATTACCCTCCCGAATATCTAATCGAGTGTCGATTACGAACGACGAACGATGGTCAACGTCGCGGCGAAGGCCAGAACCAGCAGACCGATCATCAGCACAAGCGGCAGCGAGCTGGCGGTCGACGGAAGCGCGGCCGGAGCTGGAGCTGGAGCTGGAGCTGGAGCTGGAGCTGGAGCTGGAGCTGACGCGGGTTCAGCGTGCTCTTCCATGCTCTGGATCTCTGTCATCGTCACCACAACCGGGGCCTCGCGGGTTTCGGTGTACTCGACGGTTAGCGTGCTATTGACCTTGATCTGATGGGGCTGAACCTCCTCGTTGTTCCGATTGTAGAACTTGACGTCCTGCATATCTTTCCAGGAGAACCGACGCATGCCGAGATGACGACCTTCCTTTACATCGACTACGAGGGTGTCACCGGACTTGCCCATCACGACGCCGGTGGCTCTGATTTTGATCGTCTCTGTAGCCTGGGCATTTGCCAAGTCGGCCGTGCCAAGCACTACTCCGACACACATCAATACTGCTAGGACAATTGACTTCTTGAGCATTTGACCTCCTCCTTTAAGGTACCTTCCGAAAAATGTCCTGAAAGCGATCGCCGGCCGAACAGCTCGATTCAGCCAGCCTCGAGCCTAGTCAACCGATACCCTCGCATCGGTTAGAGCAGCTTGAACACTTACAGGTTGCTTAAGCGAAGCCCTCACGATGTACCGTTGGGGCGCTTTGCCAACAAAGTAGAACGGATAACAAGTCACAAGTGTAATTACAGGCTCCGGTGTTGGTTCCAAGACTTCCACCTGCGTTGGACTGACGATGGAGATTTTATCGATTTCAAAGGAAGAAATGCCAGTCAGGGTCTCCACTTCGATAACGTCGCCTAAATCGATGTCTTTGAGTCCTCGGAAAATACCGTCGCGATGGCCGGCGATTCCCGAGTTTCCGACTTCACCAGGTCGCACGGTTCCCGCGATTCTTCCCACCGCTCGGTCGAGAACCACATGGTCAGTCCCTTCGAGGACCGGCACTTCCAGATCTAGCTCTGGAACCCGGAGGATTGCCATCGGTAGACCGAGCTCGGCCTCGAGACTTTCCTCGTACTTTTTGATCCGGCCCTCCGCCCACAGGGTGAAATCAAACGGTGCAGTGTCGGGCAGACTTCTAGCCGGCGCAATCGACGTCGAGGTGGATAGAGGTGCGGCGACAGGGCCGGCCGCGATCGACTCAGGAGCTGACGGCGACCCTGAGGAGATGGCAGCTTTGGCCTGGTTGAATTTCTCGATGTCACCTGCTCGGGTGGACGCGCTTTGGCTTCGTGCGGCGACATAGAAGCCCAGCAGGGCGAAGCCCACCGCCCAAGCGACGTATTCGGTTACCTTTAGCCACTTCAATTGAGCTACACCTTCATCAAAGAAACGCTACCATCAAAGAAACGCAACCATCGAAAAAACGCGAATTATCAATCGGTTCTCGAACGACCCTACTCCTATTCAAAGTACAAACGTAGTTGGATCCTACCAGGGTATGTCGCCTATGTCACAACCCGGCGGTGAGGGGGGCGTCAATTTTCTTGGGCTCAGGAGAAGGCGCCGGTCAACGTCATCGTGTACTCGATGATCGCCGAAGTGGGGATGACGATTTCGCTGGGTCGAATCAGCACCAGACAATAGAGGCTTGGTCTCAAGCCCAGGGAGAAGGTGTCGCCTTGTCCCATGAAATTGGTGACGGTGATCAGGCAGGTCGGATCGCCCGCTATGTCGATTCCGGGAGAGCCAAAGTTCACGATCAGAGCGGCGTCTTCGAAAAGGACACCGGTAACAGCGTTCCTTGCTTCGAGGGTCGTCATCTCGAACTGGACTGTTCCGCTTTCGGTCACCGTAAAGGCTTGCCGATCGAAGGTCACGCCCTCGTCCGGCATGCCTCCCTGCAGGGTCAGCATGTCGAGCTTTTCGGGGGTAAATCTTGGCCCATCGCTGGTGCAGGCAACAAGCGCCAGCAATGATAGGGAGAGTAGATACTTCATGAGAGCAAACCTTGTCGAGTGGGAAATGCTATCAAGGAGCTGACAGCTCACTACTGACAGCCAGGTAACGATAGCAGACGCTCGACCATTTCAAGCCCTTCGACAGGCTTTGTGGGCTGTTATGGACACACCAGCGGCAGGCGCTTGCCGTCTTGCGTCTCCGCGATAATCGCGGGTCCCACCGTTTGATAGCCACTGAGCACCTGGCCGGAGTGATCCGCTAGCCAGATATTCCCACCCCTGGCCATCCGCCCTGCTTGCACGACCAAGGTGGCGTAAGAGGTCGAGTTTCGTTTTGGATCGACAATAACAAGCTGTAGGTCATCGCCCACCCTGATGTCTCCAGACACATTATTCGGTAGTCCGTAGTAGTCGAGCTCGATCCGAATCTCCTGAATCTCCAGCGCAAAGAGCGACTTGATCTCGAGCTCTTCGTCGACAGTACCGTTACCGTTATCGGTCCACAATCGCAAATAACGCCAATATCTGTCGCCCGCCGACACCACTCCGTCATCGTTGGTGTCAAAGGCGGCCAGATGGACGCAGGTCTGCACGGCGGCCGGCTCCGGCTCTGGGGGAGAAGCAGGGCTTTCGGGGTCGATCTGGTCTACAAGCTCGGTGGTCTCACGAGCTTCTCGGCCCAACAGATCAGGCTCTTCGGGGGCGGAGGGGAGCTCAGCTGATTCGGCCTCGAATTCGTCGGGAACTGACGGTGAGACCTGAGGCGTCTCGCTTCGCTCTTTCGCCTCGAGCCTGGTTTTCCATTGGCGCTCGACCTCTTCTCTAAGCTCAGGTGGCAACGTCGCCAGCAGGGCGTCGAGTTGGTCGCGGAGCTCGAGGATCTGCTCGATGATCGCCTCTACATCAGGCGGAGTGGAGATTTCGGACGCCTCCTGCGCCTGGAGTGCTGGGGCACCGATCAACTCGGCCAACGTAAGGAGCGACACGCACGCTACCGCGAGGAAGCTCCTTGCGTACCAAAAAGGAGTAAGAGGGTTTGCAGGTCTAGGGTGTCGAGTCATCCAGGGTCGGTTTTTTGTAGAGGGCCGAGCTCAGGCTAAAGTTTTATCCAGCACCACTCTTTGGAGTAGGGTACGCGGCTCATCCGGTATCCCGATTTGCGACCGACGACCACGGTGTCACTCCAGTTGAAGCCACAACCGTTCTCAGGGTCATAGAGGCCGGGCTCCTCGGAAAAAGTCATGTTCCGCTCGAGCATGGTGAAATCGCCCAGTGCGATGTAGGGCGACTGATGACCCTCGGTCCCCGCACCATGGGCCGGTCGGTGGTAAATATACTGCTGAACACCCTGTTCAACCTGATACTTGTGAATCTGGTAGGCGACATGCGAGCAGGTAACTCCTTCGACTGACAGCTCCATCTGCATATCGCAAGTGTGTTTGCTGACTTCCCAGAGCTTCTGCATATGCGAGTCGAATTGACCGGCGTTGTCGGCAATGATGTAGGGCCTGTAGTTCTCGTGCCCATAGCCGCCGATGCGTGCCCCTCCCGCCACTTGCAAGGCCATCCCTTTGCCAATCTTGTTGAAATAGGGCTGGTTGGGGTGGGGATAGCCTGTCACCTCGCCAGCTCGAACCCCGATTCCGACACCGCTTTGGACTCCATGATGGGGCGCACCACCAGCCAGATCCAGATCTGAATACAGACGATCGTTGATGTAGAGCTCGGTTGCGACACCGACCTCGTAGTCGGTTATGTCTGTGCCGTGAGTCAAGATGTAGTCGCGGGCGAATGCGTGGGCCTGGTCGAAGTAGACGTAGGCTCTTCTCCACAGAGCGAGCTCCTCGGGTGTCTTGACTTGACGCATCTTCATCAGAACATCCGAGATGTCGACCCATTCGACCCCAGGAAGGATTTCGTCCCACTTCGCAATCTGAGACGGATAGAGCTCGCCGTCAACACCGATTCTAGAGCCCTGGATACCATGTTCTTTGATGCCTTCGAGCATGAATCTGAACAGATCTACTGTGGCACCCTGCAGGACTTTTCCTTCGTTGGGAAAACCCCCGTCGGCATGCTGGAAGTCGAAGTACATTCGACCGTCGCCAAACCACCAGGATTTGACGATGTCACGGTCCAATCCAGGATAGAGAAACCAGGGGTCCATATCGTCTTTGTTCATGAACGTTGCTTGCGGACGCTCGGTTGTAGTGTGCCAGTAGCCGGTGAGATAGATGATGTTGAGCTTGTCTCTGACCAGAAACGCGTCGATGTCGCGTGCCGCGAGTTTCATTTTCAGGTTGGAGACCACTCGTTTGTTCCATTCGAGCGGTAGCCGGTCGTAGTCGGCTGGTTCGGGTGGACCCTCCTCGCCCGGTTGAGGACCTAGAAGCAGCTTGTTGCTGTCTCCTCCAGCTTGCGCCTTTAGACTGTCGGTCAAGGACATCGGCCCTGCCTGAGCCGCTGCGACCTGGTCGTATCGACCCAGAAAACCAGTGCCCATGAGTGCCAAGCCGGCGCCCTTCAAGAGCTGTCTGCGTGGATAATCCATAGGGTTCTCCTTTTGTTTCAATGGTCGGGTTCAGCGACGAGTTTACTCCTAGCTTCGAGATCCGGTGTTTCGCCGTATGATTGCGCCTTGAGGAGACGACCATGGCCAGCGACATGAGCAAGAAAGCGAGAGAGTCCGAACCGATCGAGGTACGCGAGAGAGGGGCAGCTCTCCTTCACAATCCTCTCTTGAACAAGGGCACTGGTTTCACTCTCGAGGAACGACGAGTCTTCGATCTGGAAGGGCTGTTGCCGAACATGGTCAGCTCGATGGCTCAGCAAGTCGAGCGCAACTTCAGCAGTATCGACCGAAAGACCGATCCTCTCGAGAAATACATCGGCCTCGTCGCCCTTCAGGATCGCAATGAGACTCTCTTTTATCGCCTGTTGAGCGAAAACCTCGAAGAGTTCCTACCGATCGTCTACACGCCGATCGTCGGTCTCGCCACACAACGGTACAGCCATATTTTCAGACGGGCGCGGGGCATTTGGATCACGCCCGAACACAAGGGGCGGATCAAGGACATCCTCGGCAATGCCGAGTGCAGCGACGTGCGACTCATCGTTGTGACCGACGGCGAGCGGATCCTGGGCCTTGGTGACCAGGGCGCGGGCGGCATGGGCATACCTATTGGCAAACTTGCGTTGTATACCGTAGGTGCGGGAATCCATCCGAGTCGGACTTTGCCCGTGTGTCTGGATGTTGGCACCGACAACGAGTCGTTGCTGCAAGACGACCTCTATATCGGTTGGCGACATCCAAGGTGCCGAGGCGAGGAGTACGACTCTCTGGTTGATGAATTCGTATCGGCAGTCAAGACGCTCTATCCGCGTGCCCTTCTTCAGTGGGAGGACTTCAAGAAGGTCAACGCGATGCGTATTCTCGAGAGGTACCGTCACCAGCTGTTGTCATTCAACGACGATATTCAGGGAACAGCGGCTGTCGCCGTTGCTGGGGTTCTAGCAGGCGTCCGCGCGACCGAAGTGCCTCTTGCTGACCATCGGTTTGTCATTCTCGGGGCAGGTGCTGCCGGAGTGGGAATAGCCAAGCAGATTCGAACTTTCCTGGCTCAGGAGGGGTTGACTCGGGCCGAAATTGCGACGAGGTTGGCCCTTCTGGATAGCCGGGGACTTCTTATCGAGGGTCGAGAGTACCGTGAAGGTGACGAGTACAAAGAGGACTTCTCGTTTCCTCTCGAAGCCGGCCAGCGTCTGGGTCTCGAGGGTCGCGAAGGATACGACCTTGCCGATACGGTTCGCGTCCTTCGCCCCACAGTGCTTATCGGGACGTCCGGCCAGCCGGGGGCGTTTGGCGAGGAGATCATCCGAACCATGGCGACGGCCGTCGACCGACCGATGATTTTCCCCTTCTCCAATCCCACTGCCAACTCCGAGGCCAGGCCTGCGGATCTGATCGAGTGGACCCTGGGTCGCGCCGTTGTTGCCACCGGAAGCCCTTTCGATCCGGTTGAATACGAAGGCAGAACCCACAGAATCGGACAGGGCAATAATGTGTTTATTTTCCCCGGGGTTGGTCTAGGAGCCCTCTCGGTAGCAGCTACCGAGGTTACTGACGCGATGTTCACAGTCGCGGCCAAGACACTCGCGAGCCAAGTGACAACCGAGGAGTTGGCGGCCGGACAGCTCTATCCAAATTTGAGTCGACTCAGAGAAGTGTCGGCAGTCATTGCCGAAGCCGTTGCCAATCAGGCCTGCGAGTCGGGATCTGCCCCCGCGGCTACGGGTGATGAGATCGCATCACGAGTCGAGTCATGGATTTGGGACCCCGTCTACCCGACCCTTGTCCCAGCCTAGCTGTAGCCCCTGATCTCATTTCGACTTGTTGGCTATTGCGGTCAGATGGGACGGCGTCCGGATTACCAGAATCCCTTCCGAGACCGCCGGAGTAGCCATCAAAGGCTCACCCATGTCGTTGACCGCGAGCTCACCGAACTCGGGACTTGTGTCCAAGACATAGAGAAGACCTTCCTCGGTTGGAGCGTACAGTTTTCCGTTGACAGCGATTGGAGATGCCGTAAAAACCCCACCCTGGGAAAACCGACCCTTGTAAACCGGTGTTCCGGTCTTGGCGTCGTAAACAACCAGACGTCCGTTGTGATGGACGATAAATAGAAATCCGCGATAGAGAAGAGGAGACGGCATATAGGCGCCACCTCTCTGTTGACTCCAGAGCAGCTGGTCGTGATCGGTTCCGGGTTCGACTTCGTAAGCCCCCCTCGTGCCTGCCCGGACGGCATAGATCGGTTTGACCGGCGGATATCCGGCCGATACATAGACCACACCATCGCCCACCACCGGTGTTGCGATCACGAGCTCGGAGTTTGGACCCAGGCTCCACAGCTCCTTGCCTGTTCTTGGATCGTAGCCGTGGATCGTCGAGCCATTCACGATCAACTCATCTCCGGTCGACGCTTGCAACAAACTTGGCGTAGCCCACGAGGGTGCGACATCTCGGTCGGTTCTCCAGAGCTGTTCGCCGGTCTCGAGATCCCACGCGGCTAAATAAGGATCCTCTTGGATGTCGACCTGGAGGATGGCCATGTCATCGAGAATAATGGGTGAGCTGGCGTAGCCCCACTGAATGTTCGGGTCGGTGAATGCGCCCGCGTTCAGCCCCCCCAGGTCGTGTTTCCAAAGCAGATTCCCAGCGAGATCGAGACAGGCCAGACCCGCGGTGGGGAACACCACCACGAGGTGCTTGCCATCGGTGGCAGGGGTTGAGTTGGCCTGTGTTGCCTTGAAGTGGCGTTGAGTCAGGGGGATCCCGGTTCCCACCTCGGTCTCCCAAAGGGCGGCTCCCGTGTTTTTGTCGTAGGCCATCACCATCCAACGGTGGGTAACGGCCTCATCGACCCCTTCACCAGAACCGGTCAAACCGGTTCGAATGGTCTGCTCGACATCCTTGGCGACAGCGGTAGTGACAAACAGTTTTTCTTGCCAGATTACTGGGCTGGAGTTGCCTAGACCCGGAAGCCCGATTCGCCATCGGATAGATTCACCGCTGTCGAGATTCCAGCTCGATGGAGTGTCGACTCCGTCCCCGATCCCGGAGCCGTTGTCGCCCCGAAAGCTCGGCCAGTTCACTACCGGGGAACCGACCGGCTCAGTCGATATCGATTCGAGACCGAGGCTTGCGGCCGACACCGGCTCGGCCACGCTTCTTCGCAGCCCTACGGGCTCCGCCTCGCTCTGGTAGAGCTGGAATCCTTCGATCAAACCCGCCCGTCCGAAGAAGACGATTTCGACCTCTCGATCGGCAGTCTCAAAATGCCGCTCCCTTGTGAGAACGAGCTCCCGCATCGATTCACCATCAATACCGATCAGGAGCGATCGTTCGCGTAAAGCTACTTCCGCACGAATGCCTGAATCCCAACCCTCGAAGATACCGGTGTGGGCATGAAGCTCGTCGACGCTGTAGATGGGCGGTTTGGGATCAGGTCGAGAGGTTGCATCGGCGAGAATCTCGGCCAGCTTTGGATCGAGGTCTTTTCTCTTTTGAAGATCGGCCAGGTCGGATTGGTAGATCGGTCCACTATCGACCGCGGCGCGAGCCAGCAGAGGCAGGTCCTGATCGAAGGCGAACACGAGGGCCGCTTCACGCCCATCGGATCGCCTCTCGAGCAAGAGTTCCACCACATCCAGGTGGTTGGAAAAGAGCGCGGACTCTAGAGCTAAGGAGTAGTAGAAGCTCTCTGCGATATTGGGATCGGCACCTTTGTCGAGGAGGAACTCGACTAGTTCGAGGTGTCCGTTACCTGCCGCCATCGATAGAGCCGTGATGCCGTATTGATCTACCGAATCCACCGATACACCGTCGCCTATCGCAGACCTCACTCCATCTACGTCGCCACTACGGGCAGCGCTGAACAGATCATCGAGTTCTTGGGCGTGAAGAGTCAGGGCCGTACAAACAACTAGGCTTACGACTGGGAACATGCGACGCATTGAAAACCTCCGGTTTTGTCGAGCGCTGAGGATATCTGAATTCGAGCAGAGTTCGCCGCCCCGGGGTTTTCGTTGCCTCGGTCATCCACCTACATCTCCGAGATCCCTCGATTGCGAGAGGCTGGCTCCTGGTGTTGGATGCTACCCGTCCTCAGGGCGTGTTGACACCTTCCGCATCCGAGCGATCTCCGGATCCAACAAAGTCCTTCATCACAGCTTGGCTGAGCGCGGAGGGGGGCAGTAGACCCTGGCCGAGAATGAAGTTGTGAAAGGCCTTCTGATTAAAGGTGTCTCCCTGCAGCAATTCCACTCGGGCTCGTAGCTCGGTCAACCGCTGATAGCCGCAAAAGTAGGAGGTGGCTTGTCCAGGTGAGTCGCTTGTATAGCGTTCGAGCTCCTGGTCGACTACAGCTGCGGAGAGAACTACATCGTGGAAAAGAATCCGGGCGGCCTGCTCCGTGGTGATTTCCCCACTTTGAAGCCCTGGATCGAGAAAGGCGCGCGCCGCTCGGAGTAGCCGATGCTGAAGTGAGATGAGCTGAGCGTCCAGAGGGAGATAGGGTTTCATGACCGCTTCGACGTATAGGGCCCATCCCTCGACGTTCGTGCTGTTGAAGGCATAAAAGGCTCGTGCCGTTGAGACCCCTTTCTCCATGATGGATGCCATCTGGAGCTCATGTCCGGGTCTTCCTTCGTGGATCACTAGACTCCAAGCTGCTGACCTGTGAGTAAAGTCATCGAACTTCAGGTCATCTGCAGGATCGCTCTTGGGTCGACGCACAGGAAGGATGATCTCGCCCACCTCGGCCGCGTCGCCAAGCAGGTTCGGCCAGCGGATGGTGGCTGCTCTGATCACGGCTTCCTCGGCTTCGTTTGCGATACGCACTTGCAGTACTCGACTCGGAAGCGTGACCACCTCCTGCTCTCGAATGATTGCTTCGACGCTCTTGATCGTCTCCTGGTAGAAGTCGACGATCTCGTCGGCCGCAAGCTGTTCCTCCTTGAGCTCGCGAATGACATCCCGGTAATCAGTGGAAGCAAAGTCTCTCTGCTTGGCGATCTGGACCGCCAAGGCCTGCATCTCGTTCTGGATCTCTCGGAAGCTGGTTCGGGCCCGGCTGGTCAGCTCGGGAATCGGCATATCGATCCCGATCTCTTGAAGCCTGAGGGCGTACAACTCCGGTGGAAGTCGAAAATCCTCTCGAGCACGAGGGAGCACTTCGGCCTGAATAAACTCCGCGTGTTTTTCGATCTGCTGTCTAAGGATCTCGAGAGGCTCCTCGTAGTCTGGAATCTCGAATTGCGCGAACATCTTTCCAAGTCCGTCTGCGATGCGGGGTGCTAGCGCCAAGTCTGTCTCAATCTCTCCTTTGAACGGACCCAGGAGACCCGGGTCGTCGAGCCGAGCACGCACATAAGTCTCGATCTGGGAGCCGAGCGGTTCAAGGTCGTTATCGAGTCCTGTGTACTTCCGCAATCGCACCAGGGCGAATTCTCGCCTCTCCGCTGAGACCTGAGCGTCGAGCAGAGGACGGAGGCCCGTATATACCTGTTTTGCCAGATCGAAGTAGGGCAACATCAGACTCTCCTCGACGTCGGTCAATTCGATGTCGAGGTCGAGGAGGTGAATCAGGATGTCGATGTCCTGAAGCACAGCGGGATCTGTTTCTTCCCGTCTGCCCTTCTCAAGCGTGGCAATCAGCAGCGTTTCGTCTTTGCGCGCCAATTCATTGGAATCCAATGGATACTGACGAATCGACTCATCGAAGCGCTCGTCACCCAGTTTAGTGAGAAGTTCTGGAACGTACTTGCCAAAGAGCTGGGTTACGAGCTCAGAATATTCGTTACTTTCGACTACCCAGTCTGTGTGGTTCGCAGATGCTTGGCCGGGATTCAATAGTGTCCCTGTCAAGCAGAGGCAAGAAAGTACCTTGGGTATGTTTCGAGATTTATCCATGGGGCTCCTCCGAGCAACTTCGCGTCCATTCATATGTTTTACTACACTGCTCAGGGCCGATTTGTTTCGCCTACGCGGCTATTGACGAGGAGGCTCCGTGGAAGGAGCCGGATTCGCCTTCCGAGTTCATCTCACAGCCTTCTTTGCGAACAAACCGCAACTCTTTCAGATCGAGGCGGTCCTTGGTTTCGAAGGGTCTCGAAAATCTCCCGAGAAGTGGGATCGGCAACCGCGCTGAAGACCTTTTCTGCGGCTCACCTGACCTAGGCCCTGAAGGTTGGAGGTCTACGCTGTAGAATTCTCTGAACCAACGCCTAAGAGGGTCGAGGCAGAAATTTGGGAAAGCAACTCCATCGGAGGTCGACCTGAGATTCAAAATCGTGTCAGTTGCGCTTCCGGCTTTTCTCTTTGTGGTTCTTTTAGTTGAACCCTCGTGGGCAGTCTCTCGAAAGAAAGACATCTTTGGTTGGGTCGAGCGGGTAGAGATAGGCAAGAGTCGCCTGAGGATGGAGGCCAAGCTGGACACTGGAGCTGACACCTCGTCGCTCGACGCCTCCAAGATTCGGCGCTATAGGGAGAGAGACGGTGATCGATGGGTCGAGTTCTTGGTTATCGACAGAAACTCGGGCCGCCGAATTCGGTACAAGAAAAGATTGATTCGTTACGCCTACATCAAAGAACACGAGGGGCCAAGCCAGCGCCGTCCGGTTGTACAAGTAGAGATCTGCCTCGGTGATCATCTCGATGAGGTCGAGGTCAGTCTCGTCGACCGGAGTGGATTCCAGTATCCGGTCCTCCTGGGGCGCAATGCTCTCGAGAATGTCGCGCTGGTTGATGCCGGCGAGTCGTTCACCACCGAACCCACCTGTCCGTTGGAGGATGGCAAGTGAGCCGTGTCCCACTGTGGATCTCGGCCGGTCTGCTGGCGGCGGCCGGTTTGGCTCTGATCGTCTACAAGGTTGTGGCACTCGGATACCCCCTGCTGCCGGATGTGGAATCGCGTGTGTGGACAGTTCAGGCTCGATTTACCGTTGACAGCTATACCCGTCCGGTAAAGGCAGTGTTGCAGCTGCCTTCGAACCCCCCAGGCTTCGTCATTCTCGACGAGAACTTCGTTTCGCGGGGCTTTGGCTTGGCGGTAGTCGAAGAGGAGATCTGGCGCGAAGCTCAGTGGGCGATCCGGGAAGCAGCTGGTCGCCAAACCTTTTACTACCGGGCCGTCGTTACGCCCGACCCTTCTGTTCAGGATGCGGATACGCCGGGGCCCGTCGTGATCGAAAGTCTTGGTGAGCCATTTGAGACCGCTATCGAAACCATCGTCGAGCAGGCGCAGGCTCAGTCTGCAGATATCACCAGCTTCACCACCGAGGTTCTTCGTCGAATCAACGATCCAGACCCGGACGAAAACATGGAGCTTCTCTTATCTCGCGGCCGATCTCCTGGGCGCAAGGCTGAAATCGCGACCCAGCTTCTCGCAAAGGGTGAAGTTGCTTCTCGTGTGGCCTACGGCCTCGATTTGCGGGATGGTGAGCGAAGGGCGATGTTCCTGCCCTACCTTGAAGTCTGGGATGGTTCTTCATGGCACTGGTACAGCCCCGGATCAAGGGAGCGAGTGCGGCCGGAAAATCTCTTTATCTGGTGGCGTGGCGGTCGACCTTTGATCGATTTCGTCGGAGCGAGTAACCCCGAGGTCGAGATCTCGACCTGGCGCAACGTGCTTCAAGCGCTCGAGGTTGCTGAACGGCGAGCCGATCTCCTGGATTCACCCGTAGCCGATTACTCGCTGCTTCGGCTTCCAATCCAAGTACAGGCGGTGTACAAGGTCTTGCTACTGGTTCCGATCGGCGCCTTTCTGATCGTATTGCTTAGAAGCGTTATTGGAGTCAAGACCTTTGGAACGTTCTTGCCTGTCCTTGTGGCGCTATCGTTTCGCGAGACTCGGCTTTTCGCTGGGATTGTGCTTTTCGTCCTGGTCGTAGGTGTAGGAGTCGGTCTGCGCTTTCTGTTGGACCGTCTCAGGCTATTGCTGGTGCCCCGACTGGCAGCGGTCTTGATTCTGGTCGTCCTGGCGCTTCTGACGATCAGCATCTTGAGTCATCGTCTTGGCTTGGAGATCGGGTTATCGGTGGCGCTCTTTCCACTCGTCATCCTGACGATCGCGATCGAGCGCATGTCGATTGTCTGGGAGGAGGTGGGGCCGACCGAGGCGATCCAGCAGGGCGTTGGCACCTTGCTCGTCGCCGCAATCTGCTACCAGGTCATGAGTCTCGATTCGATCGAGTACTTGGTGGTGGTTTTTCCTGAAGTACTTCTGATTCTTCTAGCGATGATTCTCTTGCTGGGTCGATACACGGGATATCGCCTGCTTGAGCTGTTTCGTTACCGCGATCTGATCCGCCGTGATGAATAACGGGGTACAACATCTTCGACGGCTTGGTGTGCTGGGCATTAATAGCCGCAACGTCGACTACATCCGCCGGTTCAACCCGCGGCGACTCTACCCCCTCGTCGACGACAAGCTACGCACAAAACAGCTGGCAGTCGAGGCTGGAATGCCCGTCCCGGAACTGTTTGCTGTCTTATCGACTCAGCATGACATTCGAGATCTCACAGACTTATTGGGAGCTCGAGATCAGTTTGTCGTAAAGCCAGCCCACGGTAGCGGTGGCAACGGTGTGTTGGTGATCAAGGGTCGTCGGCGAGATGTCTTTTTCAAATCGAGCGGTGCCCCGGTCGATCGGGATGAGATGGCCCATCACATTTCCAACATGCTCAGTGGTCTCTACAGCCTCGGTGGTCAACGCGACAGGGTGATGGTCGAGTACTGCGTCCAGACCGCGGAGGCGCTGGCGCCGATGAGCTATCGCGGCGTGCCCGACATTCGACTCATCGTATTTCAGGGTTATCCCGTCATGGCGATGACTCGGCTCCCGACCCGGCTCTCCGATGGCCGAGCAAACTTGCATCAGGGGGCGGTAGGCGTTGGTGTCGACATCGCTACCGGATCTAGCCTGGGGGGTGTTCTGGACAATCGTTGCGTCAGCGAGCACCCTGACACTGGTCAGAAGCTGGCAGGGATGGTTCTGCCCGCTTGGAACCAGATTCTAGAAATGGCGGCGGAAGGATACGAGATCACGGGACTGGGATATCTTGGAATCGATATCGTCATCGACCGCGATCTTGGCCCTTTGATTCTCGAGTTCAATGCCCGACCGGGTCTCAGTATCCAGATCGCCAACGAAGCAGGGCTACAGAGTCGTCTCGAATTGGTGCAGTCGATCTCGAGTGAACCAGCTTCGATTGTGGCTCGTTTGGAGTTCTGTCGACAGCACTTCGCAGTTCCCCTACCGAAGTAATTGGCCTGGTATTTGCTAGGAATTTAGAGGTAGACGCAGCGGTTCTCAAGGTCGAACGAGCTTGAGCTAGACTGTAATCAGTTCCTGCTCGGACACATCGGGAATGTTCGGTTGGGAATCGCCCGGACCTGAGAATCGCGCCCTGTTCGAGTTGCCGCTGCTAACGAGAGCTGATGTCATGAGAGTCAAGCCAAGAAAACTACTGTTGGTAGCAGCGTTGATCGGTCATGCGATGGCCTTCGTGGGCTGTTCGAGTACCTCGACGCAGCCTCCTTCGCCATCGATGCCGCCGCCGACTCCACCCTCGCCGTCGGCCCCGCAAACACCTTCGACGCCTCCACCTCCATCTCCGACATCCAGCCCCTCTGACCCCAGCCAGCCACCTTCGGATTCGGAATCGGGAGGGGGAGCCGAAACCTCTCAGGTCGAGCAGGTACTGCCCCCTGGAGAGGGCGCCGAGTCGGCTGAAGGCGGCAGCGATGAAATGTCCTCTGGAGAGGACGGTGCTGCTGGGCCCGAGGGTGGTCAACCTGAGAAAGCCTCTATGAGCGATCCGGGTTCTGAAAATCCCTCTGGGGAGCCGAGCGAGCCAAGTGGCCCCGCCGTACCCGATGATGCCAGGGCTGCAGCCTCTGGAGGCGCGATCCGTCAAGGATCGCAGACCGCCGGCGAGCGGACCGCGGCTCTCGATGAAGAGTTGGCGCGATCGCTTGCCGAGTTCGATGGCGAGTTGCTCCGAGAACAGGAGCTTCTCGAAAAGGAGCGCCGGGAAGAGGCGAGCGCGGCCGCTGCGGAGGAGGCCGCCTCAGGAGCCGAAAGCGGAGGATACTCGGGTGCTGGAGAGTATGCTGACACTGCGATCGCCGATGTTGAGGCCGGGGCTGAAGGAGAGGAGTCGGGTGGTGCCGCGGAACAAGCCGAGCAACAAGAAGTGGCCGAGCAGGAAGGTGAAGCGAGTGGCGGATCTGCCGGAGGCGGTGGTGGTGGCCGGGTGCCATCGGATGTCGGTGATGGAAGCGACGACGACATCATCGCGCGACAGCTTCGAGAGGCAGCCATGACCGAGGACGATCCGGAGCTTCGTGAGAAACTGTGGGAAGAGTATCGGGACTACAAGTCCGGTAGCAGCAAGAGCTGATCAGGACGAACTGTAGGGGACACGAGATGAAACGACTTCAGCTTCGATGCACTTTTCTGGCAGCAGCTCTTTTCCTTACCGGTCTATCCGGTCCGGCAACCAGCGCTACGACCAGCACAAAGGCCATCCAGGCCCGCGAGGACATACCCGAGGACAGCCTTCTCGATGTGGGGATCGAGCTCTTTGATCCGGGTCTCTCCGAGGAACCGACGACAGACAAGAAGTACCAGGTCGAGGTCTTTCCTGAGGTTCGAAAGTCTGAGGCTCGCTACATTCCCATGCGCTTGAAAGAGACTCTCGAGTCTACGGGGCAATGGGGTGCCGTTCGGGTCGTGCCTCAAGACACCGCATCGGTTGATCTGACGGTGACCGGTCGAATCATCAAGTCGAATGGAAAAGTGCTTGTCGTCGAGGTAAGCGCCACCGATTCATCCGGACGCGAGTGGCTGGAGAAGCGATTCAAACAGGAGGCTGACACTCGCGCCTATGGTCCGAAGAGCGAGGAACTGGAGACACGTGAGCCGTTCGAGGCGCTCTATGGAGCCATAGCCAATGAGCTTCTCGAGACTCGGAGAAAACTGAAGAATGAAGATCTTCTGGTGCTTAGACGGATCTCCGAGCTGCGTTTTGCAAGAGGCTTGGCACCCACGCTCTACGACGACTATCTGGAGATCAACAGGAAGGGTCGCTATACGGTAGCGAAGCTGCCTGCGCAAGACGATCCCATGATGGGCCGAATCGTCCAGATACGAGAGCGCGACTACATGTTCATCGACACGCTCAATGAGAACTACGCCAACTTCTCTGCTTCGATGGAGGTTCCCTACGACGACTGGCGCTCTTACACCTACGAAGAGCAGATAGCATTGGACGAGATCAAGAAAAAGGCTCGAAATCGCAAAATCATTGGTGCACTGGCGATCTTTGGAGCTGTCGTAGCCAGTCCAGGAAGCGGTCTGGAGGCGGTGGCCAGGGATGCTGCCCTGATCGGTGGCATCATGGTGCTGCGAAGCGGAATAGCAACCGGAAAAGAAGCCAAGATGCATCGCGAAGCCATCAGGGAGCTCGGGGTTTCGTTCGATGCCGAGGTCGCCCCGTTGGTGGTGGAGGTGGAGGGCGAGACCGTTCGCCTTACCGGTAACCTCGAAAACCAGTACGCCAAGTGGCGAGGTCTGCTTCAACAAATCTATGCCACGGAGACCGGACTTGCTGGTGACCCCAACGCCGACACGGAGCTGGCCATCGAGACCTCGTCTTTGCAGTGAGTCCGGCGTGTCCCCGAGGCCATGCCTGACTTGAGTAGCTCACGCCATCTCGGTACCCGTTTCAAGGCGATTCGAAGCATCGGCTCGGGGGGTATGAGCGAGGTTTGGCTCGCCCATGACACCGAGTTCGATATCGACCTGGTGATCAAGTTGGCGCGGGGCAATGCCTCGGGGACCTCGGCTGATCTGTTGCGGCAAGAGTTTCGGATAGCGAAAAAACTCGTTCACGAAAACATCGTCCGAGTCTATGAGCTCCATGAAGTCGATCAGGAGATCTTCTACACGGCTGAGTATCTCGATGGCGGGGATATGGGGCAGCTACTCGGTGGTTCTCTGCCTGCTATTCTGAAAAAAGTAGGTGGAGTCGTTGACGCACTGGAATACGCGCATGCCGCCGGAGTCATTCATCGCGATCTGAAGTGCAGCAATATTCTGCTCGACAAGCAAGGGCGGCTACGCGTCGGTGATTTTGGAATAGCAGGTCTGCTCGAACCGAGCGCCACAGACTTGCAGCTGGTTGGTGGCGGTTCGAAGACCAATCAGAGTCCACAGCAATCGAGCGGGGAGCCTGCAGCCATCTCGGATGACATCTACGGGCTGGGCACTCTGTTGTTCGAGCTCATCGCCGGAAAGTCCGTCTTTTCGGATCTCGCTTCGATCGAGGACCGCTATGGTCGCACGGCGACCAGACTCTCTTCGATCTGCTCGCTACCTGTCGAAGCTGATGACCTGGTCGCTAGCATGCTGTCTCGAAGATCCTCAGACAGGCCTTCGGACATGGCATCTGTTCGACAAGCCTTGAAGGAAGTACTCGCCGTGATCTCGACCACGGATGCGAAGCCCGAGGGTCGTCCGGTAGCACCCATTCGAATCAGCGCTCCACCTCGTGCGTTGGAATCGCGAATAGCTACCGCATCTATTTCGGCTCAGCGTACGAAAGGGCGGGTCGGTAGTCGCTGGAGCTCTGGCCGGATCATGACCGTCTTGGCATTTGGATTTCTTGGGCTCTTGGCGGTGGCCGTGTTTGTACTTCTGCCCAACTGGGTGCGCGAGAATCCTCAGGTCGCCGTTCCCGGGTCGGAGGCGGCTGAAGATGTAGGAGAGGAGATCGAGGCTGGAGAACCGATACGAATTGATTCCGAGGAAGGTAGGTCCGGGCCCGCTGGGCTGGCCAAGCCGCCCCCAGGACCGTCAACAGGGCCGAGCTCAGGGGATGGCGACGCGATTGAGACGATCGAGGCCCGACCCTCTCCTGTCGTTGCTTCTGCAGCTGAGCCACCCGCACCCGATCAAGATCTGTCGTCTGCCAGGCCAACGCCGTTGCCGGAGCCGCCTCGTCTGTCGGTTCCTCAGAATCGCCGACCCAGTTCCGAGGGTGTAAAGGCCTTTTCAGAGGCAATGTCGGCTGGCCTGCGTGCGCTCGAACGAGACAGCTTCTCGGAGGCACAGGCAGCGTTTCAGAGAGCGCTGGCGGTCCGACCCGACTCCAGAGAGGCAGCCGATGGTCTGGCCAGGGCCGAACAACAGATGCGTCTAGCAGCGATTGAAAGTCATCGCGAAAGGGCGCGGGAGCTTGCGAGTACCGAGCATTGGCGAGAAGCGGAGACCGAGTACGCGGCGGTCCTGAAGCTCGACCCAGCGATCCGCTTTGCCATCGAAGGGCAGCGCCTCGCATCCGAGCGAGCCGAGTTGAGCGATCGGCTCGATTTTCACATCATGCATCCGGATCGATTCTCCACTCAGCCGGTGCTGAATGAGGCCATCGATCTATTGGGCCAAGCCAGAGATGCTCTCCCGGAGGGCCCCAGAATCCGACGCCAGATCACTCAGCTCGAGCAGGTGATCGAGGTGGCTTCTACTCCGGTCCAGATTCGACTGGTGTCTGACAACTACACTTATGTGGTGGTCTACCGGGTCGGGTCGCTCGGTCGGTTCGAACAACGTCAGCTCGAGTTGCGACCGGGCTCCTACACCGCGATAGGGAGCCGTGAGGGGTACCGCGATGTGCGACGTGTATTCAAGGTCTCCCCAGAGGGAAGAATGGATCCGGTGGTCGTGCGGTGCGAGGAGAAGATTTGAGTACAGCCATCGTGGTTGTTCACGCAGATGGAGAGGACAGGTTTCGGTCCGACGAGCTCCCCTTACATCTAGGTGGCCCCGAGAGCGACATCCGCATCCCAGGCTATTCCGGCGACAAACCGCTGGCCATTCTGGGGTTTGAGGGAGGCGACCTCTTTGTCCAACCCATGGATGGCGATGTGGTCGTGATCTGTAATGGTGCACCGTTATCGGCGTCGCAGTGGCTGCGTAGCGGAGACATTCTTCGACTGGGGCAAAGTGAGATCTCGGTGTCCCAACGTGAGAACGGCTTTCATTTCGAGATAGCGCATCGACCCCCTGAGATAAAGACCGACCCACCCCTCGTTCAGGCGAGATCTCGGCCGGAAAAGGGTGCCGATCATGAGATAGACACGCGAGTAAGCCCAGTGGAGTTTACGCCGGCTTCGATTGACCGAACGCGAGCCAGAAGGAAGAAGCCGAGTCTTGCAAGAATAGTGGTTCTTGCAAGTTTGGTGCTTTTGGGTTCTGCGGCCTGGTTCCTGTTTACCGCCCGGGCTGTAGAGATCTCGAGCGATCCGCCGGCGGATCGAGTCTCGGTCGACGGAACTCGGTTGAAGATCGAGCTGGGTGGTCGCTATCTTCTTCGCCCGGGCGAATACCAAGTGCGGCTCGAAAAGGAGGGCTATCTTCCTTTGGCAGCACCACTCGAAGTAACGCGTGAGGCTAGTCAGAGCTATCAGTACACGCTAGAGAAGATGCCAGGTCTGCTTGTCATAACGGCCCGTCCCAGCGGTGACGCAGAGGTGCTGGTCGATGGCAAGTCGGTCGGCCGAACACCAATCGATCCAGTGCCGCTGGCGGAGGGCAACCACCTTGTTGAAATCATTCATCCGAGTTACGTCCCGTTCTCGACTACGGTGCCGGTGGAGGGCGCGGGGGCGATCTTCGATTTGTCGGTTGATTTGACTCCGAATTGGGCCGCGGTCGAATTCAAATCACAACCGACCGGAGCCACGATTCAAATTGATGGCATGTCGGTCGGCAAGACACCGGTGGTAGCCGATGTGGCTGCTGGAAGTCGAAAGGTGGAAGTGAGTCTGAGAGGGTACAAATCGTATCGGAGTCAGCTGCTGGTCCAGGCGAATGTACCGCAGTCACTGCCATCAATCGTCTTACAACCTAGCGATGGAATCTTGGTTCTGGCGAGTCAGCCTCGAGAGGCAACGGTGTCGATCGATGGCGAATATGCCGGACAGACTCCGTTGAAGCTGGAGCTCAAGCCAGGTAAGTCATATGAGATCGGTCTATCCAAGCTGGGTTTCGAAGCCTCGAACGAGTCGGTCGAAATAGTGTCCGGAAAACGACACGAGGTGACTGTCGAGCTGGTACCCCTATTTGGCGAGATCGAGATCGATGGCAGGCCAGCCGATGCAGAGCTCATTGTCGATGGCGAATCGAGAGGTGGGGCAAACCAGACGCTGCGTTTGCAAGCCATACCGCACGAGATCGTAGTTGAAAAGGAGGGTTTCGAGACCTTTCGGCAGACCATTACACCTCGTCCGGGCTTCCCGCAACAGATTCGGGTGACACTTAGAACACCCGAGGAGGTTCGCAGGGCGTCCACACCAGCGACACTTCGTAATTCGCTGGGTCAGGAGCTGGTGCTGATCGAGCCGGGCTCGTTTCGAATGGGCGCGTCGCGACGCGAGCCGGGCCGCAGGGCCAATGAGACGCTGCGCGATGTTCAGCTTACACGAGCTTTCTACATCGGTGCTCGCGAGATCTCCAATCGGCAGTTCAAGAAGTTTCAGCCGAGTCATCGATCTGGAAGGGCGGAGAGCGCAAGTCTGGAAAAAGATGACCACCCCGTGGTTGGAGTAACCTGGGAGGACGCCGTGAGGTTTTGCAACTGGTTGAGTGAACAGGACTCGCTTCCCAAGGCCTATACTGGAGAGGGTGGCACATTCGTCCTCGTGCAACCGTTCAATACCGGGTATCGTTTGCCAACGGAAGCCGAGTGGGCCTGGGCCGCTCGGTTTGCTGGTCGACAGCAGGCGCTCAAGTTCCCCTGGGGAGATTCGTTGCCGGTACCATCAGGATCGGGTAACTATGGCGATCAATCGGCAGCTGAGATGCTCCAAAAGACACTTTCGGGTTACAACGACCGATATCCAGCGACAGCACCAGTTGACAGCTTCGACGCCAACGATGTCGGGGTCAAGAACATGGGCGGTAATGTCGCCGAGTGGGTGCAGGACTACTACTCGATACCGCCACCGACGACGCAAGGACCTGATGTCGACCCCTTGGGGCCGGCGGAGGGGGACTATCGTGTCATTCGAGGTTCGAGTTGGATGGATTCGACAATAACCGAGCTCAGGCTGAGCTATCGGGACTATGGCAACAAAGCTCGACCCGATGTCGGCTTTCGCGTGGCCCGATTTGCTGAATAGCCTAGGAGAGATAAATGAAATTGATCGTCGTTGTCCTATTCACCGCGGTAGTCATGGCAGGTTGGCTGTGGACGCTGGACTCTCCGTCCGTGGCCCAAACCGGGTCAGAATCGGAGCAAGTCGAAGCCACCCCCGAGCAGGAACCGGACTCTGAGGCCAGCGGCGCGCCGGAAGAGGAGAGTGGGGACGAGGAGTCACAGCAAGATCGGCCCACCGAGTCTTTGAAGGTTTTTGTTCCGACCGAGAAGTTGCCGGCTGGCAGCTCGGTTTCCTTTCCTGTGGATATCTGAGGCCACTTCTCTCATGAAAAAGAACTACCCGGTCGAGTTCGTTTACCAAGCCCTATCGCTAGCGGTGTCGCTGATCGTCGTCCACGCTTTCTATGTGATTGTGGTTCGACCTCGCGCTGCTGTGATTCTGGCGGAGCAGACAGCGCTGATGCAGGTCGACCCATCCTATGTGCAAGAACGATCCGTCTGGGTGGTTATTCGAGATTTCGAGCAAGAGGCTTGTTTTGTCCTGATGTTTTGGGCGATTGCGATCATGGTGTACAAAGGAATCGAGACCGCCAAGGAGCACAAACAGTTGCAAGAGGAGTTGGTGCTTCTCGCTGACGGAACCAAGATCCTTCCGGAAGATGCGCGAGAGTACGCGCGGCAGATTCAGTCGCTACCGGAGTCAGAACAGTACTATCTTCTTCCCAGGGCATTGCTGGCTTCATTGGATCGCTTTGGTGCCACGCGCAACATTCAAGATGTCTCCACAACCGCCCATGCAATCGTCAATGCCGAGTCAGAGCGACTGGATTCCGAGTTGTCGATGGTTCGCTATATTGCTTGGGCCATCCCTTCGATAGGCTTTCTAGGAACAGTGCGGGGAATCGGTGAGGCCCTGGGTCAGGCCCACAAGGCGGTCGAAGGAGATATTGCAGGTGTTACCCAGAGCCTGGGGGTAGCGTTCAACTCGACTTTTGTCGCTCTACTCATAAGCATCGTGTTGATGTTCTTGCTGCATCAGCTGCAGCTTCAACAGGAGAGGTTGGTGCTGGAAACGGAGAACTATCTCGACCGAAACCTCATTCGACATCTTCAAATAGCCGGGGAGACAAGAAGCTGAAGATGGAACCGAAGGACTCTTTGAATCAACGGGTCTGACAAGGGAGCGTCGTGTCTATTCTGGCGATCGAGCTTACCGACCCGGGCATTTTGATCTCGGACGGCCAGGGGCTGATCGTGGGCCCAAGTCCTGGTTATGCTCTCTTGGACGGCACATCGGTGGTTGTTGGCCAAGAAGCAAGAGCCCAGGCGCGGCTCAACCCGCGTCGCTCGCTGAATGACTTCTGGGATAGTCTGGGTACCGACTCCCTGCCTCGGCCATTCCCCGAACAGCTCACTCAGGCGGATCTGGTTCACCGACACCTCGAAGCTTTGTCGAAGGAGGCTGTCAGTGCAACTCGTGACGGCGACGGGGTCGAGGGCATGTTGCTGGCCGTACCGGGGTCGTTTCTGACCTGGCAGCTAGGCCTGCTGCTCGGCATCGCCCGATCCGCCGGGATGCCTGTCTCCGGGCTGGTAGATAGCGCGCTCGCATCTGTTGCTGGTCACTCGAACGCCGATCGGATACTTCATCTGGAGATTCTTCTACATCGGTTTGTCTGGACCGAGATGGATCAGACTTCGGGCCTTGTCCGCCAGCGGGTCCAAGAGAGCGGGGCTGTTGGTCTTGCCACGATGCAGGACCTGTGGGCGAAGCTCATCGCAGGGCAGTTTGTGCGCAGTACCCGTTTCGACCCTTTGCACAACGCAGCCAGCGAGCAGGCTCTCTACGACAGCTTGCCGGCTTGGCTGGACATGTTGAGAGACGAAGACGTCGCAGAGGTGAGTCTCGAGTATGGAGGTCGGATCTATACGATCGACGTTGCGAGGAGTCAGTTCATCGCAGCTGTGCAAGATCAACTCAGAACAGTCTCGAATCTGGCAGGAGCGCTTACGGCGTCAGGAGACGCGCCGCAGATCCTGTTGACTTCGCGCGCTGCGGCGATTCCAGGGCTGCAATCCAGGTTGGCCGAACTGAGTGGAACCGACGTCGTCGTCCTGCCCGAAGGAGCAGCGGCGGTTGGTGCTCTGGTCAATCGCCTCCAAATCGAGGCCGAAGGTGATGAGCTTCCTTTTGTGGTTCGACTGGGTAAACCGACGGTCGATATCGTGGCGACACAGCCTGGAGAACAGCCGATCGTCACAACAGCCCCGACTCTGGCGAGGCGTCCACCGACTCACCTGGTCTACGGTGGCACCGCCTATCCAATTGGGGAGGAACCGTTCTGGTTGGGTGTGGCCCTGGCTGGTGATCAACGGGGTGTAAACCTGACGGGAGACACCACTGGTGTCTCGAGATCTCACTGCCATATCCGCCGAGATGGTGATCGGGTTCTGATCGAGGACCACAGTACCTATGGGACCTACCTCAACGACCGACCGATCGACGGAACTTGTGAAGCCGAAGCAGGAGATCGTCTCGGTTTGGGAAGCCCTGGTATCGAAATTCCGTTGATTGTCGTGTTGGAGAACGATGGCTAGACGAGCGTCAAGAGGTCAAGCGAGCGTCTTCAGCCTGTCGTTTCTAGATGCGATGACGTGCGGCTTTGGCTCCGTGGTGCTCTTGTTCATGGTGATCAATGCCTCGGTGGGTCTGAGATCCGACAGGATGACCGAAGACCTGCAGGCCGAAGTGGACCGGCTGGACTACGAAGTGCTGGAAGGTCATGAGCGACTCGTCGAGCTTCGCAACTCGCTTCGAGACATCGTCAAGAAAAAAGTTATCGCGCAAGGGCTGTCTAGACGGCTCATCGAAGAGATCGAGGCCCTTCAAGTCGAGCTCGCTACACACGAGAACCTCAGTCTTGCGCAGCAGGAGCATCTCAACAAGTTGATGGCCGATTTGAAATCGCTCGAGGAGAGTACTCGGCGATTTGCCGCCCTAGCGGTGACCGAAGGAGACTCAGGAGGTGATCAGATCCGCACGGTCATTGGCGACGGGACTCGTCAGTATTTGACCGGATTGAAAGTAGGTGGAAACAGGATCCTAATCTTGGTGGATAGCTCCGCAAGCATGTTGGGCTCTACTGTGGTCAATGTGATTCGGCGACGGAACCTCCCTGACCGTCAGAAAATTCTGTCTGGCAAGTGGCGTCAGGCTGTTGCTACCGTCGACTGGTTAACGGCCCAAATGCCCGAGGACAGTCAGTTTCAGATTTATACGTTCAATGAGAGGGTTGAATCCTTGATCCCCGACACCAAAGGGACCTGGTTGCGAGCCAACGATCCCGGTTTTTTGGACGAGGCGGTCGAGCGCCTCCGGATCACCCCACCGGACAAGGGTACCAATCTGTACAGGGCATTCGAATCAGTGGCAACGCTCCAGCCCAAACCGGACAATATCGTGCTGCTGGTCGATGGCCTACCTACGATGGGACGCACCCCCCCGAAATCCAACAAGGTCAGCGCCAAACAGCGACTCAAGCTGTTCAATCGAGCTTTTGATCAGCTACCCAAGAGCATTCCCGTCAACGTAATCCTCTTCCCGATGGAGGGAGACCCCGAAGCATCGAGTGCCTTCTGGCGGCTTGCTATGGCCACGCGAGGGTCGTTCTTGAGCCCATCGGACGACTGGCCATGAGAAAAAGAAACAGGGCTGGTCTGGACGGTTTCAGTCTCTCCTTCCTGGACGTCATCTGTTGTGGATTTGGAGCCATTGTGTTGCTTCTTGTCCTTACTAAGATCGGCGAGCCCCGTGCGATCGAAATGGCACGAGTCGATCTGGATGGGTTGATAGCCAAACTTCAAGAAGAGCTCTTCGAGATTCGAGGAGAGACCACGATCTTGAACCGAGAGCTTCCTGGCCGGATCGAACAACTCTCGAAAGAGCAGGAGAAGCTCGCACGTCTCAAAGGCGATCTACTGGAGATCCAAGGCGAGTTTGCCGCATCGAGCCAGGACTCGGCTGTGAGTGAGATCATCGCAGGGCGGCTCGAGGCGGCTCAGCAGGATCTCACAGCCGAGATGCTCCGTCTTCAACAGCAGACCGGCAGGCGGAAGATCGAACAGGAGCTAGTCGGAGGAATTCCTGTCGATAGCGAGTACATCATCTTCGTGATCGACACTTCGGGCAGCATGTTTACCTATGCCTGGCCGCTGGTTCAGCAAAAGATGACGCAGGTACTGGACGCCTATCCAACGGTCAAGGGTTTGCAGGTCATGAACGACATGGGCCAGTACATGTTCTCGCGCTACTCCGGAAAGTGGATACCCGATACACCGGCACGCCGGAAAGTGATTCTTGATCGCCTGCGCAGCTGGAGTGTTTTTAGCAACAGTAGCCCGGTCGAAGGGATTACGCGAGCCATCAGGACCTTTGCGGCTCCGGACAAGAAGGTGAGCATCTACGTGTTTGGTGACGAGTTCACTGGCCGATCCATCGACGAGGTGGTGCGAACCGTCGATCGAATCAACAAGAGCGACAAATCAGGCAGTCGTTTGGTGAGGATTCACGCAATCGGATTTCCGGTTATCTTTACGGTCGCCGGCGTCTCCGATACTACAGGCGTCCGGTTTGCCACCCTCATGCGCATTCTTTGCCGCCGCAACGGTGGCACCTTTGTCGGACTCAACAGTATGCGCTGAGTTCCAATCTACGGTTGGAAGGCTGTCCAAGCCGACATGTCGGCGGTCTCGAAGCCGTCGCTGAAAAAGGCGTTGGTCCCGACATGGCGCCAGAGATAGATGTGACCCTCGGCGTTGCCGTCGGCGACGAAGTCGATATCGCCATCGGTGTCGAAATCGGATGGGTTGACCCGCGCGCTGACGCCTACGCTCCAGGCTTGATCTCGACGCTCCCAACCGAGAGTTGGTGTGGTGCGTCCGAAAAGAATAAAAAGGTTGCTGTCAGAGTCGTCCCATCCGGTCGAGGTTCCCATTTCGCCACTTACGATATCGGTGTCGCCGTCGCCATCGAGATCGCCGGCCCAGATGTTCTCGGGTCCATCAAGCCCATCCAAAATGACATGTTCAGCCCAGGAATCATTGCGCGGGTCGGGTGGTGACTCCGACCAGAGAATACGACCATTCGGATGAACAAATCCTTCGGCTGCGACGACATCCATCCTGGCGTCACTGTTGACCTGAGCACAAGTGACGTTTTGAACATTCTGGCTGAAGAGTTGGTGCGAAACCCAGTTCGGCGTCGAGGGGTTCGCCGGCGTTTCATACCAGCGGTTCGAGATCACGACGTCGAGATCGGAATCACCGTCTAAATTGCACATTGCCAGTCCAACAAAAGGGTCGCTGATCGTATTGAGGATGGTGGTCCTGGGCCACGGCGAGGTCAACGGATCGGCGGGGATGTCGTACCAGAAGACTCCCCCATCGACAAAAAGGGCAACGATCTCTTCGTCGGGATCCTCGTCTAGGTTTCCCATGACGAGATCGTGGTTGAAGTCGGAGATAGCACCGTCAATGATGTGACGGGTCCAAACTCCGGTTACCGAACCGGGTCCGGGGTTGCGCCACCAGACAAGATCGCCGTCAAACAGTGCCGCGACGACGTCGGGATAGGGATCGTCGTCGACCTGCATGATGAGACCCCCGTTGCCGCCTGCGGTGGAAATGACCTCGATAGGGAATCGCGTCCAATCGGGTGCTCGATACCAGTGAATAGCTCCACCGCCTCCAGCGATCACATCGAGAAGGTTGTCGCCATCGATGTACCCGGTGCTCGACCAGCCGGGTCGGCCATTCCCCGGGTAGGTTTCGTCGACGACTTCGAGGTCGAGTCGAAGGCGATCAAAGGCGTTCTCGTAGTAGCTGATGACCGAGTGTGCTGCCGACTCGCTCAAGATATCCAGTCGACCATCCCGATTGACATCGCTCAGCTGTAGTTGATGACTGGGAAAGGAGTTGGGGCTGATCAGGGTCATGTCCCAGTTGTTTTTTCCGGGGAGATTCTCAAACATGAATATGTCGTGAACTTCCTCCGACCAATCGGGCTCTCCGGGATCCTCACCAAAAAAGAGGTTGCAGGTTACGACGTCGATGTCACCGTCGTTGCCGTCGTCGGTCGTCTGTAGACACTCCGGGTGATGGATCGAGGCGTCGATATCGTGCTTGGTCCAGACTCCTGCGATTGGATCCTCAGGTTGCTCGTACCAATAGACTCCCTGACCATGGTGACCGGCGCCCATCAATAAATCGAGATCGGTGTCCTCATCCATATCCCGGGCAAGAGTGTTCGAGATGCCGTACTCGTCTGTGACTTCGTACCAGGTCCATACCCCTGCCGGATCGGCCGGCCCCTTATACCAGCCGTTGGAATAGGCAAGATCCAATTGGCCGTCGTCGTCGATGTCCGCAAGATCGAGACCCGAGTGCCCATGGGGCGAACCCTCGGGCCGATCGACCTCGATAGTGTGTTGCTCCCAGGCCTGTTGGGGATCAGTGCCGGGGCGAAACCATTTGATTGTGATCCTGGCGTTCCAGTAGCCTTGATTCAGGTCGGCAATGAACTCCTCTGCGACCTGATCACCATCGATATCGACACGAATCAGGTCGTGCATGTATCGAGTCTCGGTGCTAATGATGAAAAAATCCCAGGGAGTGCTGCTGAGAGGGGGCCCGGGGTTTTTCCACCAGCCGACATCGTCCTGGTACTTGGCTGAAACGACATCGATATGCCCGTCGTTGTCGACATCATAGAGCTCTCCACCGTTGGCACCGATAGCGTTGGAGACGTCGAGATTTCCAAACCGCTTCCAGCCACCTTCTTCGCCGTCGTTCTCATAGATGAACAGGGCGAAGCCTCCACCGGCGACGATGTCGAGGTCGCCATCCCTGTCCATGTCCGCCGCATGGACCCATCCCGGCTTTCCGTTCCCACCGTAGTCGACATCGATATAGCGACGAAGAAAGGGTGGCGTCGAATTGGGCCCGGGGATCATCGCGCCCTGGCTTGCCTGATTGGCGGCCTCCGTTGGTGGCATATGGGCCACAACCGGGGTTGTCGCAAACAGCGCCACCACCACGATATTGACGAGGTGGACCAACTCCGCTCGGCGGGAACTGAATGGATGGGCGCTGTTCAACCTGTCGAGTTTGCCAGTGACTCAACAGATCGGCTGTGATGTCTTCCGCTGCAAGGGGATTCCAGCGCGGTTATGAACACGCCGGACTGAGAACTACTGAATCTGGAGTATGTCTTCGATGCGCCCCAACAGCCGTCGGCGGACTTCGAACTTGGGCACGTTGAGCGTCAGGTTGTCCAGGATCGACAGCTTGCCATCGCCGGCAAAGTAGTCGTTGGGTGGAGAGAATGTGTGACCGAGATTCGGAAGGAACAGGGCGTCGTAATCGCTGCGGTCGTTTGATTCCATCTTGGCCATCAGAATCAACGCCTCATCCAAGGGCGTTTGCACGTCCAACTCGCCATGCACAAAGAGCACGCGTGCATTGACACGATGAATGATCGACTTGTTCGGCCTTGCCATCAACAGGCTTTGAAGGTACTCACCAAGAACGCCGGTCCGACCCAGAGCGACAAGTCGGCTTGCTGCAGCTCGCAACGCAGGATCGATCTCATCTGCAATCTGCAGCTGACCGTCAGCATTTCTATCCGTAGCTGGATTGAACCCTCGAACCAGGGACGTACCGCTAGGGGACTTGACGAGCTCGAACAATAGCTCTGCTGAATTACGAACGTATATCGACCCCATACCATTCTGGTTGTCGAGGGCGTTCAGCTCTTTTCGGGTCAGTGCTCCGTCTCCGTCGGTGTCTGCAGCCTGGCGGAAAAACATGAGGTTGCGGTCTACCAACTGGTATTCGAGCAGCTCTGAATAGTCTCCGGCGACGCTACCAGCCAGCACCAGAAGGTCGAGTTGCCCCTGGTCGGCGGCCAGCCGAGTCGCAACCATGGTGCCCTCGGAATGCCCATAGATGACCAGGGGTTTTGCGGCGACCTTTGGGTGTCTCAGAAGCTCGCGGAGAGCACTTCGTGCGTCCTCGACAAGATCATCAAGACTCGATGCTTTCAGGATATCGGGACGATCGTCGATGTGATCGAAGCTCGCACCGCGCTTGTTATAGCGCAGGACGGCCCATCCGTTTCGACTGAAGTGCCGACTCAGTACCTGAAAGTGCTTCTGCATCCCATAGGTGATGCTCAGAGTTGGCTCGTGAATCGACACGTCTGCGTCTTGAAGGCCGCTCCCCGCAATCAGAAGCATGCCAGGAAATGGCCCGACTTCACCTGCCGGGTAGGTCAATACGCCTTCGAGTGTCAGTCCATCGTGAGTCGAGAACGAAACTATCTCCTCGACAAACCCGGCCGCAAAACCGGCCGAACTGATCAGGGCGATCAGAAGTCCTAGGACAAACCAGTGGCAACGTTTCGAGCTCATTAGTGACTTCCCTGATCGGCTTTTGAGGCCGATTCGCCCCCGAATCCTATCGTTTATTCTGGTTTTGGGTCTGTGCGAGGCTACACAGGGCTGTCGAAGCCGACAAAACAAGAGGATCGTGCCAAGGCTGTCTACCAACTGCCCGAGGCCCCGCCACCGCCAAAGCTTCCACCTCCACCGCTGAATCCGCCACCAAAACCGCCTCCCGAAGACGACCAGCCACCACCACCACCGCCAAAGATGAGGGGTCCACCACCACCCCCATCGTGGCGATCGAACCACTTCTTGCCGCCAGAGGTGCGGTGGAGCACAAGCCAAAGCAAGGGGAACCCGACAATCCAAAGGACTCCCGGGATATAGCCTCCCGGTCTACCGAAGATTGCGATCGGGAAGAAGATCCAGAACGGCAGCAAGAACAGATACAATCCCCAACCCGCACACCCTCGAGAGGATAGGGCCTGCAGTGAGAACAGCCCCACAATTGCCAGGAACACGAGGAAGCCGATCGCGTTTGAGGGACCATGTCGTCGGCTGCCGGCAGCTGGATCGATTGCGGGTGGAGGCAACGTTCCATCACCCTTGACAAGACCCGCGATAGTATCGATCGAGGCGATCACTCCGCCGTCAAAATCACCTTCACGGAAGCGGGGTTGAAGTACGGTATCGAGGATACGTTTGGCGATGGCATCCGGCAAAATGGGCTCGAGGCCATAACCCACCTCGAGTCTCATCTTACGCTCGTCTCGGACAATCAGTAACAATGCACCGTCGTCGAATTGTCCACGACCCAATTTCCAGGTCTCGGCCACTTGAAGACTGTAATCTTCTAGAACCTCGCCTTCCAGACTGTGGATTGTCAGCACGGCAATCTGCGCTCCGCTCTCGGTCTCGAGCGCTTCGAGCCGCATTTCGATATCGTTCTCTGCTTGGCTAGACAGGAGATCTGCCAGGTCGTTGACTCGCCCGGAGAGAAAAGGAACTTCCTTGCCTGCGGCGGGCGAGATCCAGCCCCATCCGACAGCACAAGCAACCAGCGCGGTCAGTCGCCACACTCGACGGCTACTCATCGTGGAGTCTGGGCTCATTGCTCAACTCGTCACGGTCATCGGTCCGTCGCGCTACGCCGCTTTTGGTGAGCAGGTTGCCGGAGGCTTCGATTGCACGAACGAGGGCCGATCCTGGATGTCCGGATCGAAGACCCCGAGTCAAATCGTCTGCGATCTCAGACCATGCGGTTGGAGGGACTTTGTCTTCGACACCTTGGTCGCGAAGAATTCGAATCTGATGTTCGAATAGGGCCAAGAAGATCAGCACTCCGGTCCGATCGCGAGTGGCAAAGACCTCCTCTTCGAGAAACGCCACCGCAGCTCGACGGTCGACTCGGCGCTCGATGACTCCTGCTGGAATCAGAAGCCGCTGAAGCCACGGCACGATCAGGACCAGCAAGAGGCCAACCGCAGCGCCTGTCACCGGAGGAAGCAGTATCCACGACGCCGTCGGTCCACCCCAGCCACCTCTCGATGAGTACCAAAGGGAGGCCAATATGGATCCGGCCAGGGCGCCGAGCGTGGCAACCTTCCACCAGGAAGCTTCATAGCTGTCGCAGCGTTCGACGATCACGCAGACCAACTCACCACCGGTCTGGGACTCAGCCGCGAGGGTTGCGGCTCGAACGGCTTCCAGTTCCTGCTCGGAGAAGAAATCGGTCACAGCCAATTCGAGAGACCCTAGAACTCGACTACTGGAACCTCTTCGGCACCCGGACTGGACTCGAAGTACGGCTTTTGCTCGAAGTCGAAAGCCTTGGCGTAGAGAACCGATGGGAACTGCCGACGCGTGGTGTTGTATACCTGGGTCGCCTCGTTGAACCGACGCCGTTCCACAGCGATCCGATTCTCGGTGCCCTCCAATTGGGCCTGCAGGTCACGAAACGACTGGGTCGCTTTGATGTCGGGATACTGCTCTACGACTACTAGCAAGCGGGATAGGGCCGATGACAGCTGGTCTTGAGCGGCCTGAAACTGCTGGAGTTGCCCGGCGTCCGGGGCCCCCTGGAAGTTGACTTGTCCAACCTTGGCGCGGGCCTCGACAACCTGTGTCAGCGTGTCCTGTTCGAAATCGGCAGCTCCTTTGACCGTGTTTACAAGGTTGGGAATCAAATCGGCACGTCGTTGATAGACATTCTCGACTTGGCTCCAAGCAGTATCTACGCCCTCCTCCAGCGCTACCAAGTTGTTGTACGGACCACATCCTGTCAGCAAGGTCAGTGCGACGATGCCGACAGGCGCAAGCAACCATGATAAGGGTCTTTTGAACATCTCGTCCCTCCTAGCCCCCATGAATAATTTGGGCAAACGTTGAACAACGACAGATCTTCGACCAGTATATCGTCGCCTCAACCTGCTAGAGGGTCGGACCTGCCAGAGTCGTGGGGACGGCGTGTCTCGCAGCGGTGGCCAGGAGTGGTGTCAGGCAGCTACGACAGCCCAACCGAAGCCGAATAGACCCATCAAGAGCAGGATCGGTAGCGCCATCAGGAGCAACACGGCAAATATGACCGGTGCCACCACCAACCCAACTATCAGCAGCGGAAGAAGTAGCACAACTTTCAAGACACCACCGAGAAGCGCAAATGGGAGCAGCAGGACTCGAAACACCAGCTTGAGAAAAAACCCGAGCACGAAGAGGATAACGCCGAAGATCGCAACCGCGATCATCAGGCCAGAGATAAGGATGAATTCAAGCATGGGATAGCTCCTCCTATCATCTTTACGGCGAGCAGGGGATGGTTGTTTCAACCCCTGCTGGAACTCAATCGGGCTTGGCTGCGACCGGTTCGGAAAGCTCGATCTGAACGCCCGCCTCGGGGTCGCTGGAGTTCATAAGCCGAGCCTCTA
Source organism: uncultured Polyangiaceae bacterium (assembly GCA_964195975.1). GTDB lineage: Bacteria > Acidobacteriota > Thermoanaerobaculia > Multivoradales > JAHEKO01 > CAXMQZ01. The sequence goes on along the minus strand of CAXMQZ010000087.1, from coordinate 33,260 downwards.
TCCAGCCTCGGACGGAATTGATCAGAACAAGCTCGTCAGCTCGAAACAAGTCTTGGATGTCTAGCCTTCGTTCCATGATTCGACCCTGTTCGAGCAACTCGGCACGCATGGTGCCTGCAAGTAGCCCAGAATCGATCGGTGGAGTGTAGAGCTTATCTCCGAAACGAAGGACAATATTGGCCAGGCTGGACTCCGTCAGTTCGTGTCTCTCGTTCCACAAGATGACATCTTCGAAGTCGGGAAACTCCTGACGCCGCCGGTCGTAAACAGTCCGGTTCGTCGTCTTGTGGAACAAGAAATGATCACTCGAATCGATTGGGTCGGAGGCCAAAGCGACTCTCCACGGTCTCGAATCAGAATCGACTGCCGCGGCCTCGACTCTGACAGCACCTGACTCGCTCACCAACAGTCTAATTCGCTTGTCGGAGGCTCCGTTACTTTTCGTCTGCCGGTCCAACTCGGCGCGTACTGTGTCCAGATCGAGGGGGTAGTCGAAGAAGTTTGCCGAATCTCGGAGGCGCTCGAGATGCCTGTCGAGAAGCAGGTATCCCTCGGAAGGAGTCCAGAGAAGGGTTTCGAGGAGATCGAAGTCCGGCTGGGCCGATTTCAGAACCAGTCCCTTGGTTCGACACTCCAGCCACTCATCCTCGGCTGAGGATTCCCAGACAATACCGCCACCGGTTCCATACCGAGCGAGATCCAGTTTGCGATCGATCTGGATGGTCCGAATGGCGACATTGAATCTAGCCTGCCTTTGAGGACCGACAAACCCGATGGCGCCCGTATAGACGCCTCTGGGCTGACGCTCGAGATCCATAATGATCTCGCTGGCTCGGATCTTGGGTGCTCCGGTGATCGACGCACAGGGAAACAATGCCGAGAAAATCTCGGGCAATTGGGCATCGGTATCCGCCTCGACTGTCGAGGTGAGCTGAAACAGCGACGGATACCTCTCCAGTTCCCAGAGTCGTGTGACTTCGACAGTCTCGGGATGGGCAATACGGCCGAGATCGTTTCGAACCATGTCGACGATCATCACGTTTTCGGCTCGGTTTTTCTCAGAGTTGCGAAGCCATGCGGAATTGCACTCGTCTTCGCGGAGGGTCCGCCCTCGCCCCACTGTTCCTTTCATCGGTCGACAAACGATTCGATTTTGATCGAGTGCGAAGAAGAGCTCCGGCGAGGCAGAGCATAATACCCAGTCGCCCGTGTCGACAAAGGCGCAGCAACTCGATCTCTGCTGGCGGCAGAGCTGCACGAAGAGCTCCCAGGGCTCGACACCGCTCGAGTTGGCCTCGAGAGGAAAGGTCAGATTGACCTGGTAGGTGTCGCCGTTCGCGATATGTCGGTGAATGGTTTCAACGCAGGAGTAATAGGTTTGTTTTGAGATGATCGGTTGCCAGTCGAGCTGTTGGATGACCTTGGCTCGTTCGGTCGGCGCAGGCTCCAAGATTCGATTCTGGTCAAAAAGTCCAAACCAAACCAATGGTGGGCCGGCTGGCTGGGCTGTGGTCAAGGCGGAGTCGAAGGCCGGAGCCGCTTCGTAACTCACGAAGCCGGCGGCGAATTGACCTGCGGCGGCTGCACGGTCGACTCTGTCCAGAATGAAGTGAACCTGAGAGAGATCCCGGGTCTGAAGAATCTCAGTCGGGGCGAGAAACTCCATCCACCTGATGTCGTCTCCCCGGGGCACCTGGAGCACCACCCGTGGAGAGGGGGTTGGTGTCGAGCGCGGTTGAACCATCGAGGGGGCCACTTATGTGCAGGCGACGCTTGAGTTAGACTCGGTGCTGCTCCAAAAGAGCGGTGACGAATGCCGAGGATTACAAAAGTTTACACGCGAACTGGAGACGACGGTACAACCGCGCTCGGTGGTGGCCAGCGAGTCAGGAAAAACTCACTGCGGATCAACGCCTATGGAACGGTGGATGAGCTCAACTCCGCGATCGGAGTCGCCATGACAACCGGTCTGGAGGGTTCGATCAGAGACAAACTGGGTCGAATTCAGAATGAGCTCTTCAACCTCGGATCGGATCTATGCATCCTCGAAGAGGACAAGCAAGCCATGCCTGTTCCGGTCATCGAGCAACGGCATGTCGATTCTCTCGAGTCGATCATGGATTCATTTTCAGAAGAGTTGCCACCGCTCGAAAACTTCATTCTGCCAGGCGGAAGCGGTGGCGCCGCACAACTCCACATGGCTCGAACTGTGTGCCGCAGGGCCGAGCGAGACCTCGTAGGTTTGTCCGCGCAAGAGGCAGTCAATCCGGTAGCGATCGAATACCTCAACCGTCTTTCTGACGCCCTGTTTGTAATGGCGCGTTACGAGAATCTGAAGAAGGGTGTTCCGGAAGTGCTCTGGGATAGTCGGGCCTGACAGAACTTGGACGGACTTTTAGGCGACCGTTTCTCGAAGTACCTCTTCGAGAGTTGTCAGACCTTGACGAATCTTCTGCAGGCCACTGGCGCGAAGACTGATCATTCCGTTCTCGAGGGATTGCATCCGCAGCTCGTTTGCACTGCCGCCGGAGAGAATCAACTCGCGGATCCCTTCGTCGACGTCCATGACTTCAAACAGGGCGATTCTCCCTTTGAAGCCCGTACCACCGCATCGCTCGCAGCCCTTTCCTCGGAAGAGCTTGAGGGCCTCGGTATCTGACTTCGAGAAACCGATGTCCAGAAGGGCCTGCTCCGGCACTTCGAGCGGCTCTTTACAGGTCGTGCATATCCTTCGAATGAGACGCTGCGCCGCAATGAGATTCACCGAGCTCGCCACCAGAAAAGGCTCGATGCCCATGTTCATCATGCGGTTGATCGAAGAAGGGGCATCATTGGTATGAAGAGTGGACAACACCAAGTGGCCGGTTAGCGCTGCCTTGATAGCGACTTCTGCGGTTTCGAAATCTCGAATCTCACCCACAAGAATGATGTTTGGATCCTGACGCAGGAAGGAGCGTAGAGCTGAAGCGAAATTGAGACCGATCTGCTCTTTCATCTGGACCTGGTTGACACCAACCAGGTTGAATTCGACCGGATCCTCGGCCGTCATGATGTTGGTCTCGGGTGTGTTGATTCGAGATAGAGCGGAGTACAGAGTATTTGTCTTCCCAGATCCCGTTGGACCGGTAACAAGCACCATGCCAAAGGGCCTGAGAACAGCCTGTTCGAATCGACGCAAGGATTCCGACTCGAATCCCAGCTTGGTCATGTCGAGCTCCAGGTTGTCTTTGTCGAGTAAGCGAAGAACGATCTTCTCGCCAAAAATCGTCGGTAGGACGGAGACTCGAAAGTCGAGATCCTTGACCTTGCCACCGACCCGCGTCTTGATCTTGATGCGGCCATCCTGCGGCAGTCGCTTCTCGGCGATGTCGAGCTTGGCCATGATCTTGAGACGGCTGGTGATGGCCTCCTTGAGCCTCAAGGGCGGACGCATCATTTCGTAGAGAAGACCATCCAGTCTGTAGCGAACCCGGAAGTCCTTCTCATAAGGCTCGACATGAATATCCGAAGCCCCACGCTTGATGGCATCGGTCAAGATGATGTTGACCAGTCGTACAACAGGCGCCTCCTCCGATTCTGCTTCCAGAGCCTCGAGATCGAGATCTTCCTCTTCTTCGAGAACTTCCAGATCGGTTTCATCGGTGTCGGCCAGATCCTCCATGACCTTTTTGAGCTCGATGGAGTGAGTGCTGCCGTAGTACTGGTCGATTGCGCCGCGCAGCGAGGAGTCCGAGGCTACGACCGGCTCGACGTTGTAGCCCGTCATGAACTTCACGTCATCCATCGCGAAGACATTGGTCGGATCGACCATTGCAATGGTCAGCTTGGCTCCTGCTTTCGATACCGGCAGGATTGTGTACTTGCGCGCGACTTCGGCTGGAATGATTCCTATGATCGACTCGTCGACCTCGATCTCACCAAGATTGATTGCCGGGACCCCATATCTCTGCGACAAGAACTCGACCAAGTCGTCGTCGTCGATAAAACCCAACTTGACGAGATGAGTTCCGACCCGACCACCGTCGGTCTGCTGCGCCGAAAGAGCGTTCTCGAGCTGATCGTCAGTGATCTTGCCCGCTTTGACTAGTAGCTCGCCGAGTCGAGTCACGATTCGATTTCCTCTTCCGGTACCTTGGAGCTCATCCGGCCGTGGGTTGGCCCACTCGACATATGGTCAGAAATTACCAAGAAGCAGCCGGTCACTACGAGTAGCACGGTGAGAGAGTCTAGCAATCGCACGGAAATCAGGTCAATGGACTAGTCCATAAAGGCGCTAGCCGCACCCTGATTTGGCCCCTAGGAGAGCCTTGGTTCCAGAAGATCCAAGGCTCGATCAGCAACCACCTCGGGTGTCAGTTCCAACATACAGGTCTGGGCATCTTGGTATCGCTTGTAGCAAAAGCTACAGGGCAACGGATGCCAAAGGGCGTTCTCAATGGCCCCATACGGTCCATTTCGCGCCGGGTCGGTGGGACCCATGAGACACAGAACTGTTCGGCCGAGAGCATGAGCGAGGTGAATCGGTCCGGTGTCACCGCCCATCACCAAAGTCGCGCTGAGGAGCTCTGCGGCCAAGCTAGACAAATCGGGCGCCGAGACTACCTTCGCAGCGCCCGAGCTTGTCCGCTCGATGGCTCGAGCGAGCTCCACTTCCGATTCGGTCGAGATGACTCGAGTACGAAGCCCCGTCCGCTCGTGGAGAATTTTTGCGACTACACCCCAGCGATCTGGAGGGTAGCGCTTGTTGGGCCAGCCAGCTCCGGGGTGGACTACGATTCTAGGTGGATCCAGGTTGGAGAGGTCCGTCGCTACCCCCAGCGCTGTGCGGAGCTTTTCAGGTCCGAAGTCGACTGGCTGCTCCGGCAACCCCAAAGCCTCCAACAGGCTCAACATTCGATCGACCGTATGCTCACCACTTGGCCGGATCGATTCGCTGATCCAGATTGCGCTCGAGGGTTCGCGGCGAAACCTCCGGGCGAGCCCAATCCTTCGATCCGACATGGTCAGCGCGGCCAGAATGCCAGCCTTGTGATTTCCCATCAGGTCGAGCACGATTTCTGCACGGTAGTTTTCTAGTTGCTTGAGAAAGGCGCGAATCCCAGACCATGTTGAACGGGAGATTGGCCTTTTTCGCCAGTCACGGAGTCGTACCGGTATTACTTCGTCGAGGTCCGGATGCGACTGGAGTAAGGGTACGTAGGCCTCTTCCACCAGCCAAGCGATTCGAGCCTCGGGCAGGTTCCGCCTTAGTGCAGTGAGCACGGGTAGGGCATGGATCACATCCCCGAGGGCGCTGGTGCGTATGAGAAGGATTCTCGTAGAGGCCATCCGATAGCTTCGAATGTCTAACAATCAGTCAGGCAGGTTCTTGATTTTCGAGATCAGATCGGTGGTGGAATGATCTTTCGGGTCTCCGACTAGCGCCGTAGCACCGCCATAGGCCCGGACTACCTCATACTCTGGCACCCGATCGGGGGAACCGTAGTCTGTTCCCTTGCAGTGCACGTCAGGCTGCAACTCCTGCAGCAGATCGCCGGGCGAATCGCCACTGAAGACCACGACGAAATCGACCGGAATCAGCGCGGCCAGCAGCTCGGCTCTTTCGGAGGCCGGGACTACAGGTCGACCCTTGCCCTTGAGTCGAGCGACCGAGTTGTCGTCGTTGATAGCGACGACGAGCAGGTCTCCTTGCTCCTTGGCAGCCTCGAGATAGCGCAAATGACCGACATGAAGAACGTCGAAGTGACCGTTGGCAAGGACGACTTTTCCGCCGCTTGGTCTGAAACCATCCAGCCTGGTTTTCAGGTCTTCGAGACCTAAAGCTTCGCCCATTTCGACTCCTCGAGTGGACGTCGGTCGGAGCTCACGGCTTCGCTCAATTCTTGGCGATCGAGAGTTGCGGTTCCCCGCTTCATGACCACCACTCCACCAGCGTAGTTGGCGAGCAAAGCTGCCTCTAGGGCGCTCGCGCCTGACGCCAGCGCCAATCCGAACGTACCGATGACGGTGTCGCCCGCGCCGGTGACATCCGCTACTTCATCGGTACCATGAACCGGAATCTGGCAGCAATAACCGTCGTCGAACAGGCTCATCCCATAGCTACCTCGGGTGATCAGCAAGAAGCGAGCAGACAGAGTATCGACAAGACTCGATCCCGCCGACAGCAACTGGTCCTCGGTTTCGGAGATCGGCGAACCAAGGAGGCTTTGAGCTTCCTCCTCGTTGGGTGTTGCCCCGTCGAGACCGGCGAAATCGCCGAGCCGGTAGCGACTGTCACACAACACCGTGCCGTCGGTTCCAAGGGCTTGTCGCATCCTGGTCAAGAAGGAAGGAGAGACCGCACCGTACCCATAATCGCTCAAGACCGCAACTGTAGCCTCGGTGTCCCAGCACTCGATCTGTTTTTCGAGCTGCTGTATCTCGGTCTGAGTGAGCTCGATTTTGTCCTCGATGTCGTAGCGCACGATCTGCTGTTTGATCGAGTGATGGCCGCCACCGAGAATTCTGGTTTTGGTAGGGGTGCGAAAACCCCGCCGCTCGATGATGCCGGCGGTGTCGACTCGGGAGCGGCGCAGGATCTCGAGTAGCTGCCCGCCGCTCTCGTCGTCACCCACCACACCCAGGGGCAGCGGTACGCCGTCCAACGCCACGATGTTTGCGACCGCGTTGGCACCCCCTCCGGGAGTCATGTCTTCGCTCTCGTGGGTCAAGATCAGTACCGGGGCCTCGCGGCTGATCCGTTTCGGTCTACCGGTGATAAAGCGATCGAGGACCAGATCCACCAGCATCAGGATCGGCTGTCCGGCCATCAGATCGATGATCTCGAGCAACCTGTCGGTCGTCGGAAGTGACGGTGGGTCAGTCATTTGCGGCGGATCTTAGCACGCGGGAAAGGCCGCTTGTGGGCCTCGGGCTTGAGAGGGTCGGTAAACTCCGACTTGTTATGTCGTTTCCCGCCGATCGACTCCGAGCACGGATCGTTGAGAATGGTCCGATTCCATTTTCGGAGTTCATGGAGGAGGCTCTGTATGGAGATGGTGGGTACTACGCTCACGAGGATCTTCCTATCGGAAAAGAGGGCGATTTTGTCACCGGCTCATCTCTGTCGCCTCTTTTTGGACGTACGACAGCACGACTGCTGGAGCGGTTGGATGGGGCCCTTGGTGTGAGGGCCGACTATCTCGAAGCGGGTTATGGGGCGGCGATCCACCTGGGTCACCTGGTCGGCGCGCTCGACCACGTTTCAGAGCGCCGGCTGATGGGATGGGACAGGATAGCGAGGCGTGTCCCGGTGGGGGTCGAACAGCTCGATGATTTGGGCAGCCTGCTTTTGGAGGGCGTGAGCGGGATGATTTTCTCCTACGAGCTTTTCGATGCTCTGCCAGTCCACCGCCTTGTCGGCCTCGAAGGCGGGGAAGTTGGAGAGCTATGGGTCGACGTAGACGAAGGCACTTTCTCGTATTGCCAGAAAGAGCTGTCGAGTCCCGATCTCATGGCCATGTGGTGCGAAATGGAGACTGAGCTGAGTCCGGGGCAGGTGGCCGATCTCTCGGTTGACTGGCGTCCTCTTTATGGTCGTCTCGCATCGAGCCTGGATCGTGGAATTCTGGTTACTTGCGACTATGGTTTCGAGCGACAGAGACTTCTGGATCCTCGGATCAGGATGGAGGGTACACTGGCCTGCTACCGGAGTCAGCAGGTGCATCGAAACGCTCTGGTCGATGTGGGAGGTCAGGATCTTTCGGCCCATATCGACTTCACGACTCTTCGGGAGGAGGGAGAACGGGTTGGGCTCGAAACCATTGCCCTGACCCGTCAAGCGTCATGGTTGGTTTCATGTGGGATCTTCGAAGGGCTGGACCAGGTCTCCCAACAGGACAGGGTCGACGCCATGACCCTGCTGGATCCGGGCGGCATGGGGGACGAGATTCGAGTGCTCGTTCAGAGCAAAGGAGTGGCTCCTGATTCCTTATTCGAGGTCGCCTTGACAGGCCCCCACCCTCCTATACAATAGCCTCGCTTAGCTTGGAAGACACGCAAAATCGATCGTTGAAGGAGCGATTGAAATCAAGTGGGATATGGTTACCCCCGGGAGGACGGAGTAGGGCTGCGGAGTCAACTGAACTGACGCAGGGTCAGGTTGTCGAGATCATTCCGACTCTTGCACGTAGCGATGTCCCCTACGGCCATGCAACCGTTTTCTACGTTTCATTCCAGGTAAGATAATCCGAGAGCTACGGGCCGAAGTCCCGACCGGAGATTTCTGTGGCTGGCTATATTCCGATTCTCGTCTTTATTGTCATTGTTATTTTGTTTCTCTTCGTCACTCTCATGGCGGCGAAGCTGTTTCGTCACGGCGGCAGGGGATTGACCAATAGCGAGCCCTACGAATGTGGCAATGAGCCCGAAACGTTTGCGCACGATCAGCCTTTCGCTATTCGCTACTACCTGATCGCGGTTCTGTTTGTTGTTTTCGATGTGGAGACGATTTTCTTGTTTCCATGGGCAGTGTTGCTCGACAAGTTGGCGCTTTTTGGCTTTATCGAGATGATGATTTTTCTGGCAATTCTGGTTGTTGGATACATCTACGTGTGGAATAGGGGGGCGTTGAATTGGGCCTGATGGATAACGTCGAGGCTAACGTCCTCACCACCACCTACGACAAGATTTTCAATTGGGCTCGACGATCCGCAATCTGGCCGATGCAGTTCGGGTTGGCCTGTTGTGCCATCGAGATGATGGCTGTGCTCGATCCTCGCCACGACATGTCGAGGTTTGGTGCCGAGGTCATGCGCGGGACTCCCCGACAGTGCGATCTGATGATTGTTGCTGGAACGGTCACTGAAAAGATGGCACCGATTGTGAAGCGGTTGTGGGATCAAATGCCGGAGCCCAAGTGGGCTCTGGCGATGGGTGCGTGTGCCACTTGTGGAGGACCCTATCGGACCTATGCGGTGACCCAGGGTGTCGACAGAGTCATTCCGGTATCGGTCTATGTCCCCGGGTGTCCTCCAAGACCCGAGGCTCTGTTGTGGGGTTTGATGCATCTCCAGCGCAGGATCGATCGCATGTCGGTATCCAATCTCGACGACCAGGGCCCGATGAGCCCGAGCTGAACCATGACCGATTCCGATAACGGCAAGCCCCTAGACGAAACCCCGCCAACGGATTCCGCAGAAGCCGAGGCCAAGGCCAAGGAAGAAGCGGCAGCGAAGGCCAAGGCTGCTAAAGCGAAGGCTCTGGCAGAAGCCGAGGCGGCAAAGGAGCCGTGGGAGAGAGACCCGTCGACACCAAGCTGGGAAGAGGTCGAAGATAGCCTCCTGGTCGATTCATTGAGGGCAGCGCATGCCGACGCAGTTCTTTCGGCCCGAAGTTTCGCTGGAGATCTGGTCCTCGAGATCGATAGCCAGTCGATCCGCGAAGTTTGCAGGAGCTTGAAAGAGGAGCACGGTTACAAGCTCTTTGTCGATAGTTGCGGTGCACATTTCGACAACCGAGAAGAAAAAGAGTTGGAAGTCGTTTACATTCTTCACAACCTGGAGACCAACGATCAGGTTCGATTGAAGGTAAGAGTCGACGTAGGAGTCGAGGTTCCGTCGGTAGCTAAGGTTTACGCGGGTGCCAACTGGGCCGAGCGGGAGACCTACGACATGTATGGGATCCGCTTTACCGATCATCCAGACATGACGCGAATTCTTCTCTGGGAGGGATTCAACGGCCATCCGTTGCTGAAGGATTTTCCGGTCGAGGGTATCGATACCGGGGCTGCCATCTATCCAGAGACCTACACCGACAATGCTGGCCCAGTTGCGGGGACAGGGACTGGCTGGAGGCCACCTGCGCCGCCCGAAGAGAAAACATCGCAATCCGCCCCGGAATCCTCTGGTGAGGAGAGTTGAGAGACCCATTGCAACCAGGTGACGACCAAGAACGTTTGATCCGTCCATGACCGACATCGAAACCACCGCTCCACAGCCGTCCGAGACCCTGCTTGGGGTCGAGGAAATGGAGCTCAATTTCGGGCCGCAACACCCTGCTACTCACGGTGTTTTGAGGCTAAAAGTGAAGCTCGACGGTGAACGAATCGTCGATTGCTATCCGATTATCGGGTATTTGCATCGAGGCACGGAGAAGCTATTCGAGCTCCATCCCTTCTTTCAGAATGTGCCCCATACCGACCGGATGGACTACGTTGCTGCTGCCACGAACAATCTGGCCTACGTCGGAGCCGTGGAGAAGCTTATTGGAATTATTGTGCCGCCTCGGGCTCGCTACATACGCACTATTCTGGCCGAGCTGCAGAGGATCTCGAGTCACTTGCTCTGGTTGGCAACGCACGCCATCGACATTGGCGCCATGACTCCTTTTTTCTACACCTTTCGGGAACGCGAACACGTGCTCGATCTGTTCGAGGACTACTGCGGCGCGCGACTGACCCTCAATTGCATGCGCCCCGGCGGGCAACCCTTCGATCTGCCGGTGGGGTGGACCGAGAAGTGCGCCGAATTCATCGAGAGCTTTCCGGAGAATATCGCCGAGTACGAGGGCCTCCTGACCAACAATCGGATTTGGAAGAAACGAACGGTCGGAGTCGGAGTTCTCGACCCCGATGTGGCACTGGACTATGGCGTCACGGGACCGATGCTCCGTGGCAGCGGAATCGACTGGGACTTGCGCAAGGCTCGACCCTATGAAGCCTACTCGGAAGTCGAGTTCGATGTTCCGGTCTTTTTCAACTGCGACACCTACGATCGGTATCTGGTCAGGATGGAAGAGATGAGGCAGTCGGTAAGGATTCTTCGTCAGTGTCTCGACCAGCTACCGGATGGGCCGATCATGGCCAAGAAACCTCGAGTCCTGAAGGCTCCCAAAGAGGGTGAGGTCTATTACGGAGTCGAAGGACCCAAGGGCGAGATCGGTTTCTACATCATTGGGGATGGATCGCCCAATCCCTATCGCTGCCGGGTCCGCCCTCCATCATTTCTCAACCTGCAGGTCCTTCCAGAGATGATTCGGGGTGACCTGTTGGCGGATCTCATAGCGGTGATCGGTACGACCGACATCGTCTTGGGTGAGGTAGATCGCTGATGGCAGAGCTTCTCAGTGGGTTGAGAGAGGCGGCTGGTCCTTTCCTGTTCGACTACACGATCCAACCCGCCCTCAAGATCGCACTTGTGATGGCGGTCGTTCTCGGATTGATCGCCTATCTGACCCTTGCCGAACGCAAGATTCTGGGTTTTCTCCAAGTCCGCACCGGTCCAAACCGGGTCGGCCCATGGGGGGTTCTGCAACCCATCGCCGATGTGGCGAAGTTACTGGTCAAAGAGGACTCCATTCCGGATCGAGCGGTGCGATGGGCTTTTGTGTTGGCGCCCTGTCTGGTGGTGGGTCCGGCCCTGGTGATTTTTGCGGTAGTTCCCTTCGGTCCTTCGTCGGCGACCACAGGTGGCGCCAATTGGTTTATCACCGATGTGAATGTGGGTTTGCTGTTCGTTATCGCCATGGCGACCATAAGCGTTTACGGAATCATTCTCGGTGGGTGGTCATCCAACAGCAAATTTTCGTTGCTTGGTGGGTTGAGGTCGGCGGCACAGATGATCTCGTACGAGGTGCCTCAGGGATTCTCTCTGGTCGTACCCCTATTGATGGCCGGAACGATGTCGCTGAATGGAATCGTCATGTCTCAGCTGGAGCAGGGACGTTGGTTCGCATTCGGGTTCTTTCCGTTTGGGTTCCTGGCCTTCTTTGTCTATTTCGTAGCGGGTGTTGCAGAGTCGAATCGGAACCCGTTTGATCTTCCCGAGGCAGAGTCAGAGCTGGTCGCTGGTTTTCATACCGAGTACAGCGGTATGCGGTTTGCGCTCTTTTTTCTGGGCGAGTACGCCAACATGATCGTGGTCTCAGCGATCGGGGTAACTCTCTTTCTGGGTGGGTGGTCGAGGCCGTTTCCGAACGTCGAGGTACTTTCTTTTCTCGATCTTGGTTTTCTTCCAGTGGGTCTTGCGGGTCTTGTCTGGTTTACGCTGAAGCTGGTTGTGTTCTTATTCACATTTATCTGGTTTCGGGGAACCTTTCCTCGCTATCGATTTGATCAACTAATGGATCTCGGCTGGAAATGGCTGATTCCGACATCGCTGATCGCGGTAGTAGGCACCGGATTGGCGAAGATTCTTTTTGGGTGATGTGTCATGACTTCGACTAAGAGATTTCTCGATCGAATCATGTTGCTCGACCTGTTCGCCGGTCTCGGAATAACTTTCAAGTACATATTCAAGAAGAAAGTCACCGTGCAGTATCCGGAGGAAAGGATGGAGCCGTCGCACCGGTTCCGCGGGATGTTCCGCCTCGACGAGGATCGCTGCATCAAGTGCACTCTTTGCGCCAGGGACTGCCCGATCGACATCATCTACATTGATTGGCACCAAGAAGTGAATCCCGAGACGGAGAAGAAGGAAAAGCTGCTGGATCGATTCGACATTGACCTCCAACGTTGTATGTTCTGCGGTCTTTGCGAAGAGGCCTGTCCGACCAACCCAAAATCGATCTGGTTGACTACCAAGACATATGAACTGGCCAGCTACGAGCGGTGGGAGAACCTCTACATCGATATGGCTGAATTGCAAGAATGGAAAGTCAGACCAGAGTACACCGATCGTGAGATTGAGAAGTAGAGGAATCAGGATCGACGAGGGTGAGCCGCTCGCCTCCTCGCTGATATCGAATATCGAGAGTCTATGGATTTTCTAGTCGCCAACGGCACAGCAGTGCTTTTTTACCTGTTCGCGGTAATCACGGTCGGTTCCGCTATTGCGGTGATCACGATGCGCAACCCGATGTACTCGGCGATTTCGCTTCTGGTCTGTTTCTTGAGCATGGCTGCTCTGTTCTTGCTACGACATGCCGAATTTATTGCTGTGGTTCAGGTTTTTGTCTATGGCGGCGGAATCATGGTGCTGTTTTTGTTCGTGATCATGTTGGTCAATCTTCACAAGTTGAAGGAGATGCGACTTTTCGGTGTCCAGTGGCCGATGGCGGTGATTTTGGCGATTCTTCTAATCGGTCTGATCGTGGTTGTCGTCATGAGCGTCTCGTTTGGGCCACCCAATCCATACCCTGAGCAGCTCGTAGATGTCGATGGTGAGGCGTTGGGAAATTCCGAGGCCGTCGGCTGGCATCTTTACCGGGAATATCTGCTGCCGTTCGAGATCGCTTCCATTTTTCTGCTCGTGGCGATGATCGGTGCTGTAGTTCTGGCGAGGAAGGAGTGAGGAAGTGGAGATTGCGACTACTCACTATCTGGTGCTGAGCGGCATCCTCTTTGTGATCGGTCTTGTCGGGATCGTCACACGGAGAAACATGATCATCGTTCTCATGAGTATCGAGCTGGTCTTGAATTCTGTGAATTTGAATCTGGTGGCGTTCTCGTATCAGATGTCTGATTTGACAGGCCAAGTCATGGCCGTGTTTACGATCGCGGTGGCCGCTGGCGAGGCCGCAGTCGGTTTGGGGATCCTGGTTGCCTTTTATCGACTTCATTCGAGCATCGATTTGGAGCAGGCTACGGAGCTTAGGGGTTAGCGGATGAAACAGTTGCTCTGGATCGTGCCGCTGCTTCCCCTTCTGGGTTCTTTACTCAACGGCGTTGTGTTGTGGAAGAGGATTCCGAAGAAGGCGGTGGCGATTATCGCTTGTGGCACCGTCGGGCTCTCCTGTTTGATTGGAATCGGAGCCATCGCCGGCTATATGGCGAGCCCTGAGTATGCGGCACACGAGCCCTTCGAGCAGATTTTGTATCTATGGGTTCCTGCAGGGCCGCTCGCTCTGAGTGACGGATCGGTATCCAATTTCGAAGTCGAGGTCGGGTTTCTGTTGGATCCGCTGTCAGCGGTGATGCTATTCATGGTGACCTTCGTCGGCTTCTGGATTCATGTCTACTCGATCGGATACATGAGTCAAGATGCGAGTTTTCAGCGGTTCTTTGTCTATATGAATCTCTTCATGGGTGCGATGTTGCTGCTCATTCTCGGCAACAACTTCCTGGTGTTGTTTGTCGGTTGGGAGGGTGTGGGGCTCTGTTCGTATCTCTTGATCGGATTCTGGTTTACCGAAGAGTTTCCACCGTATGCTGGCCGCAAAGCGTTTATTGTCAACAGGATAGGCGACGCTGGTTTTCTCATGGGACTGTTTGCGCTGGCCACGACCTTTGGCACCCTCAACTATCGCAAGATCTTCGACAGGATAGCCGTCGATCCGGCCGTGGTAGAAACCACGCTGGTTCTCGGTCTGAGTGTGGCTGCCTTTGTGGCAATCAGTTTGTTTATCGGCGCAATGGGCAAAAGCGCTCAGATTCCCCTCTATGTGTGGTTGCCCGATGCGATGGCGGGCCCGACACCGGTATCGGCCTTGATCCACGCTGCGACCATGGTGACCGCCGGTGTTTACATGGTAGTTCGCGCCAATGTGATCTATCAATTGGCACCGAGTGTCTCAGAGGTGGTTGCAGTGATCGGCGCGATAACGGCGATTTTTGCGGCCACGATCGGTTTGGCGCAGACAGACATCAAGAAAGTACTGGCCTACTCGACAGTGTCGCAACTGGGATACATGTTTTTGGCTGCGGGCGTGGGTGCGTACAGCGTGGCTATTTTCCATCTGTTCACTCATGCTTTCTTCAAAGGTCTGATGTTTCTCGGTTCCGGCTCGGTAATCCATGGAATGAGCGGCGAGCAGGACATGCGCAAGATGGGTGGGTTACGGAAGGTCATGCCCACCACCTACAAGACCTTTCTTGTCGGCACGTTGGCCATTTCCGGTGTGCCAGGCTTTGCCGGATTCTTCAGCAAAGACCAGATCTTGACAGCTGCTTTCGATGGTCATCGTTGGCTCTGGCTGGTTGGTTTGACCACTGCTGGTCTGACGGCGTGCTACATGTTTCGACTCCTTTTCTTGACCTTCTGGGGCGATTTTCGTGGCACCGAGCAGCAGTGGGAGCATGTACACGAGTCACCTTCGGTGATGACGACTCCGTTGATCGTCTTAGCCATCGGGGCCGTTTTCTCGGGATGGATCGGGATCCCGCGCGTGGGACACTGGGATTGGAACTGGTTTGGACACTTTCTTGCTCCTGTCACCGAGACGATCGGCGGCCACGGCGGGGAGCACCATTTGAGCGTGGGTGTCGAGTTGATCCTGATGACCCTGTCGGTGGCGGTAGCCGGCTTCGGTATTTTCGTCGCTTGGAAGACCTATGGTGGAAACCAGGGGCTTGCTGGAGGCCAACGCTGGGCGGAGCGATTTCCCCTGGTCTATCGTGTCCTGGTCAACAAATATTGGGTCGATGAGTTTTACGACGCGACCATTGTCCGCGGTACGTGGGCCTCTGCCAGAGCGTTGTTCCGATTTGATACTGGGTTTATTGATGGGTTTCTCGTCATGGGCACCCGTAATCTCACGGTGCTGTCGGCGTATATTTCGGGTTTCTTCGACAAGTATGTTGTGGACGGTCTGGTCAATTTGGTGGGGTGGATTTTCGAGACCGGATCGAAGTTCTTCCGCAGGCTACAGACAGGGCTTGTATCTCAGTACGCCCTGGTCATGGCCGTGGGAATGTTCGTACTAGTGCTTTTCTACGTCGTCGTCGCAATAAGGGGTTGAGGATCATGTTTTTGACCGAGAAGAATCGGCGCGTCGCATTGTAAGGGGGCTTCATGTTTGACTGGCTGCAAGGAATACCGATCCTCAGCATCATCTGTTATGTGCCACTGCTGGGGGCGCTATTTGTCATCTTTTTCATGCGTAGCGGGAATGGGGCGTCGATCCGCCGCTTTGCGACTGCGGTGGCTGCGCTCGATTTCGTGATCTCTGTGCCACTCTGGTTCGCCTTCGATCGCGATGGAGATCTGTTTCAGTTTCGAGAGAGCGCTAGTTGGATCGAATCGCTCGGAGCCCGCTACGAGTTCGGCATCGATGGCATTGCGCTTTTGCTGATTCTGTTGACGACGTTGCTGGGTGTCCTGGCTTTTCTCTCATCGTGGAGCGCGATCGACAACCGTGAGAAGGAGTACTACGTCTTCATGCTTCTGCTGCAGACGGGGATGCTTGGCGTGTTCATGGCGATGGATTTCTTCCTGTTCTATGTGTTTTGGGAAGTGATGCTGGTACCGATGTACTTTCTCATCGGGATTTGGGGTGGTCCGAGACGGCTCTATGCAGCTATCAAGTTTTTTCTCTACACCTTGGTTGGCTCGGTGCTGATGATTCTCGGAATTCTGGCACTCTACTTCTACAACAGCACTGGTCTTCTGGGTTGGGGCGGGCTCGGAAACGAACGCACCTTCTTCATACCTCAATTTCATGAGATTTCAGCGGAGATACCGCTCGACCTTCAGATCTGGATATTTCTCGTTTTCTTTGTTGCTTTTGCGATCAAGGTGCCTATGTTTCCATTCCACACGTGGCTTCCCGACGCACACGTCGAGGCACCGACAGCAGGGTCGGTCATTCTGGCTGGTGTCTTGTTGAAAATGGGTACCTATGGCTTTGTGCGCTTCTCGCTACCGATTCTGCCTGAAGCGACCCTGCAGCTGCTGCCGTGGATGGCTGGACTCGCCATTATCGGAATCATCTATGGAGCCTTGGTAGCGATGGCGCAAAAAGACATGAAGAAGTTGGTCGCCTACTCTTCGGTCAGCCATCTCGGGTTCGTGATGTTGGGAGTCTTTGCGCTCAACACGGCCGGGTTGAACGGCGGTATCTTGCAGATGATCAATCACGGTCTTTCCACCGGCGCTCTCTTCCTTTTGGTCGGTGTGATCTACGAACGCAGACATACAAGAATGATCGCCGACTATGGCGGCATCTCGAGCGTCATGCCGAAGTTCGCCACGATTTTCATGATCATCACGATGTCTTCGATCGGACTTCCGGTGCTCAATGGCTTTATCGGTGAGTTCACCATTCTTGTCGGGGCTTTCAATAGAGTCTGGTGGTGGGCGCTGGTGGGCGTCATCGGGATCGTTCTCGGTGCTGCGTACATGCTCTGGATGTATCAAAGAGTGTTCTTTGGAAACATCACCAACCCGGAGAACGAGGGGCTCGCGGACCTGAGCGGAAGGGAGATGCTCTATCTCGTGCCGATTGTCGTGCTCTGCTTTTGGATCGGTCTCTACCCGAAGCCGTTCTTCGAGATTCTGGAAAAGCCGGTCGACTATGTGGTCACCAAGATAGACCTGGCCGAGAATGGTGGGCTGGCAGTAATCGACGGCAGAGTTGTAGAGGAAAAGCTTGCGGAGCTAGAGAACTAGCGCGATGTTGCCTTTCGACCCACAAGAGTTCCTGCTGCTGGCACCGGAGATCTTTCTCACGGTTTGTGCCCTCGTGCTGTTGGTCGTAGGCTCTATCGGTCGCGGCCTGGATAGCCGCAAGACCGCCTTTTTGTCGCTTGTTGGCATTGCGGTCACGACGGGTCTGCTTTTTTGGGCGCATGGCCAGTCGAACGGTCTTCCGATACTGGCCAAGATGTTCATCCTCGACAATTTCGCGTTCTTCTGGAAGCTCGTGTTCCTGATCGCAACGGCTTTGACCATCCTCTTATCGGTTCGATTCATCGAAGAGGGTCGGTACCGAGCTGGTGAGTACTACTCGTTGATCCTGCTCGCTACGACGGGCATGCTTTTCATGGCTAGCGGCTTCAATCTGCTGTCGATCTGGATCTCGCTCGAGTTGATGGCGCTGTCGAGTTATGTGCTGGCTGGGTACTTCAAGCGCGAGACACGGTCGAACGAAGCGGCAATCAAATACTTTGTTCTGGGAGCCCTTTCGAGCGGGTTCTTGCTGTATGGCATTTCGTTGCTTTACGGTTCTACGGGGACCCTCAACCTCGAACAGCTTGCAGGAGGTCTGATCAATGCGACATTGAATGGCAACCTCCTGGCAACCGTAGGCTGGATCTTGTTGGTGATTGGACTTTTCTTCAAGATTGCCGCCGTTCCATTTCATGTGTGGACACCCGATGTCTATGTCGGTGCACCGACACCTGTAACTGCATATCTGGCTACTGCCTCGAAAGCGGCTTCTTTCGCTATCTTGATCAGAATCCTCTACCAGGGTCTCGGCCCGCTCGTCGTGGAGTGGCAAGTCGTCGTCGCTGCAGTTGCGGGACTGTCGATGATCTGGGGCAACGTCGCAGCACTGACTCAGACCAACGTGAAACGTATGCTGGCCTATAGCTCGATCGCGCATGCGGGCTACGTCCTTCTGGGTGTCCTGGCGGCAAGCGAGATGGGGCTGTGGGCCGCCATGTTCTACATGTTCGCGTATAGCTTCTTTACCCTTGGAGCTTTTGGCATCGTACTCTTGCTCGAGCGCAAGGAATACGCTGGGGAGACCTACAGCGATTATGCGGGGTTGGCTCGGCGAGCACCACACCTAGCGGCCATGATGCTCGTCTTCATGCTGGCACTGACTGGAATACCTCCGACGGGTGGGTTCTTCGGCAAGGTGTATCTGTTTGCAGCTGCCGTCGAGGCAGGTTGGACCTGGGTGGCAGTAATCGGTGTCCTGACGAGTGCAGTTTCGCTTTACTACTACATGGGTGTCGTTGTGCAGATGTACTTCAAGGATGCCGACGACACCACACCGATGCCGCTGCGAGCACCCGTCCTGGTTGCGACGTTGGGGCTCTGCGCTTTTGTTACGGTGTTGTTGGGGCTTCTGCCAGGTTCTCTAGTCGAACTGGCCCGCAGTAGCGTCATTTCGGTTGGTTGGAACCTGTTCTGACGCCGAGATAGCAACAAGCACGCACTTCAGGGTCGGGTTAGACTATTGGTGTGATCCCTGCATAGGTCGTTGCCAGTAATCAGGGTCTACAAATTCTCGAGGCAGAGTCGGGTGTCTCACAGCGAAAACCGATGAGCAAAAGCACCACTAGTGAGCAACGAGGATGGGACTTCGAGGCGGCAGCCATGCCGTTTGTCGACTCGCTCTACAACACGGCCTACCGCATGACGCGGAATGCCCAAGATGCCGAGGATCTGGTTCAGGAGACCTATTTCAAGGCCTATCGCTACTACGACAAGTTCCAAGAGGGCACTAACTTCAAGGCCTGGCTGTTCAAGATTCTCAAAAACACCTTTATCAATAATTACCGAAAGAAGCAGAAAACCCCACCACAAAGCGATTTCGCCGACATCGAAGACGCCTTCGAGACGCAAGTCAGCAAGGACGCCACTGGCAAGATAAAGAGTCCAGAGGAGGAACTCCTGGAGAATGTTCTTGACGAGGATGTCCAGAAGGCACTCGACAGGCTGCCGACCGACTACAAGATGGCGGTCATCCTGGCGGATCTCGAAGGATTCTCGTACAAGGAGATCGCTGAGATTCTGGAGCTACCGCTTGGGACTGTGATGAGCCGACTCTATCGAGGCCGCAAGCTTCTCGAGGTCGGAATGCTCGAGTACGCCCGCGAGCATGGCTACCTGAGGGCAGGCGAGCCCAGCAAGATGAGAAGCAAGGGCGAAAACAAGGCGGTAAACAACTCGAACAAAAAAGACGACGCGGAATATAGTCGTAAGACGAGTAGTTAGCTAGAGAGGAGCCTCGGAGGAATCCGCAAGGCGACCAGAGTCCAAGGTCGATCGAGGACCGCGAATGAATTGCACCAGGGTCAAAGAAGTAATCTTCCTCTTCACGGACAATGAAATGGAGGAGGACCTCCTGATCTCGTTCCGAGAACACCTCGTGATCTGTCCTCACTGTGCTCGCCAAATCAAGTACACGCAAAGAATGTTGATGGTGTTACGCAAGGGGTGCTCCAAAACACCGGCTCCTGAGAGCCTGCGTAGAAGAATTCTCACCAGCCTTCCGCATAGGCGCGAAGGATTCTGAGGTCAGTGCTCATGAGAAAAACCTTTGCAGTCTTGTTGTTGCTGGCACTTCCAGCAGTCTCAGTCATGCCACTTGCGGCCCAGGCTCGGCAGTACCAGCTAGAAGGTCTGGGAGGTGGCACGTTGGGCGCGTCGAATCTGAGCAAGGGTGCCGTTATCGTGGTTGTATTTGCCTCCTGGTCCCCGCGAGGCAAAGACGTGGTGAATCAGACCAATCAGATCTATGACCGGTGGGGCAAACAGGCGAAGGTGATCATGGTCGACTTTCAAGAGGACAGATCGGATGTCGAGGCCTTTCTCCAAGGCAAGAGCTCCAAGGCGGCCGTCTACCTCGACAAAGACGGCTCCTTTTCCAAGCGCTATTCGGTAACCCACCTGCCTGGGCTGCTGATTCTCAAAGACGGAAGCGCCGTGTTCTCTGGCAGGCTGACAAAAGACTCCGACGCGGTCATCTCACAGGCGCTGGGTTAGCCAAGGGTCGAGTTCCAGCAGTCCCAGAATAGGACTCGTGGCTGTGGTAAAGTGCCCGCGATAGACGACCTTCAATCTCGGGCTGGCGATCGCTAAACCCGCATGCCTGTTAAGAAAACAACGAGACAGACCCGCCGCATCCTCAGGTTGGGCGTTCCCATCTTCCTTGGGGTGCTGGCCTCAGCTCTCCTCTGGATGACGCACCACTTGGAATCGTATTCCCAGTCGCCCTATCCGCTTGTTCGGGCTCTGGAGTTCGACCAAAATCTCATCGCGTCGTCCGTGTGGGCTGCAAGACCGGACCATGAGCTCCCGAGTTCCGAGTTGCCTGTCGAGTTTTCCTTTCGCCGGGGCGAGACACTCAGCGACGTGGTCGATGAGTTAGGTCTGGAGCCTGAGGAGGCCCAAGCTCTTGTCTCTGAGGTCGCGCGTCATGTGAATGTTCGACGGATTCGTCCAGTGGATCGCTATGCGATCTTGGTGGATCTCGACTCTGAGCTGCGAGGACTACGCCTGACCATAGATGGCAAAGGCCATCTTGTGGTTGCGCGGGAGAATCAAGGTTGGCGAGGTACCTGGCACCCATTCCTCGTGGAGACGGCGATCCGAATGGTCAGAGGATCCTTGCACGGCGCTCTAGAGACCTCGATCCGGCAGGCCGGAGGAGAGATCGTCCTGGCCTACGAAATGGCAGAGGTTCTCCAGTGGGACCTCGACTTCAATCGAGATCTTCGGCTGGGAGACACCTTCGAAGTCATCTACGAGCGGGTTTTCCTCGATGGCGAGTTCCATAGGGTGGGCGAGGTTCTGGCACTGCATTACGTCAACGAAAATAGAAGTTTGGAGGCCTACCGTTTTGGAGACGATGGTGGGCACTACGACGCTGATGGAAATCCCCTGAGAAAACTTTTTCTTCGCTCTCCCTTACGGTACTCGAGAATCACCTCGGGATTCACTAGCCGGCGTTTTCATCCGATACTCAAGCGCTATAGACCCCATTATGGTGTGGACTACGGAGCGCCTACCGGCACACCGGTTCGGGTGACTGGGAGTGGAACAGTTCGATTTGCGGGTTGGGATCGTGGCGGAGGAAAGACCGTCAAGGTTCGACACCCGAATGGATACTTGACCGCCTACCTTCATCTTTCGCGGTTCGCCAGTGGCATTCGACCTGGCCGACGAGTGCGACAGGGTGACGTTATTGGTTATGTCGGATCGACTGGGCTCGCAACGGCGTCCCATCTCGACTACCGTATTCAGCAGGATGGCAGGTGGATCAACCCGCTCAATCTCGATAACAAGCCAGCCGAGCCCATCTCTCCAGATCAAATGCCTGCATTCGCGGCCTGGAGAGATCAACTCCGTCAGGCAGTGGATTCGGCAGAGGTGCTCGAGACTCTTCCTTCTGTCAAGACGGCAACAGTAGCTGTTGTTGACGACGAGCCTGCAGCCGTGGCGCGTCCACGAGGTCGATAGGAAAAACCTTGTCTGTTCGATCTGTTCGAGCCCGTGGGTGGTGTCGGGCGGACCTGGCAGGTGGGACGCTGGATATCTGGCCGCTCGGCATACTTCACCCAGGCGCCTGCACCGTGAATGTGGCGCTTGATCTGGCGGTCGAGGTCGAGATCTCTCCGATCGAGTCCGGCTACAGAGTTCGCCAGGGTGACTCGCTGATTGAAACCCACTCTCTAGAGGAGCTGGCAAAGACCAAGGATGGTGCGCTTTTGGGTCAAATAGCGCAAGCCCTCTCGCTGCCCCCGTTCGATGCTCGAATCAAAAGCGATTCCCCGCGTGGTGGTGGCCTCGGAGCCAGCTCCGCGCTCGCTGTCGCTGCGATCGCCGCCGGCGAAGCCATGGTTGGCCGCGAGGAGTCCTCTCCTGAGGCGCGTTCAGCTCTCGCCCGCGACATAGAGGCTCGACTGATGCAGCTTCCGACAGGTCGGCAAGATCACTATCCAGCGCTTCTTGGCGGTGCGTTGGAGATACGGTACGAACCGGGTGGCGAACGGGTGCGAAGAATCGAAACTGATCTGGATGTCTTGGGCGATTCCGTTGTGATTGCCTATACCGGACAAAGCCACTTCTCCGCCGGAAACAATTGGACAGTAGTTCGTAAAAGGCTTGACAAGGATGCGGCGGTCATCAGAAGTCTCGATGCTATTCGAGACATTGCGCAGAAGGTTGTCGAGGCGTTGGAACGGGGCGAGCTCGAGAGGGTTGGACGACTTGTCTCTCAGGAGTGGGAGTGGCGACGGCAGCTCTCCGAGCACAAATCGACACCGATGATCGAGACGATATTGGATCGAGCTCTTACCGCGGGTGCTTGGGGAGGGAAGGCCTGTGGAGCGGGAGGTGGGGGATGTGTGCTGCTTTTGTGCCCGCCTGAGCGTCGGCAGGCGATCTCCGAGGATCTCGTCAATCTCGGAGCTGAGGTTCTAGCAGCTCGTCTCGCCAGTGGCCCCTTACAGGTCGTCGATAGCTAGGGTGCGCTCTTCGAGCCTGAGAAGCCATTTCTTTTTCTTGGCGCCGCCTATGAAGCTGCCAATTCCAGTTTTTCCAGGAACCACCCGGTGACAGGGAACAATCAAAGGAAGAGGATTCGCCATCAGGGTTGATTGAACTTGGCGATAGCCAGTGGGTCTTCCCGCCGCCTCTGCTATCTGTTGATAGCTTCGGGTCTTGCCATACGGGATCTTGGCGGTTTGTTTCAACACACGGCGAGTAAAACCGGTCACTCCGGTGGCACTGAGATCGTATTCGAGACCCAGACTTCGTCTAGCGCCTGCCAAAAACTCCGAAAACCTACCAAGAACCTCGTCCAGGAAATCGGACCTCTCGGATCTCTTGAGATCTGAGAAATCCCGAAACTGACTTCGTGCTTTTCCTCTTGGGACGATGACGACATGGGTCACCACGTCGCCCGTGAGCTCGACGCCCAGGGTGCCGAGCGCGGAGGGGATGCGGATTCGGGTCGGTTCTACAAGCGGTTCAGGCGTCAGAAGACCCACGTCGGAATCAGGTTCCGGCATGCCAGAGATGTTATCACGCTCGCTAGCCTAGGAGCCCTTCCGAGTAATCCGCATAGCTGCGCGAGTTACTCGGAAGGGCTCCTAGGTGTGGAGTCTCAGCACGTTGTTCAGTGAAAGGAGTTGTCCATCCGAGCTTTTTCGGAGAAGCTGATTGGGACCTAACCGATCAGTACCCGAAAGGAGACCCGGATGGACATCCACAAGAATGCCCGAAGCTGCGTCGCAAGTCGAGCCCTGCTTGTACGGCGGGTGTGCGAGGAGGGGTGGACGGTGAAGCAGGCGGCTGAGGCCCTGGGCCTCAGCCAGCGATCGGCCTACCGGTGGCTGGCCCGGTACCGGGCCGAGGGCCCGTCTGGGCTCGTGGAGCGCTCGTCGCGACCTCACCGGATGCCGACCCAGACCCCTGCGGGGAAAGTGGCTCAGATCGTCGCTCTGCGCCGCCGACGTCTGACGGGAAGTGAGATTGCAGCCCGCCTGGGCTTGCCTCGCTCGACGGTGGCTCGCATCCTTCAGCGCTGTGGCCTTGGTCGTCTTCGCTCCCTCGAGCCGCACGAGCCTGTGAGGCGCTACGAAAAGCAGTTTCCCGGTGAGCTCCTGCACCTGGACATCAAGAAGCTGGGCCGCATCGGCACCATTGGACATCGCGTCACCGGCGACTACCGCCAACGGGCTCGAGGCGGCGGCTGGGAGTTTGTCCACGTCTGCATCGATGATCACTCTCGGCTCGCCTATGTTGAGATCCTCCCCGATGAGCGCCAGGACTCGGCTATTGCCTTCCTCAAGCGGGCAGTGGCCTGGTTTGCCGGCAAAGGAATCCAGGCCCGCGCCATTCTCACCGACAACGGCGGCTGCTACATCGCCAAGCGCTTCGTGGCCACCTGTCGCCAGCTGGGCCTGCGAGCCAAGCGAACTCGACCCTACCGACCGCAGACCAACGGCAAAGCTGAACGCTTTATCCAGACGCTCCTGAGAGAATGGGCCTACCGATGGATCTACAGCCATTCCAAACAGCGAACTCAACGGCTCCCGCTCTATCTCCACTTCTACAACTTTCACCGACAACACATGAGTCTTGGAAACAAACCACCCATCAGTAGACTCCCGCTACTGAACAACCTCATGGGAATCCACAACTAGGACGGTCTTACCCGAATTTCGAGCTCGTTCCACCGAGCTGTGGCCAATTCTCCACCCAAGTCGGAGTCGCTGGCATAGGGCCGATTGGGAATATACCGACAGGGAATTCGGAAAGTCGTCGCACCGGCCAAAGGAAATGGATCCAGGGTGATCGAGTCTTCGCTGGCCTGGCTCTCGACACCCGCATAGCGCAATCTGTCCAGCCATTTATTGCAGACAGTCAATGACAGCTTGTCTGTCAGACGCAAGTAGGTGTAGTCGGCCTTCAATTGATCCTCATCGAGTCCCAGCTTGTCGACTAGCTCCGAACGCTTGGCTTCGAGCTCGTCCAGGAAGGCTCTCCAAAGATCGTCCGAGGCGGTGTGTAGCACTCGGGCATGCTCCAGAATCAACAATGCTGAATAGGGTCTGGTGTCGGCGTATCGATCGACACCTCGCTTCCAGACCTCGAGTCTCTCCATCTCCGGAAAGCTGAGAAAGTCGTGGGGGGTTGCGGTAATCGGATCGACTAGGGGCGACGCATCCGCCTCCCTCCAGCCGTTGTCGTGTTCGCGCACGGCAAAGAGAAGATCCGAACGTCTCGAGTGGTCTGGCAGTGCATCTAGAAGCCAAAGCTCGAGCAGCTCGCCCGAGAAGCGGGCATGATCAGGCTGAGTGATTACTCGAAGATTTTGACCTTCATTCACGATTATCACGAGACCTAGCCTACTCGATCACGCTGGTTGGGACCCTTGGCACGATTGCTGCGTGCATGATCGGGTATAGACCCGCTGGCCAGCGGACCCGGTGCGCATCCGATCCGGGTTCGTAAGCAAGCGGTCATGAAGTAGGGGCAGCAATGAGAAAGCTCTTGATCACAACCACAATTGCCGCGATCGTCATGGCGTTGCCGAGTGCGCTTGCGGCTGAATTAGAAGAGCTGCGCTACACCATCACAGTGTCGAAATTCGAGAATCGATCCGGTCATCAATGGTACTGGGGTCCGTGGAACCTGGGTGACGCCTGGGGCGCGGTCATGACCGACATGCTCAATCAAAGTGGTCGGTTCGTAGTTCTCGGAGAGCCCGATATGAGGGCGGAGGCCATGGCGGAGCAAGATCTCGCGACGTCGGGCTCGACCGTCCAGGGGAGCAGGACACCGGTGAGTGGTCAGATGACGCCAGCCCAACTACTGGTCAAAGGCGTAATCACTCACACACAGCACAGCACAACGGGTGGCGGCGGAAGAGTGCGAGTGAAGGGATTCAGAATCGGCGGCAAGAAGGATACCGCGGTTGTGAACGTGACCGTTTACGTCGTGGATTCGACTACGGGTCAAGTCGTTGCCACCACCAACGTCGTTGGAAAGTCGGATCGGAAATCGGGCACATTCGGATACTCGGGAGTCGACTTTGGCGGCGATATCGACCTCTTCAAGAGCGATAATCGTGGAAAAGCCGTAGAAGCTGCTGTGGACGAATCCGTCGGTTGGATCGTGGATCAATTACCGGGGATTCCGTGGGCCGGATCCGTCGCACTGGTAAAGGACGGGAAAATCTATGTCAATCGGGGTAGGCGTGAAGGTGTTGTTGTCGGTCAAGACTTCGTCGTCGGCAGCGTCGAGACAGTCCGAGATCCCGAGACCGGTGAGCTTCTCGACGAAAGCATGACTGAAGTGGCCCGGGTTCGTGCTGAGGAGGTCAAGGAGAAGGTCGCCCTTTGCTCGATCACCTCAGGTGATGCTGCTGGAGTCGAGCGCGGTATGCGAGTCAACCTACCGTAGGAGCCCGTAACGCAACTGTGCCGGCTACCCGGACAGGGAACCTAGCCCCCCTCCTTCTCCTTTGCCCACCGTTGTCTCCAATAGAGTTTCTGCCATTGATAGACGTTGCGGTTGTGCTCAGCGAGAGTCTTCGCAAACACGTGTGAACCGTCGTTTCGGCTGACAAAGTAGAGATAGGGCACCCGAGCCGGCTGAGCAGCCGCTTGCAAGCTGGCGAGGCCCGGAGATGCAATCGGTCCTGGGGTCAAGCCCGGGTGAACGTACGTGTTGTAGGGAGAATCGAGCTTGAGATCATCTCGGCGGAGATTTCCATCCCAGCGACCGAGTAGCTTCAACGCGTAGATGATTGTCGGGTCGGCATAGAGTGCGATCCCGCGATTCAGTCGATTGAAATAGACACCGGCTATCAGGCTTCGTTCATCATCCAGTCGCGCTTCCTTCTCGACGATCGAGGCAAGGATGACCACATCGCGGACGCTCCGTTCATCCATAGCATCTCTCAGAGGAGAGACCGCGACTTCGAACCGGTGCCGAAAATTCTCGACCATGGTTTTGACGATCTCGGCTTCCGGCGTACCTTTTGTGAAGCTGTAGGTGTCAGGGAAGAGATACCCTTCAAGATTGGTGGCTTCTGGGTCTAGATCGGCAACGAGCCGGGGCGATTTCATCTCCGATTCAAAGATCTCCCGGCTACCAAACCCGGCTACCGAGAGCTCGGAAGCGGTCTCGGTAAGGGTCAGACCCTCTACGATCGTGACGGGATACGTTACGACCCTACCCTGGATCAACTGATCCAGCACTTCTGGCGTCGTGAGAGGGCCTTCGAAACGATATTCACCGGCCTGGAGTGGAGGGTCTCCGAGTTGGTAAACGAGGAAATACCTGGCCAGATCGGAGTTGGCCACCACACCCTCATCGTCGAGCCGGTCCAAGATCGTTCGCGCGTCGGTACCACGCCTGATCTCCAGCTGAACGTGGTCGGTCGCGTACCCTTTGAATGGGCTGTGGATCAGGTTCCAGGAGTGATATCCGATCGTAGCGATTGTTGCCAAGATCGCCAAAACAGCGACGGCCAGGAAAAGCAGTACCTTCTTGAGGTTCTTAGTCATTCTGACTGCTCGGGTCAGAGTTGGCGAGGAACTCTTCCAACAACAGCTGCGCAGCCACGGCATCTACCCGTTCTGGGTGGCGACGTAAATCAACCCCGGCCTCGATCAGTCGATCCCTGGCGGCTATGGAAGTCAGAGTCTCGTCGACCATCACGCATCGCAGACCGGTTGCGGATTGCAGCTTTCGGGCAAAGCTGGCGGTGCGCCGTGCCGAGTCACCTCGACTCCCATCCATATTCAACGGCTCGCCGACCACAAGCAGACCCACTTGTTGATCTTGAACTATCTGGGCAATCGCCGCTATGGCCTCTTTGTCGCTGCGTCGATTTAGAGTGGTAAGTGGAAGAGCCAGATTGGCGTCGGGGTCCGATAGAGCCAGGCCGATCCGTTTTTCGCCAAAATCGATGGCCAGTATTCTCATCTGAAGAGGTATCCACCAAGCATGAGTGTGGGCCGACCGACGATACCATCGGAAGGTTAAGAACGGGGACGATGGGGCCTCGATTAATCAGCATTTGTCGGTAATTTGACGCGGATAGCTGTGCTACGATGATGCCGCTTCGGACGGGTACAAGAGACCTTCTCGGACACCTCGTCTTCAGCAGGTTGGCAGTGGTGCCATAGAGCGACGAAAGACCCTCGAGGTTAGCGAGAGGAGGCCATGCAAGACATCGTCATCCTGAGTGCTGTACGCACGCCAGTAGGCAGCTTTCAGGGATCTCTGAGGACGCTGGCTGCGCCCGAGTTGGGCGCAATCGCGTTGGCGGGATCGATCGATAAAGCCGGTGTCACGGCTGATCAAATTGATCAGGTGTACATGGGGTGCGTTTTGACCGCTGGTGTCGGTCAAGCGCCTGCTCGGCAGGTGGCACTGGGCGCTGGATGCCCGGTATCCACGGGTGCGGTGACCGTTGGCAAGGTTTGTGGCTCATCGATGAGAGCGGTGATGACAGCAGCCAACGATCTCCGATGCGGCGATTTCAACCTTGTAGCAGCTGGTGGAATGGAGAGTATGTCCAACGCCCCTTACTTAGCGGTAGGGGCGCGCGATGGTTTGAGACTGGGCAACGGGAAGCTCATCGACTCCATGGTTCACGACGGTTTGTGGGATCCCTACAACGACACCCATATGGGCAGCTGCGCTGAGATGTGTGCTGCAAAGTATGAGTTTTCGCGGCAGGCTCAGGACGCTTTTGCTGCAGAGAGCTATCGTCGCGCAACAGAGGCGACGGAAAGTGGACGATTCGATGCGGAGATCGTTCCGGTGGAAGTGCCTCAGCGCAAGGGTGACCCGATTACGGTTGATCGCGACGAAGAGCCGTTTCGCGTCGACCTGAGCCGAATGTCGGGCCTTAGACCGGCTTTTCAAAAGGATGGTACGGTCACGGCGGCCAATGCGAGCAAAATCAACGATGGCGCTGCTGCCCTCGCTTTGACGACCTCCGCCTACGCTCGACAGTCTGGTCTGCGACCGATGGCGAGGCTGGTGGCGCAAGCATCGATTGCCCAGGAACCGGAGTGGTTTACGACCGCGCCCACCAACATCGTCGATCTCGTGCTCGATCGAGCCGGTCTTCAACGCGATGACATCGACCTTTGGGAAGTCAACGAGGCGTTTGCGGTCGTGGCGATGGCGTTCGTCCAGGAGATCGGTATCTCCACCGACAAGGTCAATGTCAACGGTGGAGCGGTTGCTTTGGGTCATCCAATTGGTGCATCCGGCGCTCGGATCATCGTGACTTTGCTACATGCGCTCGAACAACGTGGACTCAGGCGAGGCTGTGCCGCTATTTGTATCGGCGGAGGTGAGGCCACGGCTGTGATCATCGATCGGGAGATCGCGAGTTGAACCAAAATCGGATTTCGGGCTGGATCCGAGCGACGCTTGTCGCCTCAATTGCGGTGTGCCTTTCGATGCCCGCCAGGTCCCAGGACTACAGCCTGCAAGATGATCTCTTCAAAGATGACCCGATTCAGGAGCAGGACGCTGAATCAGACGTACTCGAGAACCAAGACGCCGAGCTCGAGGAGGGGGCCGCGCAGGTCCCGACGGGGCCACGGTTAGATCGCATCACCTTCCAGGTGCCTTTTCCCGCGGACAAGGGTGGGGGCACCGCAGTGGGCACCGCTGGCCATCTAGAGTATGTGCGGGAAGACTATGTGGTCTTGAGTGGTGGCGTGGAGTTGCGATTCCGGCAGTATCTGTTTCAGGGCGAAAAGGTGGCCGTAGACCTCAAGGCCGAGCAAATCACTGCCGAAGGCGATGTCATTTTCGATGAAGGGCCCAAACGCCTGGTCGGTGACACGATGTTCTTCGATCTCGAGACCGAGACGGGAACGGTAACCAACGCCAAAGCCTATGTCGACCCCGATATCTATTTTGAAGGCGCCGAAATCACCAAACTGGGCGAGGACAGATATCGACTGGTTGACGGTATGGTGACCTCCTGTCTCGACAAGAACCCCGATTGGAATATGCGCGTGAGCCGGGGTGAGGTGCAGCTCGAGGGTTATGCAAAGCTCAAGAACTCGCGATTTCGTATCAAGAAAGCACCGATCTTCTATTTCCCCTACTTTGCCTACCCGGCCAAGACCGAGCGGCAATCAGGGCTCCTGTTTCCCAATATCGGTTACTCGAACCAACGCGGTGCGGTTTTGGGTCTGGCCTACTTTCAGACCCTCGGCGACAGCTACGACACGACCTTTCTTGTAGACATCTACAGCGAGAACTTTCTTGCCGTCGGAAACGAGTTTCGATATCGACCGAGCGAGCACACAGCGGGTAATTTCGAAGGGCAGATCATCGACGATCCAGACAGTGACAGCCTCCGCTGGAAGGTTTTCTACACCCACACCAGCAACGATCTTCCTGGCGGTCTCCGCGGTGTGATTCGGTTTCAGGATTTCTCAGATTTTGATTTTTTCCGTGATTTCGAACGCGATTTCAACAACGTCTCGATCCGGCGTCTGATCTCGAGCGGCTTCTTGTCCGGAAGCTGGGGTCAGCAGTCCTTCAACATGCTGGTAGAGCAGAACGAAACGTTTATTAGAGACGATGACACCCAGACCAACCGCCAGCTGCCCGAGGCCGAGTATCGTCTGAGAGCTACTCAGCTCTGGGGTTTGCCGCTGTATGTCGATGCGCTCAGCTCGGCCAACTACATTACCTCTGAACGTAGCGACGGATTGCCCCCTGACGATGAAAACAGCAGAAGCTTCGATCGGAACTGGGGACGCTTCGATTTCGGACCCAATCTGACAGCCTCGTTGAGCACACTGCCATGGTTGTCCGCAACGGTTACGGGCGGAGGCCGGGTGACCTACTGGAGTGACAGCATCGATCGGGAAATTGGCCAGACCACCGGTGAGAGTTTGACCCGGACCGTGACGACTGCGAGCGGCGCAATCATTGGCCCATCGTTCTCGCGAGTTTTCGACGGCAACATCGGGCCCTTCGCGAAATTCAAGCACATTATCGAGCCGCGCTGGAACTATGGCTTTGTCAGCGACTATGACGATGCCGGGGATATTCTTCAGTTTGACCAAGTCGATCTGGTTCAGGGGTTCAACATTTTTTCTTACAACTTTGTCAACCGTCTGTTGGCAAAGCCCGCAGAGGAATCCGCGGGTGGGGGTGGTGCCCGCGAGATCATGTCGCTCGAGATCACCCAGTTTTTCAGTCTCGACGACGACAAAACGCTGGATTCTGGGGGCGTTGATGAAGAGTTCAAGTCATCGACCACCGGCCCTCTTGCGGGGCGATATCGTTTCAACCCCTCCCAACGATCGAGCCTGGAAGCCAAGGCGACCTACAGCACCCTGTTCAGCCAGCTGACATCGACATCGATCACCGGCGGTTTGGGAATCGGCAACAACCACAGCGTTGGTCTGACCTGGTTCACCCGCTTCGACAAGGTGACCGGCGATACCAATAGCAATCAGATTCGGTTCTATACCGGAATCGGTGTGTGGCCGAACCGGTTTCGGGTCGATGCTCAAATCAACTACGACTTCGAGCGGTCGTATCTTCAGAGTCAACGCT
Organism: uncultured Polyangiaceae bacterium; assembly: GCA_964195975.1. Classification (GTDB taxonomy): domain Bacteria; phylum Acidobacteriota; class Thermoanaerobaculia; order Multivoradales; family JAHEKO01; genus CAXMQZ01. The sequence continues at coordinate 1,827 of CAXMQZ010000087.1, read as the reverse complement.
ATGTCATGTCCTATTTTTCGCAGTGTTTTGGGATCAGACTCGAGGTGCGGGAGTATCAACGCAACTTCGCCGCCGAGAAGGAGCGGGACTTCCGGTTTGCCATCACACTCAAGAACATCGGTACCTTTCTGGATCTGAGCGGAGGGTCGCAGTATGGTTTCAGTCCGGGCTTCTGATACCAGGTGGTGGCGGTAGGCGTAGCTATTGAGGTCAGACTAGAGCAGGAGAGTTCCGATGCGTGCACTCATCACCGGTATTACCGGATTCGCTGGTTCACATCTCGCCGACTATCTGTTGGCCGATCATCCCGATGTGGAAGTTTTTGGTACTCGCCGTTGGCGCAGCCGAACGGAGAACATCGAGCACCTTGGCGACCGGGTCGAACTTGTCGAATGCGATTTGAACGATGCAAGTGCTGTGCAGACAACGTTGGCCGAGGTTCGCCCGGACCTGATCTTTCATTTGGCCGCGCAAAGCTTTGTTCCGGCCAGTTGGAAGGCACCGGCGGAGACACTGAGCACCAACATCAATTCCCAGACCCATATCTTCGAAGCGATCCGTTCGTTGGGTCTCGATTGCACCATTCAGATCGCTGGCTCCAGCGAGGAGTACGGCCTCGTCTTGCCCGATGAGGTTCCGATCACGGAAGACAACCCACTTCGACCTTTGTCGCCCTACGCGGTTTCAAAAGTGGGTCAGGATCTTCTGGCCTATCAGTACTTCAAGAGCTACGGGCTCAAGACCATCCGAACCCGGGGGTTCAACCATACCGGACCCAGGAGGGGAGAGGTGTTCGTGACGTCGAACTTCGCAAAGCAAATAGCCTCGATCGAGGCTGGTCTCCAGGAACCGGTAATTCGAGTCGGCAATCTGAGCGCGCAACGCGACTTTACGGACGTACGGGACACGGTAAGGGCCTACTGGATCGCAGTAGAAAAGGGTACTCCTGGGGAGGTCTACAACATCGCCTCCGGCAAGGCAATTACGATCCGTGAGCTGTTGGACAGACTGCTGGCGCTCTCGCAAGCCGAAGTCGAGTTGGAGGTCGATCCTGATCGACTACGCCCGTCCGATGTGGAGATTCTGCTTGGTGACTACTCCAAGCTCGAGGCCGACACGGGATGGAAGCCCAGAATTCCGTTGCAAACCACCCTGCAAGACACTCTGGATTTCTGGCGGAACAGAGTTGGGACTCAGCAGGCGACGGGGTCCACATAGGAGCATCATGAGAGTTCTTGTCACCGGCGTCTCGGGGTTCGTCGGATGCCGACTCGCTCGTCACCTCGTTCGGTGCGGGCACCATGTCGTTGGAACCTACATCCGGGATGCGCCGGAAATCGACGGGGTCGATCTGGTGGAAGTCGACTTGTTGGAGACAGATCGCCTAATCGACTCGATCAGGCTCGCGGCTCCCGAAGCTGTGGTCCACCTGGCAGGTCTCAGCCATGTCGGGGAGTCTTGGCAGCACCCTGCCGAGTATTTTCGAGTCAATGTTCTGGGTACCAAGAACGTATTGCTGGCAATGCCGGAGGCCCTGGTCCTGGTGGCTTCGAGCGCAGAAGTCTATGGCGCTGTCCCGGAAGACCAGCAGCCGATCTCGGAAGACCGGATGGTCGCTCCTCAAAGCCCCTATGCCATGACCAAAGCAGCAATGGAGCTTCTAGCGATCGAGAGGAGAGCGATCGTGGTTCGCTCATTCAACATTGTTGGACCTGGTCAGGCCTGCACCTTCGCATTGCCCGCCTTCGCCAACCAACTGGCTTCGCACCATGCACAGGGGATGTCGGGGGAACTTCGCGTCGGTAATCTCGCTGCAAGGCGGGACTT
>CAXMQZ010000086.1:0-5999 GCA_964195975.1 uncultured Polyangiaceae bacterium | reverse complement strand
GCCGATTATCCTGACCTATTGTGAGCTCGCCGTCGGTGTGCCGGGAAGCGCCAGTGCCTACCGGATAGCTCGAGCCTCTGGCTCCGCTTCGAGAGCATTCGGGGTTGGCTGGTTGATGCTCGGTGGCCTCATGGCGTTGGCTGCGGCCCTGATTGAAGAGGAGGCTCAGCGCGTCTCGATGATGCTCGAGCACCTCGTGGATGTACCGTACCCGCTGGTTGTCTTTACGGTCCTGGTGGCGTTTCTGGCCGCGTTGAATCAGTGGCTGGTCCGCGAGGACAGATGGCAAATCAGGACGGCTTTGGTTTGGATCGCCGGGAGCTCAATAGTCGGGTTGCTGGTGTGGGTCCTGATTCTCCGACCGGGCGATTTCGCCACACTACCTGATCGCTCGATCGACAAACACGATCTCGCAACGCTGACGTTGCTCGCGGCGGGGCTCTGGAGCATCGACCTGATCCTCAATTACCGGCGGGTGATGCGCAACCCCGACCGGACCACCAGAAGCTCGAGTCTTCTCGTCTGGGTTGGCACAGCCGTGCTGGGAGTCGTGGCAGCGGCGATCGTCGTCAGGTATCCGAGCTTGCTTGTCGAGGACGAGCTCAGCCAACTCGGCTGGGCCGAACCCCGCGTCGAAGTCATTTTCAGGGTGTCGAGCGTCGTACTGATCTGGCTGGGTCTGTCACGCATCATCTCGCGGGCCGTGCGTCTTGGAGGTGCGCTCGAGCTGCACGGTTACCTACCCGCACTGGCTCCGGGCAAGCCCGGATCTTGGCGTCGTCAGCTGAGCGGTCTCTCACTGATCACAGTCCTGGTGGTGCCTGCGGCGATATTTGTTTCCAGCACGCATCTGCTCGAATTCTCGGCCCTGGCGTATCTGTGGGCAACGATTCTGACCTTCTTTCCTCATGCGCGGCGCCCGGCGCGGGAGCTCAACCCGGATCGGGCCAACCGATTGCCTTTGCACCCGCTATTTCCACTCTTGGGGCTGGCGGCGAGTCTGTTCTTTACCTTGATCCTGCCCCATCTCATGGTTCTGGTCGGGTTGGGATGGCTCTTGTTCGGGGCGGCCATCTTTGGTTTCTACGGTCATCGAGTAAAGAGTCAGGTGAGTGTGAAAGACGACTCGAAAGAAGGCTCGGCTGATGACAACGGTGACCCGGAATTTCAGGTCTTGGTCGGGCTCGACGACAACCAAGGACTAGAAACACTGATCACAACCGGCGCTGCTCTGGCCCAGGCTCGCAACGGAGGCCTCGTTTTCCTAAAGGTTGTGCCCCAGAGTGGCGAGCTGTCGATTGAAGCCTCGAGGCAAGCGGCTATCAAAGCGCGGCAGGGTCTCGAGGAACTGAGTGGGAAGTTCTCCGACCTCCAGGTTCCGGTTCGCTCGTTGGTGAGGATCGCTCCCAGCATCTCATTGGGTATGTCGGCTGCCGCGCGCGAGCTCAACTGTGGGTTCATGCTTCTGGGTCATCGGGGAAGCGGCGAGTCGTCCGATCGCGAAGCAAGAGAGGCCCTTGAAGAGGTCTTTGCCTCGACCAGCAAACCACTTGCTGTGGTGGTTGGCCAGCTACCGGACAAGCTCGAGCGGATTGTCGTGGCCACCGCGGGAGGGCCTCATGCAGCTCAGGCCCTGCAGTTGGGACGAGATCTCGGGCTAGCTTCGGAATGTCCTGTGGAGTTGATCTGTGTGAGGTCTCGTGTCAAGGATGAAGCCGACCCGGTCGAGATTCTCCGACAGACTCGAGAGAAAGCCGGGGTGCTGACGGGGATCGAGTCCAGGGTCATCGACGCCGATACGGTCGACGAGGGTCTGAGGGGAGCGGCGAATGAAAACAGCATTCTCATCATGGGTGCCTCGGTAGACCGTCTGCTCAAGCAGACCATCTTTGACGGTCTGTCCGAGGAGATCGCAAGGTCTCGCCAGGCTGCGAGTATCGTGGTCAAACGGGCCGAGAAGGTGACGCGGTTCTGGCGGCGAAGGCTCTGGGAGCTGCTGTCGGGTCCGATGCCACAGCTGTCGGTGTCCGAGCGGTCGGAGGTCTACTCGCAGATGCGACACTCTGCGAAAGCCACCGTCGATTTCTACATGCTGACATCGCTGGCCTCGGCGATTGCGCTTCTCGGTCTGCTTCTAGACAGCAGTGCGGTGATCATCGGAGCAATGTTGGTCGCTCCACTGATGAGTCCGATTCTGGCCACGGCTCAGGGCATCGTGCAGGGAAACCCCTATCTGATTCGGCGTGCTCTCACCTCGACAATCAAGGGAAGCGCCGCCGCCGTCGGCGTAGCCACCGGTCTGACACTTCTTCTTCCGGCAACGGCGCCCACAAGTGAGATCCTGGCCCGTGTGGAGCCGAATCTGCTCGACTTGCTGGTGGCGATGGCCGCTGGTGGTGCGGCGGCCTATGCGGTGAGTCGCAAATCGGTAGCAGCAGCGCTGCCAGGAGTCGCCATCAGCGTGGCCCTTGTACCGCCTCTCTGCGTCGTCGGTTATGGTCTGGGCTCGTCACAACTGGCGATCGGTTGGGGAGCGCTGGTCCTGTTCATGACCAACCTGGTCGGTATCGTCTTGGTGGGCGCAATCATTTTTCTTCTGCTTGGATTCAGACCGACGCAGGTGGAGCGGGGCTCCCAGGCGCGCCGTGCAGCCGTCATCGCTTTTGCTGGCTTGGCGCTTCTGATCATTCCGCTCGGTCTCACCACCCTGACCGAGATTCGCGAACAACGAATTCGAGCTCAGCTCGAGCAGCTACTCGACAAACTTGGCGACGAGCGTGTCGAGAGCAGGTCCTATTCGATCCGGGAAAAGAAGGGCGTCTTCGTGATCGAGGGAAGAATCTGGGTCTACGATGAGATCTCCGACAGCGAGTTCGAGCAGTTCCGACTCCGACTCGAAAAAGCCACCGGAGTTCCCATCCGGCTTCGTGTTACGGTCGTGAAGGCGAGACTTGCCGAAGTGGGCCCGACAGCCAAGTCGAACGCCAATTCGACTAAGAGATCCAAGCCGCAGGACAACGATCATTGATCTGTGAGAGCACGCGGAGGAGGGGTGTCGTGAAAAGGGATCATGGAGTGGGTGGAACTACAAGGCGAATTTTGCCGAGGCGTTCCCGCCAGGCCACCCCGATGGTGTTGCTGAGCCTTCTAGTGCTCGTGGTACCGGGGCTAACCACTGCGGTACAGGCGCAAGCTGGCGCCGATGCCCAGGCCGCTGTACAGCCGCAGGCCGCCGCCGGGGCGCGGAATGGGGAGAGACCCAAGATCGGTCTGGCTCTGGGCGGGGGTGGCGCCAAGGGCGGCGCCCACATCGGTGTGCTCAAGGTCATGGAACAGCTCGATATTCCGATCGACTACATCGCCGGCACCAGTATTGGCGCCATCATGGGAGGACTCTACTCGTCTGGAATGACCGCGGACGAGCTCCAGGACGCGGTCGAGAACATCGATTGGGCCGAGGCGCTGCAGGACAAGCCACCCCGCAGGGATCGCACTTTCCGTCGCAAAGAAGACGATCTGCGGTATCTGATCGATCTCGAGCTCGGTATCGGCAAGGGCGGCATCAAGTGGCCCGCGGGTCTTGTCAGCGGTCAGAACCTCTTCTTCCTGTTGCAGGCTCTCTCGCTACCGGTGGCGCAAATCAACGACTTCGATAAGCTGCCGATCCCCTTTCGAGCCGTGGCCACCAACATCGACGATGGCAGCATGGTGGTTCTCAAAGGTGGCAATCTAGCCACGGCCATGCGCGCGAGTATGGCGATTCCCGGGTTCTTCGCACCGGTCGAACTGGATGGCAATCTGCTGGTGGATGGAGGGATGGTCAACAACCTGCCGGTCGATGTGGTTCGAGCCATGGGTGCGGACATCGTGATTGCAGTCGACCTGGGCAAGGATCTGTCAGCCCGCGATGTGCACAGATCGCTGACGCAGGTACTCTCGCAGACCATGCGGATGCTGACGCGACCCAACGTCGCGACGCGGTTGGCCGATGCGGATCTGGTCATTTCCCCCGATGTCATCAAGTTTGGCACCATGGGTTTTGGCAGCATGGATCAGATCATCCAGATCGGCTACGAGACTGCCGATGAGCATAGAGTCGAGTTGAGTCAATACTCAGCCGATCCAGAGATCTATGCTGTCCACCGGGCCAAGCAGCTACCGCCGACCGAGGAGAGCATTCACATCGATTTCATCGACTACGAGGGCAACGTTCGGGTCGACGATCGGATCATCGCCAGCCAGATTCGACTGGACGCTGGGACCGAGATGGGTCTACGGATGGTCGGCACGGATTTCGGCCGCGTTCTGGGTTCGGAAACGAAACGTCAGGCAAAAGAGCGGCGTCAAAATCTCGGCGGCGAAGATGTCGATCTGAGTACTCTCTCAGCGGATCTGAGACGACTCTATGGTCTCGGTGAATTCGAGCTCGTCGACTTTCAGTTCGAAGAGCGGGATGATGAGACGGGTCTGCTCATTAACATGCGAGAGAAGCCCTGGGGGCCCAACTACCTCCACTTCGGTCTCGAGTTTTCCGGCGATTTCGACGGAGAGACGGGGGTCGGTGTTCTTGCAAACCTGACCAAAACGCAGATCAATGCTCGGGGTGCCGAGTGGCGAAGCGATCTCCTTATCGGCAGCAATTCGGGAATATTGTCTGAGTTCTATCAGCCGTTGGATTTCGCGGGCAAGTTCTTCGTCGCTCCCAGACTTCTTTATGAGAATACCCGGCCAAGGTTCTGGGATGACGGAGCTCAGGTGGCCCAGTTGAAGATCAGAAAATTCGAGGGCGGATTCGACGTTGGATACCAGTGGAGTATTTTTGGCGAGATTCGTGCGGGGATTATTCGAGGCAACGCCGATGTCCGATTGGAAACCGGCACTCTTCCTCCTGAGGACGAGATCGGCTTCAACCCGAGCAGCATCGATACGGGTGGGTTTCGATTCCTGGCCCGCGCCGACCGCCTCGACAGTGTAGTGATTCCACGACGTGGCGGCGCGTCGACATTCCGTGCCTTCTTCAGTTCCGAGAGTCTCGGTGCGGAGGAGAGCTATACCAAGCTGGAATTCCACGGCAGTAAATTCTTGAGCCGTGGCCGTCACACGGGCTTTATCAGCGGCGGCGTCGGGTGGAGCCCTGGCAGCACCCTGCCGACCTATGACGAGTTCTCCCTCGGAGGCTTTGCGTCGCTGTCTGGCTTTGCCGACAATCAACTGCGGGGGCAATATCTAGGTGTCGGCCGCCTGGGCTACTACTACAACCTTTTCGGCACCTGGTTTGTGGGTGGATGGGGGGAAGCTGGAAATGTTTGGGAGACAACCGATGAGATAGACGGCGGTAGTCTCATCCTCGCGGGCACCGCCCTCATCGCCAGGTCGACTTCGATTGGACCGCTCTATTTGGCCTGGGGCCGAGCCGAAGGAGGCTCGAGCAAGATTTATTTTGTCCTCGGCCGCACCCTGGGATCAGGCCGCACCGGCTTGTAGTCCTGACTTCAACCCATTGAATCTCGGTGACAGGACACCATCTTCAATCATTTGAATCTCCATCACTTGGCGGCAGGCCACTTGCCAATCGGTACTGGATCCTGTTGTCGTATAGTTTGTTGTGGCCAGAAAGCGTGCCTCCCAAAATTGACACGTTTATTGGGCTCGCTTAGGATGATGCGTTCTGACGGGGCGTGGCGCAGCCTGGTAGCGCATCTGCTTTGGGAGCAGAGGGTCCTCAGTTCAAATCTGGGCGCCCCGACCAGTTGAATACTCCCTTTTCGGCTGCCAGTAGCTCAGTGGATAGAGCGGCGGCCTTCTAAGCCGCGGGTCGGGGGTTCGAATCCCTCCTGGCAGGCCAAGTTCTCTGAAGTTTTTTGTTTGTGGTGAGCGTAGCTCAATAGGTAGAGCTCCTGACTGTGGCTCAGGTGGTTGAGGGTTCAAGTCCCTTCGCTCACCCCATTCATTCGCCTTACTCTTTGGCGCCCTTAGCTCAGCTGGATAGAGCGATAGCC
>CAXMQZ010000085.1:0-18465 GCA_964195975.1 uncultured Polyangiaceae bacterium | reverse complement strand
TAGGAGCAGTCGACCAGGCCGGTGAGGAGACTTCTTTCAGTACTTTTGGCTCCAATGTCGATGTTCACGCCAACGGTTTCGAGGTCATGAGCTACGTCCCGGGCGGCGACAGGATGGCTATGTCGGGCACTTCGATGTCCTCGCCCAACGTGGTCAACCTGGCAGCCAAGATTCTGGCGGTCAACCCAGAGATGACGCCCCAAGAGGTGATCGACCTGATGAAAGCCGGCGCCGAGACCTCCGACGATGGTCGTATCACCCTGATCAATCCGAAGACGACCTTCGAGATGATCGAACAGCAGGGGCCCTAAATCCTGCCGCTTCAGTCTTCAGCGCGGGTGTAGTGGAGCTTGGAGAGCACATTCCAGGTCTCACCACCATCACTCGACATCTCCTGCTCGAGCTCGAACGAGTCCTCAGCCATGTCGAATATGGAGAGACGTTCGTAGAGCGTCATCCCAAAGATGTCCAAGGTCGTGCCGGTTCCCGAGTTCGTCAGCACGAGCCGCCCCCCTTCGTCGAAACCGCCCTCCTGAATGTCGAGATAGCTGGCAAAGCTACTGATCTGGGTCAGCCTATAAACCTTGCGGAATCGATCGTAGGAAAGGGTTCGCACCGTCTCTACATCGTCTTTCGTGACGTAGGTTTCCTGGAGATAGCCTCCCCGGATCTTGGAATCGATGACCGAGCTTCGCTCGCTCTCGGCCCAGGGCGCCTGAGGAAAATCCCGGTGCTCGACCTTGATGTTCCACGATCCCGCTAGCGAAGCCAACTCACTCATCCCAGTCGACGGTGGAAAGGCAAAAACCTCTTCGTCCACCTCCGGGTTGACCGTTACATTCTCGACTTCATAGATCCGATGCCGGGTATACCACTGGGTCTCGGTGTAGAAGGGTATCTTCACGCCCTCGACCTGACGATAATCGTCGTAGAAGCTCCGCTGGGGCGTCGGCCGACCAAAGTCTGAGCCCTGTGATTCGCGGCCGATTTCGAGATAGGTCTGCGGGTCGAGATACCAGGTCTCCTCCTGATCATCCGGGCGAGTGAGCTTGATGGCGATCGCAGGAGTTCCGTCGATCTCGCTCTCACCGATGAGCTCAGCCTCGATCCCGCGCTCCTTGTAGTCGAACAGAGGAGTGGCAAAGTCGATTTCTTGGCGAAAAGCGACAAAATCCGGTTCGCTCATCGGCTGCGCCCAGTCGAGACCCGCAAACGCAAGGACACTCCAGGCCTTTTCTCCGTCGTACACGGCAATATAGGAATTGCCCTCCATCGCAGAATCAAAGCGGATTCGGTGGTCCCGCTGTCGAGTCAAGGTAAAGGGCTCGATATTGCTAAACGAGGTATAGCTGCCGGTGAGCTCGAGGCTCTCGATTGCCTCCCAGGCATCTCGACCGCCTCGAGCATCAATGTGTTTCTCGACAGCTTCATCGAGGGTCTCTGCTGCACTACTCGAGACCGCCACTACCACCAGCAATAGAAACGAGAGGAACCGTGTTCGAGTCGATAACATCAGATCAGTCTCCTTGGCTGGTGAGGTCGTAGGCAACCTTCTCGGTGTGGTTGCGCAGATAGAGGCGACCGTCGGCAAGAGATGGAGCCGTCCAACTCTTGCCGGTAAGCGCCTGCACTGACCCTTTTTCTCTATAAGCCTCGGAAGTCGCCTCGACCAGTGCCAGACGTCCACGATCGGACAGCACGATCAGATTTCCGTCGGCAAAGATCAACGCGCCCTTGCCAAACCCACGCTTGGCCCATTTCTGCTCACCGGTCATCGCGTCCAAGCATTTGAGCGTTGCGTTGTCGAATCCGTAGAGATATCGATCGTGATAGAGCGTCGAGCTGAAATGGTTGCGCATCAGGGGGCTCTTCCAGACCTCTTCGGTTGTAAACCCGTCGCCATTCTTGTCGACCCGCACGACGGTCGAGCCGACTGCTCCGGCGCCCGAGGCAAACAACATACTGGGAGGAATGAAGGTAGGCATTGCGTGGGTCTCGCCGCGGGGCCATTCTGTAGACCAGAGCTCGTTGCCTGGCGCATCGACAGCCCTAAGCGTCAACCCGGCGAGGTGCACAAGATGGATCTGGCCATCGATGTCTACCGGCAATACCGAGCTGTACCCGGTCCCGAACGCGCCGGTCTTGCCGTTCGCCCATTTGACCTCGCCCGTGTCGCGATCGAGCCCCGCATGACTCTTTTCTTCGGGGCCTCCCACATCCAGAACCACCACTCCGTCGATGACAACGGGTGAAGTGGCAAATCCATACTCCGCCTGACCAGTGCCGAATATCTCTATTAGATCGATCTCCCAACGAGTACTTCCGTCAGCGATCGAGAGGGCCAAGAGCTTGCCGTGGCCGCTGAGCATGAATACCGTATCGCCATCGACGGTGGGCGTGGTTCTTGGGCCGTTGCCAAATTCATTAAAGGTCTTAGGGCCGATCGGGACCCTCCAGATCTCCTCGGTGGTCTGAGAATCCATAGCCATGACGAACTCGTTACCAACTGGCTCACCGCCGTCCGGCTGTTCGGCATCATCACCATCCGCTGTATACATACGCCCTGCGACCGCCGAGATCTCCGAATAACCTGGCCCAATCGGCTGCCTCCAGACCACCGGTGGACCACCCTCGGGCCACTCCTGTAGGAGTCCGGTCTCGGTCGAAATACCGTTGCGATCAGGACCCCGAAACTGCGGCCAGTCGCCGCCGGGCGCTGCCTGTATGGCTGCCGCGCACATACCGATCGCCACCAGGGTCAGAACCCTTGCGTACAAGGTTGCACCACCTGTTTTCAGTTGACTCATATTCACTCCACGCGAAAGCAGTTCGAGTTGCCGCCGGATCATACCGCCCTTGAACCGACTTATTCATCAGCCGAGCGGCATCTTGCGGAGATCGCCGGTGCCCAGTTGTCAGCCGTCGGTCGGGGGGTGCACCAGGGGAGAGTGTCTCAAAACTCGAATTTGGGTTCCGGACTCCGGCAACTCGCCGTGCGAGATTTCGAGACGGTTGGTTTCAAGGCGATGGACCCCTTGCCTATCTATCAACCAGGGATCGATAGGTCCCAGGTTCTTGGGTCTATCGGATGAGGGCTCGAGCTCGGCAAGGCGGTAGTGCATAGGTATGAGGATCCTGGGCTCGAGACGTGCGACGATCTCATCGACCGCATCAGTCGAAATCAGATGTTCTGTGGCGTCGATGGGCAGCATGAGAATGTCGACTTTGCCCAATAGCTCGGCCATCGTCTCGTCGATGGGTTCGTTGTCACCCCAATGGACAAGCGTGATTCCGGAGACCTCTATCTTCCAGATGGTGTTGAAGCGACCAAACTCCTCCCCATAGGGCTCGGCATGTCTACCAGCGACCCCAACCACCCGAAAGGGGCCGACTTCGAAATCGCCGGGGAATCGCAGGATCTTCGCTCCGGGAGGCCATGGCGGCTCCATTCCGCGATACTCGCCGCCATCGTGGTCGTAGTGCGGATGCGAGACCAGCCAGGCATCGGCCTCGATCCCCTCCGGAAAATCGTACGACAACCAGACTCGATCGGCGTAGGGATCGATCACGATTGCCGTACCGTCATCCGCTTCGAGGCGAAACGCCGCATGCGCGATGTATTCGACTGTGACACGAGAGCTGTCATCGGCCCACAAAAGGACCGAGACTAGAAAAACGAATAATGTGGCCAGTACTCTTGAAATTGGCATCTTGAATCTGCCTCTCCAGCGCGATTATCCCCGAACCCTGCCCGATCGCTACCCGGGGGAGCACCTCTCGCCGGTAGAACCGAGCCTACACGAGCTAGCCATCGAGATCGCCCTGCCACCTGGTCCCATCACCAGGTCCTGCCACCAGGGCCCGCCACGGGAGCCCGTCACGGGGTCCGCCACTGAGGTAGGATCAGGCCGATGTTTACTGGTGGCGTACCCCAAGACCCCTCGACGGCAGACGTATCCTTCTCAGACCTGGGACTGAGTGACCCCATCGTAGATCCGCTCGCCGGAATCGGTTTCGAGCATCCCACACCTATCCAGGTCCAGGTGATACCGATCGCGCTCCAAGGGTCCGATGTAATAGGTCTGGCCCAGACCGGTTCGGGAAAGACGGCGGCCTTCGGTCTACCCCTTGCCGAGCGTTTGCGTCACGGTAAAGGAGTACGGGGCCTGATTCTCTGTCCCACCCGAGAGATCGCCCTCCAGACTCGTTCATTCTTGGATGTCGTGGGCAAGGATCATGCACTTCGAACAGCTTGCCTGATCGGAGGCGTCAAGTACGGCCCGCAACTGAGCGATCTGGGCAACCATCCGGATATCGTTGTGGCTACACCTGGACGACTTTGGGATCACGTCGAGCGCAAGAACGTCCGGCTCGACCACATCGAGATGTTGATCCTGGATGAAGCCGATCACATGCTCGATCTCGGTTTTCTCCCGCAAATCCGAAGAATTCTCGGGGCCCTACCCGAGAAGCGCCAGACTCTGATGTTCTCGGCAACGATGCCGCCCACAATCGAGAAGCTGACCAAACAATTCATGCATTCGCCGACCCTTGTCGATCTGCGGCCCGCGACCCGCACAGCTGAAGGAATCGAGCATCGGCTCTACATGGTCGAGCCCGAGAATTCGCGCGACTGTCTGATGGCGATCGCTGCCGAAGAGAAGGGCAGCATGCTGATCTTTCTGCGTCGAAAGGTCGATGCCGACTGGGCCTGTCGACAGCTCGAGCTCGAGGGGCACCCGGTCGAGAAGATCCACTCGGGCCGTACCCAGAGCCAACGTGTAGCTGCTCTCCAGGGGTTGCGTCAGGGTGAGCACCGAATCCTGTTGGCCACAGACATCGCTGCTCGTGGAATCGATATTCCGATCATCGAGCACATCGTCAATTTTGGTATGCCAGAGACGGTCGAGGACTACATCCACCGTGCCGGCCGTACGGCTCGCGGAGCACTTTGCGGAACGGTGTCGACCATTGCCACCTGGCAAGACAAAGAGACGGTGCGGTCGGTCGAAAAAGCCATCGGTCAGACCCTACCCCGCTGCGTCGCCGATGGTGTAGAACCCTACTCCGAGCGCAAGACCACCATCCGCGGACGTAAGAAAATCCGCCGTCGGTTGCTTTAGATCCCAAAGCCGGATGGCATCCTCGTTGAATAAGAAATGGCTCTTTACTGTTGCTCTGATGGTGATCTCCGGCTGGATCGGATACCAGTACCTGACTCGATCCAAGCCGGTCGATACGCGATTCAACGGTGCTTATCGGTTTGCGGACGGTCGCTTGGGTTTTGTCTCACCCCGTGACTCCGAGTCGCTCCGTTATCGCGAGATGAGCGGCGCAAGCCGCACCCTCTGGCCTACGGGGGATGCGACTTTTGAATCCGGGCCAGGCTGGAGTGGTCGTAAGCCGGTAGAAGTGACCGTCGATTTCGACCTCGATGATTCAGAAAACTCGCCTACGAGTTTTTCGCGGATCACCGCCGAGGGCGAAGCCCAGAAAGCGACAAAGATCGATCTACCCGAGATCTTCACCACCTTCCCCAGTGGGGAGCTTTCGCTGCGAGGCAAATTGGTCCTGCCTCTTGGCAAACCCCCGTTCCCCGTCGTGGTCCTGGTCCACGGCTCCGAGAGATACAGCGCCGTGGATAGCTATTTCCTGCCCTATCTCTTCGCTTCCCATGGGATCGCCACCCTGGTGTTCGACAAACGGGGCACCGGCGGTTCGACGGGTAAGTACCTTCAGAACTTCTACGTGCTCTCAGACGATGTCGTGGCAGCGGTCGACTGGCTTCGCCAACGTCCTGAGATCGACACAGCCAACATCCATCTTGCCGGATACAGCCAGGGCGGTTGGATCGCTCCGCTGGCTGCCACCAAGACCGAGGGGATCAAGAGCCTCTTGATCAACTACGGTCCCATGGTGCCGATCACCGGGGAGGATCGTTGGGGCTACGTGTTGGCGCTACAGGAGAAGGGCTTTGGCGATGACGCGATCGCGAAAGTGGACCAGATCAACGATGTTGTCAGCGCCATCATGGATGACGGAGAGAACCGCTGGAGCGAGCTCGCCGAAAAGCTGGATGCGGCCGAAGGTGAGGCCTGGTTCGAAGCCATCGCTGGAAGCGACTCTATTGTCGGCTACCTGGCCGGCACCAAGATACCGCTGTGGGCGATGAGAATCCTGGCCTGGTGGATCTCTCGGGGTGACATTCCGTTTGTCGATCGGCGCTACGACCCGGTACCCACGGTGGCTTCGCTCGACATCCCCAGTCTCTGGCTTTTTGGCGAAGACGATTCCAGTATGCCGACTGCATGGTCGATCGACGAGCTCGAAGTACTGCAACGCGAGGGACGACCTGTGGAGTTGAAGATCTTCCCGTTGGCTGAGCACGGAATCCTGCTGATGAAAGAAACCGATTCGGGCGAGCGCCAACCGATCGGATACGCGCCGGGTTACTTCAAGACCCAGGTCGATTGGTTGAGACAGCAGAGTGGTCTTGCCTCCACCGGGTCCGTCGCAGTCAGTTTCTCCGCGCCTGTTCGGTGACAGAGCACAGATGGATTAGGGGGACATGTACTCGTTACGTGTCCCTCTAATCCATCTGTGCTCTGCCACCGTGAGTTTCCTTTTCTGCCCGTTCTATGTCTAACTAGACATGGAGAGCATACGAGCAGTGGAAACTTCAGACCCAGGTAGCCTGCCTCCGATAGCCGACGACGAGGCAGTCCTCTGGCAAAAGGCCGCGACGGGAGATCTCGACGCAGCTGATGCGCTGGCACGCTGTACGTACCGTGCCGTTTATGCATCTTTGTGTCGGCTCTGTGGCGGCAACGAGGATCTAGCCGCCGATCTCACCCAAGAGACCTACCGCAAGGCCTGGCGATCGATCGCTAATTTTCGAGGTGGCAGCAAGTTCTCCACCTGGTTGTATCGCATCGCCTACAACACCTTTCTAAATCACATCCGGGGTCCAAGAAGGCTCGAACCTCTGACCGAGGAGCAGGTCGATCAACTCCTCGATCCAGACGAGACTCCGGATGAGGCGACCACAAGGAGCGCTGAGGCCGAACGGCTTCGGCGCGCCATCCTGGAGCTTCCAGAGGAGCTCCGCTTTGCCGTGACGGCACGGTTTTGGGCTGAGCTTCCAGTCACCGAGATCGCCAGACATCAAGGGCTCTCCCCCGTCGGCATTCGCAAGCGCCTCAAGCGCGCCTACAAACAACTCGCCACGACCCTCGAAGGGGATTTGCAGTGAATAACAACGAACTGAAGAAAATCGAAGAGCGGTTGAACCCGCCGCCAGCTCCCGAGCCGCCCGAAGGGCTCCTGGAAAGCATCCAGAAGGAGATTCCTGAACATCTTCGCCTGGTCGAGGAGAAATCGGAATCCATCCTCTCTCCCCGACGCCTACGTCTGATCGCCGCCTCGGTGGCCATCGTGGTGCTGGGCGGCTTTCTGGCCCTCCAGGTCTCATGGCAGGCCAGGCCCTCGCTGACGCTGATGAATGAAACCCCCGCTGCCCTGGAAGTCGATGCTCTGACGGGGCGAGTGATTGCAGAAACGGAACCGGTCGATCGGACCTCCAGCGTGGAGATCGATGGCAAAGCATCAACTCCGGCGGCCTCAGAGAAGGCCAAAGTCGAGAAACAAGACGAGGTCGGCCCTAGGCGGGAGGATCTGAGCGCACTGAGCTACCTAGAAGGTCCCCAGCAGGACGAACAGGCTGCGGCCTACTCTGAGATCGAACAAAAACGCAGCCAATCGCTCAGTCGGCTACGCGACCTTCCGGCCCAGCCGCAGGCTCAGTCAGGCCTGTTCGAAATGGCCAATACCCCCAACAAGGACACCGATGCGAAGGCTGGCGAAGACAACCGACGACGCCAAGTGGCCCTCGAGAAGCAGCGAATGTCTGGAGTGGCCCAGAGAGAGATTCGAGAAGTACCTGCTACCGAGCCCGAGCTCGAAGGCGTCAGGGTCACCTCCGAGTCGCCCCTGCGCGTGGAAGCACCTGTACCACCGGCGATGCAATCAACCGCGCCACCCTCGACCGGCGGCACCCACGAGCCCAACGACGCTCCTTACGGCGACATGTTTTTCAAGAGCTACGGCACCAACCCCTTTATCGACACCGAAGACGACGCCCAGTCGACCTTTGGTCTCGATGTCGACACCGGCTCCTACACGCTGGCACGCAGCTATATCGAGCGGGGTCACCTGCCACCGGGTGAGGCCATCCGGGTCGAGGAGTTCGTCAACTACTTCGACTATGGCGATCCGGCCCCACGCCAGGGCGAGTTCACCATCACCGCTGAAGGGGCGCCATCACCCTTCGCCTCCGGTCCGCGCTACCAGCTGGTTCGGTTTGGGATCAAAGGTCGTGAGATCAGTAACGCCGAGCGCAAGCCTGCCATGCTGATCTTCGTGGTCGATGTCTCGGGCTCGATGCGGCGTGAGAATCGACTCGGTCTGGTCAAGAGATCTCTCGAGCTTCTGCTCGATCAGCTCCAACCCGAGGATCAAGTCGGTCTGGTGGTCTACGGCAACCAGGGTCGGGTTCTGCTCGAGCCCACCAGCGACAAGTACGCTATCGGGCGGGCGATCGAACAGCTCCGATCGGGTGGCTCGACCAACGCCGAAGAGGGTCTGACGTTGGCCTACGATCTGGCCAGAACCTACCGGCGCCGAGGCGGCATCAACCGGATCATCCTCTGCTCCGATGGCGTCGCCAACGTCGGTCGTACCGGACCCGAATCGATCCTGCAGCGCATTCGCGGCGGCGTCGACCAGGGCATCGAGCTCACCACCGTCGGTTTCGGCATGGGCAACTACAACGATGTGCTGATGGAGCAGCTCGCCAACCAGGGCGACGGCAACTACGCCTATATCGACACGCTGGATGAGGCCCGACGGATCTTTGTCGAAAACCTCACCGGAACTCTGCAGACCATCGCCTCCGACGCGAAGATCCAGGTCGAGTTCAACCCTGAGACCGTAAGCCGCTACCGTCTGCTTGGCTACGAGAACCGGGACATCGCCGATCACCTCTTCCGCGACGATACCGTCGATGCCGGTGAGATCGGCGCCGGGCACGAGGTCACCGCACTTTATGAGATCAAGCTGCATGAGAACGTCTCCAAGCGCGACCTTCTGGCAACCCTGCGACTGCGGTATCGCTCCAAGGAGACCGGTAAAGTCATCGAGACCGCCGTCGACATGACCCGGAGGAATATCTCCAAACGATGGGAGAACGCCTCGCCGGCTCTACGGCTCAGCTCGGTCGTCGCCGAGTTCGCCGAGATCCTCAAGGGCTCCTACTGGGCCAAAGAGGGCAGCCTCGACATGCTCGAGCAACGAGCTGCAGGTGTGGCCACCGACTACCGAGGTGATCGAGAAGTGCAGAATCTAGTAACCCTCATCGGCCAGACCCGGCGTCTCACGCCGGTCTCGATGGGCTACGGCGAAGACGAATAGAGGAGTTGCTCTAGACGGAGGACCCGGTTCGATCAATGTCTTTGTCGGAGAAGACAGGCGGAGATGGATCCGGGTCCAAGCGCGAGACTTTGAGGCGTTCATGCCGATCCGCAAACCACTGGTCGGCCAGGGCCCAGCGGCGCCTGTCGCGCGCGTGATCGACTAGTTCCTTGAAAACCGACCAACAGCTGGAATACACGTTACTTCGATAGGCCGACTCACGTGGAAGCCGCTGCATCAGCCTGCGATGCGCCGTACCCAGATTGTGGTAGGGCATGGTGGGAAAGAGATGATGCAACGCGTGATAGCGCAATCCCACTGGGCACAGCATTTCGGTGAAAATCGGATCACCTGTCACATTCGTCGAGTCGAAGAACTGATCTTGATGCGTCATGGTCTGGCCGGAGCTCGTATACCGATGTGCAGCCAGAGTGCGCAGATGGTTCAGGGTCAGAATGCCAACCGCCACGCTATACAGCATGGGGATTCGCGTCCACGGCGCGAAACCCAACAGCACAAACGCGAAAATCGCTGCGGTCCGCAGAAAACAGGCCCACTCAATCAGGGCCCACTCCAGCCGCGGCACGTCGTCGCGGGTCCGGTTCTGGAAGCGAAGATTAATCACAAAAGACGACGCGTTCTGCAATGTCCAGCGCCGCAGCGCAGGATGCAAAAAGATAACCGGTGTAAGCAGAAAGCGAGCCACTACGAAAATCGGCTGGAAAAGCACCTGCGACAGGAAACGCGCGACATTGCGTAGGGGGCCGTTGCCCAATGGCAAATATTCGCCGTCCCCACCGGTGCCGTAGTAGTGCGTATTGTGATGGGTAATGTGACTTTCGTAAAAGAAAGACGGAGTCAGCATCGGAACCCCGGCCAGTAGATTCCATGTCACGTTGAAGGTACGCATTTGATCTCGTCGAAAGTGCACGATTTCGTGCATAAAGGACGCGGCGCGATACAAGGCAATCACTGCCATCGCGAAGCACAGCAAGTGGTACCAGGCAAACGGAGGCGCGCTGAGAAAGATGATCGCGGACGAGTAGCCGACAGCCAGACTTACCAGAAAATCGAACCAATAGACTGTGGGGCGCGGCGTGAACAGGCCGTGGCAGATTTCTCGCGCCTGCGAGACAGAAAACTCCGAGATGTCCATGTAGTACAGGATTCCGTGTGTTGGGCCCGAGTATAACCTGTGGCTGACATCAGGATTGGCAGTGCGTAGTCGATCCTGGACCTTCGTTTGCAGTGAGCTGAGACTCTCGCTTCATATCCCGAGCGGTACGGATTCGCTCCTCTGAGATACAGTTGTCGAGTGCTGATGACCGAAACCAACGCGAGAGAGTTCACAACGAAAAGATACATGACGGGGCATCTAGACCAAGCGGTTGCAAGGACGTTCATTGTCCTGTTTGGCTTGCTCTTTGCCTCAACGCTGAAGGCCGAGGTCGACAGGATCGAGATCTCCCTACAGCAGCCGGTCGCCGACGGAAAATCGTTTGGGCTTGCCGGATCGTACGAGAAGCTCGAAGGCAAGGCCCACTTCTCGCTCGACCCAAACAACCCGGCAAACAGCAGGATCGTCGATCTCCGCAAGGCTCCGGTCGATGCCGACGGCCGAGTTCATTTCTCAGCCGATCTCTACATCCTCAAACCGGTCGATACCAAACGAGGCAACGGCGCAGCCTTGCTAGAGGTCTCCAACCGGGGAAGCAAAGCTATTGTTCGCTACTTAAATCGGGGTGCCGAGCGCACCCTCGACCCGACCAGCGCTGCCGCGCTCGGTGACGGCTTTCTTATGCGCCAGGGCTACACCCTGGTCTGGGTCGGATGGCAGTTCGATGTACCCGACAACCCCGATTTTCTGCGGCTCGATCCGGTCTTCACCGATGTCGACCCGCCACTGGAAGGGTTGGTCAGGGCCGATCACGTCTTCCCCGCAGCCGCCAGAGTGATGCCATTGAGCCACCACAGCCACTGGACCTATCCGGTCACCGATCCGGGCGACAAACGCAATATGCTCACTGTGCGCGATTCGCGTCTTGGGCCCAGGTCGACCATCCCTAGGACGAGTTGGCACTTTGCGCGGCTGGACAACGGTAGCGTCGTAGACGATCCGACCTCGATCTACATGGCCGAGGGCTTTCACCCCGGAAAGATTTACGAGGCGGTCTATGTCGCAGAGCGACCAGCAGTGGTCGGTCTAGGGCTGGCGGCCATTCGCGATCTGGCATCTCACCTAAAGTACAAGTGGGCAACCACCGGCGGGGTCGAGCGGGTGATCGGCATGGGAATCTCACAAACCGGGCGATTCCTGCGCCAGTTCCTCTACCAGGACTTCAATCGCGATACCGCGGGGCGGCGGGTCTTCGATGGCCTGATGGTTCATACGGCGGGAGCCGGCCGAGGTAGCTTCAACATCCGTTTTGGCCAACCGTCGAGGGACGGACACCCCTTCTCCGCGTTTTTCTACCCGACCGATCTGTTTCCTTTCTCAGGAGAGACGCAGACCGATCCACTGACCAAGATCGAGGATGGTCTGTTCAGGCTCACGGTGGACGAGGGCGAGGAAACCCTGCCCAAGATATTCTTCACCAATACCGGCTATGAGTATTGGGGTCGCGCTGCCTCGCTGATCCACACAACGCTCGCCGGTCGAACCGACCTGCCGATTCATCCAAGCGTCCGGATCTACCACTTTGCTAGCGCGCAGCACTTTGTCGGGCGCTTTCCGCCTGAGCCCCGTGACACTCGCTATCCATCCAACCCGACCAACTTCTTCTGGGCCCTTCGGGGTCTACTCGTGGCGCTCGACGACTGGGTCACCGAAGGAACCGAGCCGCCGACAAGTCGCTACCCACGATTGGTCGATCAAACGCTGGTCGATCCCATGAACATGGGGTTTCCCAGGATCCCTGGGGTCGACCTGCCACACAAGCTGCACGAGGCCTACCGGGTCAACTATGGCGATCGGTTTCGATCCGAAGGAATCATCGATATCGAGCCGCCGGAGATCGGCGAGGCTTTTCCTGCGATGGTCTCGAAAGTCGATGACGACGGGAACGAAGTCGGCGGACTCCAGATGCCCGAGATTGCAGTTCCTCTCGCGACCTATACACCCTGGAACTGGCGCTCCGAGGGCATCGGTGCGCCCAGTGAGCTGGCTGACTATCGTGGCTCCTTCTTCCCCTTCTCAGCCACCCGCGACGAGCGTCAGCTCGACTCCGATCCCCGGCTCTCGATCGAAGAACGCTACTTCAGCCGCGAAGCCTATCTGGGACTCTACGCCGAGGCAGCCATCAGCCTCATCCAACAGCGCTATCTGCTCGCCGAGGACCTCCCCGAGATGATCGGGCACGCCCAAGAGCTCTGGGAGCTGGTGGTCGGTGAGGTAGAAGCCGAGACGTTGGTGCTCACCAGCGACTGAGAACCCCTTTCCACCATGACCCTCGAAATCGCCTATCTGCTCTTTTTGATCTTGGTGGCACTGGCTCTGTTTGCCACCGAGAAACTGCCGGTCGGGGTGGTCGGTTTGCTGTTGCTGCTAGCCCTTGCTGTGCCCGGGATTCTGTCGCCCGCTCAGGCGCTGTCCGGGTTTGGCAGCGAGACGATCTTTATTCTCATCGGACTCTTTGTACTGACAGCGGGAATCACCCAGACGGGAGTTGTCGAGCGGCTCGGTCTGCGGCTGGCGTCGTTTGCCGCCGACAGCCCAAAGAAACTGACGCGAATGCTGGTGACCTCGGCCACGGCCTTGAGTGCCTTTATCTCGAACACCGTCACCACTGCGGTGTTGCTACCGCTCTCGATCAGCAGCGCGAAGCGCGCCGGTATCTCCCCCGCCAAGGTGTTGATGCCATTAGCCTACGCCTCGATCCTCGCTGGCAGCATTACGGTAATCGGCACCTCGACCAACCTGGTGATCTCGGGCGAGCTACCGGGTTATGGGATGGAGAGAATCGGATTTTTCGAACTGGCTCCGGTGGGGATCGGACTCACCGCTGTCGGCCTGCTCTACTTGCTTTTTGTCGCACCTCGTCTCATCCCCGATCGGTTCAAGAGCGACCGTGTCTCGACCTATGGTCTGCGCAAATATCTTTCCGAAGTGGTGATCCCTGAAGGCTCCAAGCTCGCCGGACAGACCCTTGCCGAGAGCAAACTGGGTGAGACGCTCCACCTCGCGGTTCTGGGCGTGCGCCGCGACAACAAGCGGGATCTCCTTCCCCGAGCCAATACACGCCTCCAAGAGGGCGACGTGTTGCTGATCGAAGGCTCGGCCGATGACATTCTTTCGATCAAGGATCTGATGGGCGTCGATATCCATACTGGTTTCGAGGCTACCGACAAGGATCTCGAAACCGACGGCGTGCGCATGGTCGAAGTGATGGTTCTACCGGACTCGCGCTGGGTCGGTAGGACCTCGCGAGGGGCCAGCTTTCGCAGGGAGACCGGGATGACGGTGTTGGCGATCCACTCACCCGGTCGCGAACGGGACTATCGCCGGAAGATCGCCCGGCAACGGATCAAGGCCGGCGATGTGCTGCTGCTTCAGGGCGCCGAAGACGACATTGAGATTCTCGACCCGACCGATCTGCTCAACCTAGAAGATGTCTCCGCTCATCACCCTCGATCGCGCAAGGGCAAACTCTCAGGGACCATCTTCGTTGTTACTTTGATCGTCGCGGCAACCGGGCTACTGCCCATGTCGATCGCATTTCTGGCCGGTGTCCTGGCGCTCACCTTGACGCAGTGCCTCACACCCGAGGAGGCCTATGCCTCGGTCGACTGGCGGCTGATGGTTCTGATCGGCTCGATGATGGCGTTTGGTGTCGCCATGAAGGAGACCGGCACGTCTACATTTCTTGCCAATCTAGTGGTCGGCTATGTGAGTCCCTTTGGCACTACCGCGGTTCTAGCAGCCTTTTTTATCCTGACCGCATTTCTGACCCAGCCGATGTCAAACCAGGCCGCGGCGCTGATTGTCCTGCCAGTAGCAATCGAATCAGCCCGAGCCCTCGGCATCGACCCCCGATCACTGGCCATGTCGGTCACCTTTGCTGCCTCCTGCTCGTTTCTCACACCACTCGAGCCGGCCTGCATCCTGGTCTACGGTCCGGGACGCTACCGCTTCTTCGACTTCTTCAAGGTCGGCCTGCCGCTGACGATCGTGGTTTTCATCTTCTGCATGTTCCTGATCCCGGTTTTCTGGCCCTACTAGCTAGTAGTTCACAGTCCGATCGATCCAGGCATGGTATTTCTGGATCAGGTCGATGAAACGGTCTCGCTCATATTGTACGAGCCACGCCGGGGCTCTTTCGGCGCCCGCCACCCGGCAATGGCTACTCATTGCCATTCTGATCGTTGCAGCCATCCTCGCGACTGCGCTCGCAGCCAACGGTGCCATCTACTACGTCTCGAGCGATTCGGGGAGCGACTTGGATGACGGCCTCACCCCCGGCACCGCCTTCGCCTCGATCGATCACGTCAATACCCTGAGCCTGGCTCCCGGCGACGAGGTCCGGTTTTTCTGCGGTGAAACGTGGCGCGCCCAGCCGCTGGTGATCAGGGACTCGGGCGCTGTCAACACACCGATCGTCTTCTCGTCACACCCGGCGAGCTGTGCCTTGAAACCGATTCTCTCCGGAGCGCAACCGGTCAGCGGTTGGAGCCAGCACACCACCAACATCTACGTCGCCGATCTCGACACCGGCCAGAATGCCGGCCGGTTTCCGCTTGGCATCAATCAACTCTTCCGGGGCACCTTTCGATTGCCGATGGGTCGCTGGCCCAACATCGCGGGTCATCCCGACGGCGGCTATGCCGAGGTCGACAGCCAGCCGAGTCCAATCCAGATCGTCGACGCCCAGTTGCCGGCAGGCAATTGGACCGGCGCGGTGATGCATATCAAGGGCATCCGTTGGTACATGCTCAACCGCATCGTCTCGAGCTCGAGCGGGTCGACTCTGACCCTGACCGAGAACGTGCAGTGCTGGAACGGCAACTGCTCGCAATGGGGCTACTTTCTCAACAACCATCTCGCCACTCTAGATCAGGAGGGCGAGTGGTTCTGGGACGATGCGACCAATCGCGTCTATCTCTTCACCCAGACCGGGTTACCCACAAACGGCTCGATCGAGGGCTCGGTCATCACACCCATGGAGGGCTCACTCTGGGGTGGGATCGTCCTGGGCACCCATCTGCAGGAGCACATCTCCTACGTGACGATCGAGAATCTCCGGATCGAGCGCTGGTTTGATGCCGGTATTACGACTCCGATCAACTACGAGGCCGACGAGCTCCACGATGTAGTCATCCGGCAGAACCACATTCAGGATATCGACACCACCGGGATTCGTCTGACCACCTGGGTCTGGAATGCGGCCGCTAATGGCAACGGACCCGACGGCTGGCGTGGTGGTCGCAACATCCTCGTCGAGGGAAACATCATCGACGGCGCCAATCACTTCGGCATCGATACCTACGGCCAGTGGTCCCAGTATCTCTCCAACCAGATCCGCAACATCGCGCTGATCGAAAACCTCGGTCGCTCAGGGATGGGCTGCGGCTTCTCGGGCACCAATTGCACCGAGAACGGCGCCGGGATTCGCCTCAAACACTCCGACAGCGCTCCTGACCGGACCGCGTTCGCCGACGTCGTGCGGCACAACCGACTCTCCAAAGTCGGTATGAACGGTATCGACTCTTTCGGCCGTAACATCACTATCGAGAACAACGTCATCGACGAGGCCTGTATCTCGAAGGGCGACTGTGGGGCAATTCGCACCTTTGGTCGCAACAACCTCGCTCAGACACCGGTCCACGATGTGATCATCCGAGGCAACGTCATTCGCGACACCCTGGGCAATACCGACGGGACGCATCCGAACTTCGAGACTCTCTTTAGTCTGGCGATCTACATCGACAACTATTCGCGCGACATCATCGTCGAGGACAACATCGTCACCGGCTCGACCTGGACCGGGGCGCTGTTTCAACGCTCTACAGGTCAGTTCAACGGCAACACGCTCTACGACAATGTGGCGTCGAACTGGGGTTCGGAGCTCTCGCTGGTGCTGAACGGAACCGCAGTCGCACAGAGCGGCAACGTGCTGTTCCCACTGGGGCCCAATCGGCGCTCGATGCGGGTTTCAAATCTGAGTAGAGTCATCTCGTCCGACGACAACACTTTCATGAGCCCTTACGACGATCAGTCTATCGTCGACGATTCGGTCGGAGGCGTCGGGATGACCCTGGCCGGTTGGCAGAGCCACAGCTCGGAGGATGGCTCATCCTCCAGCCATTGGTACACCCAGAGCCCAGGTAGCGAGCCCCGATCGCGGATCTTCATCAACGACACCGGATTCGCCATGGAGTTCGACTTGAGCGGCACCGTCTGGGCCGATCTCGACCAACAGCTCGTCGGTGGCTCGCTCAACCTGCCAGCCTTCTCGTCGCAGGTTCTGATCGATGTCTCCGATCCGATTTTCGCTGATGGCTTCGAGTCCGGAAACACTTCTGCCTGGAGCGCCGTCCTACCGTAGCTCTCATCGCCTGGTCCTCGAGTTTCAACCACATGGCCAGCACGTCAGCCGCGATCGACATCAAGGCTGTGACTGCATCGAGCGCTGAATATCCTCTTGTGTATCTAGCATCGCTGCTTGTGTAATCGTTGCCACATGTTGGTCTGGCCGGTCCAGCGCAATTTCGAGCAGAATCACTACGGAAAATGCCACCGCAGTCAAGAAACCTGCCAAGATTAGTTTCCGGTTGCTGGTCAATCCGATCTCATAGCCCCCCAACCCTAAGCTTAGGACTGCGAGACCGTAAAGCGTCAACCAGACAATCCCAGGAAGGCGATAATTGATGCCCACCGTGATCCTTGTCTCGTGTATGTCGAATACATCATTCAGCGACTGCACAAAAAGTGCGGATATTGGTGTCGGCTGTTGCGCTGCAATATCGACTGCCCGGGACCACAGGTCGTTGTGCATCTCCTCGGCCTGGTCGATTGTCCACTCAATCTTTTCGCTTGTGCCCGTCTGCACGCCTTCGACAAGTAGGTTCACATAGTCATACAGGATTTTCGAGCTTCAGTGCGCTCAGGCTCGGGCAACAAGTCCGCTCTCACGAAGGCACTACCAATAGCGTTCGCTTCATCCAGAACCGCACGCTTGATATCGCCGAAGCGAGATTCCGCCGCACCGAAGACGATCGCTAACATGAACGCCAAGAGGCTCAGGGTTGCGGTAGCAAACGGCCCCGTGTTGATCGTTTCCTTCCCGGTCAATTTTTCCCGCCGCCGCTTACCAAATCAAACACCCACCTCTATAGAGAGGAAGGTAATGATCAACGAGCCGACAAAAACCCAAAAAAGCGGAATGGTGTCTAAGAAGTTTGTGGCGTTCATCAACTCACCCGAGCTTCGACGCTATGCAGTCGAGCATCTGTTCTGCGGCGTTAATATCACTCGCACGCTCGAGCTCACGGATGCCGGTAGGGCTGGTGACATTGAGCTCGGTCATGAAGTCGCCGATGACGTCGATCCCCGTGAACAGCAGGCCTCTATCGCGAAGCACGGGGCCGATCTGCTCGCAGATCCACAAGTCGCGATCCGTGAGCGGCCGGACTTCTGCCTGGGCGCCGGTGGACAGATTGCCGCGGTGGTCGTCTGGGGGCGGGATTCGAACAAGCGCCATGGGGACCGGCTGGCCATCGATCAGCAGGATCCGTTTGTCACCCGAGCCAACGATCTCCGGAACGTACTTCTGCACCATGACGTAGCGAGCACCTTGATGGGTGACGGTTTCCAGAATCACATTGTGGTTGCCGTCTTGCGTATCGGTGACGAACACCGACTTGGTCGAGCCTCCAAAATCTGATCCACGTGGAGTGTTAGTTTTCGGCTCCTGTGAATCGGCGAAAGGAGGCCCGAGATGGGCGCAAAGCGGTACTCGACGGAGCAGATTATTGTGAAGCTGCGGCAGGCGGAAATCGAGA
>CAXMQZ010000084.1:0-16612 GCA_964195975.1 uncultured Polyangiaceae bacterium | reverse complement strand
CTCTTGCTGCCCGGGTTCGGCGCAGGTGTATCGGTTTCGAACCACCGCGGCGACATCGGGCAGCTCGGCGGCAAACCGAGCTACCTCGGCCGTGTCTACGGTTATTGCGATGTTGTGGCCGCAATCGCAGACAAAAACGCCTATTCTCAAGGGCTCAACGCTCATGATGGATCTCCTCCTTGTTGTGCACCCGGCGGCTCGACAGTCGTCGGTGGGCCGGGATCCTCCAACGCTCCGGATAGGAAAACGGTCAGGTCTTCGACCTCGATGGCAACTGGTTGACGCTGGCGGCGATGGTCCTCTTGCTGCGCACAGTGAAAGTGGATCAAGCACTTGGGACAAGCCGTGAGCAGTTTCGAGGCACCCGTGGCTGCAGCTGATGCCAGGCGCTCGGTCTGCAGCTGTCGCGACGCGGCGTCGCAGCGGATAAACCCGGCTGTACCGCAACAGAGAGCATCCCGACCGGATCGCTTCATCTCAGTCAGCTCAGAGCCAGGCACGGCGCGAAGTAACTCGCGCGGTGGATCGAATACACCTAGTTGACGTCCCAGTCGACAGGGGTCCTGGTAGGTCACCGCGCCATTGCTCGACCAGCGGAAGGAAAGCTCATCGCGATCCAGCCTTGCCGCCAGGAACTCAGAAAGATGCTCCACGCGCGGTTGGTACGCTCCCGAAAATTCCGGGTAGTCAGTACGCCATGTCCTGCAGCACTCGGCGCACACCGTAAGGATGTGTTGGATGCCGCGCGCTTCGAAGGCGGCGAGGTTGTGCTTGGCCAACGTCTCGAAGGCATCCGTGTCGCCACGCCAAAGCAGATCGTGACCACAACAGCATTCCTCGTGGATCAGGACCGGTTCGATGCCGAGCCGATTCAGCAGGCGAATGGCGGCGCGAGCGATCTCGACCGTCTCGACCTCGAGCTGCGGACCAAAGTAAGCATCGAACAAGGGCAAGCAACCGACAAACAGCGCCACCTCACCTTCTTGCGCGACACAAAGACCGTCGTCTGCCTCGAGCCAGTCCCAGTCCGTCGAGTGTCCGTTTCTGGGTGTGGCCGCGATTTGGAAGACTTCGCCATGCGGACTCGGATCCCTGACCTTGGCAGGCAGCTCGGGACGCAGTGAGCGAACAAAGTCGGTGTAGCGAACGCCCTGCGGACACCTCTCCTCACACGCCGCGCAGGTCAAACATCGTTGAATCGCATCGGCATGGCCATGCAGCTCGGCCTCGGGGTCCTGCATCGACATAACGCGCGCAGCCGAGAAGTCGGCAATCTCGGCCAACGGACACATGGTGCTGCATTTGCCACACTCCAGACAGAGGGCAGCGCCCGTGGACCGTCTGATCTGGGCTAGATCTGCCATGTCTCCCTCGAACTTTCAGTGAGTACCCGATCAGTGAGTACCCGATTGTCGATAACCCGATCGATTGGGTCGGTACGCCGCTCACTCGACCAGTCGACTTGGACATAGTCCGGATCGACACCCAGCAGGGGGAGAATGGTGCGAGTTATCTCGATCTGATCCGCGGCCAGACGCGCACCGCGGCCGAACCGACAGCGCTCGTTTTGGCACCCGGTCACCAGCACACCGCTGGCGCCGCGACGTTGCAGATCGAGCAGCATGCCGACTTGCAGCTGACCGACACATCGGAATCGGATGACCTCGACCCGCGAACCCTTGCTATACAGGGCCGCACCGGCTGCCCCAACACGACGCTGACAGGCCAGGACGACGTAGGGCTGATCGGATTCTTCCGCAATCAGCTCGCCGTCAAAACAGTCATCCAGCTTCGAATTCCACCACTCCGGCGACAGTGCGGTCGGGATTGCCGCCCCGGTTGGACAGATACCGGCACATAGGTTGCACCCACGGCAAAGGGCCGCCTCGATCCTGGCATGTTCCGGCGAGTCCTCGTCCATGACCATGGTGATGGCATCGAACGGGCAGACATCTGCGCAGAGAGCGCAGCCTCGGCACAGGGCCTTGTGGATCCGAGCCCGTACGGGAAGAATCTCGATCGGTTCGCCCTCTTGCGGGCCAATCTCCAGCAGATTTCGGGGTCTGATCTCGGGCAGCAATCGACCGCGTGTCGGCTGCTTCGAGCTCAAGCTCAGGGCGATCGTGCCGGGAGTCCGCAGCAAAACGCCCTCCCCATTTCTCTGCCCGCCGTTATTTCCAGAGCGTTGAATCATGAGGTGGCGACGGCGGCAAGAGGGCGCGCAGATACGGCACTCAGCGCAGGGCCCACACCTCAGGCACCGCCTCGCCTCGGCTACGACTTCCGACTCCGACAACCTGCCCTCGACCTCGGTGAATTCTCTTCCGGGCTTGAGCGCCCTGAGCTTGGGTTCGGCCCGCATGGCCTCGATTGGGGAGGTGTCCGGAAGCTCGTACTCGACAGGCATGCAAGGTTCACGTAGATCCTCGGCCCGCAACGAGCGACCATGTATGAGAAACCGGCTGATGGCATCGGCGGCTCGATGCCCCTGGGCGATCGCGTCGATGACGGTCGCAGGCCCGCTGACAGCATCACCAGCTGCGAAGACCCCATGCCATGAGGTCATCAAGGTGGTCGAATCGGTGCTCAGCAGTCCTTTGTCGAGTAGCCGCGGCTGAAACTCTGCCGGCAGGAAATCCAGGTCGACTTCTTGCCCAACCGCCGTCAACACTCGATCGGCTTCGACCATGAATTGGCTGCCAGGAATCTCTATGGGGCGGCGGCGACCACTGGAGTCGGGCTCCCCCAAACCGACCCGGACGCACTCGAGACCCTGCAGCTGGCTCCCGTCGGTGATCACTCTGGCCGGGGTGACCAGGAATCGAAATGCGATCCCTTCGGCCTCGGCGGCGGCGATCTCTTCCGGATCCGCGAGAAGCTCTTCGCGATAGCGCCGGTAGAGTATGTCCACCGACTGAGCTCCTAGGCGCAAGGCCGATCTGGCAGCTTCGACGGCGGTGGAGCCGCCGCCGATGACGACTATCCTGCTGCCGGGCGGCGTCCGGTCTCCATTGTTGACCCGTCCCAAGAAGGCGAGAGCATCCTCCACGCCCGCACACTTCTCTTCACCTTCGACACCGAGATGGCGCCCGAGTTGAGCCCCGACAGCGAGCAGAGCGGCGTCGTAACCCCGCTCCAGCAGCTCCTCCAAGTCCAGGTCGACACCGATACGACAACCGGTGCGAATCTCGATCTGTGCCCGGCAGAGGGTCTCGATCTCTCTATCCAGGATCTTTCGCGGCAGACGATACGCGGTGATTCCATGGCGCAGCATGCCACCGGGATGATTCTCGGACTCGTACACGGTGACCCGATACCCGGCCAGGGCGAGATCGTAGGCGGCAGTCAGACCGGCCGGACCCGATCCCACGACGGCCACGCTCTCCTCGGCCTTCTTTCTGAACGGTGAAGGAGGCTCCGGCGCTTCGGTCTCGTAGTCGGCGACGAATCTCTTGAGGGCCCGAATCGCGACCGGTGCGTCGACAGCTCGGCGCTCACAGACCAGCTCGCAGGGAGCCGGACACACCCGCCCGCAGATGCCCGGCAACGGACAGCGTTGGCGTATGACCGCCAAGGCTTCGTCGTATCTGCTCTCGGCAATCAGGGAGACATAGGCCTTCACATTGATTCCGGCCGGGCAGGCCTGGGTGCACGGCGCAGGTTGTACAAGGCGAATCGGCAGCGGCTCCGATTGAATCTCGGGTACCACCAAGCTGGTGTCGGCCAGCGAGTAACTTGCGGCTCGAGACACATTCGCCACTGCGCTCATGTCGTCACTTCCTCGGGCGCGGGTCGAGTCATCTGCTCCACCGGTTCGACTATCTTGGTGTCGGCATACTCCAGACCCTTCTCGAAGGCCTCGAGATTCAGCTCCTCGGTGCCTACCGGCACCGATCCGCGCACCGCTTCCCGCATCGCTTGGTGCGGGATGAGCGCGGTTACTCCTGCAAAGAATCCGACCATGACTATGTTCTGGACGATCGGCCGACCCAGGGACTCGGCGATCCGCGTCGAAGGAACCCCGAACGCATGGCGGTTCTTCCGAAACTTGGGTTTGACCAGATCTTGCTCATAAATCAGCAGACCGTCCTCTTTCAAATCGTCGGCGTAGAGCTCGTAACCCTCTGCCGACATGACCACCAGAATGTCGGGCCGCTTGATGTAGGGGAAGAGAACCTCCTCATCGGATATCACCAAGGTTGCGCTACAGGCCGACCCGCGCGCTTCTGGACCAAAGCTTTGGATCATGGTGGCGTTCCGCCCGGCATGAATGGCAAAGGCCCTGCCGATGATGTGGCCGGCGAGGACCACGCCCTGCCCACCAAATCCGGTGATTCGAAGCTCGGTGCGGGGCATCAATCTACTCTTCATGGATGAAGCCTCCCTCGGGCTGCATCGGCACATACTCATCACCCAGAATGCTTTGATAATGGGCGTCCATGCGCTCGCTAAATGTCGGGCGTTCTTCGTCGACGAACTTGCCGCAGATGAACTTGTCCTGGAACGAGATGTCGAGATCGCAGGTGTCGGCACCGTTTCTGATCTCTGCCTGGTCGTGATAGAAGCGCATGCCATCGAGACCCGTTCCCAACTTGTTGAGCCGCGAGTAGAGAGTGGGGCAGGGAGCTATCACTTCGATAAGCCGGAAACCTTTGCGTTGGATGGCCTCTTCGATGCACCAGGTCAGGCGTCGGATATGGAGGCAGGTCCAGCGTGCCACGAAGGGTGCCCCACTGCTTATCGCTAGGCGCGGAATGCTGAATGGTGGCTCGAAATTGCCAAACGGCATGGTCGAGGACCTGGCTTCGACCGGAGTGGTCGGTGCGTTCTGTCCACCTGTCATGCCATAGATGAAGTTGTTGATCAGGATGACCAGAAGATCGATATTGCGTCGCGCGGCATGGATGAGGTGATTGCCACCGATGCCGACCAGATCACCGTCACCTGAGATGACAGTCACCAGTAGCTCCGGCCGACTCAATTTCAAGCCGGTCGCAAACGGGATCGCCCTGCCGTGAGTCGTATGAAATCCATCCAATCGCATATAGCCTGCAGCCCGGCCCGAGCAGCCGATGCCCGAGACAACCGATGTCTTGTCGAGATCGACATCGGAGTTTTGAAGCGCCGTGGCGAAACACTTGACCACGGTCCCGATCCCACACCCGGGGCACCAGACGTGCGGCATTCGATCCATCCTCAAGAGAGGAGCGGTTGGATGCTCTGGCATCTGCGCCTCTGTCATCTCTGTCTTGGCTCTCATTTCAGCGCCTTCGCGATTGTGTCGGTAATTGCCCTGGGCTCATGGACACCGCCCCCAGCGTGCGAGACCGGCCAAGTTGCCGCCTTCCCACCTGAGCAGCGTTCGACTTCCAGCACCATCTGCCCAAGATTGATCTCCGGGACCACAAACGCCTGGACTTGCTCGGCCAACTGTCGGATGCGAGCCTCAGGAAAAGGCCATAGCGCCACCATGCGTAGCAATCCCACCCGGACACCGTCCTGTCTGGCGGTCTCCACGGCCATCCGAGCCACTCGAGCAGTAATGCCAAAGGCTATGACCACCACATCGGCATCTTCGACATCCATCTCTTCGTATCGGACGATCTTTTCGGCATGTGCCCGAATCTTGTCTTTCAGTCGTCTCACGGAGCGGTCTTGGCATTCGACGCTCATCACCGGATACCCACGTTCGTCGTGGGTCAAACCGGTGGTATGGAACCGATAACCATCTCCGGCTCGTGCGAACTCGGGCACGGAACCGCCGTTGGTCTGATACGGCAGAAACTCCTCCGGCCGCCGCTTGGTCAGCCGGCGGGGAACAATCTCGATCTCTTCGGCAGGGGGAATGACCACCTTCTCGGTCATGTGGCCGACGCATTCGTCCATCATGATCAGTACCGGGATGCGATAGACCTCCGACAAATTGAACGCGTCGATAGTCAGATCAAAAGCTTCTTGTGGGGATTGCGGACAGAGAGCGATGATTTCGTAGTCACCGTGAGAGCCCCAACGCGCCTGCATGACGTCCGCTTGTCCAACCATGGTCGGAAGACCTGTCGAGGGTCCGCCTCGTTGCACGTTGACGATGACGCAGGGTGTCTCCATCATCGCTGCCAGACCGATGTTTTCCATCATCAGACTGAAGCCTGGTCCGCTGGTGACCGTCATCGACTTGGTACCCGACCACGATGCCCCCACAACCGCAGCCATGCTGGCCAGCTCGTCTTCCATTTGGATGAAGGTGCCTCCAATGGTGGGGAAGCGACGAGCTATTCGTTCCACGACTTCTGTCGAGGGAGTGATCGGGTAGCCGGCGACAAACCGACAGCCGGCTGCCATCGCTCCCTCGCCGCAGGCGAAGTCGCCGTCGAGAAAGTGGGCTCCGGTCAGGACCCTGACGGGATCGGCCATCATGGAGTGGCCTCCTCGTTTTTGGTCGCGGATGCTGTCGCCTGCGGTACCGCCACGCTGAAGATGGCGAACTCGGGGCAGATCATTTCGCACAGACCGCAGTCGACGCACAGTCCGTGCTTGACGATCTCAGGCGGGTGATAGCCCTTGCGATTGAAGCTCTCAGACAGAATGAGTACGTCGAGAGGACAGTACTCGACACAGAATGCGCAGCCCTTACAGCGATCCTCGACGATGATTACATCGCCGCGGGGTGCGCTGACCCGAACCGCATCGAGAGGTTGTCGCCAGTACCTCATATGCTTGCTCCGCATGAGGACAGCCCTCGCCAGGACCGGCTATCTCGTCATGTGGTCGACTAACTTTGTTCGCTCTCCCGTCAGCCCACGCCTTTCCCGACCACAGATTCATGGGATTGCCGCACCTTCTGATAAGGGCAATCCTCTCGTAAACGCATAATTGGACAGTGCTCGTCAAAATAGGCCGAGCATCTGAAGCAGAGGCCGTCTTGATTCTCATCGGCCATAATCAGCGCCATCGAGAATCGTTCGAGGAGACGGGTAAGCTGCCGTAGATCGGAACTGCTGAACGCCTCCATCACGGCCCCCAAACGCTTCGTTTTCAGATCTTCATATTTCTTGACGAGCCTTCGACCCGCTCGACTCGACTCGAGCAAGATAGCTCGGCGGTCACCGGTTGAAGGCGTCCTCGACACCAACTCGAGTCGTTCCAACTTATCTATGTTCTTGGTGGCCGCTGGCGAGCTCACACCCAGAAAATCCGCCACCTCACCAACCTGGTGCTGCCCGTTGAGAGAGATCAACTTGAGTAGGTGAAACTGCGACAGTGACAACGGATACGGGCTGACTTCCTCGAGCAGTTTCTTTTCGAGAAGCTCTCGCACGACCGAGGCAAAGATGTGCGAGAAGCGCTGAAACTGAAATAGATCTTCGGAATTCAATCTATCTTCAGCAGCTCGGCCTTTCTGCTTTGACGATTTGGGGGAAATTCTCCGCATGGTTTATGTAACCTGATTATAATATAACTATGTTAACTAGTTTACGATATCTCTCAATCTCGAGCAACCCTGCAATAAATCTCTTTCAGAGTGGTTTCAAGGCCTCGACCGCTCGTCTCGAGCAGCGTCGATCCTTTTCGGGTACAACCAGAAAAAGGAGGATGCAGACATGAAAACCGCAAAGCTGTCCCTAGATGGACAGGACTACGAGTTCCCGGTTGTCGAAGGCACCGAGAACGAACTAGGGATCGACTTCTCCAACTTGAGATCGAGAACGAGCGCCATAGCTCTGGACCCAGGCTATGGAAACACCGGATCTTGTATCAGCACTATCACTTTCGTCGACGGTGAGAGGGGCATCCTTCGCTACCGTGGGTATCCGATCGAGGAACTCGCTAGCGCGGCCAGCTTCGAAGAAGTTTGTTATCTGCTGATCTATGGCGCTCTGCCCAATTTCAAACAGCTCAATCATTTTCACAACAGCTTGACCCACCACAGCATGATCCACGAAGCGATGAAAGATTTCTTCACCGACTTTCCGCCGACAGCCCATCCGATGATGGTCCTGTCCACGATGGTTGCGGCGCTGTCGGCCTACTATCGGCAGAGCGGCACGACCGAGAATGTCGATCTCAATATCATTCGCCTTCTCGCCAAGGCCAACACCATCGCGGCCTTCTCGTACAAGAAATCGGTGGGGCAGCCCTTTGTCTACCCGAGGAACGATCTCAGCTACACCGAGAACTTCCTGCACATGATGTTTGCGGTGCCGGCAGAGCCTTACGAGGTTCCTGAGGTGCTCAATCGGGCGCTCAATCTGCTGTTGATCCTCCATGCCGACCACGAGCAGAATTGCAGCACGTCGGCAGTGCGTATGGTAGGCAGCAGTCAGGCGAATCTCTTTGCCTCGGTCTCTGCGGGTATCTGTGCACTTTGGGGTGCGCTACACGGCGGAGCCAACCAGAGGGTCATCGAGATGTTGGAGATGATTCGCTCAGATGGATGCAACTACGAGAAGTACATTCAAATGGCCAAGGACAAGAAATCCAGTTTTCGCCTGATGGGTTTCGGCCACCGGGTCTACAAGAACTTCGATCCGCGAGCCACGATCCTCAAGACCTCGGCCGATGCCGTTCTCGAGGAGATGGGAGTCGACGATCCCCTGCTCGAGATTGCCAGGAACCTCGAGGAAGTGGCGCTCAAAGACGACTTCTTCTTGGAGAGAAACCTGTATCCCAACGTCGATTTCTACAGTGGGATCCTGTACCGAGCCATGGGTATTCCGACCGAGATGTTCACGGTGATGTTTGCTCTCGGCCGCCTGCCAGGTTGGATCGCACAGTGGAAAGAGATGCGGAGCGACCCCAAGGCTCGAATCAGCCGACCACGCCAGATCTACATGGGTGAGGTCGAACGGCCATTTGTGCCGATGGAGCTCCGAGCCGAAGCCAATATCACCAAGGAAGCAAGTAAACCCGAGCTTGTTTCCCACTAGCCGGTGGGCTAGTGCCCAGGACGCGCTGCTCGAGACATAATCTGGCCTGTAGGGGGTGTCCTAAAGGATTGCCCTAGCGGGTGGCCCTGCTGGATTACCCATCTCTCGCTCCAAGAAAGGGGGGACTGTCCCCTTTTTGGGCAGAAGTTCACCCCGCCCTTTTGGGTAGGGTACACTCCCGGTCTGGCCGAAGAAGTGGCACACCAGGCGAGCGCCTGGGCACAGGAACATTCGGGGTCCGGGAAGGGATGCATTCATGATCAGGGACAGATGTCGCGTCATCGCTATTATTCTTGTGCTGAGCCTGTTGGGGGTGAGCGGTGTCAGCGCGGGCGGAGGCCCCCTCCCTAGTTGGGGGGACATACAACTCATCGAGGCGTTCGCGCTTGTGATCGAGATGCAGCTAGCCATTCTGTCGGGCAACGCTCTCCATCTGTTGATGACGCGGCTGACGCCGGCACCCGCTCCTGGTCTCCTCCTCCTCCAGACTGGATTGATCAACCCCGCAAACCCGGGAGCCACCTCTTACATCACGGTCGCTGGCGGCGCCATCGGCGAAATCGGGGATCTCGGCAAAATCACTACCACCGACAACGGGACCCAACACTTCTCCTTCACCGAAGGTCACCTTCTCAAGTGGTACAACTATTCGCTCGGCAAGACCGAGACCATCGATGGGCTGAACGCCAACTACTTCGACTCCGATTCGGGCTCAATCGGGAATGACCCGGTCGTTGGCGGATTCGACGGCAAGAGCTTCGGGTACAACATCTACAGATCTCCCACCGGCGGCGCTACATGGAACCATCTGCGCACCGTCATGGCGCAGAACGGAGCTGGCATCCTCGGGAGGATCTTCGGCGGTGAGCGCAATTCGATGGCTATCGACTACATGACTGGATTCAACTGCGTGTTCTACTCGCAACGCTCGACGGATACAACCGAGGAGAGTCGTGTCAACTGCGCCGACGAGAGTACCTTTCTCTTCGACGTTTTGATTACCACGGACACCACGAACTTGGCGGGGGACACTACGAGTGCGAACTATCTCGCCATTACCTACGGCGGCAAGATCGTGGGTGCCTATGCCCGGCGACAAACAGGTACGATGTATGCCTTCACAGTGGACCGCATGACCCAGATGGTCGACATCTACGGCCTTGGAAGTGCTCCGGCCACCGGCTCTTTCGGATTTGCGGGAACGAACGTGTCATGGGATACCTATCGAGGTATGGTGCCGCTGGGGGTGGGCACACAGGCCAACTCTTGGAGCATCAACGGGGCCTTTGATAGTTCCCAGAACGGTCCGGTAATGGACTCTGCCCCTATCGGTCTCGCAAGGACCTCGGACCTCAGCCTGCGCGCCGCCTACCAGTACAATGGGAGTATCTACCTAGCCACCGAGGGTGGCATTTTCAGCGACGGCTTCGGGTCGGGCGACACCTCTAACTGGTCAGGCAAGCAGTAGCAAGGAGCACCGACACGTTGCCGCGGCAACGTCGCGGCGGCGGGGGAGGGGTTTGCTAGAGGGCGGGGGGATGAGCTAGCCGGCAGTGCCGGCGAATGGGTTGACCACTGCGATCCCACAGCCATCGAAGTCACGTTCATTCCGAGTGGCCAGGGGTAGCTGGTGGACCTGTGCGGTGGCCGCGATCAGCATGTCCGCTTGCGTTCGGTGTTGGCCGTCGCCTCGAAACGTGCCTCGCAAGTCACCTGCCCGCCGTGCGATCGCAGCGGTCACCGGCAGGATGGCGCAACTCTCGGCAAGAAAGGTCTCGAACCAGGCTCGGATCTCTGGATTGGGTCGCCAGGCGAGACCGTAGCTCACTTCTTCCAGAGTCACCGCGCTGATCGAGAGAGGCAACGAGACACCGCGCGCCCAACGAAGCACCTGTGGATCGGGCGACGGACGGGCGAGCTCACTGAGGACATTCGTGTCGACCAGCATCAGCTCGACTCATTCTCCCAGGCTTTGCGGTCAAGCCGCTCCCCGGTGTCCAGCTCGTAGTCGTAGCGCGCACATAGCTCGCGAACTTCGTCGAAAGCGTCTCCGAGCGTGCGCCGCTGCCTGGACTCCCTCCAGCGCTCGAACTCCTCGAAGGTACTCGCGGAGATGACCGCCGCAACCAGACGGTCGCGACGGAAGATCTGCTGTGGCTCGACCTCGCTTTGGCGCAGAACCTCGGAGAACTGCTGTTTGGCTTCGCCTGTCAACCAATGACTCATCTTGTCTATTTTAGACATGAGAGTTGGACATGTCAAAATGACTAAATAAACCCTGAATGAGCTGGGAGGACTACGAGGGGGACACTGACTGTAGAATGGGCGATATCCTTCGAGACAACTGAATCGACACCAACCGAACCATGATCGGCAAGACTCTTTCTCACTTCAAAATCACCGCCAAGCTAGGTGAAGGTGGCATGGGTGAAGTGTATCGGGCTCTCGACACAAAGCTCGATCGTGAAGTGGCCCTCAAGGTCCTGCCGGTCGAGCTCGCGGCGGATTCCGAACGACTCGATCGGTTCAAGCGTGAAGCCAAGGCCCTGGCGGCGCTTGATGATCCCGGCATCGTGACGATTTTCTCGGTCGAAGAGACCGACGGCATCCACTTTCTCACCATGGGCCTGGTTGAAGGCCAGACCCTGGCGGAGCTCATCCCAGCGGCGGGTATGTCGCTCGATGAGTTTCTCGAGGTCGCGGTTCCGCTCACCGAAGCAGTCGGATCCGCCCATCGCAAGGGGATTACCCATCGGGATCTGAAACCGAGCAACGTCATGGTGACCAACGAGGGCAGGGTCAAGGTGCTCGACTTTGGTCTGGCCAAAAGCGGCTTCGTTGATGAAGGTGGTGGTGAGGATATGCCCACCGAAGCGCTGACCGCGGAAGGTCGAGTTCTGGGGACCGTGGCCTACATGTCGCCCGAGCAGGCCGAAGGCAAGGGGGTCGGTCCGCAATCCGATGTCTTCTCGCTCGGCATCCTGCTCTACGAGATGACGACAGGAACGCGCCCCTTTCAAGCGGACACCACGCTCGGAACCCTGTCGGCGGTTCTGCAGGCAAAACCCAAACCGGTCGCCGAGCTCAACCCCGACGCCCCGCCCGGTCTGGTCAGGATCATCGCGCGCTGTCTCGCGCGCCAGCCGGCGGCGCGATACCGGGATGCCAGCGAGCTCCATGAAGTTCTTCTTGGGTTGCAGGACTCGCCGGGCTCGACCACGTCGGTTGTGGCCCAAACCGGCGCGACTACCGACGAGCGCTCCGGCCGGCGCTCAGGCAGGGTGGCCAGCCGACGGACAGCGGTCTGGCTGGCGGCAACCCTCGTTGCGGTGCTCGCCGTCGTGGCACTCTGGTTTTTTCGCAGCTCTCCTGAGACCGGGCCGGATGAAACACCTGCTGCAGCAGAGACTGCCGTGGCCAGCGTGCGGCCGATGATCGCCGTATTGCCGTTCCAGAATCTCGGGTCATCGCAGGACGAGTACTTCGCCATCGGTATGACCGAAGAGATCGCGACTCGTATGGCCTCGGTCAGCAGCATCGGTGTGATCTCCACCAGCAGCACCCGCCAGTATGCGGACACACAAAAGACCCCGCAAGAGATCGGCGAAGAACTTGGGGCTGGTTACCTGGTTACCGGTAGCATCCTGTGGGCTCGCAGCGAGGATGGCTCCAGTAGGATCCGCATCACACCGCAACTCGTCTCGACTGCCGACTCGACTCAGGTCTGGGCCCAATCCTATGACCGGGTACTGGATGACATCTTTGCGATCCAAGCAGAGATCGCCTCTCAGGTAGTCAATCAACTAGGTATTTCTCTGGCTGATTCGGAGAGGGCCACTGTCGCGCAGCTTCCTACCGAGAATCTGGAGGCCTACGACGCTTACCTCCGAGCCCTGGCGGTGCCCGCCAATGGTAGTGACCCGGCTTCTATGTTGCCCCGGATCGAAAAATTGGATCGGGCCGTCGAGCTCGATCCAGATTTCGCTTTGGCTTGGTTCATGCTGACAAACAGCCACAGCTTTCTCTATACCTTTGGTTTCGACCCTAGCGAAGAACGTGGCCGGCTGGCGCTCGAAGCGGCGCAAAGGGTAGAAGAGATAGTGCCGGGCTCGGCCCTTGCTGCCGCAGCGATGGGGCATTATTTCTATCGTGTCGAGCGCGACTACGATCGCGCGCTCGAAGATCTCACCCGGGCTGTCGAGCTCGAACCCAGCAGCCTGAGCTTCTCACTGCGCGGTGCGGTGTTTCGACGCCGGGCCGACTTCGAATCCGCTGTCGAGAGCTACAGAGCCTCCGAAGCACTCGATCCACGCTTCTGGGCCCGTGCCTACACCCTCGGCATTTCCTTGCAGTATCTCGGCCGCTATGAGGAAGCGGTCAGTTCTTTCGATCGGGCGATCGCACTGAATAGAGATGTTCCATTCCCGCATCACAGCAAGACACAAACGTTGTGGTCTTGGGGCGGCCATCTTGCGGCCGCACGCCAGGCACTGGAGGCACTTCCGATCACGCAT
Organism: uncultured Polyangiaceae bacterium; assembly: GCA_964195975.1. GTDB lineage: Bacteria > Acidobacteriota > Thermoanaerobaculia > Multivoradales > JAHEKO01 > CAXMQZ01. The sequence continues at coordinate 3,174 of CAXMQZ010000084.1, read as the reverse complement.
GGTCCTGTCACGGACTACCAATGGTTTTGGCAGATGGTCTACGAAGGAGATCTCCGCGCCGCGCTCGATCGCATCCAGACGAGTCGCGAGGAGTGGCTCGGTATGCCGATCTTTCTCCGTCCGCGGGAGCTTGTGACAGGCCAGGCCCATCTGTGGTTGGGCGAACAGGTTCTGGCCGAGCAGCAACTCGAACTGGCGGTTGCCAAGCTGCAGGCCAGACTGCTCGACACCCCTGACAGCCCGAAGGCCTTGAGCTCGCTAGGCGTGGCGTTGGCCGCGCTGGGTCGGCGCGACGAGGCGATCGAGGCGGCGCTGCGGGCAACCGAGATCGTGCCGCTGGCTACGGATCCCTGGTTTGCCCAGGTCCACATCGAGGATCTCGCCTGGGTCTATACGCTGCTCGGCGATTACGACGCCGCGCTAGAGCAGCTGGAGGTTCTGCTCGAGCAACCCTCCCGAATCACCATTCCCTATCTGAAGCTCGACCCGCGCTGGGCACCGCTGTGGGATCTGTCAGGGTTCAAGGAGCTCGAGAAAAAGTACGGCTAGGCGTACTCTTTCAGCCTCACCGCCATCGCTCTCATGGCCTTGCCGCCATTGCCCTCACCCAGGGGTTGGCGGAAATGCCGTGGGCAAGGATACTCAGAAGAACGGTGAAAGCGACAACGGCGGTAAGAACCTCGTCTCCGGGTAGATGTTCTTGCACCACAATGACAGCGAAAACGATGCTGGCCAAACCTCGCGGGCCAAACCAGCCCATAAACAGTTTGCCCTCGGTGCCGATTCCAGAACCCATCAGGGCCAAGAAAACCGGGACCATTCGAATCACCGTCAGGCTCAGAATCGCGTAGGCGACAACCGGCCAAGTCAGGCGCATTAGCACCGGTCCCACGATCATCGAACCAAAGACCACCCAGGTGACCAACCCTAGTGAGTCGCCAAACCCCTCACCGGCTTCAAGGAGCTCCTCCTTGTGGCCTTTCGCCAAAGCGCCAAACAATAGTCCGCCTGAAAAGCACGCGATGAAACCGCTGCCCTGGAAAACCTGCGCGGTTGCAAAACTGGCGAAAGCAAGCGCCATGACCGAGATTTGCTTCCAGGTGTCGGTAATCCATCCTCGTCGTGCACCCTGCCGGAGCATCCAAGCACCTAGAATCGCAAACCCGAGGCCGACGGCCAGACCTATCCCAAGCTGCTCTGTCATGAGCCTTAGCGCCAGGCTCGAGCCCGTATTACCTTCACCAGAACCCGAGGCGACTGCTAGCAGCAGAAACAGAACAGGTACGCAGATGCCATCATTGATGCCGCTCTCTACATTCAGTCCTTCCCGAATGTTGGCTGGGACGGATGGGTTGCTCACGACGGCCTTACCCAGGGCGGCGTCGGTAGGGGCCAACATGGTCGCGAGAATTGCCATTTCGATCATGGTCAGGCCGGTGAGTACGAGCGGGGCTACGGCGAACCCGAACAGGATCGTCAATGGCAAACCGATCAAAAGGAGTCTGGTCGGAATGTTTTCGCTCTGCCGCAGAACTGAGAGATTCGTATTGGCCGCGTCGGTGAACAGAACCAAAGCCAGGGTTAGCTCGGCCAGAGTTCGCAGCAACTCGAGGTCTTTCTCGATGGTCAGAAATCCAAACCCGAGAGGCCCGCATATGAGACCGAATGTAGTGAAGATGATCGGTCCACTGATCGCCATCTTGTCGATCCGACCGGCGACTACGCTGTAGAGAAACGTAAAGCCAGCCAGAATAGCCAGGTGCTCAAACATCGCTCGGGCTCCTACACTCCAATCTCATGAATGTCGCGGTGGCCACACGCCGAGTGCCTGGCGCAGGGCGATGATTTGCCCAGCGTGATAGCCGTTGTGGTCGAGCAGTATCAGCGCTGCCCGCAGGGTGTGGTGGTGATTCGTCTCGGCGGACGGCACCCGGGCGTAGAGGTCATGCTCGGGGTCTTCCACCATCGCGGCCATGGTCTCGGTGGCGTCGAGCAGCTTGCTGACGCTCTCCTGCCACGCCTCCTCGGTGGGTCGACCGGGGGGTGGCTCGGGGGTCTGTGGCCAGTAGCCCTCCGGCCAGCCGAGTTTCTCGTAGCCAGCGTCGCGACAGTAGGTGACGAGATCCTCGGCGGCAAGACGCAGGTGCTCGACTTGTTCCCAGGCGGTGTGTGGGAGACCTTCCACCTGGCGCCCGGCGAGCGCAGCTGGAAAGCCCTCCACAGCCCGGCGCAGACCGGCGTGGGCATGGCTCTGCCTTAGGAGCACAGAGAGGGTCCGGCCTGGTTCTTGTTGGCTCATGAGGCCATGTTAGTAGAATGACCTGCACTTACGAACTCAACCGCCGATAGGGATGGTCATCGCCTCGATTTCCTGCTCAAGAGTGGCCGGGCAGTAATGCTCCCGATCTACAAGGGCACCTACGAGCGGGGCGATGACCTGGACTCGGATTATGCTGACGAAACGAATTTTTACAAGGAGCACGTCATCATGTGGTCCAAGGACCTGTCACGGTCGATCGACTATCTGGAGACGCGCGACGACATCGATGTCGATCGACTGGCTTTCTACGGCACGAGCTGGGGGGGTGCAACGGGCGCCATTCTGCCGGCGATCGAGAAACGAATCAAGATCAACTTGCTCTATGTGGCCGGGCTGATGTTTCAACGAGCGCTGCCAGAGGTCGATCAGCTTCACTATCTGTCGCGGGTCACCGTGCCGACGGTGATGATCAACGGCGAGTTCGATTTCTTTTTCCCGACCGAGACCTCCCAGAAACCATTTTTCGATTTGCTAGGCACCCCCAAGGAGCACAAGCGCTACGTGGTCTACCCGGGCAGCCATTCGGTTACCAGGCGGGAGCTAATCAAAGAAGTGCTGGCGTGGCTGGACCGATATTCGGCACCGTCCTGAACCGAAAGAAGTCGCCACGGCTGGCGAAATCCTGCCGGGGCCTTCTTCTGGCCAGCAGGATCTGGCCGATCTCGAGTGGCTCGAGTAGGCAGCTGGTTCAGAGCTGGTGCCGCCGACGGCGCTACGGCCTACTTGAAGACATCCTTCAGGACATTGGAAATCAACTTGTCCGCATTGAAGACCAAGAGGAGGTCGGTCCCCGCCACTTGCCACTCATAGCCCTCCCGGGCAGGAAGACTGTTCAGGAACGAGGACGGCAATCT
>CAXMQZ010000083.1:0-58517 GCA_964195975.1 uncultured Polyangiaceae bacterium | reverse complement strand
TGTTTCGGCCATGTTCCTTTCGAGCACGTAGTGAGCATGACTCTCGTAGCCCAACAGCTGCGCCCGCTCGGATCGCAAGGCGGCGATGCGCGCCGCGACCTTTTTGTTGTCGTAGTCGTTGTCGTTGTTGCCCAGGTTCATATAGGCCTGATAGAGCTGCTGGCGCAGATCGCGGCGCTCGGAGTACTTGAGAAAAGGCGTCCAGCTGGTGCGTTGGAGTGTGAATACCCACTTGCCGTCGAGGCCCAGCTCTTTGGCCGTCTGGGCCGCGGTCGAGCGGATCGCCTCGGGCAGACCGACCAAGTCCGCCTTGTTGTCCAGGATCAACGTCGGAGCGTTCATCTCCTCGAGGACGTTGTCGCCAAACTGAACGTTCAAGACAGCGAGCTCCTCGTTGATCTCGCGAAAACGGCCTCGCTTGTCGGCTTCGAGCTTGGCTCCTCCTCGAACGAAATTCTTGTAGGTCTCTTCCAGGAGGGCTTGCTGTTCGGTAGTCAGATCAATCTCGTCTTCGAGTTTGTAGACCGCCTCGACGCGATCGAACAGCTCGCGATTCAGCCGGATATCGTCCTTGTGCCGAGCGTAGCGCGGCTGCGTATCTTTGACGATCTCCTGAAGCTCATCGTTGGTGTCGGCGGAGCTCAGATTGAGCAGCACATTCCGAACTCGGGTCATCAAGGCTCCGGATCGCTCCAGAGCTACGATCGTGTTCTCAAAGGTCGGCGCCGCCGGGTCCTCGACGATCGCCCGAATCTCGTCGTTCTGCAGTAGTAGGCCCATATCGAAAGCGGGCAGATAGTGCTCGATCTCGATTTTGTCGAACGGTGGAGCCCCAAAAGGCGTCTCGTACTCGCTCAAGAATGGATTCGTCACGCTCTCCTCCATGCTCGCACTCACATCGATGGCTGGTGCAAGAAGTACTACTAGTACGGCTGGCAGGACTATTCTATTCATGGTTGACGACCTCCCCGTCGACGGTTGCCGACCCAGGGAACATTGGATTTGAAGTGGGAAGCCTCTCCTGATCAAAGAGGCTTCGTGCTCTAACCAGCCATTAGTAGCACAATCAAACCGACATCAAAACACTCATTGGGCGGGGCACTCGCCCGCCCAAAAAGGTGGCCTACCGTGATAGGCAGCCGTTCTTGGCCATCAACTCTTGTTGCGCTTTATCCCGCCGAAGGTGCCGCGAAGATAGACATAGAACCCTTCGATATCGTATTGGAACTCAGCCCTGGCGCGCCCCCTATCAGATCTCACATCGTATCTATTGAGAGAAAACTGGGCACCGAATCCGAGATAGCGAAAGGTGCGATATTCGATACCCAACCGAGCGGTCAGAAAATCGCCGCTGAAATCACTGACATCCCGGAAGCGCAGAAAGGTAGCCTCGCCCAGAAAGATGAACTTCTGACTCATGGCCTGACGCACCCGCAGTCCAAGCTGCGGAACCGGGATATCGGTAGAGAGGTCCTGAACCACAGAGCCAATATCCGGCTCGACCAGGTCGATTCCAGTCCTCAAGTCGAACAGAGTCAGACCTCCGGTCACACCAAAAGCCGTGCGTTCTTTGGAAATCATCCAATAGGTGTAGTCGAGCGTTGCAAATTCGGTGTCATAGATGATCAGGACTTGCGCTCCAATGGGAATTGGCGCGTCACCGATATCGAGCTCGCCCTCGAATTCCAGCAGTGAGTCTCTCTTCAACGAAAAGTAGGTGCCTCGGATCTCATGTCGCTTACCAAACACCCTGCCGAAGCTGAATCGGAATATATCGGCAGCGTTGTCGAAATCCAGATCGTCTTCGAAGTCAACCTCCTGGTCTCCGAACTTGAGGGTAGTGTCCAATCGGGTAAAAAACCCGCCCAGCTGCAACTCCCAGCGATCGAGAACGATGCTCTCGTCGGGAGTCACCGCTGCCAACATCGGACCCGCAACGAGAAACAACACAAGGACCACGGACCAGCGAATCAATGACATGAAAATCTCCTCCTCCTCCACTGGTTGTCTCTACTAGGTGCCTCTACTTGGTGACAGGACACCATCTTCAAGATTTTGAATCCGAAAGAACCGGAAGGTCGCACCAGGTTTCATCCAACCTGTTGGATATTGGTGCCTGTCACCGGTGCCTGTCACCGGTGATGGTAGCACCGTGAAGCAACCTGAAGTGGCTTCTCGCCGTACAATGGACGGACCTAGAATCGTTTGCCGGTATCCGAGGAGATCACCGAGTTGAGCCGACCACTGCACCAAGCCCAGATTGCCATCCCGACCGCAGCATTTGCCCTGCTTATTGCAAGTCTCGTTATTGCAACTCTTGGTCTATCAGCGATTTCCTGCTCGCCTGCCGAGGAGGAGACCGAACCGGAGCACCAAACCCCCGCTTCCAAGATCGAGGAGATTCCCGCAACCACCTCTTCGGAGGAAGCGCGAGCATTCTTCGAGGAAGGCCAACATTTCCTCGATTTCGCCAGACCTGCCAAGGCTCGCGAAAAGTTCCGCGCCGCTGTCGAGATCGATCCCGAGTTTGCCTATGCCTACTTTGGTCTGTCGAACGTCTCTTTGTCCTTCGCCGAGTTTCAGGAGATGATCGATAAGGCCGCCGCGAATCTCGAAGGAAAAAGCGACGGTGAGCGTCTCTTGGTCGAGATGAACCGGACGTTTCTCACCAATGACGCCGATGAAGGTTTGAGACTCGCGCGCGAGCTGACAGAAAAGTATCCGAACAGCCCGCAAGCCTGGACCGCACTCGCCCGCTACCAGTCGACTCGCAACGAGGATGAGGATGCCCGAGTCTCCGCCCGCACGGCGCTCGAGTTCGATCCCGAATTCGCAGCCGCAATCTATTTTCTAGCCAACAACTACATCTTTGGCCAACCCAACGACCCCGTCGAGGCCGAGGCGATCATGCGCCACTTTGTAAAGATCTACCCCGACGAGGCCAAGGCCTACGAGGGTTTGGGTGATGCTCTTCGGGCCCAGGACAAACTCCACAGTGCCCTCGAGGCCTACACCGAAGCCACCTGGAAGGACCCGAGTCTTGGGGCCGCTCAACTGAAAAAGGGTCACGTGAATTCCTTTGTCGGACACTTCGATGAAGCTCGCGCAGCCTACGACGCCGGAATCCAGACCGCTCGACCCGAGAGTCGTGCCGAGTACGCCAACTACAGGGCGTTCACCCACATCCACGAAGGTGACATTCAAGGCTCGCTCGACGAGCTTCTCGAGTTGGCCGACTCGCTCGAAGAGCTCGGGACTCCAGCCGATCAGGTCAAGGGTGCGCAGGTCTTTGCGTTGACAAACTTCAGCACCGCCGCCCTTCACGCCGGTCTATTGGACCAGGCAGCCGAGGCGATCCAGCGTCGTAACGAGCTACAACGTGAGATTGGCCGAGAGGTCGGCACCGAAGACGCGGCCCGTCTGCTTGAAGCCAACTGCCAGACCTGGGACGGGCTTCTTTCGGCCTACCGAGGCGATTACGGGCGGGCCCAGAAACACGCCGAGGAAGCTGCACGGCTGGTCGAGGATGATCCCAACCCCCGCAAGATGGAGCCCTATCACTGGGTCTTGGGGATGTCAGCCTTGAGACAGGGCGACTTTGAGACAGCTCGAGACCATCTCCTTCAGGCGAACCATGCCAACGACATGTACATCCGCTACCACCTGGCTCTCGCCGAAGAAGGCGCAGGCAACATCGAAGAGGCCAAGAAGCTCTTCAAGGAAGTTGCCGATTTCAACTTCAACTCGATCGGGTTTGCCCTGGTTGGCAAGGACGCTGCAAAACAGGCACTGTGCTGATTTGAGTGTCGACCGAGTCTAATCGACCGGCGCCACCTCCAGGTAGTCGAACGCCGCGCTGAGATATCGCCGGTCTGCTGACCCGGGGATGACCTGTGCCGGTGAGGTCGTGCGCCCAAACCGAAGGATCAAGAAATTGGGGCCGCTCACCCAGGCCGATGCAGGCGCTCTCACCTCGTGCTCGCTCCAACCCTTCTCGAGGTCGAAGGTCGCCAAAGAATTCGAGTTGAGGACGACTTCCACGGTCTGGGTAGGCGCATCCGGGTAGACAAAGGGCAGCGCTCGAAACCTAATCATTCGAGTCCGCATGGATTCGACCGGTATTCCCAGCTCTGCTTCGGAAGCCGTCGCCCACTGAAACGAGATGCCTTCGCGGTTCTGCTCCGAGAAAGACCAACCTGCGCCCTGCAGCAAGAGATCGTCGACTTCGAAATCGAAACGGTGACCGAGCCCATCGAAGGCCGCGTTGAAGACCCCGCCTCGCCCCGACTCGAATCGTGTTTCGAGCAGAGTCTTGAAGTCAGGAGAGAAGAAGACGTCGAGCTCGTTCACCTGACGCGAAAGTATGTGATCAAACTGGTGCATCCATTTGCGGAGATCCCCGGTGCGGCGTACCCCCGCAGTGACAAGCCAGGCCGATTCGGATTTCTCCACGATCGACTCGGCCGCCTCGACAGATTGTGGGACATCAATGATTGGAACGCTGTCTGGTAACTGATCGAAGTAATACCTCAAGCACATTCGCGGCCACCGGCTAGCGGCCACAATCGTCTCTCCATCCAAGCTCGCGTCGTGAAAAAACTTTGCGAGGCCCCGCCAATCAAGCTTCTCGTAGGTCTGGGATCGAGCAGCTACGACATTTGGTCCTGCGACCCCGATCGAGACCGCCAGCGCAACGAGCACGGCAACCGCTGATTGGAAACGGGCCCGTCCGATCCTTGGCGGTATCAACGAGGCGACCAGTCGAGCGAGCGCCACAACGCCAAGACCGACCAGCAAGACAAAGGCCGTGAGTCCGGAGCAGGTGTAGCGCACACCGTAGAACCGACCCATCGCGATCATCGCTGCGAATGATGCCAGCGTGGGCAATAGAAACATCCCCGCAATCAGCAGTGTCGCTCGACGTCGTTGCCACAACCCAGCCCCAGCCCCGACTGCAGCCAGGACCATGAACCAGAGAGACCTCGGCTGAGTCGATACTCTCTCGACTCCAGAGGTCGACATGCTTGCGACAAATTTCTTGACGGCACGCTCCGATAGAGCATTGGTAAAGACATTGGTACGAGGGGTACTGAAGTCGGGTGCGTACTGAGGCGCAGCTTCTAGATCGATATACAGCTGAGCGATGAGAGCGATCCCGATCGTAGCCGCCATCACAAAGTGCAAGCTGACCCGTCGCAGATCGACCTCCTGGACGGTGAGGTTCCCTACCCGCCCTTTCCAGAGCCACCAGAAAAGCTGGACTGCCGCGACCGCTCCAAAGGCTCCAAGAACCGGCGCCGACATCGCTCCGGTGTAGGCAGCAGCCAAGCAGGTTGCATAACCGAGCGCCACCGACCAACGCCCCAAGGGACGCAGCAGCAGTACCAACATCAAACAGGCCAAAAACATGACCATCGAGTAGGGCCGACCCTCGCGAGAGAAGTAGACATGGAGAGGCGAGACAGCCAGAAATAGCGTCGCCACCAGGCTGAGCAGCCTCCCGGAAACCAAGCTACCCGCAAAGGCCATCAGGGGCAGAGTCGCGATCCCGACCAAAGCAGGAACCAGCCGGACGCCGGTGTCGCCCCCGACAACGCGGTTGGCCAGCAGCTGCGTGGCGTAGTAAAGCGGTCCGTTTTCGCTGTCGGACTCGAGACCCAACAGCCAGTTGAGTGGGGATTCGTTCAAGGTTCTCTCGGCTACCGAGACATGGAGAATCTCGTCGTGCCAGAGCGAGGGCTCGCCGAGACCATCGAGGCGAAGATAGACACCTCCCAGAATGGCTGCCCCCAATGCCACCCAGTAGACCCACGACCAGCGGCCTGTATGCTCGGATGCTTCCAGGCTGGACTCCATCGATCGATTGTACAAGCGTGCAAGTGCTTGGTGTGACCGGACCTGGTCTCTCCCGCCCTCCTGTGATAAACAGACCGCCTTGGTAGGCTGAGAACGGATGACCACAACTCAACATGAAGCGTATCTGGCCGAAGAGCTGGAGAACTTTCAGGAGATCGCCCAGGCGCTCAAGCCTGCATCGGGCGGCGTCCCGGAGCTCGATGGTGTCGATATCTGCAGCTCTTCGATGGCTCTCAACGGCGTCATCGGAGGAGATCACCTCATCTATCTCGACTTCAAGACGCGATATGACCTCAATCGGCGGATTCGAGAAGCCGAGGAGAAGGGTCGCGATGAGGTCGCCGGGAATCTTCGCCGTCTGGAGCACCGAGCTGGGATCCTGGTGGCCGATGTCTCGGGCCATCGTGTAACCGACGCCATGATCGCGGCGATGCTTCACCAAGCGTTTCTTCTGGGCGCCTACTACGAGCTCGATCGATTTGGTGAGATCACCACCAAGCTCTTCGAGCACATCAATCAACGTTTCTACAAAACCACCAACATCAACAAATATCTGACCATGCTCTACGGCGAAATTTCAGAGGAGGGCCGGTTCCGGTTTATCAGCGCGGGCCACCAACCGCCGATGATCTTTTCGCGAGAGTTCGGAAGTTTTGTCCACATCAGCGATGAGCAGATGGTCACCTTTCCGCCCGTCGGTATCTTTCCCTCGAATGCGGATCCCGACGAAACGGTCGAACCGGGGCAGCTGGGGTTCAAGTCCCGCTATACCGTCAACGAGATCGACCTGCTTGCTGCGGGTGATGTGCTCTTGCTCTACACCGATGGTCTGTCAGAGCACGGCGAAGGAAAGTACTTCCCCGCCGAGGTGGAAAGCTGTATCGCCGATGTCGTCGATCTGCCAGCAAGCGAGATCTGTTCCCACCTGAGAGAGAACCTCCTCGCCTACGACAAACCCCAAGACGATGTCAGCTTTGTGGTGATCAAAAAGACCCTACCGGCGACGCTCTCTTCGACCTGACAACAACCGCTCTACATCTCGCCGGCGGGTCGATTCAGCTTGGCAGGAGCCCCTCGCCTTTCAGCCAGCTGTAGCTCTCCTGCAACATGAAGGTCAGCTCCACCGGTCTGTAGCCCAACTCACGTTCTGCCTTCGAACAGTCACAAAGCAACTGGAGGGTCAGTTCCTCAACGGACTCGGGCGTCATAATCGGAGGTGACTCGAACCGAACAGCCCAGGATCGCGATAGGCGGCCAAGGCATTTTGCCAGCCATCGTGGAAGCAGGATCACAAATTTCCTGCGTCCCTCTAGGTCACCAATCATACGGGTAAGGTCCAGAAACGAAGCGTCGGCGCCGCCGAGTAGATAGCGATCCCCAGTCCTGCCCCGTTCAAACGCCTCGATGTGCGCCTTGGCCACCTCGGTCACATGGCAAAAGGACGCAGAGCCTGGGGGGATGACGAGTAGGTCGCTAGATACAACCCACTGGATGAAGCGGGCCCATCCCTTGGTATCAGAACAGCCCAGGATGTTTGATGGATTGATCACCACGGCATCGAGACCCATTTCAATGCCCTGTAGAACCTCTTCCTCAGCCTGGAACTTGGATCGCTGATAATTCACCCACGACTCCCCTCCCAGTCTGGGCGACTCCTCATCGATTCGACCCTCTTGTAGGCCGTAGATGGACGCCGTCGACGTGTAGACAAGACGTTGTGCTTCGGCCTCCAAGGAGGCGATTACCATGTTTCGTGTTCCACCCACATTCTCGCGCCACTGTTTTTCATTTCCCGGGGACCATAGTCCGGTGTTTCCGGCGACGTGGAAGACTGCGGCAACTCTCTTTGGAATCGCCGACTGCAGCGACTCGAGATCGGTAATGTCGCCGACAACCATGTCGATCGAATCACAGTCGAGCTTGGAAAGATCGGAGGTGTCGCGATGAAGAGCCGTGACATGCCAGCCCCCCGCCAGAAGTTCTTTGGTTAGATGAGAACCGACAAATCCAGTCGCCCCGGTCACAAAAGCAGTCATTGGCGAATGGGTCACAGGCGAGTCAGTGTAACGTACCAATCTCTTACAATGTCTTGGCCTAGGATCTCATTCTCGGGCAGCTTTGAGTAAGCAGGATCATGACTGCGACCAATACCAGAGTCGTCATCACGGGAATCGGGATGGTTACCCCGTTGGGCGACAACTTCCCCGACACCGTGGCTGCCCTGGAGAGGAGGGAGAGTGCCAAGGAGTCAGTGGTGTCTATCGAGGGCTCCAGCCAACCTCTACGCGTAATCCAAATCGAGAGCTTCCAGCCCAGGCAGCACTTCCGCGTCCCCAAGGCACTGAAGCTGGCGAATCGTCGAACTGAGCTGGCCGTGGCAGCAGCAACCATGGCTATAGAAAACGCCGGTTTGAGCGAGACTTCCTTGGAGGGCTTGCGGCATGAGGTGCTGATCGGCTGCAGCAGCTCTGATCTTCGGATTGAGGAGCTGGCGCAAGCCGTCGGATACGATCCCGATGGTAAAGCGGCCACAAACATTCCATTCTTTTCGCAGAGGATTCTTGACGGTCTGAACCCCCTCTGGCTCCTGACCCACCTGCCCAATATGGTGAGCGCTCATGTTGCGATTCAACTCGAAGCCACTGGGCCAAACTCGACACTTATGACCTCGGGCGTGGCCGGGCAACAAGCCATTGGCGAAGGCTTCCGCAGCATTCAGAGCGGAGAGACAGATGTAGTGCTGGCAGGCGGGGCCGATTCTGGGGTCTCTCTGTTCGACATCGCATGTTTCGCTCGCGATGGCCTGTTCAGTACTCAATCCGATGTAATCCATCTGGCCGCCGCAGAAGGTTCGGCCGTGCTTGTTCTGGAGAACTACGTTCATGCCAAAGAACGAGGAGCACGATTCTTTTGTGAGATCAGATCCCATGCCGATTGCGGCCCAACAGCCCAAGGAGCCATCGACTCGACAATCCTCCGATCGATTCATGCTGTATTAGAGGAATCCGATTGGAGGGGCCACGAAGTCGATTGCATCTCTAGCGCGTTATCCGGAAATCGAGACTTGGACGCTGCTCTCGCTTCAGCTTACGAGAAAGCACTAGGCCTGCAATCCGAGGTTCTGCAACATATCGAGTTCGACTCTCGTCTCGGGCATACCTTCGCAGCCTCTGGACCGATAAGCTGTGCTCTACTGGCCGATCGCCTCTCCCGCCACCGCAGATTCGACAAGGTTGTCTCGCATGCATTGAGCTATTCTGGACACAGTATTTCGATTGCCATGCAAAGAACCAGGAAGAAGGGTGATGCAAGCCTCGATAGCCGAACCGTCACCTGAAGTCATAGATCGTGTAAAGAAAATCCTGGCCGCCGCACTCGATCGGCCTGCAGAGGAGATTTCCCTTAGCTCGTCTCTGATCGATGATCTAGGAGCTGAATCCATCGACTTCCTCGATATCCAGTTTCGATTGGAAGATGAATTCTCGGTGGAGATAGAGGACGAGATCTGGAAAGGCTCCCTCGACATGTCCGACCGGCGCTGGATGATCGAAGACCGGGTAACGAGCGAGGGATTGAAGCGGCTTCGATCGCTCCAGCCAGAGTACCCTTGGGACCGCCTCGGGAAAGAGGTCCGCGGAGCGGATCTGCCACGACTGATCACGGTTCGAACCGTTGTCAATTTCATCTCAACTCAAACCGACTCGCAATCTGAGAACAAGGACTAGATGACCGCCCTGTCTCGCCGAGCGGTGATAACGGGAATGGGCGTCGTCTCTCCGTTGGGCTCGGATCTGGATACGTTCTGGACTGGATTGATAGAAGGCTTGTCGCCAGTAGCAGAGATCCAGGGTTTCGACGCATCGATGTATCCAACTCGGATTGCGGCCGAGATTCACGATGACCGTTTCCCTGCGGTTCTCGCGCGATCGGATCGGGTGAAACCTGGTCGAAAGACCTGCTTTGCCACTACCGCAACTCGAGCTGCCCTCCGCGATGCGGGGCTAGACAGTACTCGCTGGGACCCAAGTCGGGCCTCTGTGGTCATCGCCCCCGGTTTCGGAGATTTCCGGCATGATGAAGTGTTCTCTCCTGCCGCACGAGCGATGAGTGTTGACAACAGTTTCGATCGTGGGGAGTACCTAAAGCATACGCAGCGGTTTGTGCACTCGGGCGCCTCCAAGCGCCGAGACCCAGGGCAATTGGCAATCGCAATCGCGCAGCTTCATGGACTTGATGGAACGGTCATGTGCGTCGACACCGCCTGTGCGGCGAGTGCGCAAGCTTTGCAGGCTGCAGTTCGATGGATACGTCGGGATTCGGCAGACATCGTCCTCGCGGGAGGAGCCGATTCCATGATCTCGCCTCTAGGGCTTGCATCGTTTTGTCAGCTGCGGGTGCTATCGCGACGCAACGACGATCCACCTAGAGCGAGTCGCCCCTTCGATGCCGACCGAGATGGGTTCGTACTTGGTGAAGGTGCCGGAATGCTGGTAGTCGAGGACTACGACCATGCAGTAGGTAGAGGTGCCCGGATTCACGCGGAGATCGTCGGTGTTGGCTCCGCCTGTGATGCGTATCGTGCCACCGATCCCCACCCCGAGGGCCGTGGCGCAATCATGGCCATGTCTCGATGTCTGGAGGATGCTCAGATCGACCCCTCGATGATCGGATATGTGAATGCCCACGGTACATCGACCCAGGCCAACGATCGCATCGAAACCACCGCAATTCGATCCGTATTTGGTCCTGCCGCAAGAACCGTCGCAGTCAGCTCGACCAAGTCCTCCATCGGGCACTTGACCGAGGCAGCAGGGGCCGTCGAGGCAATTGCAACAGCATTGTCTCTGCAACGACAAACAATTCATCCGACAATCAACTATGCCGAGGCAGACCCGGCCTGCGATCTGGACTACGTGCCCAACTCTGCCCGCACAGCGAGAATCGACTACGCTCTGTCCAACTCTTTCGGTTTTGGTGGTCAGTGCACGAGTCTGCTGCTGAGAAAATGGTAGATCTGAGTGGCAAACGCGCGTTGGTGACTGGGGCTTCCCGAGGCTTGGGAGCCAGGGTCGCGGTTGAGCTGGCTCGTCACGGTGCCGAGGTTCTCCTCAACTATAGAAGCAACACCGAGGATGCCGAAAAGATTCAGAGACAGATCCGATCGAGTGGCGGCTCGGCGCTCACACTACCTGCCAACCTGGTAGATCCCACAGCCATCCGCGAGATGTTTCAAGTCATCGAACGGGAAGGCGGCCTGGACATCCTCGTACACAGTGCAATCCTCGGTTCGTTCAAATCTGTGACCGAGCTTCGGGCCAACCAGTGGGATCTGACAATGAATACTGGAGCCCGAGCTTTTCTGCTCTGTGCCAAAGAGGCGGGAAGGCTGATGGAGGGCAACAGGGGCAAGATGGTTGCCATCTCGAGTCTCGGCAGTCAGCGCGTGATTCCCAGCTATGGAGCAATCGGTGTTACCAAAGCGGCACTTGAGGCGTTGATCCGCTATCTTGCCGTCGAGCTGGGACCCAAGGGGATCTCAGTCAACGGAGTCGCCGCGGGAGCAATCGACTCGCCCACACTCCAAAAGCATCCGAAAGGTAGGGAGCTTCTCGCCCGCGCCAAGCTTGAATCCCCCTCCGGCCAACTGGTGACAGACTCGAGTATCGCGAATGTCGTGCTCTTTCTGTGTAGCCCTTTCGCCGACTCGATTCAGGGGCAGACGATCGTTGCTGACAGCGGAATGAGCCTGGTGCTCTAGGTCGATCGGTCGGTATCGAGATTCTTCTCGTAGATCCGGTAGGTCTTCGTGTGCTCAGCGCCTAACCACGCAGCTGCTTTATTCGCCGATTTGTTGTCTTCCAGAATCCAACCGAGCTCGATTCGGTGGCATTTTTGATGTAGGGCACGGCGATAAAGCTCATGGGTCAACAGAGAAAAGATTCTCCATTCTGGACCTCGAAACTCGGGCAGCACTCCAAGAAGGTACAGCCTTCCTCGATCGATAAGACTCCTGCGACGCAGGTAACGCATCAAGAACCGTGGAGTTCTCAACCCGTTTGTCCCCCGCAAGATCTGATTCAAATCGTAGATCCCAACCGCTATCGCGACAGGACGACCCTTCACCTCGGCAATCAGCGTCAGCTCGGGATCAGCTATCTGCACCAGCTGCCGACCGAGGTACTCGACTTCTGGCGCAGTCGGGGGTACAAATCCCCAATTGTTCTCCCATGCTGCGCTGTAGATCCGCCGAAAAACATCAAGCTCATCGAGTAGGCGATTCATGGCAAGGGGACGAATGATGAGCTCGGCTGGTGAAGTAAGGTTTCCCTTCGCCCACACCCCAAGACGCTGCACTCTTTGGCTGCGTAGGTCCAAGTCCCAACTCAGAAGATCCATCGCGCGCCGGAAACCGGCCTGTTCGGCATAGGCACCATACTCGGGTGGGTTGTATGCCATCATGATCCCCGGATCTCTACCGAAACCGTGAATCAGAAAGCCGCTCACGTCGGTTTGTGAAGGACTAAACGGACCCATCAATCGACTGCGACCACGCAGAGCAGCCCAGTTCTGGACAGATCGATACAGCTCCTGGGCCACCTCGACAGAAGCGGCCTCGAAGTATCCAAAGAAGGCAGCGCTGTCCTCCAGGATCTCGTTGTACCGCCGGTCGTCGATTCCAGCGATCCGCCCCTTCGCTACCCCGTTCTGGTAGGCGACAAATAGCTGTCGGTCGGCATGCTCGAAGTACGGATTGATCTCAGGTCGCAGTCGATCCTTTTCCGACTTGCGCAGCGAAGGTACCCAATGAGGGTCGCCACGATAGAATGAGTATGGAAACCGAACGAATTCGCTCAGTCCCTTGCCACCCTGAACTTCCACGACCTTGATCAGCGGTCCGCCTCAGCAAACTGGCTTTGGAGATCCAGGGCAGAAGCTCTGAAGTTCGGTCCGTATCCATACTCGGAAAATATCGGCCCCCATCGATCGGTAATCCGCGTTCTGAGCTTGGGATCCATTCGGTATTGCTCCACTTTCCATTCGCCGAGCTCCTTCAGATGATTCTCGAGCTGCGGCCTCACAAACGTCTCAAAGCCCTCCAACCTCAAGTCGCTGTAGATTCTCTGAACCTCCAGAACCGGATTAGCAATCAGATCTTCGAAACGAATTGTACAGATACGTTCTGCCGCCACGAGATGCCTGGACTTCTTGAATGACCGGAGTAGCTTGTCCCCAGTATCGAATACTCGATCCTCGAGGTCCGGGGGCTCGCCAACTCGCTGCAAGCTGTGACTCGACCCCAACTTCCTCCACATCTTGAGAGTCGAACAGAAGGAATCGTGGGGATCACGAACCAGATGCACGAACCGCGCGTCTGGAAAGATCTGTAGCAATACCTCGAGTCGGCTCGTGTGGGAAGGCGACTTCAAGACCAGTCTTCGGCCATCTCTAAAAGTCATCTGTCGGGCAAATCGCAGCAGAGCTGCTTTCCAGATTGCCAGATCCTCTGATTGAGCGGACTCGAAATCGAGAGACTCGGTGCCTTGAACAGCGTTGCTTGGAAACGCCAAGCTCATGTAGATCGAGGGCAGTCCCATGGCGCACAGCGCTAGCTCATCCTCCTGTGGTCGTTCCCAGCCCATCGCCATGGAATCCATCGGGCGGGTCGACGGTAAGAGCCACTTTCCCCACCGGTGCATGAGACTCTTGGTCAGGATTCCATGATGTGGTGCTAGACACTCGTAGGTGCCAGGGCACTTGTGCCGGCAGTCGAGGGCCAAGGTTTCGTGCAGCATCGTAGTACCTGAACGCCAATGCCCGATGATAAATATGGGATCTTCGTCGATCACAACTGCTCGCAAGGCTCTGCCAAAAAGCAGATACTGCAGAAATCGCCCGATCGAATTTCCGATCGCGACGACGGTCACGACGATGGCCATCGGAGTCCGACTCAGGCTGACCTGAAACCGATTTCGAATCAGCAGTCCGAGCCAACTGCCAAGATCCATCCCGTGCCAGAGCCTGGGGTGATACCAACGCACCGTGCTAAGCTCCTCTCAAGAAAATAATCACTCTGGCCGGTCCGCCCCGCCTTGGTACCGGGGCCACATTTCAGGGAACACTAATGACGCGCAACCGTCTAGTTGGTCAAACTATCGTATCTACCTTCGTGGTTGCAGCGCTAGCTCTGACCGGCACGGCAAACAGCGAAACCTACACCCTGATCACGGGTGATCCCTCTTTACTCTACAAGTACCCCGGCGACGCCGACGGCCTGGGCTTGATGGGTACCGGTGACGACGTCAAGGATTCAGCCGTCACGACCTTCAACGGTTCCAGCCCGAATACGCTCGGGGCCTACAGCTTTGTAACGGGTGCAATCGGGTCCTCTGGTGGCGATCCTCTTCTTCCCGGCAATGCCAACGTAATAGCATTTGGAGCCGGCTCCCTGACTACAGACGAAACAGTTGTAAGCAGCGGGGGCTTCCCGCTTTTCACCGACATAAGCATTTCGGGCACAAATCATCTTCAGGGTCCGGGTCCCGGTTCGATCACTGTGACAGGACTGAGTGGTAACTACGTGCCTGGCACGCACACTCTTACGGCAAACACGAAGTTCGATTTCAGCTTCTTGGGTGGACTCATCAGCGACTCGTCAACGGTGAGTCTCACCGGTACCGTGATTGCAACGACCACCCTCAACGCAACAGGCAATAACTATGTTGATACGGTGATCATTCCTGCTGCCAGCGCTCTGGGCGGGACCGGAGTAATCTTCGTCGATCTCGTAGGCAACCTCGGTATCAACCTGCCCTGGATTCCTCTGCCTGCGACAATTCGGCTGGTCGCCGTAGGAGTTGCCGGAGTCCCTATCGGAAGCCAGGCCGACCTGAGCATCAGAAAAGGTGTCGACACATTTGTCCAGAATCCTGGCGGGTCCATCCTCTACACGCTGACCGCGAAGAACAACGGAACAGCCAACGCCGCGTCGGTCACAGTAACGGACAAGCTGCCTGCGGACACGACGTTTCTTGGCGACAGCTGCGGCGCTGGTCCTCCAGTAGATCGCCTGATCAATTGGAACTTGAGCTTGAATGCGGGCGCGGCAGCTCAGTGCAACGTGAGTCTGAACATCGACAGTGGCGCCAACTTCGATTTCGGAAACGCTGCGATCATCTTCAGCGAGCGTCTTGACCCTGATATTGCAAACAACATCACGAGACAGGTCGTGCGGGTCCGGGATGGCGGTTCAGAGGGCATCGTCCAAGCTGTCGACACGACGCCCCCGTTCTTTCCGCCGTCCGATATGGAATGTGACAACTGCGCCAGCGCCTCTCAGGCCATGACCGACAACTTCAAGATCAATATCGGGGCCACGCTGAACCAGCTCTCCTTCTGCGGCGCCTATTCAACCAATGTCGTCTTCAACGACAACTTCCAAATCAAGATCTGGCAGGACCAGTTTTGGACACCCGGCATCGATGGCGTACCTGGCGCCCTGGTGGCAACTTTGCCCAATAACACCGTGCGGGCTGCCACTGGACAAAACATCTCCGCGTTCACCGTCTATCGGTATGATGTCAATCTCAACCAACATCTTCCCCGGGGCAAGTATTGGATCACCGTTGTCAACAACTCTGCCGCCGCTGGCGGGCTGGTTGATTGGATTTGGCTTATCGGCAACCCCGACGCTGGCTCCCGCAGCCCGAAAGGAATCGCTTTCAACCCGTCCTTCGTCGAAGGCGGCCCTCACTGGGGACCCAACCCCAACGCCGAGATGTGTTTCGAGCTCCAGGCTACGGGTGACCCGGCAGAAATCTTCTCCGACGGGTTCGAGTCGGGCAACACTTCCGCCTGGTCGAGCGTCATGACCGTAGCTGGACTGGGTCTCGCGTTGATGGTCGGCTTCTTTGGTTGGCGACGGTTCAGGAGCTGAAAACGATCAATCGCCAGACCGATACCGCCGTCAAGATTCGCATTCGCAGCCACCCTGCGACCAGGACCGGTAGACCCAAATCGATCAAGATTTGGTACGGGGGACTGAGATCGGTCCTGCGGCCCATCCTCAATGCAAGGATGGGCATCGAGGCCGTTGGTCTGGACAACCTTCCGAAATCTGGACCCGCAATCCTGGTTTCCAACCATCGCTCGGGTCAGGATCCGCAGATCATATCGAGCGTCGTACCGCGGTATATCGCCTGGGTCGCTGCCAACTATATGAGCCGGGTCCCGATCCAGGGCTCGATCATGAGAAAGCTCGGTGTCGTATTTGTGCCGACCCTTTCGGGTGGAGGCGCGGCGCAGTTTTTCGAGCAAGCCAAGAAGGTGCTCTCGGAGGGCGAGATTCTCGGTGTTTTCCCCGAAGGGGAGGATTACATCTTCGCCAACGAATTCTCGGCGCCTCCTTCGAGATTCCATCGAGGCTTTGCGGCTCTGGCGCTGCGCAATGACACACCGATCATCCCAGCCGCGGTCTATCCGGTCGGTGAGAAGCTCAAATCGATCCCGATCCCAGCCAGCGCTCGTCGCGAGCTGGGGCGACGACACGACCTGTCGAGTATCCGAGATATCCCGCAATACCGCGCGGTGCGGGTCGCTTTCGGCACAATGATCCGGCCCTCCGCAACCGACATCACACCAGACGATCTTGCCGAGAGGGTCCGGGACAAGGTCCTTGGGCTACTTTTGGACAACGCGTCGTCAGAGTATCTCTCGAGCCAAGAGTCTTCCAACGAGACTGGCTAGCCACTCTTCAGTGGATCTGTTGAAATAGTCGAGGGTCTATCCGTTCTTGTCGGCTGGCCGAGCGATTACTATAGTCGCGTCAACAAGAGTACCCGCCAGGAAGATCGAGGAGGGAGCTTCCATATGAGTCGGTTGACCAAATTCTTGCTTAGCTTCGCTGTCTGTTGGCTGATCCTTTGGGGTTTGGCGTCTGTAGCCGTGCCCAAGATTGTCGGCGCGGTACTGCCCAGAATAGCAGGCAATTTCGCAGGCGCTGGCATCACTGTTCAGCAGCTCGACTTCGACAAAATCACCCTCTCGCCGACCCTGGTTCGATTGAGGATCTCGAATCTCAGCGCGATGTTCGATCTGAAGCCCAAAGACAAAAGGCAGCTCAGATCAAAGTTCGAGGCCGCCGAGACGGTGGTCTATGTCAATCGACCGGTTCAGAGGCGAGGTGGTGTCGTGATCGACAACTTCGAGGTCTTGTTCGACCCTTCCGATCGGCCCCGAGGGTTTCCCTTCGACGGGTTCTCGAAAGGCTATATGCACATCCACAGCTTGCCGCTTACCAATCCTGGCCAGGCGGTCACCGAAATCATCAATGGCCTCGAAGAGCTTTTTCTCGAGAACGAACTAGTAGGCGACTTCGAATTTAGTGGTGAAGTCTTGGTTCGGATCGATGACACCACGATGCCAGCCCTTGTCTACACCGAGCGACAGGGCAAGCGTTTCCGACTTCGTTTTAGCAAACCCGATATCGAAAAAATCGCCAAAGCGGCCGACGTCGAACTCTCCGACGATCAGATCGACCTTGTCTCGGCCTATCCGCTCCGGGTACCCGCGCTCATCAGGATCACAGACAACGCGCGCGACTACTCCGAGCAGGAGTTTCCAAAGCAGTACTGGCTCAAGGATGCACTTCGGCATGTGTCGTGGAGCTACATGCTGACTCGAGAGTTTGGCGCAGACTTCGCCAAGCAGGTAACCGATGCCCACGAAAAAAAACCCGGCAACACTCCAAACGAACACTTGATGGACTACAACAACAACGCCGTAGGTCGTATCTTTGCGGAAGATGAGATGCCCTACGAGGAGCTTCCACTTCATGTGTTGGCCCATGCTGATATCGTGCGCAATCCCGACGAAGTCGAGACGCGCGCCCAGCTTCTGAGATAGGTTTGCCACAAGGAGTAAGCAATGTTCAAGAACATCCTGATCGGTATTTGTGTCGTTCTCCTGATCGTCGCAGGAGTGGTTGCCTACCTGATTTTCACCCTGGATCCCGAAGAGCTGGGGCAGAAACTTCTTCAAAGTATCAATGAAAAGGGGGGCATCCAGATTCAGGCGGAGTCCTTTCAGATCAGCCCTTTCAAGGGTCTGTACATCGAGAGTGCGCATGCCGAGGGTGAGCTTGCCAGTGGCAGTATGACCGCCGACATCGGACGTGTGGTGGTGGACTACCAACTGCTGCCGATCCTCAAGGGCGAAGTGATCGTGAATCAGATCGTCATCGAGCAGCCTCAGCTCGTTGTGGTATCGAAGCCCTCCGAGAGCCAGTCTGGAAAAGGAGGCTCCAAGGCCAAGCCCAAAACTCCCGTTGACCAACCTGGGACGGCAGAGGCTAGCCAGGATGAAGCGGGTTTTCAGCCTACGGTGACGATTGCCGAGTTTCGAGTCGAAAATGGCTCCATGGTCTCTCGGATCGAAGGCCAATCACCCTCAGAGACAACCATTACCGGCCTCAATCTCCAGCTAGGCGACTTTCATCTGGACTCGGCGGTGGCCGATCCGATCCTGGGTCTGACCGCCAAGGGATCGATTCAGGTCGAGCAGATCTCGGCTGGAGACCTGGTGATCAAAGGCAGCCGTGGGCGGATCGCTGTCGACCGAGGTCGCGTATCGATCACCGAGTTTGGTATCGATACGGACAACGCATCGCTCGAGATTGCCGCTCTAGAATTGGATCTCAAACAGCAACCTCCGCCGTTTACCTTGCAAGCCGGTGGAGAATGCGATCTCAATTCTCTGATGAAAGCCAAGGGGGACGATGCCTTTGGCCCCGCCTCGCTCCAGATGTCTCTGATCGGCAGCGGACCCGATCTCAATCAGATCGCCGGCGACGGAACCCTTCGTCTCGAGACTGGTGAAATCCCGGCATTCCCAATGGTTTCGCTTATCGAGCGGATTCTAGGGGAGCCCCTCATAACCGGAAATCAATACCAGGCGACCGAGATTCAATTCACTGTCGCCGACGGCAAGATTCAGGTTCAACCCTTCATGCTTGCGCTGGAGAACATGCAGATCTCCGGCGTGGGTGAAATCGATCTCGCCGGGCCGTTAGACATGGAGATCGCGGTAAGACTTCCCCGTGATCAAGTTCATATCGATTCACTCGAGGGAGCGATCGATGGGCTGACCGAAGATGGTTGGACTACCCTGCCCTTCAACGTAGAGGGATCGATGGGAGAGCCGGACGTCGGCATCGACAGCTCGTTGTACAAAGACGCGGCGAAAGGTATGGGGAAGAAAGCCCTCGAAGGCTTGTTGGACAAAGTCTTCGACAAAGACGACTCGAACTAGGAACCCGCCCAGGTCACCTTCGATATTCCTGAGTCCCGGTCAGGAACCGGCCACACGTAGATCGGTGGTCTGCCCCGAATCGAGGTCTTCGATTCGCCGGTGAAGAATCGCCGGCGGTTGAATGCCAAGATCGGAAAATGAATCGAGCACACGCAGGGTCACATCATTGACAAAGGCTTTCTCGAACTTAGTATCCATCACATACGCCTTCAGCCGGACCCGTATAGCCACATAGTTCTCCACGATCTCCTGAGAGACCAGCACGACGACCGGCTTGGGTAGGTAGACATATCGACTACTGACCGCGACGTGTTGCTGCTGCAGGGTTGCAAACGATGCGCCCTCTGCCAATGACGGTCGCAGCGGATAAGCTCACCCCGTTGAAGAGGACCAATAGCCCAATCAGACAGACTGCCTCTACTCGGCTTCGAGGATATCGCTGACAGAGATTGTAGGCTTGGCGTCTCTTAGGGCTCGAATGTAGTCGTAGTCCGCGGCCGCTATCCCACCGACCGAGTTGGCGTCGGTGAGCACACCGATTCCAATGGCCTTCTTCGGAGGCTTGCCACCAAAGGTTTTCTCAAAGATCTCGGTCAGGTCCACCACATGAGTTCGCCACTGGTTCAGATGCTCATCTCCGCTGTCGACCACCACATTGAAGGGTCTTCCCACACCACTACGCCGCGTCGCTGAACCGACCGGCAGAGTACTGCTCCAGACGAACTTGGCGCTGATCGGAACCATCCCGGCCTTCTTGCGATACGTAACGTACAGCCCGGCGGCGCTGTCGTTCTTGTCGCCGTACCGCTCGTCTCCACCTTCTGGAAGGCTCCGAGCTCGCCAACGAAATTCCAAATAGGGATACTCGTTCAGATCCCACTGGAGCTCATTTCCCAGAATCACCGACTCACCATTGTCATCCGCTGCGAGATACCGATTGCCATCACTCTCCTCGACGATCTTGTAGGGCTTGTTCTTATCGTTGTCCTCTTTCTTCCAGGTCCAGGTCTTGGGAAGACCACCCACCGGGCTATCGCTGAAATCAGCCAGGATCAGACTATCGCCCTGTTTGCGTTGGGCCTCGGCCCGATCCACCAAAGAGAACTGGAGGACGCCGAATAGGATCACCCCGGTCACCGACAGGGTCAAGACCAACCTTCGAACCTCTAGGCGATCTTGACCAGGTGATGTAGAGCTCGGCACTCGCATACTCATGTCCTTAGAATCCATTCATCCAAGCTGGCTCTCCAGAATGCTGCAGCGGTCTATCTGTCGCAGCGAAAACCGTCGCGGATCTCTCCCAACGTCCGCCAGACATCATGGTCGAGAGACTGTGGCGAGAGCTCGAAGAGCAGGGCACCATGATGCCGAGAGACACAGAGCACAAACTTGGCGCGAATACTCAACTCCACAGTCTCGGTCGTGACGAACGCATCGAGGATCTCCGCCCTCCCCTCGAAATCCCAGGGCGTGGCCCCGCCCTCGACAGCTGTCATCTCGACCTCAAAGACTGCATCATCTACCGCTAGCCCCTTGTCCTTGGCGACGGCTCGAGCCAGACCGCTGAAGTAGGTTTCCAGATTTACAGCCAGCCGATTTGCCTCGATCTCTGATCCTGCCGGCAGCCACCAGACGAAAGCATAGGTCCAAAAATCTTCGCCGCCCTGCTCGAACATTCCAGGAGCAAACCGCAGCTCCTCGAGCCCGCGGTCGAAGAGTAGTGGCGCAAATTCGAGTGGAAAGGCCAATGTTTCAGTTCGCCAGCCAGCCGGTGTCGGTAGGTAGAACGGCGTCTCTGAGCTCCCAGGGGAGTCCTCTTGGGAGAAGATCGGAGACACGCCGATGATGGCCGAACACGCCAGCACCAGAAGTACGAGCCTCTTCATTCGGTCGGTTTCGCAGGCGATCCCAAACATGCTCGAGCGATGGCTTCTATGTGTCGATGATCGGTACCACAGCAAGCTCCTAGCTTACCCCGCTTCGCCACGGTCTAGAGCCTACGAACATCCAGGGGCGAGATTTGCGCCAGCGCATCGAAGTCCCGATCGTGGTGCAGCACGGTCAACGAGTTGCGCAACGCACAGGCACCAATCAAACAGTCGCCGCCGGAGCGAACCGTCAACCCCGCCCGCCGCGCCGAGCGATAGAGATCGGCAGCGTGATGATAGAGATCTTCGGTCAGTGGAGACTCGACAATGGGAAAGGCCAGCATCGCCTCTCGAGCGATCGTGTAGGCCCTCTGGTCATCGAAGCCTTGTAGCACCTCCTGGATGACCGGCAGACAGGTAACGGTTTCGTCGAGGTCGAAGTTGGCCTCGAGATCGAGGTCGCCGCTCTTCTTGAAGAATTCGATCCAGACAGACGAGTCGACCAGAATCACCGACTTCGAGCCTTTTTGTCACCGCGCATCTCGTCCAGATCGCCCTTCCACAGCCCCGATTGACCCAGGTCGAGGATCTTGCGCGCCTTGATTCGACGGACGAACTCGTCCAGGGCTCGATTGACGGTCTTCGAATACGTCCGTTCGCCACCCAGACGAAGTGCTTCTTCAAGCACATATTCATCAAGCATAAGACTTGTACGTTTCATACATACAGTGTCGCATTTCTGATCCGAGATCGTCAGTCGCCTTTTCATTCTCAGCACAATCGCTCCTTTCAGCCCAATTGCTCTGTTTCAAGAGACGAAAAGCGGGTTGGGGAACTCGCTCGAAGTGTCTCCGGCGCCGCGACGAACAGCCCAGATGAAGGTCGAGCACCGGTCAGGCTTGGCACCGTGAGACAAGGTGACAACATGATACAATGTTTATATTGTGTTAGAAGAGAATTTCCTCAATGCGATCTCTCTGGATGACGGACCGATGCGGGTCGCCGCTCTAGCAGCTTGGGTACAGTCCCTCTCGTCTACCGTGGACGCGCGACCCGTCCTCGTCGGTGGAGCCCGCTGTCGAGCTCTACTCCGGTGGCGCATATCGCACCGGTGATCTGGACTTTGTCGGGAGGCTGGGAGAAGAGAGTGAGCGTCAGCTCAAGACGGTCGGGTTTCAGCGCCAGGGCAGACACTGGATTCATGAAGAGCACCAGGTTTTCTTGGAATTCCCCAGCGCAGATCTCGACGAAGGCGACAGGGCTGCCATCATCGAGGTTGGAGAGTACTCCGTATTGATAATTGGAAATCAGAGGTCGATGCCGTCAACGCATTGCGGCTCAGAGAGGGCTCGGCTTTCGACCTGGATCTAATCAGGCTCCGCACGCTGGCCAAGATTCGCGACGTCGAACCCGCACTGGGGGCGCTAGAGGACTTGATGGTTCGATTGGGGGGTCGTGAACCTTCTGCCAAGCAGCTCGACGAGTGGTCTCGCCAAATACCAAAGAGGAATCGATGAGAACCTATGTTGCGCCTACGCCAAGTCCGCCGATAGAGCTTCCATCGAGGCTACGTCGCCGAAAGCCGAGAGGCTATATCGAATGGAAGACCCTCCGTCGATGGGGCATGATCCCTCCCTGGGAGGAGATGCCACTCGGATATCTTCTGCGGAGTGCTCGCGAAGATGCGCAAGTCACACAACAGGAGATGGGTGAGCGACTGGACTGCTCGCAGCAGGCCATCGCCCAGGCTGAACGCTGGCAAAGTAACCCGACTGCGCGATTTCTTCGCGCTTGGGCCAGGGCACTGGATCGCGAGCTCGAGATCTCGATCGAGTAGTCCTACATGAGGCGATTCGGCGATGAGATGTCCGGGGCGACTGTCAGACGACCCGATCTTGCGCATCCTAATCCCCCTCTATCACTAGATCCTCAGCGGTGCAGCCGCAGCGGATGCTGCCAACGAAGATCGGGAAAGCGATCGAAGTCGGCGTCTGTGCTCACCAGCGTGCATCCATGCTCGATGGCCACTGCGGCATGCTGTGCGTCCGCGACGAGCTTCCCCGTGGCCGAAGCTTGACGGCAGAGATCCTCGAATATGGAGAGGTGATCCGGGCCTGGACCCACAACTCGAGCCTGGGGCCGCCGAACCAACTCGTCGATGAAATCCAAGGCTTCTTCGAGTGTCGAGGGCCGTCGAAAAACACGCCGGTTCGTCACGATCCGCACCAGACCCGCGAGAGTCAAGACAGAGAGAGCGAACGGCTCGTTGCCAGTAGCCAGGGTAGTCAACCATCGAGCGTATTGGGAGTGGTCCGGTGTCGAGTCCTCGCGATGAGCGTAGATGAGGACGTTCACATCCGGGATGAGCATCAGGGGTCATCGCTCCGCGGCCCGTAGCGTGCTTCGTCTTCGGCAACAAGCAGGGTGCGGGGACGGTCGAGATCGACCCCAGGGTAGATTCCTTCGCCTCCAACCGTCACCAAATGAAATGGGGGTGAAGGTCGAACCTCTTGGCGCTTGAGAGCGTCATCCAGGATTTGAGCGATAAAGGCGCTGACACTGAGCCCTTCCTCCGTCGCCTTTCTTCGCACGCGCTCCGCGAGCCTGTCATCCAATGAGATCGAGGTTCTCATACGCATAGAATAACATATTTTCATAACTTCTTAACCAAGATCACCAGGCCAGCCCAAATCCACACAGGCAAGAGTCCATCCTCTTCTTCCTGTCCACTCAGGCGACATAACGGTCAGCCAACCGACCGTGCGTAACCGTTAGCGCTTTCGGCGCCTGCGGTACTCGCTGGGCGCCACCCCCGTCCAACGCCGAAAGGCACGGGTGAAAATGGCCGGATCGCGGTAGCCCAGCTCACGGCCGATATCGGTCACTCTTTTCTTCGAATCCTCGAGCAGTCTGACCGCGGTGGCGCATCGGACACCCTCCAGCTGTTCAGAATAGCTGGTGCCCCGCTCTGACAGCCGTCTCTGCAGCGTTCGAACGCTGACTCCACACAGTCGAGCTGCCAGCTTGATGTTCATCGAGCCGTCGGGCAAGTACGCTCCCAGGGTTCGCCTCAGAATGTAGACCAGCTCCCCTTCATTTCGAGAACTGCGGGCTCGATCGTGCCGTCTCAGCGCGATCGACTCCGCTGGCGGGTCCTGCTCGAGTGCTTCATGCAAGCAATCAGCCGGAAAGATCAGCGAGGTCGTCTTCTCTCCACACCGTATCTCCGCATGACCAAGCAGCTTTCGTGCGGATCGGATCGGCACCGATGCAGCTCTGAAGTTCACCAATGTTGGACACCAGGCCCGACCCTTTGAGTAGCGAAGAAGTCGCACCATCAGAGCCACCATGTATTGCTCGACGGTCGAAAAGGCCAGGTTCTCGGAATCAAAGCTCCCTTGATAGTGGAAACCGACCATCCCCTCTTTATCAGGCTCGGTCTCAATCCACATATCGACCTTCGAGCTGCTCTTCAGAGCGACGTGGATGAAGTGTTCAAGGGCCGTCAACACGCCGGGTCGTCGACCCAAGCCTCCCGTTTTGGGCACGAGCAGGCTCATGTCGAGACAGCTACCGGCCTGAAAACCTAAATCGTTCGTTCCACTCGCCTTGTTTGCCAAGGCTACGAAGTCATAGACCTTCGCCGTAGGTACCATCGCAGAGCCATCGTCGAAGGACAGAATTGGTAGATCGGCGACTTGTAGGAGCTCAGCAGAATCTATCCCGGCTTCGTCGAGAATCTCGAGAAAAGGGTTGAGCCAGCCGATGTTGACTGTCGAAATCGAGGACATAGAGACGGTACTACCCCACAGTGACTCTGAGACTTGATGTCAGCAAAATGTCGCCAAGAGTGGCACGAAAAGTCAAACCTTGCAATTCGTTCACGACTACGATTCTCAGATCCGGCAAACACTTCAGGTCGGCAGCAAACTGTCGAGCCGGCCCGTTAGTCAGGATGTAATGGAGGTTCATCATCTGAGACGGCGTTGTCTTCAAGAACACCCTCGATAACCGGATCTCAACTAAACCAGTGGAGGAACGAACATGACTTCGAACACGAAACTCGCCCTGGCGCTTGCTGCGCTGCTACTGCTCACGGGAATCGCTCCAGCGATCGCCCAGGAAACCGAAGAACAGCCACCGCCACCACAGGTTCTGATCAAGAACGTCAAGGTCTGGGACGGCAACTCCAGCGGCCTCTCGGGAAACACCAACGTCCTCATAGAGGGCAACCTGATCAAGGAAGTCTCGTCGTCCGCCACCTCCCGACCAGGCGAGACCATCATCGATGGTGGCGGGCGCACCCTGATCCCCGGTCTGATCGACATGCACTCCCACTTGAGCATCATGGAAGGCATGCTCGATGGCCGTGACGCCTTCGACCAGATGGCGATCGGCGCGATGACGGGTAGCGTCATGCGTTCCTATCTCGACCAGGGCTTCACAAGCACCATGGATCTCGGTGGCAACGTCCTCGGAGTGGCCAAGGCTGTGAATCTTGGGAAAGTTCCGGGGCCCCGGATCTTCCCGTCCGGCGGGTTCCTCTCCCAGACGGGTGGCCACGGCGACACCGGACGATTCAATGATGAGTTGGGGGCGACCAACCGACTCGAGGAGGTCGACTTCGCCCACATCGTCAACGGTCGGGCCGAAGTCCTAAAGGCAGCCCGGCACAACTTTCGCGCCGGCGCGACGCAGGTCAAACTCATGGGTGGCGGTGGTGTAGCGAGCGAGTTCGACCCACTCCACGCGACCCAGTTCACCCTCGAGGAGATGCAGGCGGCCGTGCAAGTCGCAGAGGACTACGGAACTTTCGCGACCGTCCACGCCTACCACGACCGATCCGTTAATCGCGCCCTCGATGCCGGAGTACGCCTCATTCAACATAATTTCCTCGTTTCCGAGGAAACCGTGGAACGGATGAAGAGAGAAGGCGCCGCTTTGGATCTGCAAGCCTGGGTAGCCCTTGTGCAGTTCGGCAACGCGGACGAGATCACCTTTTTCAGCGCGGACCAGAAGGCCAAGGGAACGGCGGTCAACAAGGGTGCCACGCAGATGATCGAGTGGGCCAGAAAGCATAACCTCCTCATCGTCACAGGAGGCGACATGTTCGGACAGAACAACGGGCCGATGCAGGCCGAGAATCTGATCATCATGGAAACTGTCGGGTTCACACCGCTAGAGATTCTGAAGACGGCAACGTCGAATTCCGCAGTCGTCCTCGGTTGGACCGGTGAAATGAACCCGTACAAGGATGCGTATCCAGACCTCTCAGCTGATGAGAAAGCCAGCAAGGGCACCGGCCTGGGTGTCATCGAGGCGGGCGCCTATGCCGACTTGGTCCTGGTGGACGGGAACCCTCTCGAGGACATCACCCTCCTCAGGGACTACACGAACAACTTAAAGCTGATCATGAAAGACGGCGAAGTCTGGAAGAACACTCTCGACGAGTAGGAGTTCGCCTCAGGTTCCGGGCACGGCGCGTGAGAGCGCGTCGTGCCCGACCTTATTCGAGAGCAAGAGGAGACACCACTGAACAGAAGCCGCGTCTACAGGCTCACAATTGCGCTGCCCCTGCTTTGCCTGGCTGGAGCCGTCTTGTTTGCCGGCGGCCTCGACGGAGAGAGGATCCAGATCCTGCGCGAGCTGGAGTAGTCAAGACCGGTGACATGAGATCTATCATCATCACCCTGTTCGCCACGTTGTCCGTTGTCGGCTGCGCGCCTACCGAGCACGCGCTAATCGCATCGACCGGCGCCGAGGGCGTGGTGCTGCTTAGCGGCCACGTCCACTTCTCCGAAGCCTCGATGACCGATGAGGGGCCGTATCCACTCTATGACTTCACGGCCAGCGGCTCGACAGGGAGGTCGACAACGGATGAGCACTAGGACGATGATTGTCATCCGGTGTTTTCTTGCTATGGCTCTTGCCATCACGACTTTCTATCCGTCGATGGCCCAGGACAGAAATTGGGAGCCGGTCACGGACGCAGAGACATTGCGTGAATTCATGAGCGGTCTGACGGTCGAAAGAGACCTACCTGGCAAGGAGGTGGGCTCGGGTGGCGGAGCCGCCACGGCCTCGGCCGAGGAGGAAGCCGAATCTGAAGAGTCGACCGATGAGACCCAACAGAAACAGCGACCAACCTTTGGTGGGCCCAGCCAGGTCGAGAATCAGATTCGTCTCGACGAGGATGAGAAACCACTGCTCCAGCAGTGGGCCGATTGGAAGTCCGGCCTGGTCGAGAACAAAGGCCTTTCCTTTGGTGTCGATTATTCCGCTGTCTACCTCGGTGCCGACGACAGCCCCGGCAGGGACAGCGCCTCGAGCGGCATGGTCCGATTCTTCGGCTCGTGGGATCTGGTCGGTCGGGAATCGGGCAACACCGGCGCCTTTGTGTGGAAGGTCGAGCATCGGCACAAATACTCTGATGTCCCGCCTGGCAGTTTTGGATTCGAGATCGGCTACATAGGTCTTTTCGAGCCCCCCTTCAGCGATCAGGGTTTGCGGCTGACCAATCTCTACTGGCGCCAGCGTCTTCTCAAAGGACGCGTGGCGCTTATCGGCGGCTGGGTGGATGTCACCGACTATCTCGATGTCTACGCCATGGCGAGTCCCTGGACCGGCTTTATGAATTTTGCTTTCAGCACCGGCTCGGCGACGATCCCTGCGCCCAATGAAGGCATAGGTCTCGCCGCCGGCGGCATGATCACCGACCGGTTCTTCGCCATTGGCGGTTTTGCCGGCTCCAACTCCGACCCTACCGATCCTGGTGACGGCTTCGATACTTTTTTCAACGACCACGAGTACTTCAAACACATCGAATTTGGTTGGACCCCGTCAAAAGATCAGATCTATCTCGACAACATGCACGTCACGATCTGGCACGCGGATGAACGGGAGGCCGCCATGACTCCTGACGGCTGGGGAGCCAATTTCTCTTTTGCCCGCTATCTGGGCAAAGGGTGGCTGCCCTTTCTCCGGGCCGGCTACGCGAAAGACGGTGGCAGCCTGCTGGAGAAATCGGTCAGCACAGGATTCGGCTACCAGCGAGTCCAGGGCCACAACCTCCTGGGATTCGGCTTCAACTGGGGCGAGCCCAACGCGAGCTCTTTCGGCCACGACCTACCCGATCAGTACACCTTTGAAGTCTTCTATCGCTGGAGCATCAGTCGCGAGATTGCGCTTACCCCCGATATTCAATATCTAAAGGATCCGGCGCTCAATCCCGATCAGAGCTCGATCTGGGTCTTTGGACTACGGGCGCGACTGGCGTTCTAGACCGACAATCTCGTCTCAGGTTATTCTTACGGCCCCATGGGAAAAGCCCCAATAGGAAGAGCCCCGGCAACCTTGACGAGTAGAGCCGACTCGCGACGGATGAGAGTTCTGCATGGTTCGGCAACGGCAGCGCTGATCGCGCTTGTGGGCTGCGTCTCCTATACCCGCTCACCAGCCGCGCCTGCACCGGCCAAGAGCCTCGACAGCGGCGAGCTACCTCCCCACCCTACCGCCGACTACGAAAAACAGGAGATCGTCTTCAAGAATCGGATGCTGGACAAGGAGGAGACCTCTTTCTATCGCGTTCGCTACATCCGCTTCTCCTCTTATGGCGATAACGGCCAGCCGGACAATCTGGTCACGGGCAATTACTACGAGAGCAAGCTGGGGGGCCAGAAACCCCTGTTGATCATCCTGCCAATTCCGGCCGGCAACAATTATCCCGCGGAGAGGATGACCGCCTACCTAAAAAAGCACAGCCGCGGAAGCGTCAACATTTTCACCATGAATGGCGAGGGAGATCTCGTCGACTGGGAGGGCTTGGCGGCTGCCACTGACGAAGCAGCGTTCATGGAGCGACTCGACAAGAGCGCCGAGCGGGAATGGACGATGATCATCGACGTTCGCAGAACCATCGATTGGGCGGAGGCCCGCCCCGAGATCGACGCTGAGAGAATCGGACTTGTGGGCTTTAGCCACGGAGGCATGGTCGCGGCCGGGGTGGCGGTTCAAGAGCCCCGAGTGGCAACCACAGTGCTGGTCATGTCTGGTGCCCTGGTCCATCAAGTGGCTGTTCGATGCCACCTGGAACGAAGCGAGGGGATGAAGACGAAGGCGCTTTCAGAGTTCGGGTGGAGCCAGGAGGAGGTTGAATCGAGGGTCGAGGCCAAGTTCAACATCTTCGAGCCAGCGAACCATCCCGGCCGGGTGGATCCTTCGACCGTTCTGATTGTCGAGGCGGCCAAGGACAACTGCATCCCGGAGAGTTCGCGAGAGGCTCTCTGGGAGACCATGGGGCGTCCGGAGCGGATCCTGCTCAACTATAAGCACCGGCTGGCGTTTCTCTCCATGACCCCACTGCGCCTCTCCTGGCTCCAGCCTCGGATTTGGAGCTTTCTGCAGGACACCCTCGAGATCGAGCCCCAGTCATAGGAGGTTTTCCAGAGTGATTGGAAGGTTGCAGGCTAGGCCTCGAACGGATCTCGGATCTCGAGGAAGTCGAACTTCCTGAAGTCGGCATCGTTCGTGTACAGCGTCCGGACGCCGTGCTGATGGAGCAGCGCTGCGAGATGGGCGTCGGGTACCAGGTCGCCGCGCACCGGGAACTGGGAAGCCACCTCGGAGTAGACCTCTAGGAATCTTTCTTCTTCCCCTAGGGTGCGCACCCGCGGTAGGGCGATCAGATTCTGGATGTTTGCGAGTGCCTCCCCAGGCGTCAACGGCGTCTGGAAGATCCGGGAGTGCGTTGCGATCCGCAGGTAGGCAAACACCGTGGGCCAGGCCACATAGCAAATCTCTGGCTCTGCAGTTTTCTTCTCCAGAAAACGGCGAGCAGAGGGGTGAAACGGGCTCGACGTGTCCGAGGCGTACAGCAGAACGTTGGCGTCAATCGAAAAGCTCAGCGCCTATGCTCCTCATCCAGAGCTGCGAAGAGCGCATCTTTATCAGCGAGGTCAATCCTCGAGCCCATTGGCTTGGCGATCCACTGCAGCGCCGCGGGTGACGTACTCTTGTTTTCGGGCTCAAAATCTGGCAGAAACACCTCCGGGTCGAACCGGTCGAACACCATCAGAGCTCGATCTGGACTTTTGGTTGTCGTCCACGTTTTGCGTGCTGGTATCCGAAAATATCCCGTATATAATTGGTCGAAGTCTTTGAAATCGAATCGTTGGATCATAGACAGGACACACTTGGGGGTGTGGCCGCCGATCCACTGCCGCGCTTGATCATGAGGTGCGCTTCGGCGCCGCCTATGGGGCCTGATCGCACTGTGAACGAGTTCGCGGCGCTGGTGAAAGGAGGGAGCCATGGCAGCTTATTTTGAACAGCTACGGCCAGTCTTGACCGGGTATGTACCCAAACTCCTGATCGCGCTGGGGGTCCTGGTACTGGGTTGGGTCGTCGCCAGAATTGGTGCGGCAATTACGCGGGGGATTCTGAAAAGAACCACCGTGGACAACAAGATCGCCGGCTGGGTCCGAGGCGACAAAACCGAGGAAGGTCCAAACGTCGAAGAGGTCGCAGGTAAGGTCGTCTTCTGGATCTTGATGGTCTTTGTGCTCGTGGTTTTCTTCTCTGTCCTCGAGCTTCCAGCGGCTACACAACCTCTGACCCGGTTTCTCGACGAGATCTTCAGCTTCCTACCCAACTTGATCTCGGCCGGGCTGCTCGCACTCATAGCCTGGCTTGTTGCTACAGGAACACGTTTCGCGGTCAGCAAGGGTCTTGCAGCGACCGGTCTGGACAATCGCCTAAGCGCTGGAGCCGGGGAGGAAGAGGGAGCCATCCCTGCCAGCAAAGCCCTGGCGGAGACCGTCTATTGGCTGGTGTTTCTCCTCTTCCTGCCAGTCGTTCTCGACGCACTCAATCTCGGTGGTCTGCTGGCACCTGTCAATGAGATGTTGAGCAAAGTCATGGCCTACCTGCCCAACATCTTCGTGGCGCTCCTGGCGCTGGCTGTCGGCTGGTTCGTGGCACGAATCGTTCAACGCGTCGTAGCTGGTGTGCTGACAGCGGCGGGCGCTGACGGTCTCGGAGAGCGATTGGGAGTGGGCAATGTGATCGGCGAGCGCAGCCTCTCATCACTTCTGAGCTACGTGGTCTACGTTTTGGTTCTGATACCGGTGGTGATCGCGGCCCTGGATGCGCTGCAGATCGATGCCCTGACACGGCCTGCAAGCGACATGCTCAACCAGATTCTGGCCGCGATACCGCAGATCTTTGGCGCCGGCGTCGTGATCTTCGTGGCCTACCTGATCGCACGTCTGGTCTCGGAGCTGGTCACCAGACTTCTGGCCGGAATCGGTTTCGACAGGATTCTGCAACGAATCGGATTTCGCACCGCCGGAGACGGCGATATCACCGAGGGTCGATCACCTTCCGAGCTTGTCGGCTATATCGTACTCATCGCGGTGATGCTCGCAGCGACGATCGAAGCGCTGGAGATCATGCATTTTGATCGCCTGGCTGGAATCGTCACCACATTCACGGCGTTTGCCGGCAACGTGCTGCTCGGAGTGGTCATTCTGGCGGTGGGGTTCTATCTCGCCTCGATTGCAGCGGGCGCTGTGCGCTCCAGCTCGCTTCGTGGAGCTGACCTGATGGGAAACCTGGCGCAGGCAGCCATCGTGATCCTGGCGACTGCCATGGCACTGCGTCAGGCCGGCCTCGCCGAAGACATCATCAACCTGGCTTTCGGCATTCTTCTTGGTGCCGTGGGTGTCGCGATAGCCCTGGCCTTTGGTCTGGGCGGTCGCGATCTGGCCGCTCGTCAGCTCGAATCGTGGCTGGGCTCGATGAGACGTGACCTGTAATAAGAAATAATCGTTCAAACTATCCAAGGAGGGAATCACTGTGCCTGAATTCAGTTGGGATCAGGTGGCGGAAGTTCTGTCGCGATGGGGCATGTCGCTCGGCCGAGAAAAAGCTTCGCGCCCTACCGCGTGAGGATCAACAGAGACTCGCACGGGCGATGCTGACGCTTGCAGAGGATCCGAGACCCCCTACCACGCAAGCCCATAGTCCTCGCCAAAGTCGCTGGCGCCGCCCCACATGGTGCCGTGTTCGAGATCGAAGACAATGGCGGTGATGGGACCCGAGGTGCGCGACCGCGTCTCTACTTTGTAGCCCTTCTGGCGTAGCTCGTTTTGAACCCAGGAGGGCACATCCTCGCGAACGGTGAGGCGCCCCGGCTCTGACTTGTGGTCGCCAAACGAGCTTTGCATCTGATAGCTCACGAGGTTGGGGGCTTCGGTGGCCTGTTGCACATTCATGCCGAACTCCACCACGTTCAAGAAGAACTGCAGCAGGTTTTGATCCTGGGTATCTCCGCCCTGGACTGCGAACGAGAGATAGGGTTTGCCATCCTTCAAGGCCATTCCCGGTGTCAGCGTGGCGCGAGGTCTTTTGCCCGGCTCGACGAGATTGTAGGGATTGAGCCGCTCATCGAGCACAAACGATTGCATCCGCTGGGACAAGCCAACACCGGTGCGACCGGCAATAAAGGCCGGAATCCATCCGCCGCTTGGTGTCACCGAGACGACCCACCCCTCGGCATCCGCCGCCTGGATCGATGTGGTCCCGGCGACAAAGGCCTCGTCGTGGCTCATCATGAGACTCTGCTGCCAACTCCCCTCCCCTTCCGCCTCTCCCGAAGGTGGGATCGGGGTCCACTGCTCGAGTAGCTCGAGATAGGGATTTTCGCCCTCCTGGAACTGATAGGGGTCGCCAGGTTTGACATTCGGATCATTCCGCTCCCAGTCGATCTGCTCGAATCTCTTGCGAGCGTACTCCTTGGAAAGCAGACCCTCGATCGGTTCGACCGGTGGCGTGTAGGGATCTCCGTAGTAGAAGTCACGGTCGGCGAAGGCCAGGTTCATCGCCTGATAGAGGGTATGCAGATAGGTCGAACTGTTGTACCCCATCGATTTGACATCGACGTTTTCGAGGATATTGAGTGCCTGCAGCATGACCGGTCCCTGCACCCAATGGGTGAGCTTGTAGACATCGATCCCCTTGTAGTTGGTTTTGACCGGCTCCTCGATATAGACCTGCCACTGGTCGAGATCCTCCATCGTGATCAGCCCGCCGGCGGCCTGGGTGCTACGTACCAACTCCCTGGCTATGTCACCCCGGTAGAAGCGATCGTAGGCCGCTTGGATGGCTTGTTTTCGGTTCTTGCCCGCTGCCAATGCCTCGCGCTCGGTCGCGACGAGTTTGCGAAGGGTCTCCAACAGGTCGAGTTGACGAAAGATCTCGCCTGGATAGGGCGCCGCTCGTTGATCCGACTGAGTCTGATCGAGGTGGGGTAGAAATACTTTCTTCGAATACTCCCACTGACTCAGGATCTCCCTGCGGCGCTCCATGTTGTCGGCCTGGGACTTCTCGATCGGGTAGCCCTCGGCCATGTCCATCGCAGGCTTCAAGACCTCTTCGAGACTCATGGTGCCAAACTCGGCCAGCATGACCATCAGGGCCCCGGGGGTACCCGGTGTGGCCGCCGCCAGCGGTCCGAACTCGGGGGGATACCGCATCCCCTTCTGCTTGAAGAACTCCACGGTCGCCCCGGTCGGGGCCACGCCGAGCCCATTGATTCCCAAGACTTTTCCGGTGTGCGGATTGTAGATCAGGGCCTGGGTCTCCCCGCCCCATCCCAACGTGTCCCACATCGTGCTCGTCGCGCCGAGCATGGCGCAAGTCGCATCGACCGCGTTACCCCCCTGAGCGAAGATCATCGCTCCGGCTGTGGCACCCAATGGCTTACCCGTGATGGCGACCCAGTGGCGTCCATGCAGGACCGGTTTTACCGTTCGCTGGGCGTGGCTAGCAGTCGCGGTCACCAGCAGAGTCAAGACGAAGCTGGCTAACCAGAGCTTTTGTAACGAGTAATTCGAGACTCGTGGTCGCATGGCAGTTTCCTCTTCTATTAGGGCCTCTTCTATCAGGGCCTTGAAAACCAGGGATCTCCAGAGAGCACTATGGTACGCCAACTTCGCTAGGCGGTGAGCTGGGGGCTAGCGTCTCGGCGTCGTGGTCGACGCTGCTTGAGCAGGCTTTGGCGTCGCAGGTATTCCGGTCTCGTTTTCGAAGATCCTCTCCAACATCTCCTGCCACTGGTCGTACTGGTCTTCGATCGATCCCTCGAGTCGAAGCGTTTCGCCGTTGAGCTCGATCACCATTGGTTCAACTACCGACGAGAAGTTGAGCGCAATGTCATCCAGGTACCGGGCCTGCGCGGCCGCGCGCCTACGATAGTAGGCCGCCCGTCGAGCCTTCCACATGTCGAAAGAGCCAAAGTCTCCTCGGTCGCTCATTCGGGGTCTCGCATTTGCGTGGTAGTGCCGAATCGCGTCGATCAGCTCCGTTTCGACATCGTAGCTGCTGGCTCGATACTCGTCGTAGGTCTCATCCATCTCGTCATAGAAGCTCTGGAAACGATCGGTCAACAGATCGAGGAAGAACTCGTTGTGAGCCTGGACCTGACGAATCCGGGCGATCATAGGATCGTCACGCGATGGTAATCGCTCCAGTTGCACTCGATCCTTTCGTCCAACCGTCAGGTACCCACCGAAAACACCCGGCACCAATTGGGCTGCATAGCGTAGCTCGGCGACGTCACGCAGCTCTGACAGGTACTCTTTTTTGAACCGTTTCTGCTCTTGGATCAGATCGAACGCGATCTGGTCGTAGAGTCGTTGAAATGGCTCACTAGTCCCCTGGAACCGAATCGCGTACGAGAAGGCTTCGGCCGACGCCTTGTAGCTCTTCTTGAACCAGCGGCGGCCGGTTGCATCGACGACTGTGATTTCGATCTCGAGCCGACGCCCAGTCGAGTAGCGAATCTTCCCCGAAACCATGAGATCGGCTGTGAGCGTATTGGCTGGAACCATCCGGACGAGGCCGAATCTTTCGGTGCTCTGCAGGGTCCGCATGAGGTGGACGGCGAGAAATGTGGCCTCCGCCTGGCGAACTTCCGGCTGTACCCGCTCCTGAGCTCGAGCGAAAGCCCATTTTCGGTCCAAACCTGGGTCGAAGGGTTGGACCCCGATGTCGAGCAGCTCGTTCTCAGGCGTCGGTTCAGAGAGGCTGTTCTCCAGCCACCCTGCCGTTGCCGGCCCGCAAACCGACAGCGCCAGAATGAGGGCTGTGCTGCTTATGGCAGTCAAACGCACTGGAACGCATCCCCTTGAACCAACCTATCTGACATCTATACCTAGCATACGGTATGCCAATGCCAATCGGACCCATCACCCAAGAATGTGGTTCGACAGAGGGTCTCACCGTCCCTCAACTGCGACAGCGCCGACCCTTCTGGGGGCCACATGCCTGGAGAACTACCAAGTGGCATATCAAGACGCCGATGGACATCGCCGATGAATATATAGTGTCGGCATCATGGCAAGCCTACCTACCCAGGTCTGTCGGCTCACGCTCGGACTTATTGCCACAATGGCACTCAGCTGCGCCTCGGTGCCCAAGCGCAATCCGCTGCCGATCGAGCACTTCGACACTGCCACCGTACCCGGCTTCACGAGTGTTCGGTTTTGGGGTGACGAGTTGCCCCAAGATTCTGCCGCCTGGTTCGCCCAGACACGAGATGACATCAAGCAGGACTACCCCGCCCTGTTTGGCAAGCCGCACGATTATCTCGCCATCTCTGGAGGCGGTGCCAACGGGGCCTTTGGTGCTGGGCTGCTGGTCGGTTGGTCTGCAGAAGGAACACGGCCCGACTTCCAGCTCGTGACCGGCATCAGCATCGGGGCCCTCACCGCACCCTTCGCATTCCTGGGTTCAGACTATGATCACGTTCTTCGAGAGTTTTTCACTTCCTACGGCACCGACGACCTGGTCAAGAAGCGGAGTACGTTGAGCGCCATCAGAGGAGACGCCCTGTTCAGCACCGATAGGCTCGCTGCGCTCATTGACGAGTACATCGACGACGAGGTGGTCGCCAAGATCGCCGAGGAGGCCCGCAAAGGACGCTTGCTCAACATCGGAACCACCAACCTGGATGCGAACCGACCGGTGATTTGGAGGGTAACCGCGATTGCCGCCAGCGGTCATCCCCAGGCCGCCGACCTGATACGACAGGTCATTCTCGCGTCTGCCTCGATTCCGGCAGCGTTTCCGCCGGTCGCGATCGAGGTCGAAGCCAACGGGCAGCGCTACGACGAGCTCCACGTAGACGGCGGCACTGCGTCACAGGTTTTTCTCTATCCGGCCGCTATCGATTGGGCTGAAGTACTACAGAAGCTCGAGTCACCAGAGATGCCCCAGATCTACATCATCCGAAATTCACGCCTCGACCCAAAGGCTGCCACGATCCAAAGACGCATGATCCCGATTCTCAACCGGTCGATGGCGTCCTTGACCCGGACTCAGGGAGTTGGTGATTTGTTCCGGATCTATGCCTTGGCCGAAAGAGATGGCCTGGATTTCAACCTGGCCTTTATCCCCGAGAGCTTCGACGAGCAGCCCACCGAGCTCTTTGATTCGGCATGGATGGGAAGGCTCTTCGACCTGGGTTTCGAGATGGCCGAGTCGGGCTACCCCTGGCTCGCAGCCCCGCCTCAATTCGGCGACGAATAGGACCTCCCACAGATAGACCGCCATTTCACGGCTCAGCAGGCGATTGCCTGCGGGCGGTGGGTCGAGAGCTGATTATCTCGATCGACTCACGCTGACTTTTGGGATAAGCGAGCGAGCGAGCTCTGCAGCCGCAACCGAGTGACCCTCTACCGTCCAATGCCGGTCGAAGCGAAAGTAGAGCTCGGTACCATCACTTAGACCCTCCGCGAACACCGGCACCAGGTTGAGGGTTGGTATGGCGTGTTTGGCCAGAAGTTCCTCGAAGATCTGCGTGGGGGTCGCCGGATCGTACTGAGCTGGATCGAGCCCCAAGCTGGCGAGACCGGCTTGCCAGCGTTCGGGATCGACCTGGATCTCGCTCGGGATGAGCATCGCCTGCAGGGTGAAACCACGCTCGATCGCCTGGGCCGCGAGTTTGCCGAGCGCTTCGTCGGTGGCAACAATGGCGGCGCGAAGATCGATTTCGGAAGTTTTCTTGTAGATACCAAACTCCTCGCGGAGCACCCTCTTCGTCCAAGGCTCACCCAGACCCAGTTTCTCCCGTAAGGGTATGAAACCGGGCTGTTCCAATAGGGTTTTGACCGTCCCATAGAGCTGAGAGTGGCGAAAGAGCCAGGCCTTGATGCCTTTTGCGGATTTGCTGGGCGCCAGAAGCCCGTCGACAATCAGAATCTCTTCCCGGTCGGGTGAGGCATCCACCAGGTCGTTGCCGAGAAAAATCGCCAGAACAACAATGTCGGGTTCGAGCCCGGTGCCGTGACGCTCGAACCAGCTCTCAGCATCAGGGACCCCAAACGCCGGGATTCCTGCGTTCAAGCTTTCGGCCGCAATCCCCTCCCCCTCCAACAGCTCGGTCAATCGCGCCACAAAGGTCTCGTCATCCTCGACCCCGACGCCAAAGACAAACGAGTCACCGATGGCGAGAACTCGCAGGCGGTCGGCTCCCCGGGGTTCGAGCTCGGGACCGCGCAGACCCTGCTCGTTGATGCGAATCGCGTTGGAGTACTCGACTCGGTTGAAGATCCTGCCGACGTAGCCCGGCGCCAACCAATACCGCCCTGGTGGATCAGGGATATAGAGTCCCCCAGGTTCGATCGTAAGCCGCGCCTGCGGTCGGAGCACCCGCACCAGAACCTCGGCTGCTACCAGGCAGAGCAGCGCCGAGATCAACAGGACGAGTAGTGACGAAACTATCGAGCGGAGGGACACGATTTGTTTCTCTTGTGAATCCAAGATACCTGATGACCTTGGACTAGACTTCCCGATAGTATGCTCTCCTAGCACTCGATGTCATGGCGCAAATACTCCTCCTGACCCTGAAATTCACGGTTATCGCCCTCGTCCTGGGAATCGAGATGAGCTCCACCCTGGCGGACATCTCCTGTCTGTTCAAGCGGCCCGGTTTACTCTTTCGGTCGCTCGCCGCGATGTATCTGGTGGTCCCGCTGGCGAGCTCCGGAAATGGGTAGGCGACTGGCTGAGCGAATTCTCGATATCGGGGGGTTGGTGCTTGCAATCTCGTTTGTCGTACTCCTGGTACTGCTCGGTGGCAAATTATTGGAGGCTGGCTGGTTTGCCCTTCTGGTGCTCGCCGGAATGGCTTTCATCGCGCTCGCCATCGGGCATTGGATGGGTGGTCCGGAGCCGGATAACCGCACCGTGCTGGCCGTCTGTTCTGCCACTCGCCATGTCGGCATCGCTGTTATCGTCGCCCCGACACGCCAGAACGCCAAATCCAGGCCAGCCAAATCCTCGCAGTAGGCTAGCTTCGACCGACAGGATCCAATCGGCCAGGATCAGCTACCTGTGGGGGTTATCCCCTCATCAAAATCATCGTTTCACCGCTAGTGCGGGAGCTCGAGTTTCTATCAAATAGGCACTCGGCCTTCTCGGCCTTTTGAAATCTAAATACATTTTTCTCGCTAGTTCCGCGTCGGTGATGGAGGGATTCAACCTGATACAGGGATCCCGACGTGGAGCCAGCGATTTTCTTATTGGGGGCGAAGGTCATGAAGCAAGCATTGCTCTCGGCGCTAACGATATTCATTTTGACGACAACATCCGGCGGGCTTTTCGGCTGTCGCAAGGAATCACAGTCTCAACCTGATGGCACTTCAGCCGCTGCGATACCCAATCGACAGCGTCCAACCAACCTATCTAACGAGCCCAATTCTCTACGCGAGGCCTACTTCGGCGAGACCCACGTGCATACGGCCTACTCGCTGGATGCCTACATCGGCGGCGCACGGCTGACCCCTTCGGACGCCTACCGTTTTGCCAAGGGTGAAGCCGTCACCGTAGACGGCAAGTCCCACCAGCGCCGCCGGCCGCTGGATTTCGTCGCGGTGACCGATCACGCCGAGTACATCGGTGAGATGTACTCGGCGATGATCGAGGGTGCTCCTGGTCACGACCAGGAACTTCTGAAAGAGCTGCGTAATCTGCAGACCCTCGAAGAGAAGCAACAATGGTTCGCCAAGTACGTGATCGAGAACAACCGCAGCGATAATCCGGTGCACCCGCCGTTCTACAAGGGGCCGGAGACCACGCGTTCGGCCTGGCAAGTCATGATCGACTCTGCGGAGGAGAACAATCATCCCGGTGAGTTCACTGCCTTTGTCGCCTTCGAGTGGAGCGCGGCACCCAACGGCGGCAACCTGCACCGAAACGTCATCTATCGCGATGCTCACGTGCCGGATCTGCCCATGAGCTCCTACGAGATCCGTCGCGAGGACCAGCTGTGGGAGTGGATGGCCGAACACGAGGCCCTCGGTAGCAAAGCCCTGGCCATCCCGCACAATTCCAACGCTTCGAAGCAGATGATGTTTGCTGCCAACGACGCGGCCGGAAACCCCATCGACCTCGAATATGCGCGAACCCGCCAGCATTTCGAGCCGTTGGTCGAGATGATGCAGATCAAAGGCAACTCGGAGGTGCACCGCAAGTTCTGGGCAGCAGATGAGTTCGCCGACTTCGAGAATGCCGACTCGATCCAGAAGAACAGTGGCCGTACCTTCCAGAAAATGGACTTCGTGCGCGAGGGTCTGAAACTGGGGCTCGCACACGAGCAGAAACTTGGCGCGAATCCGTTCAAGTACGGTTTCATCGGCGGCACCGACAACCACAACGGCGTGCCCTCGGATGTTGCCGAGGATAGCTTCGTAGGTGGTCACGGGCCGGAAGATGGCTCGGTCGAAGCCCGAAGGAAGGGTGGTGTCGGCGGCTGGATCGACGGCAAGGATCTCAGCATCGGCTCTCTGGCCGGAGTGTGGGCCACGGACAACACACGCGCGGCGATCTGGGATGCGATGAAGCGCCGTGAGACCTTCGTCACTAGCGGCCCGCGGATCCGGGTGCGCCTTTTCGGAGGGGTGGATCTGCCGGGCGAACCTGCCGACGCAAAAGTGCTGGTCGAGCAGGGCTATGACCTAGGTGTGCCAATGGGCGGAGACCTCGGACCGACGGGCGCGGCCCCGACTTTCACGGTCTATGCCCTGAAAGATCCAGATGGCGCCAACCTCGATCGCATCCAGGTGATCAAGGGCTGGGTCGATGGAAACGGTGATTTGCATGAGGAGGTCGTGGATGTGACCTGGTCGGGAGATCGCCAGCCGAGCGCGGACGGCAAGGTGCCCAAGGTCGGCAATACGGTCGATCTCGAAACCGCGAAGTACACCAATGACATTGGCGCAGCGGCCCTGATCGGCAGTTGGCGGGATGAGAACTTCGATCCTGAACAGCACGCCTTCTACTACGCACGCGCTCTCGAGATCCCGACCCCGCGCTGGAGCACCTACGATGCCGTGCGGCACGACCTGCCGTTGCTCGAGGACGTGCCTGCCACGATCCAGGAGCGGGCTTGGACCTCGCCGATCTGGTACACACCGTGAAGAGATGGGAGAATCGACCCAGAGGTAGGAGCCCAATGAAACACGACTGTTCTGCCACGCGCACGGAATTGCAGATCAAGAAGGTCTGCCCTCGAGTGGCGGCGGCCTCGCTCGGCCTACTGCGGGTTCTGACAGCCCTGGCGTGCATCTGTGCTCTGCTGTCGAGCGGCACCGTTCAAGCGGCCGAAGAGACCAGCATGAGAGTGGTGGCCGGCGATGGGACGGCCGGGTTCGAGGACGGATTCGCGGCCCGATTTCGCAAACCGATCCGCCTGGCGCCCTGGGGCGAAGATGCCATTCTCGTGGCGGACATCTACAACCATGCCATCCGTGTGGTGACTCTGGAGGGAGAGGTAACCACACTGGCCGGCTCTCCAGACTGGAAGGGCCATCAGGATGGGCTCGCCAGCGAGGCTAAGTTCGCGTCACCCCACGGGGTAGCCGTCTCGCCCACCGGTGTGATCGCGGTCGGCGAAGCCGAGAACCACACCATTCGGCTGCTGACGCCGGACGGCGAGGGAGGCTCTTCCGTATCGACCCTGGCCGACGTGCCGGGCGAAAGCGGAATGCGCGACGGAGCTGCGACCGAGGCGCTATTCGCCTCGCCCCATAGCGTTGCTTGGACAAAGGACGGTGCCCTCTTGGTGGCCGACATGCGGGACCATCGGGTGCTCTCGGTGGACCTCGAGGGCAGCATCCAGATCGTCGGTGGCACCGGCTCGGCGGGCAGCACCCCCGAGGAGCTCAACCGCCCCGCCGCGGTGTTGGCACACGGCCCCAATCTTTGGATCGCCGACCTGGACAACCACCGCATTACTGTGGTCCCTCTCACCGGACCGGAAGGCTCGGACTGATGCGGTGGAGATCGTCGGGTAGAAGCCGGAATTTTGAAGCTCGCCGGATTATAGACTTGGACTAGTGGCCTGGATGGCAAGATCAGACTTGGACTTATTTTCGAATGTGATCGATCCCTTTCCGGGATCAACTATTCAAGGAGGGAGCACTGGGGTTTTTCGATTTTATGAAGGACTCCGGAGCCCGAGGCGCAATTCCGTACGGTCCAGAGTGGCGACACCCTCTCCGGTATTGCCAAACAAGTCTAC
Source organism: uncultured Polyangiaceae bacterium (assembly GCA_964195975.1). Taxonomy (GTDB): domain Bacteria; phylum Acidobacteriota; class Thermoanaerobaculia; order Multivoradales; family JAHEKO01; genus CAXMQZ01. Next base: position 16,907 of record CAXMQZ010000083.1, on the reverse strand, counting down.
GGCGACGCCGGCAAGTACATGGTGATCTTCGAGGCCAACAAACCGATGCTCACCGACCCCGACAAGATCTATCCGGGTCAAGTGCTGCGCATTCCGGTTCTGAGTCAGGTCCGAAGCTGCCCAGCAAGTCGAGAGGTTCTGGTGATACGAGTGCTTAGGCAAGGCTGGCCTGCTGCCATCGTCATTCAAAACGATGGTGTCGCAGAGATGGAAGTCGTACTCCGACTCTCCTGCTTGACAGGGCCGTCGGATCTCCCCATGACCGCTTTTCTCGACGATGGCGACTCGGTGCAGGAGATCGCCTCGAAAGGGCTACGCCTTCAAAAAGTGGGCGGATCCCGATCCCAACCGAGAAAAGGCTCGATCTCCACTCGGTATCCCGACGACGACTCTTCGTCCTCGACGATACGGTAGTTGGTCTGACGTTCCAGCAGCTCGAGAAACTCATTTTTTGGCAAAGTCTGCAGAGGCTCTCCCGTGGGGGCCGGCCAGAGCCGAACCGTACCGTCTTCGCTGGCCGAGACGATCCACCGACCGGTTGGATCTGTCCCTACCCCCCAGACCATGCCCTCATGACCGAGCAAAAGGTGGGGCTCCTCGCCCGTGAGTGGCCCCACTCTGACCACACCCTGCCGGTCACCCGTGATGATCTGGTCACCCGAGGGAGTCCATGCCATTAACGAGAGCTCAGATCCGTGCGACTCCAGGTCCCACCTCTCCCCCGTCGTAAGATCGATCATGAAGGCAGAACCCGTTGGAATCGCTCCGACCGAAGGCGTCGAGGCGAGCGCATAGCGGCCGTCAGGGCTCACCGTGACGGGTCCGGAATCGGTGGTAATCAGTTCGCTCTGCCCGGTTTCGAGATCCCAGATCCTTAGCCCGGCGTAGCCGCTCGAGACGAGACGCTCGTTCTGAAGATACTGAAGCTTGATGATGAACTTGCCATGTCCTGGGTCGAGTACTCGAGTCTCGCCCGTATCGAGATCCCAAATGCGAATCACCGCCTCTTCAGATCGAAACGCTCCACCGGAAGCGAACAGCCTGCGACCCGAATCGTCGAAAGCCAGTCCAAAGGTAAGACTCTCGAACCCCTCCATCCACCGAACGGGTCCCCCGTCGAGGGGGACAATGGCCACACCGCCGTTGGTCCCAGCTGCCAGGATATCTCCCCGCGGCGACACAGACAGGACTGAGACCTGTCGGTCGCCCTCATACAACACCCGCTCTCGAGGACCGAAAGGAGAGAGCGACCAGAGTCGAATTCCGCCCCGCTCCGAAGAAACATAACAAGCCGCCAGCCATTGACCACCGGGATCGAACGCGAAGTCCCTGAACCTCTCCCCTTCTTTTCGAAACACCCGTGGGTAGGTCCTCCCCAGGGGCCACACCCGGAGTGAACGAAAGTCCTGCGTCGCCAGCCACTGACCCGATGGATGGAGGGTAGCGCCAGTGATCCGAGTGACTTCGCCTACTCGCAGCACCAGAGGACTCACGTCACGAGGTGCCTCGAGATCCCATAGGTCCACCGTCTGTGTGTGCCCATTTGCGGCTGCCAGCCACCGACCTCCGGCATCGAAGTTCAACTCGGTCGACTCGGTGCCGGACCAACCCGCCAGGGTACGCACCTGCGGCTCAGCCGTCGGTTTGCTGGTTGCTTCCCCTGTCGCTTCCTCTGATCGATCCCAAAGGCGCAGGAGACCAGATGAGTGCTCGGTAGCGATCCTGGTCCCCTCTCGATTCAGCTCAAAGTTGCGGATCGGTTCGGTAGTGCGAAAGAGCAAACGCTCGGATCCCCCTGCCAGCTCTTTCAAGGGAGTGGCAAAGAGGCCCTCCGGTTTCGAATAGACAATCTGCTCGCCCAGGGCATCGATATCGAAACTCTGGACATCCTCATAGGACCAGGTGCCCAGCGTTGAAGCTACACCTCCCTCGAGGGGCTGCGATTGCACCAGGCGTTTTCTCAGTTGCTTGTCCGCTCCTGGAAGTGGACTCCCCGTGATGAATCGGCCGGCCCGGACGAACCCCCATCGGAACTCTCGCGGAATCGACCGAATCTCTCGAATCTCAGGAAGCGCCCACACCTTGGAGCTTTCTCTCCCGGTCGAGACCACGTACTTGCTGTCTTGACTGAACTCGGCAAATACGCCTCCCTTTACATGACCTCCGAGATGAGTCGGTGCTCCTCCGGAGCTCGACCAGAGCCAGAGATTGCCATCGTTTCCGGCCTGAACCAGCCATCGCCCATCCGGGCTGAACCGCACTCGAAACGGTACAAGCTCTCCTGCAAGCTCGAGCGAAAAGGCCGCGGGGGCTCGCCACAGATTCTGAAGTGCGAATCGCCTGATCTCATCACTGTCCGACCTTCGGAGGCTGGCTATCGCATAGGCCAAAGCCAGCGTTGGATTCTCTTCGTATTCGAGCTGACCCACGGCGAGCAACTCGCTGGCCGAAGCCCTCTGGGCTTCCGCTACAGCTCTGCGTTCCGCCTTCTTGCTTTGAAGCCACAACCCCGAAATTACCGCTACGACACCGAGCAGAACCAAGATCGTTGCCGCAAATGCCATGCGGCGGTTCCTCTGTCGGCGCTCTGCGAGATCCATCATCGCCTGCGCATAGGCCTCTTCGGTGGCGGTCAGGGCGCCCGAGTAGCGCTCCCGCCATAGCTCGAACTCCTGAAAGGAAGTGCCACTCCAGAGCAGATCCGCCGCCCGGCCTTTGTCGTCCCAAAGCTGGGCCGACTGTCGCAATTGATCTCGGAGCTGAGCATTGTCCGCATCCTGGGTCCGCCAGCGCACCAGCCGCGGCCAGGCAGAAAGCAGAGACTCATGGATGATTTCCACCTGTCCCTTGTCACCATTGATCCCCTCGAAGGTGGTCAACAGTCGAGCTTCGATCAAGCTGCCAAGAACCTCTTCGGCTGCCTGACGCTCCTCGGGCTTCGAGAACAGCGACAGCAACTCCTCGGCTTTGAGCACGGCCCGGGTGCCCTGAGCCGTGACCAGGTTTCTGAACATCTCCCGGGCAACGGGAAGCCTTTGGTGTCCGATCCGTTCGATCGTCGCCTCGGCATGCTGAGCCAGGGCGCCCACCACACCCCCGATCCCCACATAGGAGTCCCTTGTCAGCAGACCTCGCTCGCGGTCCCGGTGTTCCCATAGACGAGAGGCCGCGAAAGCGACAAGAGGTAGAGCGCCCCGAGCATCGGCAATCTCCGCCAGCATGTCGTCGACCAGGGCTTCATCCTCGTAGCGGTAGCCACAAAGCAGCGCGGGCTGCACCAGAGTGCGACGCAGAGCCGCGCCGGAGGGCGGTCCCAGAGGCGTCAGATCGCTGAAAAGAGGCTGTAGCGCCTCTTGAGTGTGGCAGTAGAACAGGAAATCGTCCCGCATCGAGACCAGAACATGCACGTCGGCATCCATGACCAGGCCACCGATCAATCGACTGAATTGTCTCTGTACCTCGGAGGGGCTCAGCGTGAACAGCTCTTCGAACTGATCGATGATCACCAGGGTCTGGTCGTGTCGAGATCGCCATCGCTTGGCCAAGGAGACCGCCACTTCGATCTCGTCGAAACGGGGCAGATCTCTGACCGCATCCCTGTCCCCGGCCAGCTCAGGGCCCAGGGCCTGCGCCAGAGCTGTGAAAGGCCGATTCCCCGGTGTGCAGTAGATGACGCTCCAACCGTCGGGAGCCGAGGCGGTGACACCGGCGCGCAGAAATGAGCTTTTGCCGGCACCCGAGGGGCCGATCACGGCCGTCATGTGAACTCGGCTCAGCTTCCTCCAGATCGCTTCTACTTCGAGCTCGCGACCAAAAAAGAACTCGGCCTCATCCTCGCCAAAGGAAGCCAGACCCGGAAAAGGTGATCGATTCTCTGCGGATCCCGGCCGTAGAGAGACTTCTTCGAGCGCTCTTCCCAAAGACATAGCGGACTCGAATCGATCGTTGGGGTTCCAAGCCAGCGCCTGGGTCAACACATGTCGCCAGGGCGTGTCCGGCAGGTTCGGCGTAGGAGCTCGCAAGGCGTTCCAAAATGCCTTGCGACGCTCCCGGTCATGAAGGTCTTCGAGGTGGACCATCTCGGCTAAGACAACGCCAGCCGCATAGACATCCGCTCGCGCGTCCACTGCCTCTCCCCTCGCCTGCTCAGGAGCCATATACCCCGGTGTACCCGCAATGGCTCCTGCCTGGAGCTCGGTATGGGGCTTGGCGATGCCAAAATCCATGACCACCACACGATTGGAGCGAGTGATCATGATGTTCTCGGGCTTGATGTCGCGATGCACCAGGCCCGCTTGATGAATTGCCTCGAGACCATTGAGAAACTGGGCCGCGATCTCGCTGGCCTCTCGGTATTCCAGCGGGGCACGAGATTCGAGGATCCCCTGCAGGGTGGTGCCGTCGATGAATTCCATCGACACCATCTCTTGCCCCTCCTCGGTGATCAAGTCGTAAACTCGACAGACATTGGGTGAGATGACTTCCCTCGCCGAGCGCACCTCGCCCCTGATCAAATCCAGCCCGATGTCATCCGAAATCACTTCACTGCGCAGGGCCTTGAGCGCTACTTCCACCTGGAGCTTCAAATCGAAGGCTCGCCACACCTCACCCATCCCACCACGACCGAGTAGCGATCGAATCTCGTATCGATCCCCCAGAACCCTACCCTGAATCAGCGCAGCTTTCGGGTAAAGAAGTGTTGCATCGAGATCTTCCTGCGGCTGCTCATCCGCAAGTTTGCCAGCAGCCGCACCGGCCAAATTCAGCAGGCAATTTGGACACAGCCCCAAGGTGGTCTCGTCACCAGAGAGCTCGGTGCCACAGTCGGGGCAGAGTTGCGGTGGCGTCATAGGACTGGACCGTTCGCGTTCATAAGAGACCAGAGATCACGGATTTGTTACGGCTGAGGTGGCTCCCAGGGACCGATGACCGAAAGGAGATACTTGAGCTCGCTGTCCAGCTCGCTGGGATCGGATACTGTTTCGGCGATCTCCAAGCGTAGGTATTCGCCGAACTCTTGTCGCATTCGACTGATGGCAACTCTGAGAGTCGCTTCCGAGATCCCCAGCTCCGCGGCAACTTCTTCGTAGGGGCGCTTGGGTAGCTGTCCCGTGAGGAAGTCGCGAAGACCCTCGAAACGGTCCGATTTCCCCTTCTCTACGTACTTGCGAGCGAGTCGATCCATCGACCGACCCAGAACGGTCATCGCCCATCGGCGCTCGTAGACCCTGTCCGGTGTCAGTTGGTCGATCGGTTCCACAGCAAAGCGTTTCTCTGCACTCACCGCATCGATGGAGATTGGCGCCTGGCCCCCGCCCCGCTTTTTTGCGCGCGCCCGTGTCCTCTGTTTCGACATGAAGTTTTTCAGAGATGCCAGAAGAAAGGACCGGAAACGACCTCCTTCGGGCCCGACCGCCCGGAGGAAGTCCTTCTCCAGCAGCTCGGCGAAGTAGGCCTGGGTCAGATCTTGCGCCGCCTCGACTTCGTAGCCCTGATACCGGACGAAGGCGTACAGGGGATACCAATAGGCCTCACAAAGAGCAGCCAGTGCCTGGCGGGACTGCGAATCGGCTCCGTCCCGCGCGGCCAGGACCTGGCTCCATCGAGTGGTGGCGAACCTGGCGCTCACGGGATGATTTCCATGCTGGAAAGTTGCACGATCTTCAACGCCCCAAACCTCGAGGGATTTTGAGGCTGCCTGATTTCAAAACTCTGAGTTGAGACTGGTGTGCGAGTCTATCTCAGGCGCAGGCAAGCGCAGAGGCGTGATGCGTCTGATAGCCTACGGCCTCTCAATGGCGGCCGCTCCACGGCAGCCTCTTGACGACAGCCATACCGACCGCTACCTCACCGCGCCCTGGAGCTTTTCCCTTGGATCAGATGATGATTACGCAACGACCTCTCTGGATGATCGTAGCCCTCACGACCCTCGTGGCGTGTGCACCCAAACCCCAGAAAAGTAGCCCCCCAGAAGGCGACACGACAGCTGGGCCGAAGAGCACCTGTGCGTTTCATTTCGAAGATGAGGCGGCTCGTGCCGGGCTCGACTTTATTCACTTCGACTCGTCCCGCGCGGCACTGCTGCCCGAGGACAACGGCTCCGGTCTCGCGTTCGCCGACTTCGACAACGACGGTTTCGACGACCTCTACGTTGTCAATCTCGCCGGGCCGGTTCTGCTCGAGCGCGACACCTTGGTCGAGTCTCGCTCCCCCGGTCGCCTCTTCCACAATCAGGCAGACGGAACGTTCCGAGATGTGACCGAGGAGACGGGCCTCATGCACGTCGGCTGGGACATGGCGGCGGTGTGGGCGGACCTCGACGGTGATGGCTGGCTGGATCTGGTGCTGACCGGGATCGACGAGGTGCTTCTGTACCGCAACCTGGAGGGGACCGGTTTCGCAGATGTCTCCGCAGCGGCGGGTCTCGGTGAGTTCGACTGTCTGGCCACGGGGCCGGCGGTTGCCGACTACGACGGCGACGGTGATCTCGATCTCTACGTGCCGTGTTATGTGGCCTTCCCGTGGGAGCGGGCACGCAACCGGACTGTGGTCGGTGGCCGACCAGCCACCATGACGACACCGGCCAACTACCCACCCCAGCCGAACCTCCTGTTGCGCAACGACGGCCAGGGGCACTTCGACAACGTGGCGGCTGAGGCCGGAGTGGCCGACGAAACCGGCCGGGGGCTACAGGCGGTCTTCGCCGATCTCGACGGCGATGGGCGATCTGATCTCTACGTCGGCAACGATCAGAGCTTCGATCGCTTGTATCGCAACTCAGGCGATGGCACTTTCGAGGACTCCGGGTTGCTTGCCGGCACCCACGATCCCCGTGCCAGCATGGGCATCACGATCGGCGACTACGACGGCGATGGTGCGCCCGACCTCTTCCTCACTCACTGGGTGGGCGAGGAGAACGCCCTCTATCGCAACCTGAGCGAAGAGGGCGTGTTGTTGTTCGAGGACGTCACGAGGGCCCAGGGCCTGGCTCCGGTGGACACGAGCTGGGTCTCCTGGGGTAGCGGTTGGTTCGACCTCGATCTGGATGCCGACCTCGATTTGTTCATGGTCAACGGCTCGACCATCGAAGACGAGTGGACCCTGGAGGTGCTTTCCGACCCCAAGATGATCCCGCAGCCGCTCGCCGTCTACGAGCGCCGAGAGGACCGTTATTTCGATGTCTCAGCCTGCGCCGGTGAGAGCTTCATCACGAACCACGTCGGGCGAGGTTCAACATTCTCAGACTACGACCGCGACGGCCTTGTTGATGTAGCCATCCAGGTGCACAACAGCGGCCCGCTGCTGCTGCGGAACCGCTCTATACCGCGCGGCCACTGGTTAGAAATCGATCTGCTCGGTGAGGAACCCAATCACTGGGGCGTCGGAGCGCGAGTCACCGTCACGACAACTGACCACATTCAAAAACGCCAGCAACTGGCCGGTGGGAGCTACCTGGGCTCCAACTCACCGACACTTCACTTCGGACTCGGTGACGTCGCCGAGGTCAGCGAGGTGGAGGTAAGATGGCCGTCCGGACGGATCACCCGATCAGGCCCGCTTCCGGTCGACCGGAGAGTGAGGTTGAGCGCATTTGAGGATGGTTGGCAGGAGGTGAGCTCCTCCCCCACCCCACCGAGTCCCTGGAGGCAAGGAGCATCCCGATGAAACCAACAGTGAAACCAAAAGCGCATCCAGCTGGCTCTCTGTCTATGGGCCCTCTGTCCATAGGCCTTCTTGTTGCGAGCCTCCTCGCCACGACTTTGCTCGCCATGGCTTGTGGCGGTGCGGCCGAAGAGAGCCAGGACGCGTCGGTGCCCGAACAACCCGCAGAAGAGCTCACAGTCACCGGCGGCGAGGCCTACCACGGCCTGCTGCCCTACCGGGCGCGTGACGCCAAGCTGGCGTTGGTGGAGCCGAGCTTTGTCACCGCCGATGAGGCTCATCTTGTCGATGGCGTCTCGGTAGTCGGAGTCGCCGCAGATGGAGTCTATCGGGCGTACCCGCTCTACGTGCTCAAGAACCATCAGGTCGTCAACGACCGTCTCGGCAATGTTCCCATTGCCGCCTCATGGTGACCGTCCGAGCAATCGGTCGTGGTCCACGACCGTCGCGTAGGAGAGCGGGAGCTGACCCTGGGTGTCTCTGGCAAGCTCATCGACGGCAACCTGGTGATGTACGACCGCGAGACCGATAGCCTGTGGCACCAGGAGTCGGGCTCGGCCGTCGAGGGTGAGCTCTCTGAGGAGCAGCTGGAGGAGCTTCCCGAGGACCAGTGGCAGATCACAAGCTGGAAGGAATGGAAGCAGATGCACCCCGACACTCTGGTGCTCAGCTGCGCCCACTGCGAGGGCCGAGGTCCGGCGACCGGCACCATCGACCAGCTCGATTCCGACCCGGCAAATGAAGGCTAGAAACCTGTCCAACCTATCGATCGCTGTTCTGCTGACCGGGCTCCTCGTAGCAGCTGGTTGTGGAAAGGCCGAACAGGAACGAGGCACTGCGGCAGCACAACCGCCGGCAGACCAACAGACGGCATCGACACCCACGGAGGCAGAACGGGTGGCACGCATCCTCCCGGGGCCCGATCTCGAGCTGCTGGGACTCGATGGCGAGCGCTGGCGGCTATCGGAGGAGCGCGGCCGCGTAGTGCTGGTCAACTTCTGGGCCACCTGGTGCACCTCGTGTCGCGGCGAGATGCCCGAGCTCGACGAGCTGCACAGAGAGATGGGTGATCTCGGCGTCACGATTGTGGGCATCGCCACCGACAAAGATCCTGGGAAAGTCGACCCCTACATCGAGGAGTTGGGCATCGGCTATCCGATTCTGCTCGATCCGACGGCAGTCAGCGCGGAGCTCTTCGGCGGTGTCGAGGGCTACCCCAAGACCTTTATCCTCGATCAGCAGGGCCAGCTCTATTCCTCCTATCTGGGAGCCCGCACCAAGGCCGTCTTCGAGGAAGATCTCCGCTATCTTCTCGAGGCCCCACCCAGCCCTCCGGCCGGGGAATAAGACCTCAACTCCAGACGGACAGCCGGTCGGATAGCCAGACGGACAAAAAAAGTTCAATCTGTACCTTCCGGCGGAAAGTGACCTAGCTGAGACAGAGCTGCCATGTTGTCCCAGGTCACCCACAGTTCTGCGATCTTGTTGTCCTCTACTCGAAAAATGGCCCCGAATTCCAACACCATCTTCTTGCCAGACGGAGGAAACAGGCCCAAAGTGCCTTCTTGTGTTCCAGAGTAGTTGGCCCAAACCGCGACGCGATCGCCCTCTGCCACCATCTGATGAACCTCCACTTTGGAGTCGGGAAAAACCTGCGCGTCCGCCCTCATAAACGCTTTGAACTGCTCGAGACTGGTGATAACAAAGCCCGGCGTGGCCTGGCAATGCCTGACAAAGTTGTCCGAAATATATTCACCCAGACGGTCGTAGTCCCGAGTATTGCCCACAGATACAAAACCCTCGACTAGAGCCTTGTTTTCCGCTGGCGTGCCTGCCACCGACGCTCCTACTGCCACAACAGAACATCCCAGGATCAACATCATTCTGCGGATCGTCATTCGAAGGTCTCCCCTTTCGATTCGCTCCCTGATCTTTCTAACGGATTCGTCCAAATTTGCAGGCCAACCCAGCAGCAGGACACACCAACCAGGACCATTATTGCCGATCCGCCGCGCCCGTGTGCTAGGCGTTTGCTTCGGGTTTACCGACTTCCAAGAGCTCTCTAGCTCGAGCCTCATCTCTTGCTCGGACCTGAATCTCCGGTGGACCCGTGAAACCGGTAATGGAAACCATGCGCCCGCAAAAACCAAGGTCCGGGGAACGCTCATTGCGAGTGGAGTATTCAATCCCTCCGGCATCGAGCGTTACCTTGGCCTTGTTCAATGTAGGCTGCTCAGCGGCGGTGAATACGGTTACGAGGGAGTCGTCGTGAGAGCTCATTGAGTCACCACGGCATACCCCAGCCAGGCCAAAATAGCCACTGCGGGTAGTGCTAGAAGACAGTTCGTAATCCAGCCGGATTTCTCGACACGCCAGGCAATAACGCAAAGCAAAACGAATGCCGCGGGCGCAAGCCAGAGGAAGCGCGGTGTAGCGCTCAAATAGAGAAACATCGGCGCTACGAGCAGACAGCCAAAGATGGCGGGCAGTCGCGACTTGCGAGCGGCGGCCAATGAGAACGCTACGAAAGCGCCAAGAATTGCGGGCCAGCCAAGCAATAAGACCCACCAACCAGGACCAAATCCGAATCCTGTCGCCATATCGCCCTATATCGATGAGCCTCAAAAGCCTTGGTTGGTTTTTCTATCCAATGATTCGCAGAGCCACGTACGGAACTACGTTGAAAACCAGAAAGAAGATCTTGAACAACCCGAGAAACGAGTACATGACAAGGTTGTAGGTCTCTCTGGGAATGGGAAACCATTTGCTTTGCGTGCGGTACACCAGTTCCGGGGCCAAGATAAACATTATGGCCCAGAGGGCCAACAGGGCTCCATTCGTGATCGTGCACCACATGAAGAATTCGGTCAGTGTCTGAAAATCCATGATGTTTCCGCCTTTCTTTTCTGTATTCACTATACAAGAAAGCATCCCCATCCAAGTTGTCTCGGGTCGTGAAATTGCCGAAAACTACCGTCCTGATGTTGTTGCCGGTTGAAGAGTCCTCACCCGCAAGCGCGACCGTCCTGTCGTCCCCTCTGAGATAATGACGTACCGTGATTGGGTCCCGACATGTTCTGCTTTCTCTGGGATTTGCTGCGTGGCTGTTCGCCACCGGGCTGCCCGCCGTAGGTCAAGAGATCGAAGAGAGTGATACCCAGGTCTGGGTTCAATACGAGTATCAGCACAGGATCAAGGAGAAGCTTCGAGGCTCCTGGGATCTTGGTTATCGAGAGCTGGTTTCTACAGAGGATATTCTCGGCGATTGGTCTCGCGTCCATATGCGCGGTGCCATCGTCTACGGGCACTCCAAGAGGGTGAGCTTCGAGGGCGGTATCGGTGGCTACTACACGTTCTCAGAAAACCTCGCGGATCAGTTCGAGCTTCGCACCTGGCAGGGCGCGATTGTCTTTTGGCCGATGACGACCCTCGCGGGACGGGAGCTCGATTTCAGGCACCGGTTCCGACTCGAGCAGCGCTGGATCGATCATAAAGGCACGGGTGAAACCGATTTCAGTTGGCGCTTTCGCTATCGTCTGGCAACCTTCATCCCGCTCAACAAATCCACCATCGAAGACAAGACCTGGTACCTACCCTTGATGGGTGAAGGGTTTTCCGATCTGGGGAGCGACACGTCGGAGTTCTTCGCCGCCCGCCTGCGCCTGACCGCCGGTCTGGGTTACGTGTTCAGCAAGAACTGGACACTGGAGTTCCGATACACGGCCCAGAAATCCCGAGACACGGTGACCGGCAGCTTCGCCACAAACGACCACATCCTTGATCTGCGCATCCGGACCGCTGTCCGGATTAGAGATCTGCACCGCCAGTGACCTCCTGAGTGCCATTTCGCCACAGATGACTCAAAACCGAACGATAAGGCCAACGAGAGCGTCGATTTGCAGAAGAGTCGATCCGGTCACCGTGATGCCACAGGCGCCTGGTGGGAAACCACAGAAGATTCCTCCTCCCGAGCCCAGCAATGTCGCAAGACCCCGGCCCTCGACGCGGAGGCCCACCCGGTCGGAGACCATGAATTTTGCGCCACCAGAAATCGCGGCGGAGAAATACAGCTCATCCGATACTCCCTCAGCCTGGGGGTCAAACCGCGTTCCACCGACCGAGAGTCCGATAAACGGTTGTGTCTTTCCTTGTTTGATCTCCCACAGGCCTCCAAAGTGGAGATATTCGACATTCAGATCGAACCCTTGATCGACTCCAAAGATGTCGAGGATCTCCAGTCGGGTCTGCTGACGGCTGTATAGAAACTCGATCAGACCGTCGTGGCGAGTGCGAATGCTCAGCACGAGACCGAAGTTCGGAGAGCTTTCGATATTCCGATCACCGCTCCGGCTCTCAAAAGTGCCACCCGCCTGGTAGCCGAGAAAGGGCGTCACTTCCACTTCAGCGCCGCTCAGACTGGGCGTAGAAACGACTAGCAACAGTGCGCAAGCAGAGAGGATTCGTAGCATGGATATCTACTATAGCTCTACGCTACGTACCAACGTTGTGACCCAGCTAATTGTCTTGTCTTTGATCGGAACTGAGGGGTTCTTGGTCGGAGCGATCACGAAGTTGAGGCGTTCGGGTGGGAGGATCAAGTCCCCTTCGGGATCCATTTCAACAGCAAGTTCGCTGTATCCTAGTCACAAATGAAGGAACCACATCGACGGAAGCAGTTTCGACGCAGCAGACCTCGACCCACATGGACCACTTGGAGGCCCACGAGGATCACGCCCAGTGGCTGAAGGATTTGGAACGCTGGCAAAGAGAGTACACGGAGGCTATTCAGAGCTTCGCCGGTGACCTGCCCCCATCTGGGAGTGTTGCCCGGGGAACGGGGTCACGCCCAGCCTAGAGTGTGATCAGGGCCGATCTGGCAACTAGAATCGATCACGATACGTCCGACCCGAAGAGTTTTTGGGCTCGGAAGATGACGGCCCGCTTGGCCGCACTGGAGCACGAGCACGTACGCATCGTCGAAAACTGGTTTACAGAGCTCGAGCGCACCTTCTCACGCGAGTAGGGGAGGGGGTCCTCGCGGGCTCCCGGGAGGGGATAAACCGCTCCCCTACAGTGGTTTGTTGGCTCTGAAATTGATACCCGTGGTGCCAAAGGCGGCTGCCGAGGAGCTCTGGGGGGCCCCGTCGAACACCTCCTTGCTCCAGGTGATCTCGAAGTTCTCGAGACCTGCCGCTGCAACCACTGCTGCGAGCTCTGCATCCAGCAGAGCACCGGCGATTCACCCGGTCCAGAGATCGATATCCCGTTTGGCTCCTTCGGGAACCGGTTTGGCCACCAGAATGTCCGCAATCTGGAGCTTGCCACCGGGCTTGAGGACTCGGTGCAGCTCCTTGTAGGCCTTCACCTTATCGGGACAGAGGTTCATCACCCCGTTGGAGATCACCACGTCGGCCCAACCGTCTTGGACGGGCAAGGATTCGACGTAGCCTTCTTTGAACTCAACCTGGTCGAAGCCTCCCTCTGCGGCTGCGCGGCACGCCTTCTCTAGCATTTCCGATGTCATGTCGATACCGATCACTCGGCCCTCGGCACCGACCATCTTGGCAGCTATCAGGGAGTCGAGCCCTGCTCCGGAGCCGATATCCACCACCCGGGCTCCGGCAGGGATATCTCCCAGGTTGAACGGGTTTCCAGTTCCGGCGAGAGATTGGATGGCAGGCTCGGGAATCCCTTCGAGAAGGGCCTCGTCGTATTCGAGGATTTTGGCCAGGGGTCTGCCGGTATGAAAGTGAAATCCCTTGTCAGGATGCGCGGCGACCTCCGCGTACTCGTTCTGGATCTCACAACGGAGAGTGTCTACGTCGACATCGGGAATGGGTGGGGTGGGGGTCATCTCTGCGGTCCTCCAGTTGCGCTTCTGCCGTGCGACAAACTTGCCAGCCTTCAATTCAGGTAACGGACGCTCGAAGTTGGGGCAGATTGTAGCAGCCGGATTGGCCGTTGACAGTCTTGGTTTAGAATCCGGACGCCTCCTCTGGACCGAGCAGGTCGCCGTCAAGGTCTATGCGCAGCCATCTCGCCCGCCGGCTTTTCTCTGCTTGGAGCGAGAGTGAAGGGCCTATGAATCCTTCGATGTCGTGGCCTGGGGCCCCATATTGCGGGGTAGGGGGGCTACCCGACCAGCAACGCGTGACCTACTGCTGGTCTACAAATACTGAGGAGTCCACCCGTTCGGCAAGATCATGCAGCAGGTCGAACGAGGACTGTAAACCTTTGAGGGCTTCAATCTCAGGGAAGTTATGGATCGACCCTCTAAGGTCTCCCCAGTCGACCATCAATTGGAAGTCAGTAGGTGTCTCACCGTCTGGGGGAGAGTAGTGCTCAAGGTTGATATGGACCTCTTGGCGACCCGCGTCGGTAACGATCATACGAGGTCTCGGCGATCCGTCGGCAAGAGGGCTTCCATGGAGCGCCATCATCTGTCTTCGTACTTCCTGAGAATCAAATTCCAGTAGTCCGTACCCTTCGAGCTCTTGAAGTAGCTGATCTACCTCCTTGCGGGCCAATACCATTTCGAACGAACCTGGTCGCTGAAAGTAGTCCGGTCGATAGGACACAGATCTACCATCACCGTAAATTCGGAGGCGCGGAGTGAGTAAGTCATCTTGCGGCGTTATGGATCCCCATGCCCAGTATTCGAGAACTACAAACTCAAAATCAAAAGGGTAGAAAATTCCCGGCTGCTCCTCAGCTAGCGCCAACGACGGCACAAAAGCGGCTGCAGCTCCCACACATACAGCAACGGCTGTCCTAAGCGCGAACAGGCTTGGGTGTCGCTCCTTGTGAAAGTCCAGAGTCCTATTCCCTAGCTTTTGTCAGTTGTAGAGTATTGGAAGCGATGAACCAATGACGAAACCTTGTCGCCCCGGAACGGCCGCTGCCCGGTCGCCATCTCATAAAGCACCGTGCCAAAGGAGAAGATGTCAGAACGATGATCGACCGACTTGCCCTCGACCTGCTCGGGCGACATGTAGGGGTAGGTGCCAAGGACCCTTCCTTCTTGCGTCATGGCCTCGGTGGGTAGTTGGCTCAGGTCCTCCGGGGTTTCGGGTAAACGTAGTTTCGCCAGGCCAAAGTCCAAGATCTTGGGGCGACCTTTCTGGTCGAGCATGATGTTGGCGGGTTTCAGGTCCCGATGGACGATGCCGTGCTCATGGGCTTCAGACAAAGCATCGGCCAGGGGGACGGCAAGATCGAAGAACTGATCGAGTGACAGGCCTCCTGGGGGAATTGCTTGATCGAGACTTTCACCTTCGACCAGCTCCATGGTGAGGAAGTGAACGCCGTCGTCCTCCTCCACGGTGTAGACATGGACGATGTTTGGGTGATTGAGAGCGGCCAGAGATTCCGCCTCCCTCTGAAAGCGGTCGAGGCGCTCTTGGCTGGCTGCGAGACTAGGCGGCAGCACCTTCAGTGCAATTTGTCGTTTGAGGGTCGTATCCTCGGCCAGATACACCTCTCCCATCCCGCCCGCACCGAGCTTGTCAACGATCTTGTAGTGGCCTATGGTCTGGCCGATCATGAACAACTGCCTTCGTGTAGGTGCGAGGATACAGGAAGAAACCCACACTCAAGGCCACCCACAGGGGTGGGGGCGAGTCCGCTCGTCGGCTCCAAGACTTTGAGACTTTAGGACCCGGGAACTGGAACCCAGCCGATTGCGTCCTCGACCAGGCTGCCCAGGAAGAGCTTCCCGTCGTGCTCCTCGACGCTGCTGATCTGGGCGAACGAGGCCGCCGGATCTTGTAGGTTGTGCACTACTCGGCCGCTCCCATCCAACCCCAGCACAAACCCGTAGTTCTCGGCTGCCGGGATCATCGCTGCGGGGAGCCGCATGACCAACTTACGCAGAAATGGTCTCTCGAGCAGCGCATCCACGTCGGGCTTTCGCGGCGACACCAGCGCCAGCCAGAAGGTCCCTTTGCCATTGCTCGAGATGCCATCGGGAAACCCTGGCAGGTTGTCGATGAAGATCTCGGTCTCGCCCTGTCGTGGCCCTGCAAGCCAGTGTCGGTGCACTCGGTATTTTCCCGTCTCTACAACCAGAACGAACGACTGGTCGGGGCTTACGGCCACGCCATTGGCAAAGTAGAGTCGATCGACCACCAACCGACTCGTGCCGACTCCCGGATCGTAGGCCAGCAGGCGCCCGTTGGGCCGATGCTCCATTAGATCGTTTGTGGCCTGCGTGAAGTCGAATCGCCACGAAGCGTCACTGAAGTAGACAGTTCCGTCGGTCGCAATGTCGACATCGTCCGCGAACCGATAGGCAACGCCACCCTGTTCGGTGCTCAAGACCGTCATGGTTCCATCGGGGGCAATCGAGATCAGCCCGCGCGGGCTGTCACAAACCACCAGGTTCCCCGACCGATCGAACTGCATGCCCAGCGGGCGACCGCCGGTCTCGGCGAACATCTCGGGCCGAGTGCCATCGGGCTCGAGGCGCACCACGCGGCCGTCCTCGAACCCGCCATAGATTCGCCCCGACCAATCGATGGCCACATCCTCGGCCCCAATCCCAACGCCCTGGCCCAGTCGCTCCACCCCCGCGAGCGCGGTGTTGGTCTCATAGACCCCGGTTAATGCGGGCGCTTCAGGGGGCGTCCAGGCCTGGGGGTCGATGGAGACCGGCCAGAAGAGCAGGTACAGAGCCAACAGCCCGACCATCGCTGCCAAAAGGACACCCACTCGCCTCCGTCCCAGTAGTGGTGTGGTCATTCGACTTTTTCAGCCTCTTGGTGAGGGTGCTCGAGTCCCGCTTCGCGTTGAAACCGTTCCAGTCGCTCCTGACTGGCAGCCAGATCAGGTGGCAGTACCTTCAGGGCCACCTGCCGCTTGAGCGTCGAATCCTCGGCTCGATACACTTCTCCCATCCCGCCCGCACCGAGCTTGTCAACGATCTTGTAGTGCCCGATTGTTTGACCAATCATCGCTTTGCCAGATTGCCTGAATATTACTCCTAGCAATACTTGGATGAAACCACCTGAAGAGGCGGGAAGGCTAAAAGGACCGACGGAGGAGGAATGGCTACCCTGAAGCCTGCTCTATGCTGATAGTCGATTAGCGTCCTGTAGAAGGAGTCGGATTGCCTGAAGTTGGAGGTACCCACATGAAACCCGCTGTATCAGTAGTAACTCTATTTCTATCGATCGTGGCAGTACTCCATCTGCTTCGACTCGTGTTTCAGTTGCCAATCACCATAGGTAGCGCCGAGATCCCAATGT
>CAXMQZ010000082.1:0-3846 GCA_964195975.1 uncultured Polyangiaceae bacterium | reverse complement strand
TAAAGCCAAATCCTTTAGCGTCGTTGAACCATTTTACTGTTCCTGTGGTGCTCATTCTTCTACTCCTTGAAACCAACCAAGCCGGAGGTAATTCTTTCTGTCTATCTTCGGCTCAGTCGCTGCGCGGATCAATGTCCGCAGTATTTACAATATCCGCTACTTGTTCGCCGACATTGCTGCCGGTGTCCAAGTGCGGCGGTGGCTGATTCAGGCGCAAAAAAAAAGAATCCAAACTGCTTAGATCCTCTTATTTTTCTCCCTGCAGTCACCGTGGCGAACCTACGTTGATCCGCCTTGAACGCAGTAAGGATACCAGGGAATCGAGAATTGTCAATCATTTATTCAAGTCCACGACACTAGGCAATACAGTCCGCAGGTGCGCTGGGTCAGCGGGTAGGCGAATCTCCTACCTTTCAGGGTGTTTCTTGGCAAAGACCCGCTTGATAACCTGGCGCCCTGTCGTTGGTGTCTCCGGAACCCTGCGGTAGGTTCCCCGTAACCAGTAGCAGGTCCTCGGTGAAGAGGAGTCAGGAGTCGTGATGATTGTTGACGGAAAGTCCCTAACTCTCGAGACGGTCAGAGATGTAGCCCGCAATGGGGTGGAGGCGAAGCTCAGCGCGGATCCGGAAGTGTCCGAGCGTATCGAGCAGAGCCGAGAGCTCAAGGACTCACTGGTTAGTGCCGGCGCCCCAATTTATGGTGTGACGACTGGCGTTGGAGCATCGGTCGACAGGCAAGTAGCGCTCGACCGGGCTGCCGAGATGCAGCGCAATTTGGTTCGAAAATGTGGTTGCGGTACGGGGCCTATTTTGCCCGCCGATGAGACACGGGCTGCCATTTTGATTCGGACCAATTGTCTCGCCAAGGGCAACTCGGGAGTGCGCCGAATAGTCCTCGAACGACTGCTCGATCTTCTCAATCACGACCTTTTGCCCCTGATACCCGAGCAGGGCTCGCTGGGGGCGAGCGGCGATCTTGTTCCTGGCTCCTACATAGCAGCGGCGTTGATCGGCGAGCGAGACGTCGTAAGTGACGGCCAGATACTTGCCGCTGACGAGGCCTGGGCAGCGCATGATCGAGAGCCGATTCAGCTTCAGAGTAAGGAAGGTCTGTCGCTGATCAACGGCACAATGGTGATGTCGGGAATCGGAGTCCTGGCGCTACTGGATGCCGAGCGATTGGCCCGGGTGGCGGATGTGTGTGGCGCCATGGCAGTCGAGGCACTGTCCGGTATCCCGAGTCCATTCGATCCGTTCTTGCAAAAGGTCAAACCGCATCCGGGTGTCGATCGTTCGGCGACATTCATGCTCTATCTACTCGAGGGTAGCCAGTTGACGCGTGACTACGAGGACGTGGTCAATCAGCTCGATCCGATGGCTGCCGAAGGCCATCGTCATCTCGCAGTGAGAATCCAGGACAACTACTCCATACGTTGCTCGCCGCATTGCACTGGAGCGCTATACGACACCCTGGAGTGGGCGCGGAGGTGGTTGGAGATCGAGATCAACTCTTCGAACGATAACCCGCTGTTCGAAATCGAAACTGGGCGAGCTCACAGCGGTGGCAATTTCTCAGGCTTTCACGTCGGTTTGGCGATGGACGCTCTCAAGACTGCGGTAGCAAGTGTGACCGATCAGCTCGACCGCCAGTTTGCCCTCCTGGTTGATGATCGGTTCAGCAACGGTCTGCCTGGGAATCTCTCTCCAGAGCGTACGGAAGATGACCCCGAGTTCGGTATTCATCACGGCTTCAAAGGGGTTCAGTTGGCCATGTCGGCCTTGGCGGCGGAAGCCCAGCAGCGGGCCATGCCGATGACGGTTTTTTCGCGCTCGACCGAGTGGCACAACCAGGACAAGGTATCGATGGCGATGACCGCTGCCCGTCAGGCTCGTGATGTGGTGGAGATTGCCGAGCGCTGTGCCGCCATGCATCTGCTGGCCTGCTGTCAGGCCGCCGATCTGCGAGGGGCCGATCGGTTGGGGCGAACCCGGATTGTGTACCAGCGGGTTCGTAGGGTGTCAGACATGGTGGACCGGGATCGCGGGCTCCAAAGAGACATCGAGGCGGTGGCCGAGCTGATTCGATCCGACCAGCTGATCGCGGGGTTCGACGATTGAGCTCGGTCAATCCATCGCGGCGAAGCTCAACAGCCGAGTGGTTACCCGAGCTCCTGAAGCGGGCTGTCGCCGATAGTCCGGAGTCGCTGGCACTCGAGACTGTCGACAATTCCGTCAGCTACCGTGAATTGCTCGAGGGGGCCTCGGATCTGGCGGAGAATCTGCGCTCGGCGGGAGCGGGTGAAGGCACGGGGGTCGGAATCCGGCTACGCAACGGTGTCGATTGGCTGGTTTCCTATTGGGGTGCGACTCTCAACGGGAATGTCGTTGTGCCATTGAGTACGTGGGCCACCCCGGCGGAGATCGAGACTTTGCTAGCCCAAACAGGGATTGCGGCTCTTGTATCCGATGAGGGGCTGCGTACCCTCAATCGCGGTGAGGCCAAGGTATTTACGGGCAATACCGTGACGGGCGATAGGAGCTCTCCCGATGCGGTTCACCTCATCCAGTTCACCTCTGGCTCGACCGGGGAGCCCAAGGGGGCCATGCTGACTCATAAGGGTCTTATGAGCGCGGCGCGTCACCATGCCGAAGCTTGGCAACTCGAGCCTGGTAATTCGATCTTTGTCCCAAATCCCTTTAGCCACATTCTTGGCTTGATGTATGGCGTGCTGACACCGATGGTGGCACAGGCGACAGTCCTGACCATGCCGAGGTTCGATCCCGTGCAGGCACTCGAGCTCCTGGTCCGTAATAAAGCCGTGGCGATGACTGGAGCGCCGACGCATCTTCAACTGCTGACCGAGCACGTGGACCGGGAGGATCTCGAGTTGCCTCATCTACGCCTGGCCTTCACCGGTGGAGCAACGATCACACCCGAATGGGTCGATCGGGTGTGTCGAGCACTCGACCTCGACGCACTGGTCAACGGCTATGGCATGAGCGAGGTTGGCTCGATCGCTCAGACTCGCATTGATGACCTACCTAAGCAGGTTGCTTCCAGCGTCGGATTCCTGGCTCCCGGCCTCGAGGCCCGTATTGTAGATCCGGAGAGTGGAGATGATCTTGCCGTCGGCGAGGTTGGCGAGCTTTGGGTACACGGTCCGAGTGTCATGAAGGGCTACTACGGCAATGAGGGATTGACCAGGGAAGCACTGGTCGAGGGGGGCTGGCTGCGCACCGGCGATCTCATGCGGCGCGATGCCGAGGGGAGGCTTTCCTTCGTAAGTCGTTTGGGCGAAATGTTTACCGTCGGTGGCTTTAATGTCTATCCAGCCGAAGTAGAGCAGGCCCTGACGAGTCATCCGGAGATCGAACAGGCCGCTGTGCTGCCTGTGGCAGACGAGCGACTGGGTAGCGTGCCGGTGGCCTTTGTCTGTTGTCGTGGGGAGGATGTCGAGGTAGCAGCCATACAAGAGCACTGCAAGCAAACCCTGCGCAACTATATGGTTCCCCGTCGCGTATTCTTAATGGCGTCAATGCCCTTGAACCGAGCCGGCAAGGTAGACAAACGCCAGCTCGCTAAACAAGTCGAGAAAATCGATGTCGAGTGAAGTTCTTCCGAGTACTTTGTTGCCATCTGGGCAAGGGGGAGCTCCCCACACCGGTGCGACCAATGGCAGCATCGCGAGCCAGGCCGAGTACGGAAGCTATTTTGTCGCCACCTATCCGCCTTTTTCACGGTGGGCTGGCGAATCACTGGCTCTGTACGAGGAGATCCTCGAGGGGTCGGTCGCTCACCTCGACGCGGATGTAGTAGCGAGTCGTGAGCTGGGATATCGTCTTCATC
>CAXMQZ010000081.1:0-88615 GCA_964195975.1 uncultured Polyangiaceae bacterium | reverse complement strand
ACTATCCAACTCGACAGAGACGAGACTCGAGACGCCACGCTCCTGCATGGTGACGCCGTAAAGCAAGTTGGCAGCCTCCATGGTGAGCTTGTTGTGGGTTATGACCACGAACTGGGTCTCGTTGGACATCTTGCGGATCAATTCGACAAACCTCAGGGTGTTGACATCGTCAAGAGGCGCGTCGACCTCATCGAGGATACAGAACGGTGACGGTTTGGTCTTGAACAGTGCAAACAGCAGGGCGATCGCGGTCAGTGCTTTTTCGCCACCCGAGAGCAACATCAGGTTTTGAAGACGCTTGCCCGGTGGGCGAGCGACGATCTCGATGATGGTGTCTAGGAGATTTTCCTCGTCGAGAAGACGCATCTCAGCCTCGCCACCACGAAAAAGGTCTACATAGATCTGGCGGAAGTGTTCGTTGACCTCTTCGAAGGTCGCCTTGAAACGTTGGCTCGAGGTTTCGTTGATCTCTCGGATCGTCTGATTGAGGCGGTCGACAGAATCTGCAACGTCGGTTCGCTGCGTAGAGAGGAACTCGTACCTCTCGCTCTGCTCCTCGAACTCTGCCGCTGCTAGCTCGTTGACAGGGCCCATGCGTTCGAGCAGCAGCTTGCGCCGCTCGAGCTCTGCTTCCATCTCTTCTAGCTCCGCGGGAAGTTCGACTGGGTGCTCGGGTGGCTGCTGCTCGAACTCTTCTTGAAAAACGGCGCTCAGATGTTCGGCCTCTTGCTTGACGGCAGCCTCGCCGACTCGGAGCTCACCGATTTCGGCACGAAGTCCATCGCGCTGATCGCGACTCGCCTCGATGCCCTCCTCGAGAGATCGCATCTTCTCGCGCTGACCATCGAGTAGCTGTTGTTGTTCGAGGACCTGTTCTTGAGAGGTCTCTTTCTGCTCCAAGGCGGACTGGAGCTCAGCGTCGGCGTTCTCCATCGCCTCGTTGATGGTCTGTTGGCGTGACTCCAGCCGCTCCATTTCCGCTTGCCAATCGGCAAGATTTCGCTTGTGGTCCTCGATCTCGTCAGTCAGGCGCTTCATCTCCTGGTCATGAGATTCGAGACGCTCTGCTAGTACTTCGAATCGACCTCTTCGACTGGCACCCGAGGTTCGACGGGTCTCGCGGTCCTCACGACTTCGCTCAACAGCAGCTTGAGCGGCGTCAAACGCTGCCTCTAGGTCAGCGTGCGAGGCCTCCGCCTTGGCGACCTCGAGAGCCAGCTCTTTCTCTCGCTCGCTCATCCGCTCGAGCTCGCGATCGACCTCCTTGAGCTCGTCCTCGAGGGTTTGATGCTCGGTGGAGAGTCGGTGTTGTTGCGTCTCGGCGTCATCGAGCCGCGCTTGTGCTACGGCAAGGCGTTCACGATGCTCAGCGAGCTCGCGCTCTCGCTCGGCGATGAAATCCAGGTGCTGTTTCGCCTGCAGGGTCAGTCGATCGATCTCTGCGCCAAGATTCCTTGATTGCTCCTCGAGCGCAGGCAGTTGGGCATCGATCTCGCCCAGTTCCTGCTCTCGAGCGAGATGACCGGGCTTGGCGCCAGATCCCTGGAAATGGATGGCTCCGGCCTGAGCCCAGAGCCGGTCCCGAGAGATAAAGGCGACGCCCGGGTTGGAATGCGCGAGTCGCTGTGCGTCGCCGGGGGAGTCGACGAGATAGGCCGGAGGTAAGACTGCTGCCATCTCGGTGGGTAAACCGAGCGCCTCACCAAGCGATGCCTGCACCGATGGGTCATCGATCCGAAGATGGAGAAAATGTGCCGTGCCATGGGGCCGAAGCAACCGACCGGTAGCCGGACCTTCCGAGAGAGATTGTGCAAGTCCAAGGGCGTCGTCGTCCGACTCGAGCAGGACGGCGTCTTCGAGCTCACCCAGAAAAAGGTCGAGACTGGTTTCCCATCCTTCGGGTACCTCGATTTGATCGATCAAGAATGGACGCTGCGACAGTCCTGCTTCTTCCAACGCCTTCTGCAGCAGAGCTCTTCGCTCTTCCTGCTTTTCGCCGAGCTCGTAAAGCAGTTGTCTACGTTGCTTAAAATCGTGAATTTTCTCTTCGAGGATCGTAGCTTGATCGCGAGTTTGAGTTTTCTGGCGAGTCGTCTCCGCCAGGATCTCCCGGATCTCCTCTAGCTGCGTTTCGATGCCCTGGACGGACTCCGTGTGGGTCTCAACCTGTGACCGACTGTCATCGCGGTGGTGGCGGGCGGACTCTAGATCATCGCTCTTGCGGTTCAACTCGGTATCGATATGACGACGACGCAGCTCACCTTTTTCGTGGTCGACCTGCTGGCGGTGATGGGCGTTGCGACCCGAGGTCAGGTTGTTGATCGAACCGACGAGGCGATCGCGCAGGGTCTTAAGATCTGCTTCAGCGCGGGAGACCAGAGCCTCGACTTCCGAGATCCGTAGCTCGTCATTGCTGACATCGCTCGCGGCATGCTCTCTCTCTCCGACCAGTTGGGTCCGACGCTCATTGAACTCTTGCAAAGACATCGCGAGCTGTTCGGCTCGGTCGGCTCGCCTCTGCGCGGCAGTCTGACCCGAGGAGAGACGCTCGGCGATCTCCTGAAGTCGACTTCTCGAGCCCTTGAGAAACTCCTGCTTTCCCTCGATCGTGGCTGCGAGATCGGCTACGGTTCCATGTCCGTCGGCCAACCGATGGCTGAATGCTTCCAATTCCTCGCGAAACTCTGCGTAGGTGGCTTCCCGATCGTGCAATCTCGCAGTGGCCGTGGCCTCGGATTGGACCAGCTCGTTGATCTTCGAGCTGAAATCGTTGAGCCGTCGATGGATTTCAGACCAGCGACCGTCGAGAACCTGGCGCAAAAGCTCTCGATACGATTCTTGCCGCCCTTGGAATCGTTGTGCGGCGTTGGCTTGACGTTTTAGAGATCGAAGCGAGCGCTCAAGCTCGGCGACGATGTCATCGAGCCTGGCCAAATTGGCTTTGGCTCCTTCGAGCTTGATTTCTGCGACCCGTCGTCGCTCTCTGTAGCGGGTAATACCGGCAGCTTCTTCGAGTAGTTTTCGCCGTTCTTGGGGCTTGCCCGACAAGATCATGCCGATCTTGCCTTGTTCGATCATCGAGTAGGCGCGGATGCCGAGACCGGTGTCCATCAACATGTCTCGGATGTCTTTGAGCCGAACGCTCTTGCCGTTCAGGTAGTACCGGTTTTCGCCACCGCGAAAGACACGCCGGCCGATGGTGATTCGGCCATCTTCGGCGGCAGGGAACCCGTTGTCGCTAGCGAGCTCGATCGTGACTTCGGCCATCCCCAGGGGTTTGCGGTTCTTGGCCCCAGCGAAGATGACATCCTCCATCTTCTCCCCCCGCAGACTCTTCGCGCTGCGCTCACCGAGCGCCCAGACCACGGCATCGGCAATATTGCTCTTTCCGCAGCCGTTGGGACCAACAATTGCGGTCATGCCGCCAGCAACGTCTATGGAGACGGGATCGACAAAGGATTTGAAGCCAGAAAGTTCGAGTTTATGCAGCTTTAGCAAAGATTCACCCCACCCGCGCGGAGGATAGCAGAGCAAACGCTGAGACCACAAGACCTTGTGGTTGCGCTCGGAATCGAGTGCAATATATCGTGGTTGACAGGCCTGTGCCAGCGACATAGCATTTGCGCCGATCGGAGGTCGCCGTGCCAGGCGAGCTAAAACCCAAAAAGACGGTACTCAACCCACTGCAGATGCGACGCATCGTCCGTCGTATGGCTGGAGAGCTGGTGGAGCGCAATGGCGGTGCGGACGACCTGATTCTGATCGGAATCCGCACCCGAGGCGTACCGTTAGCAGAGCGGCTAGGCGAAGAGCTGAAGGTTCTAGAGGGAAGAGAGGTCCCCATCGGGACGCTCGACATCACCCTCTACCGCGACGACCTGTCGACCATAGCGCCACAGCCGGTTCTCAAGGAGACCACTCTCCCGGGGCCGATCGACGATCAGCTTCTCGTCTTGTGCGACGACGTCCTCTATACGGGGCGAACCGTGCGGGCTGCTCTCAATGAGTTGCTCGACTACGGTAGACCGCGGGCGGTACAGCTGGCGGTTTTGGTTGATCGCGGCGGGCGTGAATTGCCGATTGAAGCGAATTTTATCGGCAAAACCGTGACCGCTGAACTGGGCGAACTGGTGGAGGTTCGGTTCGAGAGCACCGACGGTGAGGATCGGGTGATGATGATGGAGGTTGATGACTCCGATGACTAGCGATCCTTGGACTCGGAAAGATCTGCTGGGTATCGCCGAGCTGTCGACCAAAGAGATCGAGTTGGTGCTCGATACTGCCGAATCGTTTCGAGAAGTGTCGGAAAGACCGATCAAAAAGGTGCCGACGCTTCGCGGCAAGACTGTCGTCAACTTGTTTTTTGAACCCTCGACTCGCACCCGATCGAGTTTCGAGATTGCGGAAAAGCGCCTCTCGGCTGATGGCCTGAACTTCTCCTCGTCGGGCTCGGCCATATCCAAGGGTGAGACTCTGCTGGACACCGCGCTCAATCTTCAAGCAATGGCTCCTCATCTGATCGTCGTTCGCCACTCCCATCCGGGCGTTCCACATATGTTGGCCGAGAGACTGGAGGCCGGCGTCATCAATGCGGGCGACGGAGCCCACGAGCATCCGACGCAAGCTCTGTTGGATGCCTTTACGATTCGCCAGCACAAGGGGCGTATCGAGGGCCTGAAAATCTCGATCATCGGCGACATCGAGAAAAGCCGGGTCGTGCGATCGAACATTCACCTGCTCTCCAAAATGGGTGCGGAGGTGACGCTGGCCGGCCCCCGAACCATGATGCCTGCGGCGGTAGAAAAGATGGGGGTGAGCGTAGCCTACGATTTGGACGAGGCTATATCGGGAGCAGATGTGATCATGATGCTCAGAGTGCAGCTCGAGCGACATTCACGCATGGCCTTTCCGTCGGCCAAGGAGTACTTCAATCTTTTCGGTCTCACGAGAGACCGTCTCAAGAAGGCAAAGCGTGACGTCATCATCATGCATCCAGGTCCGATGAACCGAGGTGTCGAAATTGCCAGCGATGTTGCGGATGGGCGCGACTCGGTGATCCTCGAGCAGGTCTTCAACGGCGTCGCTGTGCGAATGGCGGTGCTCTATCTCCTTTCAGGTGCGTCACAGGGGGAGGCATGAAGCTGCTGGTACGAGGAGGCAGGGTCGTCGATCCGAGTCAGGATCTCGATGGGCCGTTTGAAGTCCTCATCGAGGATGGTCACATCGCTCAGGTGGCTGAGCGAGTCAAGGGTATTCGGGGAGCGCAGGTCTACGACGCTACTGATCTGGTGGTCTCTCCTGGGTGGATCGACATGCATGTGCACCTGCGCGAGCCAGGGCAAGAGTACAAGGAGACGGTTCGAACCGGAATGCTGGCAGCTGCCGCCGGTGGGTTTACCTCCATAGCGTGCATGCCCAACACCAAGCCGGTGATCGACAACCGCTCTGTGACAGAGCATGTCGCCAGCGAAGCGAAAAAGGATCCGCATGCGCGGGTCTATCCGATCGGAGCAGTGAGCAAGGGGCAGAAGGGTGAGGAGCTTGCCGAAATCGGCGACATGGTCAGTGGCGGTATCGTTGCGATCACCGATGACGGGCTACCCGTGCGCAACGCAGAGCTGATGCGACGCGCCCTTCTCTATGCCCAACATTTCGGGATTCCGGTAATTCAACACGCACAGGATCTCGATTTGAGCCGAGACGGCGTGATGCACGAAGGCGAGTGGTCGACTCGTCTTGGTCTGCCGGGCATTCCAGGTTCTGCCGAGGATGTAATGGTGGCTCGCGATCTGATTCTGACCGAGGATACCGGTGGCAGATATCACGTTGCACACTTGTCCACCGGACGGGCTCTGGACATGGTGCGAGGCGCCAAGGCTCGAGGTCTGGCGGTCACCTGCGAGGTCACCCCGCATCATCTTCTGCTGACCGATAAAGCTGTGGCGGATACCGGCTTTTCGACGCAGACGAAGATGAACCCCCCTCTGCGCACAGAGTCGGATCGAGAGGCGCTTATCAACGGTTTGGCAGATGGCTCAATCGATGCGATCGCCAGCGATCACGCACCCCATCACTCCGATGAAAAGAATCTGGAGTTCAGTCTTGCTCCCTTTGGCATCATCGGGCTCGAGACCAACATGAGTCTTTGTCTCGAAAAATTGGTTCGGCCAGGGCTTATCAGTCTCTCCCGACTTGTCGAGTTGTTCAGCACCGGCCCAGCGAGGATCTTGAATCTGCCCGGAGGCACGCTGCTGGAAGGTACGCCCGCAGACTTGACACTGTTCAGTCTAAAGCGCAGCGTAACGGTTCGGGCGGCGAAATTTCAGAGCAAGGCAAGCAATACGCCGTTTGAGGGATGGCGTCTTCGTGGGCGCCCGATGGCGACGATCTTGGGTGGGCGAATCGTCGGAACTCCGCCTACGGCATAGTTCACACAGGGTACCGGGTGGCTCTGGCATAATGGCGATCATGTCTGAGGAGCTGACCCACGTCGCCGTTGACGCGGCGCGTGCGGCGGGAAAGATGCTCCGGCGCCACTTTCGCGATCGTTCTCTCGAAGTGCACGCCAAGGCCGAGCACGACTTCGTGACCGAAGCCGATCGCGATAGCGAAGCTCTGATCATCGAGACTATTCACGACCAATTCAAAGACCATCTCATACTCAGCGAAGAGGTCGGCCTGGTTGGGCCGACTGACGCGCAGTACCAGTGGATCATCGACCCTTTGGATGGGACGGGTAACTTCCTCAAGGGGTTTCCTGTCTGGAGCGTCTCCATTGCTTGCCGTCAAGATGACCGTGCGGTGGCCGCAGTTGTTTACGACCCCTTGAGGGAAGATCTTTTCTCAGCGACTGTAGGCTGCGGGGCTCGGTTGAACGGGGAAAGCATTCGAGTCTCCCAACGGAGCGGGTTGGATGACGCATTTCTGGCAACCGGTTTTCCGTTCAAGGCCCGCGGAGCTCTCGACGTCTATCTGAAGATATTTGGCCGTGCATTTCTCGAATCTCGGGGAATTCGGCGGTGTGGCTCCGCGGCTCTCGACCTGGCCTACACGGCCGCCGGAGTGTTCGATGGTTTTTTCGAGTTTCGTCTCTCAGCATGGGATATCGCAGCTGGAGAGCTCTTGATCCGCGAAGCCGGAGGCTTGCTGAGCGATCTCGACGGCGGTTCGAACTTCCTCGTCTCGGGAAACGTCATTGCCGGCCCGCCCGGGCTGTATCAAGAACTGCTGGCCGTGGCGCAGGAATTCGCAAGCGAGGATCTGATCGATGAGCTCGCCCCGATCGAGGAAGGGGTCGTCGGTGGCTGATCCCAAGAGAGAACCACTTGTCGAGATCCAGATTCATCCCGGATCACTGCGGTGGGGGGTTCGATACTTTTTCTTCACTCGACGCCAGGTGACCCTGGGCATCGGCTTGGTTGTTTTGTTCTGTGGCTTCATCCTGTTGAACTTTGTGGCGCTGCCAGGTGTGATCGCTAGCCTGTTTCGACATCGCGAATATGAGGTCCTGTTGAACGAGCGCAATCTGCAGGGTGAGCGGATCCAAACGATGAATGCAGAACTTGCCCTTCTAGTGGATCAGGTGATACCGCTTCGCGAGAGGACCGAGCGGATCCTATTGACCTATGGACTCACGGCAGATGAGTCGATCGGCGAAGGGGGATTTCCCTTTGAAGACCATACCGATATCGAGTCGATCTGGTCGGGTGCCGTGAGCCGAGGTCTGCGGCTCGAAAATCGTGTGGCTCAAGAGTTGGGCGTGATTGGAAGCTTTATCCAGGAGGTCGAGAGTTTCGAGACGGCGCATGAAGATCAGATTCGCACCACGCCATCTGTGTCTCCAATCGGGCTGGAGGAGTCCGTTTTGACAAGCCCTTTTGGTACTCGACGGAGTCCTTTCACAAAACAAATAGGCCAACATGCAGGACTCGATTTGGCTGCGAAGGTGGGGACCCCGATTTACGCGCCCGCGGATGGGGTAGTGGTATTCGCGGGGCGATATCCAGTCAAACAGAGCGTTGGATGGTGGAGGTACGGAAATCTGGTTGCACTACGCCATGGCGAGCGTTTCATCACTCTCTATGGCCATTGCGAAGAGATCATTGTTCGCCAAGGCCAGAAGGTCAAGCAAGGGGAGATGCTCGCCACGGTCGGAAACACTGGCTGGAGCACCAGTCCCCATCTGCATTATGAGGTTCGAAGGCTCGAAGAAGATGGTAACTTTGTGCCGGTCGATCCAAGGGTCTACATTCTGGATCATCGCTGGCGCGATCAAGAACAGCTGTTGGTTCGGGGCCGGCGAGCACCGGATCTCTCTGGTTATGAGCCGCTGCCGAGGTTGATCAAGAGATAATGGGCATCAATGTGAAGCTGGGATCTCAATCAGGAATGAGAAAACGACCATTCGAGGGTGGCTCCGCCACAATGATCATCCCCCAGGGGACCGATATTCAAGTCGACATTCACGGACAGCTCAACATTCGCACTCCAGGTAACTTGGTTATCGAGAACTCGGGTCACTTCGGTGTGATCGAATCGTTGAATGGCTCGATTCGAATCGAACCCGATGCCAACGTCGAGGCGGTACAGGTGCAATGTGCCAACGTCTGCTATATCCAAGGGAGTCTGACCGCATGGAAGGTGTCAGCTAGATCGCTACAGCTTGAAAACCGGGCGCGGGCGAGTATCGTCCTGCAGGAGACCGAAGAATTGTCTATCGGGAAGGGCGCTCAATTGATCGGGAACTTTCCTTCTGAAAAGGAGCTCTTTGTACTCTTTTCGCGGTTTGCGGATCAGTTGAGGTCACTACCGTTGTTTTCAAAACAGGGCGACCCGCGACAGGTCGAAGCGGTGTCGGCGGATGGCGAGATTTTGCTCGAGACTGCGGGCGAATTTGTCGACGCGAAGTCGGAGACCCACGACGAGGAGTCCGCGAGTCGCCCCAAGGATCTCCCCGACCCCCTCTTTTTTGGCCTGATCCTGCTCGAGCGAGAGTTTGCGAGATCCGCATACGGTCCCACCTCCCAGCGGGTGATCGAAGAGCTCATCAAGCTGCTTCAGGAGCGCGATTTGGAGGCTCTAGGGCTTACCTACAAGACCCTTTGCGGAAGGTTGGTCGAGCCTGGGCAAGATATCCGCCGAGCCTACGATCTGATGCAAGGCTATTTCGAGCAGTAGCGACAATGTCGAAATTGGAACGTTTTCAGAAGATTTTCTTCTGGTTGGCCGTGGTCTGCGCCGGGCTCGGCCTGGTTTCGAGCTCAGGCTGTAGCCCGCTAGCCGCGCTTCCACCCGACGCCCTATGGGCTCTTCACCCCTTGCTTTTCGCTTTTGGTGTCGTGGGCGGAGTCCTCGCGGTACGTCGAGCCGACGAAATCGATCAGCAGCGATGGCGTTTTGCCGAGGACTCGTCGCTGACCAGTGGAGAACGGAAATATGCTCACAAGAACGCAGAGAGAGAGAGGCGCTTGGCTGGGGGCTCGTTCGCGGGAGGCCCGCTAATGTTTGGCTATTGGATGGCCCATCAGGTCGGAGCGGAAGATGATCGACTCTCTGCTGACCTGTTGCCAGTAGCGGGTGTCGTAGGCTTTGCGGTCGGGTTGTTACTCAGCAAGCTCGAGAACCGACCACGCGATGCGAGGAAATAGTTCGCCTAGAGCGTGGTGATTCGCATCACCTCTTCGTAGGTAGTCAGACCCTCCGCGAGCTTTCGAAGAGCCGACTGGCGAAGAGTTCGCATGCCATGGTTGACTGCATCTCGGGTGATGCGCGGGGCATCCGCGTTGGTAAGAACGAGCTGTTTGATCAGGTCTGTGACAGGCAGTATTTCGAAAATACCGGTGCGTCCGAAGTAGCCGGTGCTTCTGCATTCAAAACAGCCCGTGCCAACCTTGACTTTGATTCGCTTCCCGTCCGGTACGGCTAGCAATAGCGACTTGACTTCGTCCTCGGTGAGGAATCGATCCTCCGCGCAGTGTTTGCAGACTTTGCGGACGAGTCTCTGAGCCATGGTACCGATCAAAGTGGAGTTGATCAGGTAGCGCTGGACTCCGAGATCAGCGAGTCGGGTAATCGAGGAGGCAGCGTCGTTCGTGTGGAGAGTCGAGAAGACCAGATGACCGGTCAACGCCGCCTGGACCGCGTACTGAGCAGTTTCCGTGTCTCGAATTTCGCCGACCATGATGATGTCGGGATCTTGCCGTAGGATAT
Source organism: uncultured Polyangiaceae bacterium (assembly GCA_964195975.1). Classification (GTDB taxonomy): domain Bacteria; phylum Acidobacteriota; class Thermoanaerobaculia; order Multivoradales; family JAHEKO01; genus CAXMQZ01. The sequence goes on along the minus strand of CAXMQZ010000081.1, from coordinate 78,406 downwards.
GACGCAGGGCAACGGCAAAGGTGACGTCGGCTTTGAGATTCACTGCGGTCTGATTGAACTCGGGTGAAACCATCTCGATCGGATCTTCGATGGTTGTGATGTTGAGCTCCTGGTTGGAAATCGTGGTCAGCGCCGAATAGAGTGTGGTCGTCTTACCAGAGCCAGTGGGGCCGGTGACAAGAACGATGCCATGCGGCCGGCTGATGAAGTCGTCAAACAACTCGAGCTCATCGGGGTAGAAGCCGAGACCTTCCAAGTCTTGAATCAGAACATCCGGGTCGAAGATCCGAAGAACGACTTTTTCGCCAAATGCTACCGGGAGGGATGAAACACGCAGCTCGATCTCTTTGTCGCCTCGCTTGGTCTTGACTCGCCCGTCCTGAGGTCGCCTCTTCTCAGCAATGTCGAGTCTCGACATTGTCTTGATACGACTGATGACCGCACGGTGGACGATCTTTGGAATTGTCTGGATATCATGCAGTACACCGTCTATTCGAAACCGAACCAGGCTCTCTTCGCGTTTGGGCTCGATGTGGACGTCGCTGGCGCGAGTGTCGTAGGCGTGTTGGAGCATGAACTCGACAGCGTTGACGATGTGCTGATCACTGGACTCGATCTCTTTGGCGTCCTTCATGCGGACAAGTGCTTCGAGATTGCCCAGATCGATACCGCCGGATAGATCCTTCTCGGCCCGTTTTACCGAATGCCGTAGACCATAGAACTCGTTGATTGCCTTCAAAATGTCGGGCTCTGAAGCCACTACCAAGTCGATCTCCCGCTCGACGATTCGCCGAAAGGAGTCGATGCTCTCGATATCGAAAGGGTCGGCGCACGCTACTTGAAGGCGTCCATCTCGCATGCCCAACGGCAACATGCGGTGGCGTTTGGCAAAGGGCCGGGAGATGCGTGATTCGATGAGATCCGCATCGAGGTTGAGCGGATCGATTCGTACAAATCCCAAGTTGGCTTCCGTAGCTATCGCTTTGGCGATCTCGACTTCGCCGAGCACTCCCGTAGGGTTGTCGTTATTTGGAAACTGGAGACGTTGTACAACCTCGTAGGCCTGCGCCCGCTGTTCAAAGGCACGCGCGCTCGTGTCCGGGTCGGGCGCTCCGCGAGCCTCCTTGACGACTTGCTGGGCTTGCGCTGTGGACAGCACGCCCTGGCGTTCGAGTATCTGTGCGAGTTTGGCGGCTGCAAGGCTCATGAGAATGAATTCGCAGTTCTGTCGGGTATGTCGTAGGAGTCCTTTGGCCGAGAAGTTTAACAGTGATGCACATTTAGCGCTGTGGAGCAGTAGAATCAGGTCTTGAATCCTGTGGCTCTTTTCTTGTCATGACTGCGACACCGTTCGCCATAGCGCTGCTGATCGGCTGCGCCGTAGCTTTCTCGATCTCGGATCTGTATCGCAAGCTGCTGGGATCGTGGGTCACGCCGATGCCGCTGCTTTTTGCACTCTCGGCCGGCATGGTTCCAGCATTTGGCATCTGGTTCCTGATCCAGGGACCCGAGGCGCCTGAATCGTCCTATTGGGTTCCGGGACTTGGCTCGACGGTTCTGAATATTGGCTCGAACCTAGCCCTTCTCGAGGCTGTACGGCGCTCTCCACTCAGCGTGACGATTCCTATGTTGTCGCTAACCCCAGTGTTTACGACGATTCTCGCTGTCCCGATTCTTGGCGAAGTTCCGGGAGCACGACAATGGCTCGGTATCGCAACAGTCGTCGCTGGAGCGTTTTGGATCAACGCTGAACCAGGGTCTCTCTCGATACGAAAGGCGTGGCAAACGTTCTCCAGCGAGCCTGGGAGTCGGTTGGCCGTGATCGTGGCCCTGCTCTGGTCGCTGGCAATGCCGCTCGACAAGATCGCGGTGACCAGCTCGAGCCCCGCATTCCACGGACTCGTTCTCAGCCTGGGCGTTGCTGCTGGGGTCGTGGTTTTGGCGCTAGCCCGGGGATCGCTACATCGCTTTCGTGAGATATGGATTCGGCCTGGTCTGATTCTGGCTGGGCTCTCGGTGAGCGTTCTAGCAATTGCTCTTCAGCTCATCGCGATCACCATGGTCTGGGTCGGTCTGGTCGAGACCATCAAGCGCGGAATCGGCTCGCTGCTGTCGCAGGTCTGGGGCCTGTTGGTGTTCGATGAGAGTCTCAAACCCCAAAGGCTTGTGGCGGTGATCGTTATGGCAGCAGGGGTAGCACTCATTCTTCTGTAGCGATTCCGCAGTGCTCTACGCGGAGGGCCATCGATCCTGCAAAACCTTTGAGACCTCCCAATGCGCCAGCACTTCCGCCATCGAGTCTCCGCCGAGTTTGATCAAAAGTGCATCGGCCATGACCAGTGCAATCATTGCTTCGGCGATGACACCAGCTGCTGGAAGCGCGGTGACGTCGCTGCGTTCGTATTGTGACGTCGAAGGCTCGAGAGTGTCCAGATCGACTGATGGCAATCCCTTGCGCAGCGTTGAGATTGGCTTCATGAAGGCGGTCACCACAACGTCTGCGCCATTGGTGATGCCCCCTTCCAGGCCGCCGGCACGATTCGTGGGGCGATACCAACCCTGGTCCCCGCGGTGCTCGATGCTGTCGTGGGCCGCGCTTCCGAAACTACGGCTGGCCTCGAGAGCGCCGCCGATCTCCACTGCCTTGATAGCGGGTACTGACAGCACCGCTTGCGCCAAGCGACCGTCGAGCTTCTCATTCCACTGGACATGCGATCCGAGACCTGTTGGCACATTGTGAGCGACTACCGTAACGGCCCCACCCAGAGTGTCGCCAAGCTCCTTCGCCCGATCCACTTCGGCCACCATTGCTGCCTCGAGACTCGAGTCGATTGCCCGCAATGGGGAGTCATCGTCGACCTGTTGAAGCTGGTCCCAGTCCGCTGTGGGAGCGTTGGTTCCGATCGACCCCAGAGATCGAACACCACTTCGAATCTCGACTCCGAATTGGGCGAGCAGCGTTTTCGCAAACGCCCCGGCTGCCACACGAGCTGCGCTTTCTCTAGCCGAGGCTCGTTCGAGAACATCACGGAGATCATGGCGGAGGAACTTGATGCCACCGGAGAGGTCCGCATGGCCGGGTCGGGGTGAGCGAAGTCGACGCTGAAGAGATCGGTTGGAATCGATCTCGAGGGGATCCATGACTTCGCGCCAGTTGTCGAAATCCCGGTTGGCAATCCAGAGAGAGATGGGCGAACCGAGCGTCTCGCCGCCTCTCAATCCACCCCGTATCTCGACCTCATCGATCTCGATTTGCATGCGCCGTCCTCTTCCGTAGCCGTGCTGGCGGCGCCTCATGTCGCGACGTATCATTGCGGGATCGATTGTCAGTCCTGCTGGTATCCCGGCCAAGATGGCGGTGAGGCCAGGACCGTGACTTTCTCCGGCGGTGAGTAATTGGACCCGTTGCATGGTCGCGACCTTATCAATCTGGCGGTCCGTCAGTCGGACGGCGTTTTGGAGGGGAATGTTCCCTCTGTGGCAAGACGTTCGAAGGGTTCCCGAAGCACTTCAGGCATGCGTCGGGGCTTGTTGGTGGCTATCTCCACCCACACGTGTTGGGTGGAACCCAGTGCTAGTTGTTGGTCGCCACGAAATACCTCATAGCCAAAGGTGAGGCCCCGACTCGAGAGACGTTCGATCCATGCAGCAACCCTGACCGCGTCGCCATAGCGGGCGCCCTTGCGGTACTCGACATCGACTCCGGTAACCATCAGGAAATATCCCAGCGCCTCGATCTCGGCGTAGTGATAGCCCGAACGCGCGCAGAGCTTCGTACGGGCCAGTTCGAACCAAACGAGATAGTTGGCGTGATGAACCACCCCCATCTGGTCGGTTTCCGCGTAGCGGACTTCGATTTCAATCTCGGACCTAGCCGGCCCTACTGAAGAGGATTCGGACATGATCTAGGCTAGATACTGTAGCGCAGGACCGTCCAGAGGATCTTGTAGCCAGCCATCACCGTTCCACGCACGGTCCCGGTGATTTTGGATACCCCGACCCGTTTGCGATAGCTGACGGGTACCTCGGCGATCGCGAGTCGGGCGCGAAGGGCCTTGACTTGCATTTCGGCGGTCCATCCGAAATCTGGATCGGACATGTCGAGAGATTCAAGAGCAGTCCAGCGGATGGCCCGAAAGGGTCCGAGATCGGTATAGCGGTAGCCATAGAGGATTCGAATCAAACTGCAGGCGATCAGGTTTCCAGCACGGGCCTGGGGTAGTAACGCTCCTGGCTGTCGATTTCCCAATACTCGTGAGCCAATCACAAGATCGGCATCTCCGTGGAGGATAGGCGAGACGAGTTCGGGTAGCTCTTCGGGGTGGTCCGAGAAGTCGGCGTCGAGAAACACGACAATGTCGGGAGGTTCGTGATCTCGCAAGTAGGCCAGCCCTCCCAAACAGGCACTGCCATATCCAGGACGAAGCTCGGAGACTACGATTGCTCCCCCTTGCTCGGCAACTGCGGCTGTATTGTCTTTCGAGTTGTTGTCGACCACGATGACACGTCCTACCGGGGGCTTGGGAACACTGCCCAAGACCAGTGGCAGGGAGGCCTCCTCATTGAAGGCTGGGATCACTACGTTGATGCGTGGAGGTTCGGGAGACATGGAGGCCTTGCCGGTAGAGAGCCTGGCGCGGACTCGTAAGCTATCATTGAGTCGGCTACGGCTGCTTTGGCGTAAACAACTCGCGACTTGATTTCGAATGCCTGTATACACCTACCGAGGGGTTCGACCCCGACTGGGCGAAGGCGTATTCTTGGCGCCCAGCGCGGTGCTGGACGGTGGCGTCGTAGAGAAGGGGTACCAGGAGGAGCTGGGACCGGGGTGGTAGCCCAGGTCCTCAAATCTATGCAAGGAAAGGTTCAAGCGGTCAAGGGCACCCGTGATCTTCTTCCACCAGACACGGCCGTCTGGGCAGCGGTGGAGTCGACAGCTCGTAGGATCTTCGGGTCGTATGGATATGAGGAGATTCGCACACCGATTCTCGAGGAGACGGATCTGTTTGTCCGCAGCGTAGGCGAGAGTACTGACATCGTTGGCAAGGAGATGTACTCGTTCTCAGATCGCAAGGGTCGCAATCTAAGCCTTCGTCCAGAGAGCACAGCCTCTGTGGTTCGAGCCTTTGTGCAGCACGGTCTACAGAATGCGCCGCTGCCACGAAAACTGTTTTATATCGGTCCCCAGTTTCGCTATGAGAGACCTCAGAAGGGTCGTTACCGACAGTTTCATCAGATTGGAGCCGAGCTTCTCGGAGACCCAGGTCCCGAGACCGACGCCGAGCTGATCCTGATGCTTGTCAGGTTCCTCACCGAGCTTGGATTCGAGGAGCTCGTCGTTGAGCTCAACTCGGTCGGTGAGAGCGAGTCGCGTGCGGCCTATCGTGAAGGTCTACAAGAATTTCTCGAACCCCACCGCTCGTCTCTGAGTAGTGACAGTCAACGTCGGTTGGACGAGAATCCCCTAAGAATCCTCGATTCGAAGAGTCCGGTCGACAGAGAGTTGCTCGAGGGTGCACCGGTCCTGCTCGACTATCTGACCGACACCTCCCGAGAGCACTTTGATCGAGTCCAGTCTCTGCTGAGTCAAGAGCATGTGTCCTATCGGATCGAGCCACGGTTGGTTCGTGGCCTCGACTATTACACCCGGACCGTTTTCGAGATCGTGTCGGAGGATCTAGGAGCTCAAAACGCGATCGTGGGCGGAGGGCGCTATGACGGACTGGTAGAGAAACTGGGCGGACCAGCGATACCGGGAATTGGTTTTGCGATCGGCGAAGATCGGTTGGTCGAGACCCTGCCGGCGGAATTTGTGGACCGAGTGGAACCCGAGGCACCGGTATTCGTGATTGGGGTCGGTGACGCTCTCGGAGGAGAAGCTCTTAGCGTTGCCGAGCTTCTGAGAGGGGAGGAGTTCATCGTCATTGCAGAGATGTCGGGTCGGTCCATGAAGGCGGCTCTAAAACGCGCCGATAGGATGGAGGCTCGATGGGCGTTGCTCATTGGGGATGAGGAGATTGCGAACGGGACCGTCACGGTCCGCGACTTAGAGCAGGGCGAACAATCGTCGATCTCGAGATCCGAGATCGTTGAATACATGGAGAGCGTACGTTGAAACGTCAGAACGCAGGTGAATTGCGACGTAACGATGTGGGGCGCGAGGTAAAGCTCCAGGGTTGGGTTTACCGCCGCAGGGATCTCGGAGGCCTGATCTTTCTACAGATTCGGGACCGATCGGGTGTGGTGCAGGTTGTGGTGCGACCCGACGAGGCGCCTGAGGTTGCCGAGGTCGTCGAGACTGTTCGACTCGAATGGGTTGTGGAGATAGAGGGGGTAGTTCGGGATCGGGCCCCCGACGCAATCAATCGAGACATGGAGACAGGAGAGGTCGAAGTCGTCGCGAGTCGAGCCGTGATTCTCGCTCGATCCGCGCCCCTCCCATTTGCGTTGGAGGGGAAAGCGGAGGCGACCGAAGAGACAAAGCTTCGCTACCGATTCCTCGACCTACGACGAAACGAGCTACAGAGGAACTTGATGCTGCGGCATCGAGTCACGCTCGAGATCTTGAAACACTTCGACGAGAACGGATTCATTCATATCGAAACCCCGATCTTGACCAGATCGACACCTGAAGGCGCTCGAGATTACCTGGTTCCTAGCCGAATTCACCAGGGCAGCTTTTACGCCCTCCCGCAGTCCCCTCAGCTGTTCAAGCAGATTCTCATGGTGGCGGGTATGGATCGATACGTGCAGATTGCGCGGTGTTTCCGAGACGAAGATCTGCGGGCCGATCGCCAACCTGAATTCACCCAGGTCGATTTGGAGATGTCCTTCCCATCCCAGGATGAGATCTTTCAAATCATCGAAAGCCTCTTTGCACGGATTTTCCCGTTGGCCGGTATCGAGGTCGAAACGCCCTTTCCCCGTCTGACCTACTCGGAAGCGATGCGTCGGTTCGGTACCGATCGCCCTGATCTGCGGTATTCCATGGAGATCGTGGATCTTTCCGACTTGGTTGGCGAGAGTGAATTTCGGGCCTTTCGCCAGACCGTCGAAGATGGAGGTGTCGTGAGGGCAATCTCCATTCCGGGTGGTGCTGGATCCAGTCGAAAACAGATCGATTCCTGGGTGAAGATCGCACGAAAGGAAGGCGCAGCCGGAGTCCTGACACTCAAGAACGTCGACGGTGCCATGATCTTCCAGGTCAAAAATGTCCTGAGCTCCTCGGAGCTGGATGGCATGGCGAAGCGTTTGGCTCTGGACGAGGGGAATTTGGCCTTGCTGGTGGCTGCGTCTGAACCCGTAGCCTCCAAAGCTTTGGGAGCGCTTCGATCCAACGTGGCGCACGGTCTGTCCCTGGTGGCTGAAGATCGACATTCGTTCGTGTGGGTGACCGAGTTTCCCCTGATGGCGCACGATCGAGATCAAAATCGATGGCAGGCAATGCATCATCCCTTCACCAGCCCTGATCCACGGGACCTGGACCGACTCGAAGACGATCCAGGTTCGGTAAGAGCTCTGGCCTATGACGTCGTAATGGACGGATTGGAGCTTGGCGGTGGATCGATTCGTATTCACGATCCGATTTTGCAAGAGCGAGTTTTTGGCATTTTGGGAATCGACAAGCAAGAGGCACAGTCCAGGTTCGGTTTCTTACTCGACGCTCTGAAATATGGTGCCCCTCCTCATGGTGGTCTTGCGCTCGGACTCGATCGGATTGTTATGTTGATGACCGGGGCCGCCTCGATTCGAGATGTCATCGCCTTTCCAAAGACCACTTCGGCAACCTGCCTCATGACCGAGGCGCCTTCGGAGGTCGACCCAGAGCAGTTGGCAGAGTTGGGCCTGTCGGTGATCGACAACACGAGGGAGCAAAAGGAAGAAGTCCGCTGAGTATCTACTCTTTGTCGCTGGCACACCCAAACGGGACAACAGAAGTGCGTGTGGGAGATGGTGCTCTTAGCGAAGCAGCGAGCGAGCTGGCTGACTGGCAAGCCGGCCGGACTGTCTTCGTGATTACCAGCCCCAAGGTCTGGGCGCTACATGGCGACGCGGTCGAAGGGGTTCTCGAGCCGGCCGCGAAGTGGTGTCGATTCGAGGTCGCAGAGGGCGAGGCGGCAAAGAATCTGGCGCATGCCGAAAGACTCTGGGATCAGATGCTCGATGCCGAGGGTAAACGAGACAGCCGCATAATCGCCGTTGGGGGTGGAAGCGTCGGGGACCTGGCAGGATTCGTGGCAGGCTGTTTTCTGCGTGGTATCGAGTTTGCCCAGTTTCCGACCACGATGTTGGCTCAAGTCGATGCCTCGATCGGTGGCAAGACCGCAGTCAACTTGCCGCTGGCCAAGAATAGCGTCGGGCTCTTTTATCACCCGAAGTGGGTGGTTGCGGAGACCCGGTTTCTTACCACCCTACCTGCGCCTGAGCTCAGATCAGGCCTCATCGAAGTGATCAAAGCCGGTGTCGCTCTCGATTCCCACCTCTTCGAGCGGCTGGAGGAGAATCTGGACTCGCTGTTCAGTGGTGACACGTCGGTTCTTGCTCCGGTTGTAGCCGAAGCGATGGGTGCAAAGATCGCAGTGGTGGAGAAGGACCCGACAGAGCAGGGTGGGCGACGGCTTCTCAATTTGGGTCACACTCTGGGTCACGCACTCGAGTCGCAACTGGGCTACCGAGGTCTGCGTCATGGTGAAGCGGTAGGTTTCGGCATCCTGTTTGCTCTTCGGTTAGCGCGCAAAAGAGGACTGTCGGAGGCGGACGGCGATCGGATCCAGCACCTCGTTCGCCGATGCGACCTACCGATACTCCCAAATCTGGATCATGGCGCTCTTCTCGATTCGATGCGGCTGGATAAGAAGAATCGAGAAGACTCGATGGCTTGGGTTCTTCCTGTGGGGATTGGAAACGCAGCGGTTTTTACGGATATCAGGGATTCCGAGGTTGGCGAAGAATTGCACAGATTCCTTGTCGAACCCTCTGTATAATTTCTAGGACTCCTCATGCTGAGGAGGCTGGATCTCTGCCGTTCTGGGCGTTGAGCTGATTGCTCCTGTCGAAAAAATAGAATGAGTTTCCTGATCACAATATTTCAACGCCTTCGCTTGCGGCACTTTCTCTTTCTGCTTCTGCTTCTGTCCGGCATTGTGCCTCTAGCAGTTAGTAGCTATTTGGTCATCCAGCAGAACCGAGAGATTCTCGAGACTCAAGAGAAGAGCTATCTGACGCAGTCGGCACAATTTCTGTCGCTCGAGCTCAACCAGCATCTCGTATCGACGCGTCAGCGACTCGACCAACTGGGGCAAGCCGTTCGTTTGGCGCCTCTGATCGGAGCTGCAGACGACAAGCTGCGGCAACAGTGGCTCCAAGATCATTTGCAGTCGATGCTGGCAACGGATCCGGATCTGGTGGCCCTACGAGTGCTCAATCAGACGGGTACAGGACCCTACACTGCGGCGATTCGGCAGTCGCCGGAGTTGGTAGAGGCCTTGGACTTGGCTTTTTCGCAGGCCAGAGACGAGGCTGGTACGGTGTATCGATTCCTGGCTCTGCCCGGTTCCGGAGAGCCGGTTGCCGTCTTGGCAATGCCGGTGGCTGGAACGGATTCCTCTCTGTCTCTCTATGTCGAAGGCGTTACGAGGCTCCGACGGATGGAATCTGTTTTCAAAGAAGAGGCTCAGGGCGACGTGGATGTATTTCTAGTCGACAGGTCAGGGCAACTTCTGTGGTGGGGTGAAGCCTCTGAGGGCCAGAGGCTTGCAGTCACGCAATCGAGGCTGGTGCGGGATTTTGTCCAGACCCCTCTGAATATGACCCAGGAGTACACGCTTCAACTGGACGGAGAAAAGAAGCGGATGCTAGGACGGATCAGTCCGGTCGAAGAGGCAGGGTGGGGCATTGTCGTTCATCGTTCGGCGGATCGCGTTCTTGCCGTAGTCCAAGAGATGGTGATCAACACCGCAGTTTCGACTGGGATCTTGTTGGCCCTCGCTCTGGCGATAGCAGTGTTGGCTGCGCGAAAGGTGTCCAACCCGATCCAACAATTGGCAGACAGTACCCATGAGATAGCGGCCGGTAATTTCGGGCAGCGCATCGAGGTTTTTGGTCCAGGGCAAGAAATCACCGAGTTGGCAAAGGACTTCAATCGAATGACCGGTCAGCTCGAAAGCCACATCGACAAGCTTCGTGATGCGGCCCAGGCTAACCGCGAGCTGTTTATCGGATCGATGCGGGCGTTTGTTGCCGCCATTGATGCAAAGGATCCATACACCCGAGGGCATTCAGAGAGGGTTGCCGCCTATAGCCGCGTGATCACAAAGCATCTCGGCCTGCCTGAATCCGACCAGAATCGCATCTGGGTCGGAGCGCTCCTTCACGATGTCGGTAAGATTGGTATCGAGGACAAGGTCCTGACCAAAGGTGGGGTGCTGACCGATGAAGAGTACGAGCAGATGAAGCTGCATCCGGTTATCGGTGCAGAGATCATGAGTCGCATCGAGCAACTCAAGGATATGATTCCAGCGATCCGCTGGCATCATGAGGCCTGGAATGGTAGTGGCTATCCAGACGGGCTGGAAGGTGAGAGGATTCCACTCTCGGCTCGAATCGTGGGTATCGCTGACACATTCGACGCGATCACTACCAATCGGCCATATCAGAAGGCCTATGAACCTGCCTTCGCGGTCGAGACAATTCAAAAGCTTGCTGGAAAGCGGTTCGATGTTCGTGTAGTGGAGGCTTTTCAGCGCGCATTCGAGGCAGGGCTGATCCAGAAACGAGGACAGGCACCGACCACCGTTCCGGCCGAGCCGCCGGTTCGCGCCGCAGCATCCAGTTAGCCCGTGCGGTCTTTGATAATGCGGGCCAGCAGCTAGACCTTCATGCCTTTCCAGTTCGTTTTGGCCAACCTATTGGCCGATCATCCGGAAGCCGTTGGTGTACTGTTTCTCGATGACTCTGGAGAAACTGTGGATTTCGCCTGCGCTGACGAGAGCCCCTACGAGATACAGCTGCTAGGGGCCTATTTGGGTATTTATGTTCGCCAGCTCGACAAGATCGTCAGAAGAGCCAAACTGGGCACGATCCGGAACCTGCATATCGAGCGCAGCAACAGGCATCTTCATGTGGCAGTGCTGCCGGATGGGTATTGTTTGGCACTCGTGCAGAAACAACCTGCGCTGGTGGCGAGTGCGCGCAGACGTCTAGGTCGGGCGGCTCAAGATATTGCACGTGAAGTTTTCAAATCGGAGATGACATGAGCAACGAAGAGATACTCGAATTGGCTCCGGAGTCCACGCCAAGGGAACTCGAGACGTCGGGCTTCTGGAAAAAGCTCAAAAAGGGCCTTCTCATGACCCACACCGAGGTTCTCGATCGCCTCGACGCTGCGGTGTCAGGACGGGGCATGGTCGATGAGGAGACCCTCGAGTATCTGGAGGAGACACTTATCGGAACGGATGTCGGTGTCGAAGCCAGCCTCGAGATGGTTGAAGCGATCAAGGCCAGGGTGAAGAATCACGAGGTGAGGGACATCGTTCGGCTTCGTGAGATGCTAGTTGATGAAATGGCGGTGTTGCTGCTGGATGCTCCTCAGCCGACAACCAGGACCGACGCTCCTCTGATTACAGTTCTTGTGGGCGTCAACGGTGTTGGCAAGACCACCTCGGCGGCCAAGCTGGCTCGCTGGTCGCAGCAACAGAACGAAAAAGTTCTACTGGCAGCCGGGGATACCTTTCGAGCTGCGGCCGTGGAGCAGATTTCTCTCTGGGGCGAGCGACTTGGAGTCGAAGTGATCAAGCAGGAGGCTGGTGCGGATCCCGGTGCCGTGGTGTTTGATGCCCTTCAGGCGGCGCGAGCAAGAAAAGTCGACCATGTGATCGTTGATACTGCCGGTCGTCTTCACAACAAGGAGCACCTCATGGCAGAGCTGGCAAAAATCAGCAGGGTGATCGATCGACAAGCACCCGACTGGCAACGACAGACCTTACTGGTGCTCGATGCAACGACCGGCCAAAACGCGGTGTCTCAGGCCAGAGAGTTCACCAAAACCGTTGAAGTCGATGGTGTCCTCCTTGCCAAGATCGACGGGACGGCCAAGGGCGGAATAGCCGTAGCGGTTGCGAGGGATCTCCGTTTGCCAGTGATGTATTTGGGCGTCGGAGAGTCTGCTGAGGACCTCATCGAGTTTCGACCCCGAGAGTTTGCCATGGCCTTGTTGGGGTAGATGGTGGCAGCAGCGACCAGGTGGCGACCCACTGTCGCTGAACAAACACCAGATCCGAGCCATCTCTGGATCAAGTACCGATTTCGAGGATGGCCGGACGCACCAGGGCAATGGTTCGATGTGGCCTCCGGGCGTCTGGGCTCCGAAGGTGAGACAACGTCTTCGATCGGAGTCGAGTGGCCCGGGGAGCCGCTCGATGACCTTCTCTATCTCCCACCGGTAGCTCGGGCGCAAAGAGGCGCCCGTGACGAGTTGGTCCGGTCGTTGATAAAACAGGGGACCCCGGTGCTGGTTCAGCTCCTTGAAGAAGATCCGGTGGGTGTGGGGGAGCTGGCCATTTACGATTTGCTACAGACCTTGCTCGACAGAAATTTGACTGCGCTGGAGCATCTGGCCCCCGGCTCCGCCGCCATCTGGCCGTTGATAGCTGGCTACACCGACAGCCGGGAATTCAGTGAGGCGGGAGTCGAGCGTCTGGCTTCGGCAGGTGTCGTCAGCATCCAGGGAGTCGTCGCAGAGCTCGATCCCTCGGATCGGAGGAGGATTGTCGAGACGGGGGGTGAGGAGGGGTTTGATGCCATGTTTCACGGCTCTTCACCCTCCGAGAGGGATTTCTCACGAATCGTAGAGGCGGCTGGGATGGAGCCTTTCGTATCGCGCCCCCTGCCCGAAGGGCCTAGTTGGCTGCGGGGCAACCGCCGAATTGCAGAAATCCTGGCTTTGTCAGGGGAGCTGTGGTTGCGGCTCGGAAAATCGGAAGCAACCGGTCAATCCCTCTACGCAACGGCTAGACGGATCGACAATGACAGTCACGATCTGCTCACCCTCTGCAGAGAGGGAAATCTCAAAGTAATTGATTGGCTCGACCCCCTCTCCAGTCAGATCATCGAGGAGTGGGTCAGCTGCGGCAGGTCGTCTGAGCTGGAGAAGTTGAAGAGCCAATACCTGTCGGACTCGACAGAGGCCACTTGATGTCTTGGTGCGGGCTCCTAGGGTATGCGTGCTACTAGATCGATCTCCACAAGGGCGGCTTTGGGCAGGCCAGCTACTTCGACGGTCGATCGCGTCGGACGATGGGTCCCCATGGCCGCTGCATAAAGTTCGTTCAGGATCGGAAAGTTGTCCATGCTGGTGACATAGACCGTGGCGCGAACAACATCCGCGAAACTACATCCGGCATTCATCAGGACTTGGTTCAAGTTTGCTAGAACCTGCACGGCTTGAGGTTCAAAGCCACCCTCCACCAGCTCGCCGGTTTGCGGATCGATACCAACTTGTCCCGAAGTGAAGAGCCAGCCGTCAGCGGAAACGGCCTGTGAGTAGGGGCCAATTGCCTCGGGCGCTTGATCCGTATGGTAGGTCTCCATTCATCCTCCTTGGGGCTGTTCGGATTCCAGGGTGCCGATGTAGGTTAGATTTCGATAGCGTTCGTCCAGGTCGAGACCGTAGCCTACAACGAAAAGGTTTTCGATCTGGAAGCCGCAATAGTCGATCGGTATTTCTACCTCACGCGCTTCCGACTTGTCGAGTAGCGCGCAGAGTTTGACGGTTCGGGCGCCTCTGAAACGTAGCAAATCGAGGATTGTTCTGAGGGTATAACCGGTGTCCACGATGTCTTCGATCAGCAGAACGTCCCGGCCTCGAATCGAAATGTCGATGTCCTTGCGAATTCGGACCTCTCCCGGCGAGGTGCGGCCGCCATAGCTGGCTGTCTGGAAGAAATCGACCGCAACAGGAATGGTGACTTTCTCGAGTAGATCGACCATAAAGAAGACCGATCCCTTTAGAACTCCTATGCAGACGAGGAGGTCAGTCTCGGCGAAATCCCGGTCGATCTCAGCAGCGATCTGGGTTGTTCTTCGTCGAATATCGTCCTCAGAGATCAAGATTCGAGGCGTTGGATAGTGCGATTTAGAGTTCATAGCGTAAGATCTATATATCTGGAAAGGTTATGGGGATGATTGATCGTGATCTCAATCCGCTCGAGAGTCGTCAAATGCGGCTTTCAGCTCGATTCAAGGCAGCTTGGGCATTCCATCAGCTTCTGGTCGGAATGGAGCGGATGGGTGCTATCGAGCATTTTGAGAACAAATCGAGTGAATTTCAATCCCTCTATTCGAGATTGAGGGAACTCTCTGATTCGTCTCACGATCCTACAGCAGGTCGCAAAGATCTAGACCCCAGGCTTCTTGGCCTCAAACAAGAGATTGGCCAGGTGATCCAGGAGCTGGACGAGGCAGATCGCCGTATATCGCCATCAGGTCTGCGCCTTTTCTTTCAGCAGATTAGATCGCTCGACGAGAGAATTCTGATCGAGATCGTTCGATTCTACATCGAGATACAGAAGGGCAAGAAGTGGGAGAGTGATCGGCTGGACAAGGCAGACTACGTTCTCAGTCGACTGTCGGAGCTCGTTGCCGGACCTGGTCTCAAGGGTGATCGCACTCGTCTGGACAAAGTTCTCGGCGCTATCTCGAGCGGTATCGATTTCGAGCCTCTAGACGATAGCGAGCTGCAACAGATCACGGAGGCACTCAAGGATCAGAGATCTGAGGTGCGCTGGATCAAGACCTTCGAGGAGCTCAATAAGAGCGGACGCATCGATCTCTATCGCGCGCTCAAGCACGAGATGGGGTCGAAGATCTTCTATCCAACCGTGCTTCCATTGATCGTTGAGGTCAACAGTAGCTTTCGAACGAGAATCGACGAGCTCAGGGACCAGGCTGAGACACGATTGGTCGACGAATTCCAGCGCCTCAGTCAACTTCACAAGAGTGCTGGCGTCGCGGAGGATGAAGTCACCGACGAGTTGGACCGACTAGAGGGTCGGGTAGAGGAGTTTCGTTCTAGGGTCAAAGAGAGCAATATCAGACTTGTCGAACTAGTCGATCTGAGTCGCGACATCGACGATATCGCAGAGCGCTTCGAGTCGAGATTCCGGGGCACCGAGGTTACTCCGGCGGTTGAATCAGTGAGCTCTGGTACGGATCGTGAGCCGTTGACGATATCGGCCCCGCACGCACTCGTACCCGACATCGAGCTGCTTCAGCCATTTTGGAGCGAGCTGTTCTCCGGTCTATCGAGCTTGGGAGAAGAGTTGAGCCCAGAACAAGTAGCTGTTGCTCCGGCAGTAGCTGGTTATCGTTTGGAAGTTCGCGAGGTTGTCGCTTTCCGTCGGCTGGTTGGAGACGGCGACTTCGAGAAGGTACAAGAGCAGTTCATTCTTGCCGCGGCTGTTGTGCGCTGGCGAATACTCCAAATTGTTGCCCAGATTCGTGATCTGCTTCGCGATGGCTCAGGCTCGGTTCCGCCCGAGGTTCTCTCTGCTGCCAGGGAAACCTGTCGAATCGGGGATGCCTATGTCAAATACTATTCGCACTTGATCGATCAATCGGTGTTCGAGAGCCAAGGGGAGATCGCTCGATCTTTTCAATCTCTACAAACCCGTCTGATCAGGGATCTGTCCGGATTGATGATTTTGGTGCCTCGTCTGTCGTCGTAGGGGATTATCCCGGGTCATCGCTCCCTGGAGCGGCGAGCTCAGGTAATGCCGGATCGTAGGCTTGTCCCATGTCCGTGAACGCCTTGCCCAAGCGGATGGTGGGTCAACCGAAACTACCGAAATCAGGTATCGTTTCGATAACCTGGCCTGCCGGTACCTGAGGCTATATCGAGAGGAAGCTGTTTATGTCTGAGCTGGAAGCGCAGATTGCCAATAGAAAATCCAAGCGGGACGAGCTGGAGAGTCTTGGTGTCGAACCTTATCCGGCCAGGGTTGAGTACGATCTCGAGCCGTCGAAGGTGCACCAGCGGTTTGGCGAACGGAGCGCAGAGGAGCTCGAAGCAGGCGAGAATCAGATCCGCGTGCCAGGACGCCTGCGCGCAATCCGCAAACATGGGAAGACTTCCTTTCTGGATCTACATGACGGGAATGCAAAGCTGCAGGTGATGGTTCGGCATCAGAAACTTTCCGAGTCTGGAACACAGATTTTCGACAAACTGGATGTGGGTGACTACGTCTTGGCCGATGGGTTTTTGCTTCGTACTCGCACTGGCGAGCTGACCCTCCTTGCCAACGACATCTCCCTGCTCGCAAAGGCCGTGCGGCCCCTCCCAGAGAAATGGCATGGCCTTACGGATGTTGAATCCAGATATCGACGGCGATACCTCGACCTTCTTTTCAATGATGAGGCGAGACGAGTGTTTGAGACTCGGGCCGCGATTATTCAGACTCTACGAGACCAGCTCAACCGAGCGCAGTTTCTGGAAGTCGAGACCCCGATGATGCAGGCCCTCCCAGGTGGCGCTACCGCGCTTCCTTTTGTGACTCACCATAACGCGCTCGACATCGAGCTCTACCTCAGGGTGGCCCCGGAGCTTTACTTGAAACGTCTTCTTGTCGGAGGGTTTCACCGGGTTTACGAGATCAATCGTAGTTTCCGCAATGAAGGAATCTCTACCCGGCACAATCCAGAATTCACGATGCTCGAATTCTACTGGGCCTACAGCGACTATCAGCAGCTCATGGACTTTACCGAATCGATGCTCAACGACCTGGCCGTTGCGGTCGTAGGGCAACCCTCTCTGGATTGGCAGGGCGAACGGCTCGAGCTATCTGGAAGTTGGCCGCGCTATACGATCAAGGAGGCGATTACACACTTTGCCGGCATCGATCCGAGTCGACTCGATCGGCTTGGCGATTTGGCATCGGTCTTTCGGGAGCGCGAGATTCCGCTGCCTGAGTTCATAGACGATCCGAATCACCCAGCTCTCGAGACGATCAGCGGTCCACATCCGATCGAATCGGAGCCAGAGGCTCCGGAGGGCTGGTATGGAAGACTGCTGATGGAGCTCTTCGAATTGACGGTCGAAGAGCTCTTGATTCAACCCACCTTTATTACCGATCATCCAGTAGAAGTCTCACCACTTGCGAAGCCAAGATCCGATGACAAACGGTTTACGGAACGTTTCGAGCTCTATATCGGTGGGATGGAGATCGCGAACGCCTTCTCCGAGCTAAACGATCCGCAGACGCAGGCCCAGCGGTTCCGAGAGCAGATCGCCGCCCGCGAGAAGGGAGACAGTGAAGCTCACCGCTTTGATCACGATTACATTATGGCCCTCGAGCACGGAATGCCGCCAGCTGGCGGGGAGGGGATCGGTATCGATCGCCTAACGATGTTGTTTACCGACAGCGCATCGATTCGAGACGTGATTCTATTTCCGCTGATGCGCCCTGAGGCAACGAGCGACAGGTGAGTGGATCGCGGCTTTCCCTCTCTGCCTACGTGGCCCTGCGTTATCTGCGAAGTACTCGCAGGGATGCCTACATCACCTTTCTATCGGTCAGTGCGGCGGGAGGGATCGGCCTGGGCGTTGCAGCGCTGATTTTGGCCCTCGGAGCGCTAAATGGTTTTCAGACCGCGCTCCGCAGCGAAACTTTGGCTCGTACCCCCCACCTCGAGATCGAGATTCCTCCGGATGAGGACGAAGCCTCGATCGAACAAATCATTCTCAGTGTCGACGGTGTTGTGGACACCCAGGTTCTTTCCAGAGGGCGGGTATGGATCGTGGCTCTCGGTCGAGCCCGGGCCGCTGAAATGATCGGATACAAGGGTGAGCTTCCTGCCGAGTTTCCGGGCGCTACAAACCGACGTCCGGGTCTCTACATCAGTAATCGTTTGGCCGAGACGTGGGGGGTATCGCCCGGAGAGGTTGTCGAGATCGCTTCCTCTCGAGCAACATTGACCCCATTCGGTCCTCAGCCCCGAGTGCGTCGCCTTCCCGTGACGGGAATCTTCGCTACAGGTCGTTCTGAGCAGGCCGAGAGGGTCGCCGTTCCGCTGGCCGAAGCTCGATTGCTGACAGGAGAGTCCGACCGGCGAATCGTGGTGAGAGCGACGAGTCTCAATGAGGCTCTTCGAGTCGCAGACAGGCTGGCCTTTATTTTGCCGACTAAGGGTCGTATTCAGACATGGAAGGACCTAAACCGACCGCTGTTTTTCGCCTTGCAACTCGAAAGAACACTGATGTTTCTAGCTGTGTTTCTGATAGTGATCGTGGCGGCCATGGCCCTGGTCTCCGACCTGATGCTGATTCTGGCAAGCAAGCTGCCGGAGATTGGGATGCTGGGGGCCATGGGCGCAGGACCTGAGAAGCTACGGCAGATCTTTCTGTATCTAGGTGCCTCTCTGGTCGCAATCGGCTCGATTTGTGGCACGGTTCTGGGTGTCGGCAGCTCGTGGATTCTTGATCGGTATCGCGTGATTTCACTGCCCGATCAGGTTTACTTTCTAGATCACGTTCCGTTCTTGGTTCGACCGGTAGATGTCGGATTGATCGTAGGATCGACTCTCTTGCTCACCCTGTTCTGTACCTTGATAGCCGCCAGCCGAGCAGCGAGTGTCTCTCCCGTGGAGGCTCTGAGACGATGAGTGTCGCAGTTACTGCAGAGGGGCTTCGGAAAACCTATCGAGATGGTGAGCGCGGCGTCGGAGTCTTGAAGGGAGTGGATCTCGAGATCGAAAGGGGCGACTTTGCCGCGGTTGTCGGGCCTTCTGGCTCCGGGAAGTCGACACTCTTGCATCTGTTGGGGGCACTCGATAACCCAGATTCCGGCACTATCAAAATTGGTGATACCGATCTAGCGACTCTCGATGCCAGAGAGATCGCCAACTTTCGAAACCAGACGATCGGGTTTGTGTTTCAGTTCCAGGAGCTTCTGGCGGACTTCACAGCGCTTGAAAATGTAGAGCTCCCGGGAAGGATCGCTCGGTGGTCTACGAGAAAATCAAAGCAACGATCAAAATTCTTACTCGATGAAGTGGGTCTTAGCCATCGCCTCGATCACTATCCAAGCCAGCTCTCGGGAGGCGAGCGTCAGAGAGTGGCTTTGTGCCGTGCGCTTCTCTTGAATCCCCCCCTACTGTTGGCAGACGAACCGACTGGGAATCTCGATCCGGTCAGTGGCGAGCGGGTGTTCGATCTGATGCTCGAGCTCCAAAAACACCATCAAACAACGGCACTTGTGGTGACGCACAATCCAGAGTTGGCTAGACGCTGTGGTAAACTTTTTGTACTCGAAGACGGTGTTCTGCACCAAGAAGACCCCTGACTCCCGCTCTTGGGGGAACATTCCCTGGAGTCCCCGAGGAGCCAAATGTGATGTTTGAGAAATACAACGAAAAGGCCAGACGAGCACTGTTTTTTGCTCGCTATGAGGCGAGCAAGCTCGGCAGCCGCGTAATTGAAACCGAGCATATTCTCCTGGGCGTGTTACGCGAAGGCGAGGAGAGTGTCACCGAGTTATTTCAGCGCTTGGATATCGAGCCAGAGGCTATTCGCAAAGAGATCGAGGGAGAGCGCGTGTTTGTCGAGCGAATCTCCTCGACGGCAGAGCTACCACTATCGGAGGAGTCGAAGAAAGTTCTTGCCTACGCAGCGCACGAGGCAGAGAGCATGCTGCATTCATCCGTGGGCTCGGAGCACTTATTGATTGGTTTGCTCAGGGTGGAAGGGTGTGTGGGCATGCGGACGCTGACTCGCTGCGGCATGGATCTCTACAACGTTCGCGAAGAGGTTCTGACCCTGGCCAAAGAGCGCGAGGCATCGCAGCAGAAAAAGGAGCTTCCCTTCCTCTCCGAGTACGCTCGAGACCTGACGTACCTGGCCACTCAGGGCACCTTCGATCCACTAATCGGCCGCAATGAGGAAGTCGAGCGGATTATTCAGATCCTTTCGAGGAGGACGAAGAACAATCCGATCCTGCTGGGAGAACCTGGTGTCGGCAAGACTGCGATTGTCGAAGGCCTGGCTCAGCGGATTGTCGAGGGAAGTGTTCCGATTTCGCTAGCTCAAAAGAAGATCTTGGCTTTAGACCTATCCTTGATCGTAGCCGGAACCAAGTACCGGGGCCAGTTCGAAGAGCGTTTGAAAGGGATCCTCACCGAGTTGAAGGAGAACCCGGATGTCATCGTCTTCATCGACGAGATTCATTCATTGATCGGTGCTGGTTCTGCCGAGGGATCTCTCGATGCAGCGAACATTCTCAAACCTGCGTTGTCGAGAGGCGACATCTCCTGCGTCGGTGCCACGACTCTGAAGGAATTTCGAAAGTACATTGAGAAGGATCGGTCTCTCCTGCGCAGGTTCCAGTCGATCCAGATCGATCCACCGACCGACGAGGAGACTCTCAACATCTTGCGTGGTGTCAAGGATCGCTATGAAGCTTTTCACAAGGTTCGCTATAGCGACGATGGACTCAAGGCGGCGATCTATCAGTCGACTCGATACATCACGGACCGGCAACAGCCCGACAAGGCTATCGACGTGATCGACGAGGCCGGTGCCAAGGTGAAGCTCCGCAGAGTGCGGGACACTCAGAACCTACGCCGGCTCGAGAAGGAGATTGCCGAGGTGGTACGTGAGATGAAGACCGCGATCTCGGACAAGAGTTTTGAGCGCGCGGTCTATCTGCGAGAGAAGGAGATCGAGCTAAGAGAGGATCTCGAGCGTCTCAAGGGACAAGCCGACGAGGACTGCTCGCTCGATGTCACAAAACGAGATATCGAGGAGGTAATCTCCTCGTGGACAGGGATACCGGTCGCGAGCCTTCGAAGCGAGGAGGCAGAGAAGTTAATGCAAATGGAGGAGATCCTCGGCAAGCGGGTGGTGGGACAAGATCATGCAATCAGCGCTATCAGCCGGGCGATTCGGAGATCTCGATTGGGAGTCAGTAATCCCCAAAGGCCTGTAGGCTCGTTTATTTCTCTCGGTCCTTCAGGGGTGGGCAAGACTGAACTGGCCCGTCGTCTGGGCGAGTTCCTCTTTGGTAGCAAGCATTCGCTAGTGCGTTTCGATATGAGCGAATATATGGAAAAGCATGCGGTATCAAAATTGATCGGTTCGCCACCTGGTTACGTGGGACACGATGAGGGCGGTCAGCTTACGGAACGGATTCGTCGTCAGCCGTACTCGATTGTGCTGTTTGATGAGATTGAAAAGGCTCACCCTGATGTGTCGAACCTTCTATTGCAGATCCTGGAAGATGGTCTGTTGACTGACGCTTACGGGAACCAGGTCGATTTCAAGAACACCATTATTCTCATGACTTCCAACATCGGTAGTGATCTTGTCCTTCGCGGGGGTCGTATGGGTTTTGGTGATGCGGACGCGAAGAAGGATTTCGAACGGGTCGAACAGGAGATTCTCGCGGCCTTGCGGCGCTCATTTAGTCCTGAGTTCATCAACCGGGTCGACGAAATAATCGTATTCAATCCACTCGGCGAAGACGAGCTGCGATCCATCGTCGATATCCTGCTGGCGGACGTCAATTTGACACTCCAAGAGCGGGGTCTAGAGGTGGAGGTGTCGGATGAAGCGAAACACTGGCTTCTCGATAGAGCTGGAGTCGATCCTTCGACGGGCGCGCGACCGCTTCGACGGGCGATTCAGCGTCACATTCAAGACGCAATCTCGGAGCTGCTCATCAGCAATCACGGTGAAACATTCGAGTTGATCAAGGTTACGGTCTCAGAAGATGAGATCAAGCTTCATCCACAGAAGCAAAAGGCCCTCGTCAGCGAATCATAGGATCAGAGTCATCGCTGGCTTCATCGGCAAGCAGTTTGCAGGTAAACTGCGTGTTCGCTGAGCCTTCCTGTAGGGCAAGAGAGAATTTTCGGGACATTGACGCCTTGAGCACAGATCGATTTCTCGTTATGCCTAGAAGAAGCTGGCGGGTCGCACTGGGACTGACATGTCTGCTACTTGGTGTGTCGCGTGTCGCCTTGGCGCAGTCTTTCGCAGGCGAAACAGTCCAGGAGATCCGTGTGGAGGGTACTCAGACTCTTACCGACGAGACTGTGCTGTTCTATCTCGGTTTGGAGATCGGCGCTCCGTTCAACCCGAGTGCCGCGAATGATCACATTCACGACCTCTGGGATCGGCGGATGATCGACGACATCCGGCTAGATGTCGAGCCCGTTAGCGACGGTGTCCGGCTGGTCGTGACTGTCAGGGAGCGCCCCGTCTTGCGGTCGATCGAGTATCAGGGACTCAAGAGACTCAACAAAAGCGATATCTCGGACAAGATCGCACAAGAGCGAATTCGTGTCCGTGAAGGTGATCCGATCAGCATGGGCGAGCTCTTCAGGCTCAAGAGGTCCATCGAGGCGATGTACGCTGAGAAAGGGTTTCGACTGGCGGAGGCGGACTTTCGCGTCGAAGAACCTTCGACGACCGAACGTCGTGTGCTCTTCGATATTGACGAAGGCGACAAGGTACGGGTCGGCGACATCGACTTCGAAGGTAATACCGTCTACCGGGACCTCCGTCTGCAGTACACCATGAAGAAGACCAAGGAGTCGGGGCTGATCAGCAAGATTCGAAAGAAGGATCTCTACAACCCGGCGAAATTCGAAGAGGATCTCGACGGCATCCGCCAGATCTACCGCAAGGCCGGTTACAAGAACGTTGTCATGGGCGAACCGATTGTCGAAGTCCGGGCCATGAAGCCAGGAGCCCAAAACACCAAGGAGCAGAAGCGCCGGTTGTTCATCACGGTGCCTATTGAAGAAGGTGATCGTTGGAAACTTGGAGAGATCACGATCGAGGGCAATGAGACTTTCGGCGAAGAGTTTCTGCTTCGGCAGTTTGAAAAACCCCGCGGCGGCTGGCTTCGGTCCGAAGTTATCGACGAAGGTGTTGAAGCGATCTCCGAAATCTACAGCAACACCGGTCATCTGTTTGCTGACGTGACTCCGACCATGATTGAAAGAGAGGATCAGATCGCTGATCTGGTTATCAAAGTGACCGAGGGCGACCAATTCCGTATCCGGCGAATCGAGCTCGAAGGAAACACCAAAACTCGGGACAAGGTTATTCGCCGAGAGATGGGCATCCAGGAAGGTCTGGTAATGAACACTGCTGGGCTTCGCAACAGCTTGCTTCGGCTGCAGCAGATGGAGATCTTTCAGGTCGATGAGAACGATCCAGTCTCATTTGACATCGACAAAGAGAGTCAAACCGTGGACCTTACCCTGCGGGGAGAAGAGGGCGAGAGAACTGAGCTGCTGTTCGGCGGTGGTTTCAGCGAAGTGGATGGACTCTTCGGTCAGGTGCAGTTTCGGACTCGTAACTTCCTGGGACGTGGGGAGACATTTGGAGCCTCGGCTCAAATCGGAGCCAGACAGAACCTGTTTGATCTCAGCTACTCGGTGCCCTGGTTTTTGGATCGACCACAGAGTATCGGCTTCAATATCTTCAAACGTGAGCTCAATACGTCCCTGCTAACCGGGCAAAATGTCGTTCAGGACAACTTTGGCGGGGCGGTCACCTATGGTCGGAACCTAGGCCTCTTTGGTAATGCCTCGGTTACATTTTCCCGTTTTGATTCGAAGGAGAGCCGATCTGAATTCAACGCCCAGGGCGATCTTGTCGAGCAGAATCTCGACCGGACCGTGGCGATGTTGCGGGTTAGCTATATCAAGGACCGACGCAACGCCCGGTTACAGCCAACCGCCGGGTATCGCTACAGCTTCACGGTGGAGTATGCGGGAGGTGTCCTTGGCGGGACCACGAACTTCGTTCGGCCGCAAGTTACTGCCTCGAAGTATTTCCCAGTCAAACGCACCGGTCTACAGACTTCGTTTGCGCTCAATACAAGGCTGGGTCTGATCGAGCCTTTGCAAGGAGAGCCGCTATTTTTCAACGATCGGTTCTACCTCGGTGGTGAGAACAGTATCCGTGGTTTCCAGTTTCGCTCGATCTGGGTCCGCGACCAAAACGGCGACTCGGTCTTGGACGACTTCGGATTCCCGCTTGGGGGCGACAAGATTATGCAACTCAATGCGGAGATGATCGTGGTGCTGGGAGGTCCTTTCCGCGCCGTTCTTTATAGCGATGCTGGTAAAGTGTACGGTGACGACGAATCACTCAACATCACCAACATTCGGGTCACGGCCGGAGCCGAGCTACAGGTGAACGTTCCGATCCTGGGTGCTCCCCTGCGATTTATCTATGCTTACAATGTCAATCCGCTGCCAGACGATCGGTTTGAAACTTTTCAGTTCAGCATCGGTCCCAGTTTCTAAATAAAAGAGGAGAATGAATCATGTTCTGGATGACATCGCGTCAGTTGCGATATCTGTCTGTCGCTTCGGTGGCCGCAGCGGCTCTGTTAGTACCAGCCAAACGCGCGGTAGCTCAGTCGGAGGAGGTTGCTGACAAACCCCTGAGGATAGCTGTCATTGACGTCCAACGGCTGGTGTTCGAATCCGCGACTGGCAAAGAGGTGATGGAGAAGCTCAAGAATCTTCGCGAGCAAAAAAGCGCCGAAGGCGCTGGGTTACAGCAGGAGGTCGAGGATCTGAGACAGCGCGTTGCAGAGGGTAGACTTTCGTTGTCGGAGGACAGGATCGCGGATCTGGAAAAAAATCTCGAAGAGAAAATGATAGTGCTTCGCCGGTTTAGCGATGACGCGGAACGCTTGTTGCAAAAAGAGCAAGAAGAGTCCTTTGGCCGGATCGAGCGCCAGGTCATGCCCATCATCACCGGAACAGGAGCAGAGCTGGGGTACACGGTCATTTTCAACAAGTTCAACAGCGGTCTGCTTTACGCGGAAGACCATGTCGACATTACCGATTTGATCCTGCAAAAATTCGACTCGAGCCTGCAGGAAGGCGGCTAGACGCTTGACCTATACCCTGTCGCAGTTGGCCGAGCTGGTCGATGGCACGGTGCTGGGAGATGGTCAGCGACCAGTAGAAGCGTTGCGGTCCCTCGAATGTGCAGGGCCGCGTGACCTTTCCTTTTTATCGAGCCCGAGCTACAAAGACGCTGCACGAGAGAGCCTGGCTGGCGCTCTGTTGGTCGAGGAGGCGATATCGGGTCTGGAGTGCGACTATCTGGTTGTACAGAGCCCATACGTGGCTTTGGCCCGGTTGCTCGAAGTGTTGTATCCGATCTCGAAGGTGGAGCCTGGTATCCACCCGAGCGCAGTAGTCTCTGAGGACGCCCAGGTCGATGCCAGCGCGAGGCTTGGAGCGCATTCGACGGTGGGCTGCAACAGCAGGATCGAGGCTGGAGTAGAGCTGGGACCTCATGTCGTCGTTGGAAGCAATTGTCAGATCGGTGCCGACTCAATACTCCATCCCCATGTCGTCCTCTACGACGACACCAAGGTTGGTCAACGGTGTATCCTGCACGCAGGTGTCGTCCTTGGGAGCGATGGCTTCGGTTTTGCTCAGACCGAGGGCAAGCACTTGAAGCTGAGACATGTGGGGCGGGTTGTCGTGGAGGACGATGTCGAGATTGGCGCCAACACCACCGTAGATCGAGCCCTGTTGGATGAGACGAGAATCGGAGCCGGATCCAAGATCGACAATCTGGTTCAGTTAGCCCATAATGTGCGCCTTGGACGAGGCTGTTTGCTGGTCGCACAGAGCGGAATCTCGGGAAGTACTCGACTTGGAGATGGTGTCGTTCTGGCGGGTCAGTCGGGAATCAGTGGTCACAAAGAGCTTGGAGATGGTGTTCAAGTTGCCGCCAAATCGGCTGTGTTCAAATCGGTAGGAGCTGGCAAGAAAGTGGCTGGAATACCTGCCATCGATGCAGGGGCTTGGAGACGTCAACAGGCAGTTGTACGTCGACTTGTCGAAATCCGGAAACGACTGGTCAGGCTCGAGAAGAGACTGCCACCGGACCTGCAACTGGAGGGGGATAGTGAGTAGCGATTCCGTCGATATGGGGTACCAGTGGATCACAGCGATCCTCCCTCATCGTTATCCAATGCTCCTCGTGGATCGAGTTCTCGAGATCGAACCGGGCAAGCGCATCGTAGCCATCAAGAACGTCACCGCAAGCGAAGAGGTATTTTTGGGCCATTTCCCTGGACATCCGGTTGTACCAGGGGTTCTGTTGATCGAAGGTGTCGCTCAGGCAGGGGCGATTCTATTGCTCCATGACGATCCCGAGTCTGCATCGAAGATCCCCTATTTCATGTCTATCGAGAAAGCGAAGTTTCGAAAACCCGCAGTGCCGGGTGATCAATTGCGATACGAGGTCGAAGTCCTGAGGCGCAGATCCCGGTACTGTAAGTTGAGCGGCCGCGTGATCGTGAATGACTCAGTCGTTGCCGAAGCCATCTGCAGCTGCGCAATGGTGGATCGATAGTCAGAGAGAATCTCGAGATGCCCATGGCGATTCACCCAACCGCAATTGTCGATCCCAGTGCCACTCTCGAGGAGAATGTCGAGATAGGAGCCCTGGCTGTGATCGGTGCTGACGTCACCCTTGGTGCCGGTACACATGTGGGTTCCGGTGCGCAGGTTCGTGGTCCGGCCGTCCTGGGTGAGAACAATCGCGTGTTTCCTTACGCTTGTGTCGGATTTGAGCCTCAGGATCTCAAGTTCAAGGGCGGCGATACCCGGCTGCAAGTCGGCAACGAAAATACCTTCCGAGAGTTCTGCACGATTCATCGCGGTACCGAAGGGGGCGGAGGGTCTACGACGATAGGCAGCAACAATCTCTTCATGGCCTACAGTCATGTGGCGCACGATTGCCACGTTGGCGACAGGACAATCTTCAGCAACTCGGCGACACTGGCAGGGCATGTGAGCGTCGAAGATGACGCCACTGTCGGTGCATTCAGCGCCGTACATCAGTTTTGCCGTATTGGGCGGTATGCCTATATTGGGGGCTATTCGGTCATCGCCAAGGATGCACTGCCTTGGGTCAAGACAGTGGGTCAGAAACCTCTTTGCTACGGAGTAAACACCATCGGTCTGCGGCGTCATGGATTTAGTGAAGAGCGGATTCAGTTGCTGGAATCGGTCATGCGCATCCTGCTGCGATCGGGCCTGAACACCACTCAGGCTATCGAGCGGCTCGAGGCAGAATTCCCAGACAGTCCCGAGGTCGCATATCTGCTGGAGTTCATTAAGTCCTCAGAGCGTGGGGTAATCACGTCCCATCCAAGTCGCCGCGGTGGACGCGGAGGCCGATCTGAGTAGTACCAACAAAGTATTGAGAGTCGGCGTAGTTGGCACGGGGTCGCTCGGGCGCCATCACGTCAGGATCCTGTCCGAGAGCGAAGGGGTAGAGTTGATAGGTCTGTTTGACTCGAACCAGGAAGTAGCACAGGAAGTTGCCGGCGAGTTCGGGACCATCCCATTCAAATCCCTGGCGTCTTTGGCAGAAAACGTCCAAGCGTGTGTCGTTGCTGTGCCGACGGTCGATCACGCCGAGGTTGGCTGTTACCTCCTCGGTCAAGAAATAGATATTCTGGTCGAGAAACCAATAGCTATCGATCTGGATCAAGCTGATCAGCTTTTGGATGCGGCCAGGGGTAGGATTCTGGCCGTAGGTCACGTGGAGTATTACAACCCTGCGGTTCAGAGGCTACTCGATCTCGGCGGGAGCACAGGATTTCTAGAGGTCCACCGTCTAGCCGTTTTCAATTCGAGGAGCCTAGATATCGATGTCGTTCTCGATTTGATGATTCACGATCTTCAGATTCTTCATGCCCTCGACTCTAGCCCCATCGCGGAGATCCGGGCCACCGGGATCAGAGTACTTTCGGATCGGATCGATATTGCCAACGCGAGGGTGGCCCTGGAGTCGGGGTGTGTTGCCAATCTGACTGCATCACGGGTTTCGGCGGAGCGGGTGCGAAAGTTACGGGTTTTCAAACCCGATCAAGGGTATTATTCGCTGGATTATCAGGACCAGGAGATCAAGGGCTTTCGGATCGAGGAGATTGGAGGTCGGAGAGAAATTTTGCCTGATATCTTGACCGTGACTCGCAGTGAGCCGCTGAAGGAAGAACTCGATTCTTTCATCGCGGTCTGCAAGGGTGAGTCTCGCCGACTCGTTCTTGGTGATTCAGGTAAAAGAGCATTAGAGACCGCACATCAGGTACTCCACGCCATCGATGGAGTTGGCTAGCCTGACGGGCCTTTCGCAACGAGAACCAGCAGGAGGAGAAATGAGCGAATTTCGAATCGGGGTTATTGGCGGCAGCGGGCTGTACGACATGGAAGGTCTAGAGGTCAGCGAGGAGCGCCATATCTCGACGTCGTTTGGTGATCCATCGGACGCTTTTATCCTGGGCGAGCTCGAAGGCACTCCGGTGGCTTTTCTTGCTCGGCATGGACGGGGTCACAGGATTTTGCCCTCGGAGTTGAATTTTCGAGCCAACATCATTGGTTTCAAAGAACTGGGTGTCGAGTGGCTGATTTCGGTGAGTGCGGTTGGCTCGATGAAGCTGGAGTATCGTCCCACAGATATCTTGGTGCCCGATCAGTTCTTTGATCGGACTCGGCACCGAGTCGATACTTTTTTTGGTGAAGGCTTGGTAGCGCACGTATCCCTCGCCAATCCCATTTGCAGTGAGCTGTTCCCGGTGTTTGCCGAGTGCGCCAAGGACGCTGGAGCTAGCGTCCATAGCGGCGGAACCTATCTCTGTATGGAAGGTCCGCAATTCTCTACCCGGGCCGAGTCTGAGATCTATCGCCAATGGGGGGTCGATGTTATCGGTATGACCAATCTGCAAGAGGCGAAATTGGCACGAGAAGCTGAGATTTGCTACGCGAGCCTCGCAATGGTGACCGATTACGACTGCTGGCACGAGGACGAAGCCGATGTAAGTGGGCAAGCCGTAATGGAAGTCGTGCAGCAGAATGCAGCAACGGCTCAAGATGTGGTGCGGCGAATCACTCGACGCCTTCCCCTCGAGCGCGGATGCGAGTGTGCAACGGCGCTTCAAAGCTCGTTGATAACAGAACCGTCGAAAATTCCAGCAGCAACGCTGAAGAAATTGAAGCCAATCGTAGGAAAGTACATCGGTGAAGGCTCCGAGCCCTGAGTTGCCATCACCACGACCAAAGGGCTGATGCCAATTCACTGAACACCGGACTCCTCTGCGGCGACCCGGCAGCTGTAATTAGAAGCTCGACTCATGCCTCGAATACTGATCACCAATGATGACGGTGTGTTCTCCGAGGGCATCAAGCTGCTTGCAGCAGCTCTGTCCGAGATAGCCGATGTTTCTGTCGTAGCCCCCGATCGAGAACAGAGTGCGACCGGTCACTCGCTGACACTCCACCGCCCCCTACGGATGCAACAGCTCGAGGAAAACCTGTTCTCTGTCGACGGTACACCCACAGATTGTGTCAACTTGGGTGTTCTGTGGCTTATGGTCGACTCGCCCCCCGACCTGGTTGTGTCGGGGATCAACTTGGGCTCGAATTTGGGTGACGATGTCACTTATTCGGGGACGGTTAGCGCGACTTTTGAGGGAGCCCTTCTGGGCATCCCTTCGATCGCCTTCAGCCAAGAGGTGGCTGAGAGTTTCTCGTTCGAGCGGGCGGCGATCTTCGCTCGTCGGTTCGTGGAGGAGCTTCTCAAAGAAGAGCTCCCCAGCGATCTCTTGCTCAATGTGAATATCCCTGCTACCGAGATTCGCGGCGTTCAGCTAACCCGACTCGGCAGACGCAGATACAAGCAGAGCGTCGTCGAAAAAAAAGATCCTCGTGGGCGGCGGTATTTCTGGATCGCCGGGACGCCCGAGTGGCAAGAAGAGGATGGTACCGACCAAACGGCGCTTCTCGCAGGCCTGGTTTCCGTGACGCCATTACACCTCGATCTCACGGACCACAGAGGCCTAGAATCCTACTCACACATTCGTAAGCGCTTGGATCGGCTAACGGAAGGCCTCGATCAGTGAAGAGCGACCTGCGAATCCAGCGGCGCAGGATGGTTCAGCAGATCGAGCAGCGAGGCGTCCGAGATCCCCGGGTGTTGAAGTCCATGCGAGATGTTCCGAGACATATTTTTGTTTCTGAGCATTTGAAGGCTCAGGCCTATGGAGATCATGCTCTGCCGATTGGATCGTCGCAGACCATTTCGCAGCCGTACATTGTGGCGCGGATGTCAGAGCTACTTCAGATCGATCCCGAGCACTCGGTTCTCGAGATCGGTACGGGTTCGGGATACCAGACAGCCATACTGGCCAATCTGGCTCGGCGTGTCTACAGCCTCGAAAGAGTGTCCGAGCTGGCAAAAAGGGCCATTCAACGAATGCGAGAGCTCGAGCTGGACAACGTCAAGATTCAAGCCTTCGATGGCACGGTGGGCTGGAGTGATGTAGGACCGTTCGACCGTATCCTGGTCACAGCGGCGGCTCCGAAGCTCCCAGAACCTCTATTGGACCAGCTGCGGGTAGGTGGAAGACTACTCATACCGGAAGGGACCCGAGACGAGCAAAATCTTGTGGTCTATAGAAAGCTTCGCCAGGGAGCGAGACGCACGGTCGGTGAGAGCGTGACCTTTGTGCCGCTGATTGGCAGACATGGATGGGATGGAAACTAACAGATGAATCTTCTGCGAGAATTCTGGCACGGTCTACATAACTGGCTGCTCGCCATTCTGGGGTGGGTCGAAGCCTTCGCCCTAACCCCTTACGGAAGCTACGCTTTGTTTGGAATATCGTTCCTCGAGAGCAGTATCTTCCCGGTTCCTCCAGATATCTTGTTGATCGCCCTATGCTTGGGTCGCCCGGAGCATTCTTTCTGGTTTGCCGCTATCTGTTCAATCGGATCTGTTCTCGGAGGTATGGCGGGATACGCGTTGGGATACTTTGGTGGAAGGCCGTTGCTGAGAAAGCTCTTCAATCACCAGAAGGTCGAGGCCGTTGAAAGGTACTACGATCGCTACAACGCATGGGCGACTGGTATTGCCGGTTTGACCCCATTGCCGTACAAGCTCTTTACCATTTCTGGCGGAGCCTTCGCCATCAACTTCAAGATCTTTGTTATCGCGTCAGTAATCTCGAGATCTTTTCGCTTCACGGTTGTTGCTGGGGTGATCTATTTTTTCGGCGATAGGGCCAAATTGTGGATCGAGGAGTACCTGAGTGTTCTATCCATCGCGTTTGTTATTCTTCTGATTCTCGGATTTTGGCTCATTGGCCGAGGGACCAAGAGAGCGGCGAACAGTCCTGAAATGGAAAGTCGATGACTGAGAGGTCTGTTCTGGTCAGACGCTACCTGATCTCAGGAAGAGTGCAGGGAGTTGGCTACAGGTACTTCACGAAAAGGCTTGCCGATCAGTTGGAAATCGTCGGTTGGGTCAAAAACCTTTCCGATGGGCGCGTCGAAACTCGCGCCAAGGGCACTCCCGAAGAGCTTGAACGGTATCGTGAAACGCTCGAGCAAGGACCGGTCGGAGCAAGAGTCGAACAGATCGAAGAGATTGAATTGACAGAACAACCGGGATGGAGCCGATTCGAAATAGCATTCTAGCGCCCGCTCTGAGATGGCGTGGAGGATTGAACTCATGGACGATTTGAAGGCCTTTATTCGAGAAGTCCCAGATTTCCCGAAACCTGGGATCCTGTACTACGACATATCGACCCTGCTGCAGGATCCAAAAGCCCTGCGGATGACGATCGATCGATTTGTGTGGCTTTTCTCGACCCTTCACGTAGATAAGGTGATCGGGATCGAATCGAGAGGATTCATGTTCGGGTCTATCGTCGCGTACAACCTGAACGCTGGTTTTGTTCCCGTTCGAAAGCCAGGCAAGTTGCCGGCACACAAGATACGCAAAGAGTACGACTTGGAATATGGAACAGACATCTTGGAGATGCATAGCGACGCCATCGATGAAGGTGAGAGAGTTCTGATCGTCGATGACTTGATCGCGATCGGTGGCACCGCTGCGGCTACAGCCAGTCTCGTGGAAGAGGTTGGTGGTGTTGTAGTCGGTCTCGGTTTCGTCGTTGAGCTGACCTTCCTAGAAGGTCGAAAACGCTTGGAAAACTATGAGGTCGAGTCCTTGATCAAGTATTGAGAATCGGTCGGGAATGTTCGGCGCCGCTCGATCAACAAGGCAGGCCATCGTATAATCCGATGCCTCTTCGCGGCTGTAGCTCAGCTGGATAGAGCTGGGGCTTCCTAAGCCCTGAGTCGGGGGTTCGAGTCCTCCCAGCCGCACCATACAGAGTTGTTCAAACCGTACCGCAGAGAGAAAACAGAGTATGAGTCAGCGACTTTCCAGAAAAGAGATCAAGCAAAAAGACAGCTTTATGGAGCAAATGGGCGAAGCCATAGAGTATGTATCAAGCCATGCTCGTACTTTGATGTGGATCGGAGTCGGGATCTTGGTAGGAGTGGTCCTCATCGCGATCTTCGTGAGCTACCGGCAAGGAATACAGCGGGAAGCTGATGTTGCCCTGAGCGAGGCCATCCGAATCCAACAGGCACCGATCGTGGCAGAGGGAGCCGATCAAGATGGCAACGATCCAACCTTCTCCGATGAGGCCAACCGTCGAAAACGAGCCAAGATGGCGTTGGAATCCGTCAGCCAAGACTATTCGGGGAGCCCCGCTGCAGAGATCGCTCTGGCTTATCTCGGCCAGATCGCTGCGGATGAGGGTGACCTCGATACTGCTCGGGCCACCTGGGAGTCGTTTCTAAAGCGACAATCCGATCATTTTCTAACTGATGAGGTCCAAGTGAATTTGATGGCTCTTGACAGGATGCAAGGGAGAGGAGACAAGTTGGTGACCCAGCTACGGGCTCGATTGAGTAGTGGAGACTCCTCTCTTCCGCCAGACGTTGTTCTCTTCGAGCTGGCAGTGACGCTAGACAGTCTCGGGAGGCCTGAGGAGGCTACACTCGCATATCAGCGCATAGTCGAGGAACATCCGTCCTCTGCCTTTGCCGCAGAAGCTCGAGCACATTCCGGCATTCAGCAGACATCGTTTCTTGGTGGCACCTAACCCAGATTGAGCGCCAGCGGATGGCCAAGCTTCCATACGAGATCCTGAACAAAAAGCGAACTGATTGCTCGCTCGACGAGGGCGACATTCAAGCCATAGTCGCAGGCGCAACCGACAATTCCTGGTCAGACGCGCAACTTGCGGCCTTTCTCATGGCGGCCGCGATCCACGGACTGGATGACGCGGAGACGCACCACCTGACGATGTCGATGCTGGAGTCTGGGGATCAGTGGAACCTGGCCTCTGAGATCCCTGATCTCGTCGATAAGCACTCGACCGGTGGGGTTGGCGACAAAGTATCCTTGGTGTTGGCACCGATGTTGGCCGCATGCGACATTCCAGTCATGATGTTGACCGGCCGAGCCTTGGGGCACACGGCTGGAACGGCGGACAAACTAGAGGTCATTCCGGGGCTCGATCTCGCACTCGACCGGCGGAGGACTCTCGATCTTCTCGAATCGACCCGACTAGCATCCGGTATCGCCACCGATTCGATTGCACCGGCCGATCGACATCTGTACCGACTTCGCGATCAGACCGGGACTGTCGAGTCGATTCCGCTAATCGTCGCCAGCATTCTCTCCAAGAAACTTGCAACTGGGGCATCGGCGCTGGTTTTCGACGTCAAGACCGGGAGTGGTGCATTCATGGTCGAGAGGGACGACGCTCGGAAGCTTGCGGGGCTACTCGCGCGGGTATCGATCTCGATGGGTCGACATGCGAGCTCACTGATCACTGACATGAGTCAACCTCTCGGTGATTGGGTTGGCCATCGCTGCGAAGTAGGCGAGTCGATCGAATGTCTCGAGGGTCGAGGTGGTCGGGAGGTTATCGACGTATCCATTGCATTGGCCGAGGAGCTCAGTGGACATATTGGTAGCACAGTGACCCGAAACGATTTGGAAGCGACCCTGACTTCCGGACGTGCGAAGGAAGCATTTGAACGATGGGCTCTTGCGCAGGGAGCCGATCCGAAATGGATGGCCAGACCCGATTTGACCTTGGCGCCTGTCGAGGTCGTTCTCGAGGCGCCGCGCACGGGATACGTCAAGACCGTCGATACCAAGTCGATTGGACTCCTGATGGTAGAAGCCGGCGCCGGGCGCGCAACACCGACTGATGAAATCGACGACGGGGTATCTTTGCGGTACCTGACTCGTTTAGGTCACAGAGTCGAGGCTGGACAGGAGTTGGGTCGGCTCTATCTGCGTAGAGACGACCCTTCGCTAGCGACCGCGTTCTTGAATTGTTTCGAGATCGGTGACGAGGTCGAGCCCACGCCTCTCATTCTGGAGAGGATCTCCCCGGCGGAGCAACTCTGAGAGCTCTAGTCCGAGCTCTTGCCGAAATTTCGCGCGAGCTTGGCCAGGTCGTCACCGTCGACCGAGTCGTCGTTGTTGGCGTCAGCTAGCTCGCTATAGTTCACATCACCGCGCTTCGAACCGAAGCTCGGACCGAGCAAACCAAGATCGAAGCCATTCACTCGACAATCACCGTTCACGTCACCCTTTAGCAACTGTGCACCTTCGACCTTGTATTCTGCTACCAGACGGTTTCGGACGTTAGCGGGATTGGCTCTATCCTCGGTGCGAACCGTGATTCTGCCGCCACAGGCTATGTCGCTATTGGTGACCCGATAGCTGAGACTCGTCCGCCGGGTAGTTCCTTCGACATCTGTGTCGATACTGCGCCCGTTGAGGGTGAAATAAGAATCAACCTTCGCGATGCCAGTCCCGGACTCGTGAACGAGCGCAAAGAACTGATCGCCGTTCGCCAAGAACTGTCCTGACCTGTTTTTTGAGAACCCACTGACCACCGGAGCGAGTGTGTCCTCACCCAGGACTTTTTCCGCAAAATGCTCGGCAAGCAAAGCGAAACCCGCAGAATTGGGATGTCCGACCGGGTCTTTCTTGAAGTAGTATTTTTTGTAAACCGCCAGCTCCCGGTTCTCGAGAATCTCATAGGGTTCCGCCAAATCGCGCCTACCCGTTGAAGTCAGCTCTCTAAGACCAAAAATGAGTTCGAACGTCACGAAGTTCGTCGAGTCCTGCTTTGCCCAGGGTGGTCGGGGAATGATCGTCGCGTAAAGAACATCGATCGCCTCCGATCGAACCTTGCCGGCCATTCCCTCCAGATTGGCAAGGACCGTATCCATCGACAGCAAGCCAGAGTTGACCAAGTTGACGTCGTTCGTCCCTTCCATGATGATGAACAGATCGGCGGCCTTGTTTGCACTGATGACCGAATTGATGCGAGTCAGGCCCTCCGAAGTGGTCTCTGAGCCGTGACCCTCATTCAGAACCGTGGCTGAAGAGATGCCGCTGCTGCGAAGGATCGTCTGTAGTCGGCCGGGATAGCCACCTTTCCTATCCTCATCAAACGGTGGAAGACCCTCAGTGATGCTGTCTCCAAATGCCACGATGTTCTCTTGAGCCTGAAGGCTGCTACCGACTATTGTGAAGAAGGCCAGCAGGCATGAGACACCGATCAACCCTCGGGTGAGAAGAGGGACTCTCATGGCACACTCTTCCAAGCAGCCTCGCTGGGCTGAGCACCGGCCCAGCGCAAAACCACCGTGCCACCCGATGACTGGGCGATAATGGGCCGGTCATCGGAAGCCACCGCAAAGTTAGCTCTTCGCTGGGCACGACCGGAGAGGCCTAGCTCGGAGACTGTCCAGCTTCGGGGCCACGCTTCACGATAGACGAGGCTCACCTGATTGTCCTGAAGACTCAACTGGGCCCTGAGCGATCCTGGTGGACCATGAGTTCGTGCTCCCGACCACGCGGAACCATCAAACCTGCTGATCTTGATCCGGTAGTCTCCGTCCTCGAGCTGACTCCATGCCAACAAAGCTCCACTATCTGAGGCCAGGATCGAGGGCATGACATCGGGTACCCGATTGTTCGCCGTGACTCGTCTGGCACGGGTGACAAGATCTCCAATCACCTGGCTGTAAAAAATGTCGTCATCGGTTCCGTCAAACGCCGCCCACACAAGAAGCCAACTTCCATCGGCTAGAAGCGTTGCCGAAAGGCCACTCTGACTACCCTTGGTAGGCCTAGGGACCTCGACCGGGTTCGACCAGGAGCTTTCTTGGAAAAATGCCAGCCGAACTGAGAGCGATTTGATGTCAGGACCTTCGAGCCAGGCAAGGCCCTCCAGTCTCGAATCATTACCAAGAAGGGTCGGATTCAAGCGATACCTTGCTGACTGTCCGGCGGGTGAATCGAGACGATCAACCCGCGAGTTGCTGATCGACATCAGGACAAGCTCTCGACGGGAAGACTTCTCCCGGATGCCTGCAGTGATCCACCCGGAGCCGACCTCGGCGAGTGTCGTCAGTCGCTCGTCCCGCCTAAGTGCTAGTGACTTACGACTGCCCCCGGGTGTTTCCAAGTGCGCCCTACCTGTTTTGGAATGGAGAACCGCACCGCTGTTGTTGCGAGTCGGCTGAATAAGCTGGTACTCGGAAGCCCCAGCCATCAGATGGTCGCTGATCAGAAGTGCCAGAAGAGAAAGAATGACGGTCCGAACCACCATGCAGGCCGATCCTACGGGCCCCTACCGGGTGTGTCAAACAAATCCAAGAACCACGGGACCGTCTTGATAACGATGGGGTTGGGGCCCTATCATGCACATCATGCGTGCGGCGATCCTAGCGGTCGGTTCGGAGCTTCTTGGAACCGACCGAATCGATTCCAACTCTCTGGCCATGACAGCGCTACTCGAACGATTCGGTGTGGAGCTGGTGGGCAAGTCGGTGGTCGGTGATGAGATTTCGGAGATCGCCGCTGAGATGCTGCACTACCTATCCCGTGTCGATCTACTTCTGATCAGCGGTGGGCTTGGACCTACCGAGGACGATCTGACGCGAGAGGCTGTTGCAAAAGCCCTTGGGCTGGGTCTCGAACGCGACAAAACGCTACTAGAAGGGCTGCGTGAGCGATTCTCCGTCTACGGCGTGGAGATGCCCCGTGTAAACGAGAAGCAGGCGGACGTGATCGAAGGAGGCACGCCGCTGGACAATCCAAACGGTACCGCTCCTGGACTACGAATAACCGAGGGACCGTGCACGATATTCTTGTTTCCTGGCGTCCCAAGCGAGCTCGAATGGATGATATCCGCCGAGGTCGAGCCCTGGCTACTCGACAAAACACACGGCGAAGTCGTCGAGACCCGAGTCCTCAAGGTCGCGTGTGTCGGCGAATCCAGTCTGGAGCAGAAGCTCCTTCCCGCCTATGAGGAGTTTGGCAGGCACGGGATATCGGTGCTCTCTTCGCCGGGCGACATCGAGGTCAGGCTCATTGCCCGGGGTCTGCCCCAAGAGCGTAAAGACCGGCTGGATCGATTGTCACAACGCATCCGCGAGCTAGCGGGTGATTCGCTATATGGCGAGGGCCTTCATGTTTCCCTAGAAGCAGTAGTAGGAGAGCTTCTAACCCTCGAGGGAAAAACCCTAGCCACCGCAGAATCGTGTACGGGGGGACTTGTGGCCGAGCGATTGACCCGAGTACCGGGCAGCAGTGCCTATTTCCTGGGTAGCGTCGTAGCGTACGAAAATACCGTGAAGATCAAGCTACTCGGTGTTCGGCCTGAAACAATCGAGGAGAGTGGGGCAGTGAGCCAGGCCGTGGTAGAGGAGATGGCCGCTGGAGTCGTTGACCGCACAGGTGCGGACTTTGGTGTCGCCATTAGCGGAATTGCGGGACCAGGCGGGGGGACCGAGACCAAGCCAGTCGGCACCGTGTACATCGGGGTGGCGGAAGCTGGCGAAGATTTCTTTCTTCGACAGCTTCGTTTGCCGGGCGATCGTAACAATATTCGCTGGCTTGCAAGCCAGTGGGCTCTCGAGATGCTGCGTCGGAGACTGATGACCACAGATGGGCAGTCCATTAGCCAGCTCGTCTCGAGCAAGCCTGCTGAAATGACTGCTCGCAAGGTCTCGGAAGAGTGAGGTTGTTTATTGGAATCGAGATGCCATCGCGCCTGAGGGACATTCTCGCTACTCACGTGTCGAAATGTAAGACAATCCTGCCGCCCGCAAAGTGGGTGTCTCGCGACAGATATCACATTACGCTCTCCTTTGTCGGAGAGGTCGAAACGAAAGTAATCGGTCGGTTCGACCGACCCTTGGCGCAAGCGGTTCTCGAGCAACAGTCGTTTCGACTCCGGTTATTCAAGTCGGGTTGCTTCCCCCGAAATCTACGAGGAGTTCGTGTAGTTTGGGTTGGTGTCGAGGACCAGGCGTCGGTCATCCTCCTCCAAAAAAGGGTCGCCACCTCGCTCAACGAGGCCGGTCTTCTGGACAGCGAGCGTCGCCCGTACCATCCCCACGTAACCGTTGCGCGGTGCAGAAAACCTTGGAACCGTTTGGCTGGCGAGTCTTGGGTCTCGTCGCTGGACGGTCCGCTTGGAGAGGGTTCTACGGTCAGTGAGATCATTTTGTATCGGAGCCGACTCGAGGGAACCGGAGCGTTCTACGACCGACTTGGGAGCTACTCATTCGGAGGTCTCAATTGAGCTGGTGGTTTTTTCTTCTCGGAACCTACCTTCTCGGTTCAATTCCGTTCGGGTACCTGATCGGAAAATCTCGTGCAGGAGTCGATGTTCGAACTGTGGGTAGCGGGAATGTCGGGGCGACTAACGTGATGAGAACGGTCGGACGGGCTCCGGGAATGCTAGTACTGCTGTTGGATCTGGCAAAAGGGGCCATTCCTGTTGCGATCGCGATACGGATGAACGCAGCTCCGGCTGTTGTTGGAGGTGTCGCTCTTGTAGCAGTTTTGGGTCACGTATTCTCGATCTTTCTCGGCTTCCGCGGAGGCAAGGGTGTCGCCACCGCTATTGGAGCCTTTCTGGCAATCGCACCGATTCCTGCCTTGACGGCAATCTCAATATTTGGTGCGGTCCTGATTTGGAAGCGATATGTATCGCTCGCATCGGTGGTGGCGGTAGCAACCTTTCCTGCGATTCTCGTCTTGTTGAATCGAACTGGTTGGACGGATGTGATACCTACACCCATCGTGATGAGTGCGACAGTTGCGGCTTTGGTGATCACAGTGCGGCATCTGGGTAATATCCGCCGACTTCTCAGCGGAGAAGAGACTCGACTGGAGGATCCGATGGAGGTGGGGTTGAAATGAAACCCATTGGCGTTCTTGGGGCAGGTTCCTGGGGCACCGCCTTGGCCACTCACGCTGGTTCTGCCGGACTCTCGGTAGAACTCTGGGCCAGGGATCGAGAGCTGGCTCGGGAAATGGAGACAACGAGGCGAAACACGAAATACTTGCCTGAGGCCGATTTGGGCCCAAGTGTTCGAATAACCTCGCAACTTGAAGATCTGGCTCGGCTATCGACGCTCCTGGTCGTCGTACCGTCGCACGGATTCCGGGATATCGTGACCAGGCTGGTAAGCCTCCGCGACTCTGCTGATCCCTTGACACTCGTATCAGCGACAAAAGGCATCGAAACCGAGTCGCTATCGCGTATGAGTGAGGTCGTGGAGCAGATAGCGGAGGAATCTGGGATTCCGATTCGGTATGCGGTTCTTTCTGGGCCAACTTTTGCAGCGGAACTGGCTGTCGGACAGCCTTCTGCAGCCGTGATCGCTTCATCCGATCACGAACTGGCATCAGAGCTCGGTAGGCTGTTGTCCACGGAGCGATTCCGACTCTATTCCTCAGATGACGTAGTCGGTGTCGAGCTTGGCGGCGCAACCAAGAATGTGATCGCTATCGGTGCCGGAATCGTAAGTGGTCTCGGTCTGGGGCACAATACTCTCGCGGCTCTGATTACTCGTGGTCTACACGAGATCAGTCGCTTGGGCGTGGCTTGCGGGGGAGAGATCCGAACACTTTCTGGGTTGGCGGGTCTAGGAGATCTCGTACTGACGTGTACAGGAGGCTTGTCCAGGAATCGGCGAACCGGAATGGCATTGGCATCGGGCAAGACAGTGGCGGAGATCCAGAGCGAGACATCGATGGTGGCTGAAGGAATTCGCAATTCGTTGTCGGTGACTCGATTGGCTCGACGACAGAAGATCGAGATGCCCATCACGGAGCAAATGATGGCTGTGCTCTATGAGGGCAAGCCTTCGAAGGACGCGGTGCGGGAGCTCATGACGCGATCTCTGAAATC
Organism: uncultured Polyangiaceae bacterium; assembly: GCA_964195975.1. Taxonomy (GTDB): domain Bacteria; phylum Acidobacteriota; class Thermoanaerobaculia; order Multivoradales; family JAHEKO01; genus CAXMQZ01. The sequence continues at coordinate 38,264 of CAXMQZ010000081.1, read as the reverse complement.
AGAGGCAGCTCTTTAGTTTCGAAAGGGAAATGATGGTCGAGAACATGGGCAGACTCGAAGCTTCGCCCTCGAGCAACCAGCACCAAATTGTCCTGATTCTAGATTTCGGAAGCCAGTACACCCAGTTGATCGCCCGGCGACTTCGAGAGCTCGGTGTGTATTGCGAGATCGTTGCCCACGACATTTCAGCTGACGACGTGCTCGCGAGGGAACCCATTGGGCTGATTTTTTCCGGCGGTCCGCAAGGGGTCTATGAAGACCGTGCCCCACAACCAGATTCTCGTATCTACGGGCTCGGGGTGCCGATCCTCGGGGTCTGTTACGGCATGCAGCTGGCCGCGAAACAATTTGGTGGCAAGGTTGAAGGCTCGGACACGCGAGAATACGGCAGGGCAGCGATTCGATGTCAGCAAACGGGTGTTCTTTTCGACGGTCTGGACCAATCACAGACGGTTTGGATGAGTCATGGAGACCGCGTGACGAATCCGCCAGATGGGTTCGTGGTTACCGCTTCGAGCGCAGAGGTACCCATTGCGGCAATGGAGGACAGGAGTCGAGGCGTTTTTTGTATCCAATTTCATCCGGAGGTGTCCCACACCGACTATGGGAAAGAGATTCTTCGCAACTTCTTGTCCCAGGGATGCAGAGCGGAACCTGATTGGAGCATGACTTCATACCGAAACGAAGCAATTGATCGGATACGTGCGCAAGTTGGCGATCGCCGGGTACTGTGTGCGGTGTCCGGCGGCGTGGATTCGACTGTTGTTGCAGTCCTTTTGGAAAGAGCTCTCGGGGACCAGGTGGTCGCTGTCTTCGTAGATAACGGGGTGCTTCGCAAGGAGGAAGCGACGACGGTCCTGGAATCGTTGCAAGGCGAGCTGGGACTGAATGTCGCAGCTGTCGATGCCCGGCAGCGTTTTCTGGAGCAGCTTGAAGGTATCCAGGATCCCGAGGAGAAAAGACGCATCATCGGCAGGGTATTTATCGAGGTATTTCAAGAACAAGCGAAAAAGGAGGAAGGACTTCAATTTCTTGCACAGGGGACTCTTTACCCGGATGTGATCGAGTCGGCACCGGTCAAAGGTCCATCTGCCGTAATCAAAACTCACCACAACGTTGGCGGCTTGCCTGAGGAACTCGGATTCGAGCTTGTCGAACCGTTGAGATGGCTGTTCAAGGACGAGGTTCGCCAATTGGGTCGCGAGTTAGGAATCCCCGAAGAGTATATTGGTCGTCATCCCTTCCCTGGTCCCGGTCTTGCTGTGAGGATTCTAGGTGAAGTGACGGCTGAACGGGTGGCTTTGCTTCAGAATGCCGACGCAGTCTTTTTGGAAGAGCTCCGAAGTGCGGGTTACTACGACAAAGTCAGTCAAGCGTTCGCTGTCTTGCTACCGGTGAAGAGTGTCGGTGTGATGGGAGATGGGCGCACCTACGAAAATGTCGTTGCGCTGAGGGCGGTCTCGACCGAGGACTTCATGACCGCCGACTGGAGTCATCTGCCTTACGAGCTTCTAGGTCATGCTGCGAATCGGATCGTCAACGAAGTCCCTGGAATCAATCGAGTGGTCTACGACATAACGAGCAAGCCCCCAGGCACAATTGAGTGGGAGTAGCTGTTGTTCCGGATCGAAGACCTGAGTCCTTCTCGGAAAGGCGCCGATTGATGCCGCGGTTTGTACTTCTGTCGCGAGCGGGCTGTCATCTTTGCGATGAAATGGAGATCCTCCTTCGAGAGCATCTTCCCGAGCTCGGGGAAGACTATACGGTCTGCAACGTCGATTCCGACCCCGAGTGGAGAGAGAGATTCGGTTTGGCAATACCGGTGCTCCTGCGCGATGGGATACCGGTAGCAAAGATTCGTGTGGATGCGACGCAGCTTTCTAGGATCGTTCGGGGCAAGAGAACCTCAGACCCGACTAGTCGTGCTTGTTGAGCAGCGGCGCGATCTTGTCTGGGTTTTTCTTCAGATACTTGGCCAACCGAGTAGCGATTGAGTCGTGAAGGACCCGGGTATCCTCGAGGTTCTGGCTGGAAATGGGAATCCAGCCGCCTGCCGTCATTCCATGCCCGCCCCCTTTTCCTCGTCGACCCAGGAGGCGTCTCATCAACCGGCCGGCATCGGCTCTCGGATTTGTGGTTCGGATCGAGAGATACATCCGATCTTCGAAAACTCCTGTACACAAAGACCACGTCTTGCCCTTCATTCGCACCATTAGATCGGCGACCTCGGGAACGATATCGGGTTGGACCACCGTACCCAGATGGCTGACAATCAGGGTACCGACCGACTTGAGATCCTGGAGTGCTGTGCAGAGGTTCTGGTAGTAACTGACCGGCAAGCCTGGACTTCGAATACGTGCCAGAGCCCGGATGTCGGCAAGCGGATGAAGATAGTCGTAGATCGCACGATCCGCGGTCGCGTACTCGCGACCAAAATCTTGAGTCTCCGATCGAATCGCGTATACCAGGCCGGTGGCGTTGCGTTTTGTGATCTCGATCCCACTTGCTAGAAGGTATTCAGTGAGCATCGTAGCGGTGGCGCCATACTCGGTTCGAATATCGAAAAAGGGCGCTTTGAGACTTTCCCGGCGAACTGGATGATGATCGAAAACAAGATCCGGCACACGGTCGTTCGGGAGCTGATTGTTTCCGGTTCCTGGCTGTGTATCGACAAGAGCAAAGTGATTGTAGTTCTTCCAGTTGAGGTGTCGTACGTGACTCAGCCGGATTCCGAGTGTTTTGACCATCTCCTGATTCTCGGCTCGGCCGATAATGCCGCCATAGGCCGTCGTAGCCCGTTTCTTGAACCTCTTCTTGAGCAGCTTGTTTAGAGCGGCCGCAGAGGCAATCGAGTCTGGGTCGGGGTTGTCGTGAGTCAGAATCAACCACCGGCCACTGGGGGCGCTAGCTTGGAGGAGTTTCGTGAGCTCGGCTAGTTTCTTTTTGGTCTGATCAGAAGTCATCGATTCTCAGATTCTAGTGCAGGTTGGAGGCTAGGAGTCGGTCCGGGCTATCTGGATGGACTCCTGGGTAGGAGTGTAGGAAGACAATCTTGGATACGTCCGCAGGACGGTAACTATCGTATAGTCGAAGGAGGCATCGGCCGGAAAGACGTCGAATGCGCATCCACCGGGAATTGGAGAAAACAAGTGATTCCAACTCTATTTTGGGGGCGACTTCGTGCCCTCGTAACTCTTGGCATGGGAACATTTGCTGCGACCCTGGCTATGGCCGATAGTCAATACTCCGTGGAACCTTGGCGCCGGGTTCTGGAAGTCCACCAGAATCTGGGTGGTCTCGACTATGCGGCCTTGAAAGATGACAGGGGGGATCTCGATGCATACTTGACCCTTCTCGCAGGAGCACACCCTGATAGATGGTCTGTCGAAGAGCAGATCGCCTTCTGGTGCAATTCCTACAATGCTGTGGTTGCCCATCATGTTCTCGATCGCTATCCAGATGTGGAGTCGGTAAAGAAAGTCTCAGGTTTCTTCGACGAGTTGGAGTTTCCGGTAGCCGGACGAGAGATGACCCTCGATGAGCTCGAGACCGAGGCGCGCAGCCATGGTGATCCGAGAGTCCACTTCGCGGTGGTCTGCGCATCGACGAGTTGTCCCGATTTGCAGCCCTCTCCGTTCGAGGGAGCAATGCTCGAAATCCAACTCGAATCAGCGACCCGTGAATTCCTAGGAAATAGTGAAAAGGGAATGCGATTCGAGCCATTGAAGAGCACTCTCCACCTATCGTCCATCTTCAAGTGGTACGCCGGGGACTTTACCGGGGGCAGCACAGCGGTAGCGTTTTTTGCTCGTGGAAAAGTTCTCGACTGGGTGTTGCAACACCTGCCGGATAATCTGGCGGCCGAGGTTCAGAAAGAGGATCCTGGAATTCGGTATCTGGACTACGACTGGAGCCTGAACGATCGCCCGAAAACAGACTCCTGACCCTTCTTCCTACTAGTACTTCCAACGCTCGTTCTTCGGGCGGTAGTCAGTGTTACCATGTACCGCCCGATCACGGGGTGGAACACAACCATGATCAGAGAACTCTTCAGCATAGGCCCGATTACCATTAGCCCGTTTGGCGGCATGATGGTATTGGCCTTTCTGACCGCCTACTTTCAGCTACGGTGGGGACTCAAACAGCAGGGAATCGGCGACGATGAAGACGCCAGTGCGATTCTGTTGGCGGGAGGAGTTGGAGGTATTCTCGGTGCCAAGATCTATTACGCAATACTCTACGGTGATTGGCGTTTACTGCTGGATAGAGCCGGATTCGTTTGGTACGGAGGTTTCGTTGTCGGTCTACTCGCAGTCGTCTGGGTCATCCGACGAAGGAATCTCCCGTTCTGGCGGACGGGCGATGCGATAACTCCTGCCCTCGCTCTCGGATATGGCGTCGGAAGAATTGGCTGTTTTCTGGTCGGAGACGATTTCGGAATGCCCACCGAGAAACCATGGGGGGTTGCTTTCCCGTACGGTTTGCCGGGTCCCACTACAGCCGGTCTCATGCGCAATGAGTATGGAGCCAATATTGCCTGGGATGTTCCAGATAGTCAGCTAGTGACGGTCCATCCGACTCAGCTGTACGAAACGCTGGCTGCTCTTGTGATTTGGTTCGTAGGCGTTCGACTCCTCAAGCGCGGGACCAGGCCAGGCACCACCACTTTGGTGGTGATCGGGCTTCTTGCTATCGAGCGTTTCCTTGTCGAGTTCTTGCGAGCCAAGGACGACCGGTTTTTTGGCGATCTCACCATGGCACAGGTGATCAGCGTGGGAGTCCTGGTGATCGTTTTGTTCGTAGCTGCAATACTACGCAGAGGCTCAGAGCGGGGAAGCGTTGCCGGCGGCGCCTAGGTTGGGTGCAAGGCCTATCACGGTTTTCAAGAGATCTTGAAACGAAAAGGGGTGGTCTTGGAGAGCATGACGTCGTCAACGGACAGCGGCTCCCTCGACCTGTTGATTGTCGGAGCGGGCCCCACCGGTATCGCAATTGGAGCGGAGGCCAAGCGTGCTGGACTAGAAGCGCTATTGGTTGATCGTGGTCCCTTGGTCGCCAACTTGCTTGATTTTCCGACCTACATGACATTTTTCACGACGAGGGACCTACTCGAGATCGCAGGGGTTCCTTTTGCGACACCACAGGACAAGCCCGATCGTCGCCAAGCTATCTCCTACTATCAGTCGATTGCAAGACAGTTCCAACTGGATATCGCTCCGCACGAGGAAGTCGAGAGTGCTCATCGCGCCGGAGACTTCTTCGAGGTAGTCAGTAAGAGAGCGGGAGAAGAGGTACGTCGACGAGCGAAAGCGGTGGCGATCGCAACCGGTTACTTTCATCTGCCCAATCGTCTCGGCGTTCCTGGCGAAGAGCAATCTTGGGTGCGGGAGCGCTACATCGAGCCCTATGGTCACTTTGGGGAGACAGTGGTTGTTGTGGGCGGAGGGAATTCGGCTCTGGAAGCGACACTGGATTTATGGCGCAACGGTGCCCGGGTGATCTTGGTTCATCGTGGAACCAGCGCGAAAAAGACAGTGAAGTACTGGGTTAGACCCGACTTCGAGAATCGCGTCGAAGAGGGATCCATCGCGGTTCGATACGAGAGCAAGGTCGGGCAGTTTGGCAATGGATTTGTAGAGATTGAGAGCCCCTCAGGAATGGAACGAATTTCGGCTGATGCTGTGTATGTACTGATTGGGTACCTCCCAGACACAGATCTTCAAAAGCGATTTGGGATAGAAGTCGACCCGATGACACTTGTGCCCGAGTTCGATCAATTGACCTGCGAGACCAATGTTCCGGGCGTTTATGTTGCTGGAACGCTGCAAGCTGGGAGGGACACTGGGAGGATATTCATCGAGAACTCACGCGAGCATGGGCTCATGATCGTCAAGAACCTGTCCAAAAGGCTTGGCAAGGAGCCTGTCTGAGTAACCAGCGCAGCTGCGCGGGCTACTCAGACAGGCTCCTTGCCACTAGAATCGGGATAGGCGCGGCATGGTGTTTGCACGTAATCTTCTCAAGGGTTGGATAGTTGGACGGTGTGGCAGCATCGCGTCATCACAAGGAGACGAGGTGAAAATGATCAAGAAAACCGCCGGGGTTCTCTACATCATCGCATCGGTCTTTCTGGCCGTCGCATCGCCGGCTATTTCTCAGGATGAGCCTGGGCCTCTGCCTGGAGTCTTTAGCGAGGTTCTCGACGTACGAGTTGTCAATCTCGAAATCGTAGTTACCGACAAAGATGGTGTCCCTGTGTTCGGACTCAGCCCTGGTGTCTTCAAGTTGGAGTTAGACGGAGAAGAGGTGCCGATCGAATACTTTTCAGAGGTTCGCTCTGGCGTTGCCGCTCCGAGACGAAAGGACTCCGAGGGGCCGGAAGTGGCGGAGCTTCCAGCAATTATCCCCGGGAATCCAGTAGAGACAAGCTATCTGGTCTTCCTAGATGAGTACTTCGCGTTTGACCGCGACAGAGATATCGTTATCCGATCCTTGATCGAAGATCTACCTCGTCTAGGTCCCGGCGACCGGATGGCTGTCGTCGCTTTCAACGGCCAGGATCTCACGATGCTGACAACCTGGACCCAATCGGTGCCGAAGCTCGAGCGAGTCCTCGAGGCGGCTCTTGATCGACCGACCTACGGTCTCAATCGACTGGCCGAGCAGCGACAATTCGACTTCGACGAAATCTTGTTTCGGCTCGCCGGTTTTCAGGACGGAAACGTGCTCACTACCCAGAACTACCTTCGAACCGATCTGACCGTTGAGGAACGCTTCTACTTGCAACGCTTGACAGACAACGTGCAGCGCTCGGTAACTGCCGCGATGTCGACGCTGAGGAGCTTTGCAATGCCTCCGGGACGAAAGGTCATGCTCTTGTTTTCTGGGGGATGGCCCTACTATCCCGCCACTTTTCTCGGCCCTGATCTGTCCCCGGTGATTCTCGCCACCGATGTGGAGGAGGGATCGGCGCTGTTTCGGCCCCTCAGCGATACCGCGAACTTGCTCGGATACACGTTGTATCCCATCGATATGCCCGGTTTTGCAGACATCCTGGCCAATGACCCCGGTGGACAGGGTTTCACCGCCGGAATCGAGGCCCGTGATCTCGTGCCCGATTTCACCGGCCTTGGCTCGGGGCTACGAACAACCCCGGGTAACGCTCGTTTCCTTAGACAGCAAGAGGTGCAATACACCCTGAAATTTCTCGCCGACCAGACCGGGGGTGAGGCATTCATCGATGCTGAACGGGTCAATGCCTTTGATCGAGTCGTCTCTGATACCCGCTCCTACTACTGGCTCGGATTTTCGCCTGTTCGCGACTGGGACGATACCCGTCACGACGTGAGGATCTCGGTTCGTGAGCCTAGCTTCAGAGTTCGCTCTCGCAAGGGATTTCTCGATTCATCGCAACAGTACGAAGTCGCAATGGCGCTCGAAAGCGCCCTACTGTTTGGAAATCCTGGCACGGCCGATCCGATCAAAGTCGAGCTTGGAGAGCCCAGGAAATCCGGTCGGGGCAAGATGGAGCAACCTCTGAGTGTTTACTTCCCCCTCGAGTCGGTGACATTTCTGCCCGGAGAGGGCCGACAGCAGGTGGCGCAGCTGGAGCTTAGGGTGGCTGTGAAGGATGACATGGGAAGACGCGCGGACATTCCCGTGATTCCGATGATCATCCGTGTTGACTCTGAACCCACTGCAGGTATGGTGGGGAGGTTCGACACGACTCTGAAATTGAGAAAGAAACCTCACGACGCCGTTTTTGCCGTCTACGATCCCGTAAGTGGTAGGATTCTGTCGACTAGCGCGGAGATAACTCCTCCTTGATTCGGTCTTTCGATCATCCCATCCGGAGCTAAGAAATTGTCGGTTGTGAAAATAGCAACATTGCTGTGTTGGTCTGCTTTCTGCGTCGCAGTGTGTGGGCCGGTCTGGTCGCAAGAGGCCGCCGAAAGCGAGCTGCTAGAGAGCGATCGGGAAGAAAGCGTCTATATAGAGACGGTCGATGTCAACCTCATCAACGTAGAGGTTTATGTCACCGACAAGAAAGGCAACCCAATCACCGGGTTGACGCGAGACGATTTCGAAGTCTATGAAGACAAGGGACCTGTTGCCATTACGAACTTCTACGCAGTCACCGAAGGTCAGCGCCGTGAGATCCCCGTTCAGCAAGCTGAAGCTGGCTCTGCGACCGCGGAAAGGCCGAAACCACGGACGGAGCCCGTCCTCCCGGATGATCAGCAGCTTCATCTTGTGGTCTATATCGACAATTTCAATATTCGACCTTTCAATAGAAATCGCGTCTTTCGTCGTCTGCGCGAGTTTTTGACCGACAAACTGCACCGTGGCGATCGCGTAATGCTTGTGTCCTATGACCGATTTCTGAATTTTCGCCATCCGTTCACCTCCGACCCTCAACTGATTGCCTCTGCAACGTTCGACCTCGAAAAAGTAACTGGGAGCGCGGTTCATATCGATTCCGAACGGCGCCGAATTCTCGAGGCGATCAGCGAGGCTCAGAATCCTCAAAGTGTGTCGTGGCAGGTTCGTCAATTTGCCGAATCGGGGTTCAACGATCTGAGTTTCACGATCGACGCGATCGGTGACATCGTGGATTCCCTGGGTGGGTTGCCTGGGCGCAAGGCCCTGCTGTATGTCAGCGACGGTTTGCCGATGATGCCTGGCGAGGACCTGTTTTATGCTCTGACCTACCGATTCCAGACCCAGTCACAGCTCACCGAGCTGCGAGAGTTTGATGCCTCGCGAAGATTCGAGGAGCTATCAGCTCGGGCAAATTCCAATCGCATCACCTTCTATACCATCGATGCTGCTGGCCTGCGAGCGCCGACTTCCTCCAGTGTGGAGTACAACGCCTCTACCGAACAAGCGGGTCAGTCGGGGTTTGTCGATTCGGTCAATATTCAAAACCTCCAGGCACCGCTGAGAATGATGGCGGAGAAGACTGGAGGACAGGCGATCATCAACACCAACGACGTGGGCAAAGGTCTGACCAAGATTGCTACGGACTTTCAGACCTACTATTCGATCGGCTATTCGCCTGCGCATTCGGGTACTGGCCGGTACTACAAGATCGACGTGAAAGTAAAAGACCGCAAAGGCCTGAGAGTGCGTCATCGGGTGGGCTATCGGGACAAACCGCTGATGGCCAGAATGTCGGATGGCGCTCGTTCCGCTCTTCTCTACGGTCTCGAACACAACCCGCTCAAGGTCGTTCTCAAATTGGGCGAGCCCCAACCAGCTGAGAAGGATCTCTACGACTTGCCGATACTTGTGGGGATACCTCTTGACAGCATTGTTTTGATTCCACTGGGTGATGCCCACGAAGCACGACTGAAACTCTATTTTGGTGCAATGGACGACAAAGAGAAGATGTCGGATGTCCAGGAAGTCTTCGTGCCGATCCGAATCTCGAACGCAGAGATGAGCAACAGCGAAGGAAAATACTTTCCGTACGAGACGGCCTTGAGGATGCGGTCCGGCGGACATCGTCTAACGGTCGGTGTATTCGATGAGCTATCAGCCGTGAGCTCGTTTGTCAGCCAATCGGTGCGGGTCGGGCGCAACTAGGAAATTCATGGCTTCAACCTGGACTGATCTGTTCCGAGCGTTGGGAGACGCCTTCTCCTTGTTGATGACCTCGGAGGTGGAGGCACTACGAGACGATCTGGCTGCGTCTCGTCGAAAGTTCGTCAACGCTCTCGTACTCGCTTCGTTTGCTGTCTTTGTCTTCTTTTGGGGCATTGGCGCCGCCACAATTGCCGTGTTCGAAGGGTTTTCGATTGTGTTCCCGCGCTGGTTGGCAGCACTGTTCGTGCTCCTTCTTCTCCTATTGATCGGAGCTATTCTCTGGCGGGTCGCAATGAATCGATTCCGTTCGATCGATTCGCCTCTCGCTACAGCGCAGCGACGACTCGAAGATCATCTAGAGTGGTGGCAAAACGATATCTTGGCGCAGGACTCCCAGTCGACGCAGTCAAGTGAATTTCCAGGCGGCTTGGGTTCAGACCAAACGACCGGGAGGTTGGATGACTGAGCTACAGGAGGCCCGTAGTCAGTTCGAGGCCGAGTGGCGGCGGTTGCGTACGTCCATTGAGACTGAAGTAGGTTTCTCGCGTCGCTGGAGTTGGGGCTGGGCCGCGACGGTCACGTCGCTTGCGGCGGGAGTTGCCTTGGGGTACGCCTTGAACAAAAGGCGTAGGTCTGGTGTCAGGGAGAGGAAAAGGCTTCGCTGACCGTCAGAAAAATCACCGACCGAAGTGCGAGCCAGATCCCCGAATGTGGCTTGGAAGCACCTAGGGTGATTGATCAATCCGTTCGCGGTCGCTTGAACACCATGGCGATGTTGTCAGTAGCTCCACTTTTGAAGTTTACCGAAGTAATCGAGATGAGCTCCCAGCCTTCTTCACCCAAAACGTTGAGCTCTCGGACTGCATTCGGGTCGAGTCGATAGTTCTCACTCCGAATGTTGATGATGTGATACTCCCATTTCGTCATGGCGCACGCTCCTTCCCCTACCAATGAGCCCGATTGTCTGGTCTGAAGCGCTCCTCATTGTAATTGTAGCGTACGACATTGAGACGCAAGGTGAAACATGGTTCAGGCAGTCGAAAAATCGTCCCCTTCTGAGGCTGGGCGCTCGCCCTGTTGTCTGTTGCTGTTCTCGAAGCCTGCCGAGCCAGGCTACGTCAAAACACGGTTGATCGGCCGGTTGTCCCCAGACCAGGCCGCCAAGCTACACGCAGCCTTTCTCGGTGATCTCCTGCAGAGACTGGTTCAGGGTGACTTCGACCTTCAGGTCGCTTGGGCTCAGGATTCCGGAACGAAGCCACCAGATGTCGGACTCGCTACCATGGTGCAAGAAGGAGAACAGCTGGGCGATCGGCTCTATTCTGCGCTTTCCAAAGTGTCGTTGAACTATCCCTATGTTGCGGCAGTGGGTAGTGACCATCCGGAACTGCCACTGGCGCGTGTTCGTGAGGCATTCGATAAGCTGAAAGCTGGAACGGATGTCGTTGTAGGGCCAGCTCACGACGGAGGCTACTACTTGATCGCGCTGAGGAGAGCTGCTATCGATCGGGCTCTGTTCGACGGTGTCAAATGGAGCAGCGCCAGTGTCCTGAGATCGACCCTCGAGCGATGCAAGTCGCTGGGTTTGGTCACGGAAGAGCTCGAGCCGGCTTTTGACGTCGATGAGCCCGAGGACCTGGATCGTCTTGCAAGCTCCCTTGCGGTCGATGATTCGATCGACTGCCCGCGAACTCGGACTCTTTTGGCGAGCTGGGAGATCGGTGGTGATGCTAGGGGAGAGGAGGGTTAGATGAGGATTCTCGACGCCGACTCAATGCGTCAAGTCGATCGAGCTGCGATCGAGGATTTTGGCATTCCGAGCCTGGTGCTGATGGAGAACGCGGCAATCGGTCTTGCTGACGCCCTGGGCGACAATTTTCCTGACGCCATCACGGCCTCCATATTTTGCGGCCCGGGCAACAACGGAGGCGATGGTCTTGCTCTGGCGAGACATCTGTCTGTTCGTGGATATCACGTGGAGATCTGCCTTCTCGCCGCGGGTAGGTCTCTCAGCGGAGACTCGCAAACACAGTTGAATATTTGCCAGAACCAGGGCCTCATCATTCGGGAAATTGGCCTCGAGGATGATTTTCACGATGCAATCTCAGTCGCGAGTCGCATGGATGTCATTGTCGATGCGCTGTTTGGCATCGGACTTTCCCGCCCCCTGGATGGGCAGTTTGCCGGTATTGTCGAAGCACTCAATCGACTACCTGTGCCAATTCTTGCGGTTGATCTACCCAGCGGTCTCAGCGGCGGTAGAGGTGCTATTCCGGGTCCTCATATCCAAGCGGATTTGACCGTTACGTTCGCGGCTCCGAAGGTCGCCCACGTCTTTTTCCCAGCCGCTGAAGTCGTAGGTGAAGTGGTTGTCGCGGATCTCGGGATTCCACCGGAGCTTGTCGAACGTGCTGCTGGCGATCTGAATCTGCTTGTCGGTAGAGAGCTCCGGGATCTGTTGTTCCCTCGCCCCTTATCGGCACATAAGGGAGATTTTGGACACGTTCTCCTGGTCGCCGGCTCCATCGGAAAGGCCGGTGCTGCTATTCTAGGCGCCCAAGGTGCGGTCCGCAGTGGCGCTGGTCTCGTGACTGCGGCAGTACCGGAGTCGATCGTACAGACCGTCGACGGTGGATCCCTCGAGTCCATGACTCTGCCGCTGCCCTGTGGGGAGGATGGCGGGCTGACAGATCTCGCAGCCAGACGCATAGAAGAATTCTCGGTGGATAAGGATGTTCTCGCTGTGGGCCCTGGCTTGGGGATGATCGCGTCGACCATTGATGCCGTTCGGACTCTTATCGCTCAAAGTACCCTGCCTCTGGTCTTGGATGCGGATGGTCTGAACGCGGTCGGCGGACAACTCGAGATCCTCCGAGAAAGAACTGCAGCAACAGTCTTGACTCCTCATCCCGGTGAGCTCGGACGGTTGCTGGGAATAACTGCTAGCGAAGTGGCGAACAATCGACTCGAGATCACCCGCGAGGCAGCGAAGAGGACTGGATCGATCGTCGTGCTAAAAGGGCATCGCACGTTGATTGCCGATCCCAAGGCTGGAGTCTTTGTCAATCCGACCGGCAACCCCGCCATGGCCTCAGGTGGCAGCGGAGATGTTCTTACGGGAATGGTCGCGGCTCTTATTGGACAGGGACTTAGTGCTCTCGATGCCGCAAGACTAGGGGTCTACCTCCACGGTTTCGCGGGTGACCTCGTAGCAGGAGGAGAGTTCTCAATAGGGTTTTCGGCCAGCGATCTCGTTGCGGCGATACCCGAGGCATTCGAGCGTCTGGGTCAGTGAGAACGATCTGGGAGACCAGTAGCGAGAGCGAAACGAGGGATCTTGGAGAGATTCTGGCTGCCCGTCTGCAGCCGGACGGAATTGTTCTTCTGCGAGGCGCACTCGGTGCCGGGAAAACTGTATTGGCACAAGGGATCGCTCGTGGTCTTGGAATCGACTCGACCCAGGTACAGTCTCCGAGCTACACATTGGTTCGGGAGCATGCAGGTAAAGGTCCGTCGTTGACTCACATCGATCTTTATCGACTCGATCCGGAGGAGGTCGAAGGAATAGGGATCTGGGAGATTCTCGCCGGCAGCGGTGTCAAAGTTGTGGAGTGGTCCGAACGTTTGCCTCTCGAAATCGACCGAGCTCTCGAGATCGAGATTCAGCTGGGCAAGCTGGAGGGTGATCGAATCTTGACAGTAGTCGATCGAACTTTGGAATCTCCTACAGACAAACAAACCCAAGAGGTCGTGAATAACGACGCCAAAGGAGGCAAATGATGAGTATTGAAAAGGTTGGAGTTCTCGGGTGTGGGTTGATGGGCTCGGGCATTGCTGAGGTCTGTGCCAAGGCGGGTTTGTCAACCGTGGTACGGGAGGTTGACGACGACTTTCTGAAGAAGGGGTTGGCCCGGATAGAGCGGTCCCTATCGAAAGCCGTGGAGAAGGGCAAGCTCGACGAGTCAGCTCGGGATGAAGCTGCTGCCAAGCTGAGTGGCACAACCGATCTTGGAGATCTCAGCGATTGTGATCTCATCATAGAGGCCGTCATCGAGAACCTCGAAGAGAAATGCAAGATCTTTGCAGCGCTGGACCAGTCAGTGAAGGAGACTGCGATCTTTGCGAGCAACACATCGTCTCTCACCATCACCGAGATAGCGATGTCCACCGTTCGAACCGACCGATTCGTGGGGCTCCACTTCTTCAATCCCGTCCCCATCATGAAGCTGGTCGAGGTGGTGCGCACCTTGATGACGTCGGACGACACCGTTGCTGCGGCAAGAGCCTTCGTGATGAGGATCGGGAAGGAGCCAGTAACTTGCCGCGACAATTCAGGGTTTATTGTGAACCGACTTTTGGTTCCCTATCTATTAGATGCGATCCGTGCTTTCGACGAGGGGGTTGGCTCGGTCGAAGACATCGACAAGGCAATGAAGCTTGGCTGTGGCCATCCTATGGGACCTTTGACGCTTCTCGATTTTGTCGGTCTCGACACGACTTACTACATTGCAAACATCATGTTCGAGGAGTATCGCGAGCAACGATTCGCTCCGCCACCTTTGTTGAAGAAGATGGTTCTGGCCGGCCGGCTCGGCCGCAAGAGCGGTCGGGGTTTCTATGACTACGAAGAATAGAGAATCGCGATGTAGGAGAGCGGTTTTGGAACTGGCGCTATTGCCTCGTGGAGGTGGCGCAGGGACAGCTACCTGAGGAAGCCACCGTCTCCTGGTAAACTACGTCTCCGGGAGATTACCGTCATTTCTGACCCTGCCAGCGAACCCGACCAGCTAACAGGTAATGCTTCAGTTTCCAACCTCGGTTTCTCGAGGGTGTCCCCATTGAGGACAGCGTTTCAGACTCGGAGGCGATTTTGAGTGATCCAACCCACGTAACCCTCGCCGATGAGGGGATCGATGTACTTTTTGGCACCCAGGATGAGAATCTCAAGAGGGTTGAGAAGGCATTCGGTGTCACGGTGTCTGCGCGTGGAGGCCAGCTCCGAATCAGCGGCGAGGGTGCTGATCTAGCTGAGCATCTCCTATGCGATCTTTCCGAGCTTCTCTCCCGCGGATATCCACTTCGGCCCGTTGATGTCGATACTGCGATTCGCGTTTTGCAAGAAGCGCCAAAGACTTCTCTGGTCGATTTTTTTGTCGGTGACGGGATCCTTGGTACCGCTCGGCAGTTGGTCTCACCGCGCAGCCTGAATCAGCTGCTATATCTCAAAGCCATGTCCGAGTTCGACCTGGTGATAAGCATCGGCCCGGCCGGTACCGGCAAGACCTATTTGGCGGTAGCCATGGCGGCGGCGGCGCTGCAGGAGAGGCTGGTGCGACGAATCATCCTCGCTCGTCCGGCCGTGGAGGCGGGGGAGCGACTCGGATTTCTTCCAGGAGATCTGGCAGAGAAGGTCAATCCTTATCTTCGCCCACTCTACGACGCGCTATACGACATCATTGGTTTTGACAAAGTGGGCAAACTGATGGAGAGAGGTACCATCGAAGTGGCTCCGATTGCTTTCATGCGCGGTAGAACTCTCAACGATAGTTTTGTGATTCTGGACGAGGCTCAAAACACGACTAGCGAGCAAATGAAGATGTTCTTGACTCGGATCGGTTTCAACTCCAAGGCTGTGATAACCGGCGATGTGACTCAAGTGGACCTGCCTTCAGGCAAGATGTCAGGATTGATCGAAGCTCAATCTGTTCTCAGGTCGATCGAAGGCATTCGGTTTAGCCGCTTCGACGAACGTGATGTGGTGCGCCATCGTCTTGTTCAAAAAATTGTCCGCGCGTACGATGTGTACGAGCAGAGAAAGGGCAAAAACGAGGGTGTCGGTCGCGGGGCAGACAGCACTCGTGATCATGAGTAGTACAGGGGGTGGTAGTAGAAGGGCGCCGTCCCAAACAGATCGACTCCCAGAGGTCGCTCTGCAGAATTCGCATCGGTTCCAGAATCTCGAGACCGCGGCACTACGAACTTGGCTTCAGAAAGTTCTAACAGAGGTCATCCCTGAGGCCGAGAGCTTCGGAGTTCGGTTTGTCTCCGACGCCGAAATGGCTGAATTCAATTTTAGATATCGGAGTAAAGAGGGTCCCACGGATGTCCTCAGCTTTCCTGGCGATGCCTCCTGTGAAGATCATCATCTTGGCGATGTCGTGATTGCAGTGCCATGCGCACGACGACAGGCGCAGACCCAAGACGTGCCTTTTGACCGAGAGGTGAGAGCGCTGTTGCTACACGGAGTACTCCACTGTCTCGGCTATGACCACGAATCAGACGATGGGGAAATGGGCGAAATCGAAAAACAGCTCGGTCGACGGTGGATCTCGGATGTGGACTAGCTCCTCGGCTCTGGCTGGATTTGTATCGGCGATAACCGCTCTGGCCACAATGCTGTTGCACTTTATGTCGGCATTACTCGAGCGCACCAGCCCGATTCGACTTCGACACTGGGCTGAGGAGTCGGAAGGACGCTTGCTCGATCTCTACGAGCAACCGATGCGGTTCGAGGTTTATCGTTTTCTTATCGGCCTTCTCACAAAGCTGTCGGCTTTGGCGCTGCTTCTTGCGGTATTTCCGCTGATTTCGAGTCAGTCGGAGAATCCGATTCTCTGGTCAGCACTGGTGGTGGCCCTACTGCTGGGCTTTACCGAACTGTTGAGCCGCTCTCTGGTGGCTCGTGATCCTGAAGGTGCTCTCCGTCGATTGACGGTACCCTACCGAGTCAGCCTGTTTGTGCTGCGACCCCTGGTAGTTGTCCTGACTCCTTTGTTGCCGAGCTCAATCTTGGACCGACAAGAGGACGCCGAGAACGGTGTTACCGATGACGAGATCGAGGCTTTTATCAGTGTTGGCACACAGGAGGGAATAATCGAACCCGGCGAAGAAGAGCTGATTCAGGGGGTGATCGATTTTGGCGACACTCTGGTCAAAAGTGTCGTGACCCCAAGAATCGATATGGTGTGCGCCCCGGTTGAGAGCGATTTGGAGGGCCTGGCGGAGCTTTTTCTCTCTTCACGACACTCGAGAATCCCAGTCTATCAAGAGACCGTTGATCATATAGTCGGTGTGCTTCATATTCGGGATCTCTTTCGGGGCATACGCAGTGACGAGTCGCCATCTGTATCGGAGCTGACGATAGACCCCTACTTCGTTCCGGAGACCAAACCTCTCAGTGATCTTCTGCGAGAGTTTCAGGCCTCGCGCCAGCAGGTTGCAATCGTCGTAGACGAGTATGGTGGTACTGCTGGGATGGTGACCGTAGAGGACCTGCTCGAAGAAATTGTTGGCGAGATCGAAGATGAACACGATGTGGCGCAGCCGAAGAACGAGGCGCTCGTAGATGGAGGATGGCGGGTTGATGGTCGTGCTCCTCTCGAGACCTTGAATGAGCTCTTTGATGTCGTGATCGCGGAGGAATCTTATGAAACCGTGGGCGGTTTGATCTTCGGTTCACTTGGGTACGTTCCAAAGGCGGGAGAGGTGGTTGATAGCCACGGTCTCGTGCTCGAAGTCGAGCGGGTCGAGAATAGGAGAGTCAAGTCAGTGCTAGTGAGGCGGAGCGACGGCTCTGCTGAAGATGATGCCTAGATCGATGGTCGCAAACTCATCCAAGGCCGGAACGGTCACGCTACTCGGTCGACCCAACGCAGGTAAGTCGACTCTCATGAATCGGTGTCTCGATCAGAAGGTCGCGATCGTTTCCGACAAGCCCCAAACAACCAGGCATCGTATTGTCGGAATCCTGTCGAGCGATCAGGGCCAGATGATCTTCTACGACACTCCCGGTCTTCACCGTCCGCGACATCGGCTCAATCGTCAGATGGTTCGGTATGCCACCGAAGCACTTCGGGATGGTGATGTGATTTGTATCTTGGTTGATGCCACTCAGACATTCGGTTCCGGGGATCGCCATGTGCTGGACCTAGTGGCCAGCATCGAAACTCCGAAGATAGCTGTCTTGAACAAGATCGATCGCATTGCCAAACCCGACCTTTTGCCACTGATCGCACGCTATGCCGAGCTCGGCAATTTTGACGAGATTGTACCGATCAGCGCTCTGACTGGCGATGGAGTCGACATTCTGCTCGATTCCCTTTGGGAGCTTCTACCTAATGGAGAGCTGTTCTACGACCCCGAGCTTCTGACAATTCATCCCGAAAGGTTTCTGGTTGCCGAGCGGATTCGAGAGAAAATTCTCATCGAGACACGAGATGAGCTGCCTTTTTCAACTGCTGTAGCCATCGAGAGCTGGGATGAGCAACCCGATCGTGATGGACGTGCAGGCCTCCTGAGACTCCACGCAGTGATCTTTGTCGAACGTCCGGGGCAAAAGAAGATTCTCGTCGGTCGAAAGGGCCAGATGATCCGACAAATTGGGACGTTGGCCAGAAAGGATTTGGAGGCCTATCTGGAGCGCCCGGTTTATCTCGAGCTTTATGTTCGCCACCAGCCCGGCTGGAGGGAAAGCCCCAGATTGCTAGCTTCGTTGGAGCGCGAGGTGGTGTATGGAGAGGACTTCTGATCGGTCCTACGAGTCAAGCCTTGTTTTGCAACTTCTGCAGAGCACTCGCCAGGGCATTGAAACCCTGATCTGATTCCACTTTTTGATTCTTCAAGTACGACCGATAGTCATGTCGGGAACCTTCCACTCCTGAGCCCGGCAGCGACAGCCCGATCCGCTTTCGGCGTTCGTCAACCGAGGTCACCTGAACGGTGACTTCTCGGCCCGGTGGATATGCTCGAGCTGAAGAAGCGTCTCTTGGCAGAGACATCGCTGATGTTGGCAACAGACCTAGTAGGCCTGGCTCGATTTCTACAAAAGCGCCAAACTGATTGACCTTCTCGACTTTTCCTTGGACGGTCTTGCCAGCGGTAATGCGGCTTCCAATGTCGCTCCAAGGATCCCCGTCGAGTGCACGAATCGAAAGTGCAATTCTTTTTCCACCTTTTTCTATCTTTAGAATACGGACTTGAACTTCTTGCCCGACCGACAGGACGTCCGAGGGTTTCTCAATTCGCTTGTGACTGATTTCAGAAACGTGGATCAGACCCTGCACCCCGCCTCCCAGTTCCAAAAAAGCGCCGAAGTCGGTTAGAGAGACTATTCGGCCAGAAACGACGCTGCCAGCCTCGAGGGACTTTCGGGTATCGGAGCGACTTTTAGCTCGCTCGGCCTTGAGAGAGGCTATCCGCGAGAGGACAACTCTTCGACCCCGTTTTTGAACTTTTAGAACCTGAAACTGGTAGGTCTGATCCAGATATTCCTCGGGTGGTTTCGTGGCACCCAATTCCATCTCAGACCTTGGGCAAAAAGCCGTGAGTTTGTCAATGACGACGTGAAAGCCGCCCCGGTTCCAACCTATCACCTTCCCTTCGAGATCGGTCTGATCCTCGCGCGCCTGTCGCAATGCTTGAATCTCGGGACGCTCCGAAGGCTGAGGCAGGGCAGCCTCGGGAGTAGTGACTGTACTGTTCTCTGCCGAACTCATAGCGTCTGCGTTTTGGGGGGCCGGTTGGGAACCGGCATTTGGACGTCGCTCCGAACCTCAGATTATCGGGCGACAGACCCGACTTTAGCACAGTGAACCCGGCCAAGGCTCAGCCGCGCAGCTACGTGGGGTACTCGGGCGAGCTCCAAGAGCCCTGTTGATCACAGTGGATGTCCCTCGATCGAGTGCCGGCATTTCGATCCGAAGGAGAAAACTTGAAGCATGTTGGATTCGTAGTAACGTTGACTCCATGACCTATCGACCTATTCGGTTTGTAGTTGCCCTGGGAATCATCGGAATTACTATTTTCGGTTCTTCGCTCGTGTTCGCCGAAGTCAGGAAGGTGTCTCGACTCCCTATAGTAGATCGCTCAATCGCCTACCATGGGGGCAGCCGCTACGACGATAGCCAGACGGATTTGGAGATGTGCTCCGGATCAGGCTGCTATGACATTGGAGTCAGGATGAACAATGGTCTCTATCGATATGACGTCACAGGCACAATTCGCGGCGTTGACCGGAGGGTTGTATCCACGAACGATGGTCTCGAGATGTGGGTCGATGGTAGGCCCGTCGAAATCCCCGCTGACCAGGTATCGGCGGTGCGTGATTGGGCCATGGCTCGAGTCTATTTCAGTTTCCTGCCATTCCGCCTGAATGACGACAGCGTCTTCAAGGAGGATCAAGGTCTCGAGACCTGGGACGGTCGGTCGCTGCACAGAGTCAAAGTGACTTTTGCAGCGGGCTCGAGCAGCGACTCGAGTGATGAATATTTGTACTGGTTTGATCCCAAGACGGGGAAACTCGAGCAACTCGCCTATAGCTTCGAAGGTCAGCCGGGCGGCCTGAGATTTCGCAAAGGAGTCCGGTATCGACGCATCGGGGATATTTTGTTTTTCGATCAAGAAAATTTTGGCGTCGAAGGGGATCAATACAAAATCGATCAGATCAATCCCGAGTTCGTCCAGACCATGAAACACGTCTCAACGGTAGAACTGCGACAGATCAAAGTGGAGACACCCGAATAGAGACACCGGCCTGGGAGCCCATTCCAGTAACCCGCGCAGTTGCTTACGGACTCCTACTGCTTTGCGAGAGATCCATCGAGATCAAGAGCTTCAGCCTCGCCTTGCATCGCAGCCAACACATTGCCAACGTGCGTCCATAGATCCAAACCGCCTCCGAAACAGCGCGAGCTGAAGTCTTCGGTGGCCTCTTCAATATCTTCTCGATCGACTCCCGCTGCGAAAGCCTTCTCCTTCCACCGTTTCTTGACCGATTTGAGTTTCATTTCGCGGATATCTTTGCTGGGCCGAATCAACGAGCCCGCCACAATAAGACCCGTTACCTCATCACAGGCGAGAAGAGCGAAATCCATCGGCTTTGACCTCGCGACGCCACTGCCGGCCGTGTTATGGGAGAGGATGGTCTGTACCACCGACTCCGGACAGCCGGCAGCTCTCAGCATAGGAGCACCTTCGGCCGGATGGGCTTCGAGCGTGGGATGGATCTCCCAGTCGAAGTCATGTAGCAGACCAGCTAGACCCCATATCTCGACCGGCTGCTCAAGGTGACCTGCGTACCATCGCATCGCCGCCTCGACTGCGAGCATGTGTCTGCGCAGGCCAATTGCTTGAACGTGAGTGTGGACCAGCTCGAGAGCGGCTTCGCGATCCATTTCGTTACTCATTGCTTGGTCTCCAAATCAGAAAAGACTCACTCGCCTTCAGATATGGCAAGCTCATGCATCATCGGGTCGCGGGCGACGCGGAAGTAACGATTACTACCGTAGTATGCAAAATTACTGACTCGGGATGTGTACAAACACGCATAGGTCTCGAGTTGTGCCGCGAACCGCGTCTTGCTTGTTCCTTGTTTGAAAAATGACCCCCAGTAGGAATCGAATTGTCGGTCGATTTGATCTGCCCACTCAGCTTCAGCACGCAGCGTCTGACGATGCCGCTCGGTGATAGTCCTTGCTCGTTGGTCCAGCGCCTGCAAGGGCTCGTCGGGAAGTTCCTCTCCTTGGCCAAGTAGGTGTTCATAGAGATAAAGAACATCTCTGAGGTGATCCATTTCGTGGCCCAGCTGCGCCAGTTGAGTTCGCAGCTGGCGTCCCATTTTCAGCTCTTCTTGAAGCTGGGCGCGTCTCTCGATTTCATCCTCGAGCTCCCGGACAATCAGGACGGTTCGCCAGGTCGTCTCGATCTTGGAGGAGACGATGTCGCTATAAATATGATCTCCCACGTAAAGTACATGTTCGCCAGGCTCGCCAATCAGCTCCATGAGACCCTCGAGCGAGCCTTGACTGTACACCCCGCCCCAGACCGGTATCTCCACCGAACCTTCTACCGCTCCCTTGGAATCGAGCTCGAGAAATGGGCGGTCGGAGCGAAAGAACCCTGGCTTCCCCGATCCGACGAGGACCAGATCGAAGAGCTCTCTCCAAGAGCCCAAGCCTGGTATCAATCCATCAAAAAGGAACTCGCATACAGAGCTCGCATAAGTCCATTCTGAGTTCGTCAAAAGAATCAGACGACGACCTCCAAGAGCGAGGCGAAGCAAGGCTAACCCCACCTCGGGGTCACGTTTCAGGAACCGATCTGGATCAGCCATGATCCGAGACTTCAGCGCCCCCTCTGCATGAACCCAGTCGATGGCAGCTCTCACATCGTCGAATATCTGCCAAGTGGAGGGAAGCTCGATCTGGTCACCCTCCTTTGAAGACATCGCGATAAGCTCGGCGTACAGATTCGCTTCGGGCAGCTCGAACAGACTGTCGAGATGATAGAAGCGGTCGCTGGATGGCCGAATCGGCTCGTACCGATACAAACGTTTGAGCTCTTCACGGTCCAGACGGTTGCGACCGTGATAGGCGAGATTGACAAATCGGTGCCGGTTCATCCGGATGACAGTTCCGGCTTCCTTGTCGATCAGAAGCCCGCGGCGGGGAAAGTCGGGACGAAACTCGATGTCACGGATTGATTCTGGGTAATTGTGAGCTCCGATGAGGCGAGTGGTCGCAAGATCGAAGGTCAGCTGTTCTAGAGGCAACCGCTCGTAATCTGCCAGCGTCCAGTCGAGATCAAAACCTACATAACGGATACTCTCCATCCGCAGCGTCCGGTTGACAAAAACACGACGCTCGGGCGGTATGACGTCATGATGCAGAAGAAACTCGAACAGAGATGAGGCCAGTCCAGATGTTTCCCCAGACAAACCATGAAGGTCAGACGATCTTTGCTCGGGAGGGTTGTCCATCAAGGGATTCTATCCTCACTTCAAGAGGTGCACCCATGTTGATTCATGGCAGAGTAGACTTTCTCTGTGAAGAGGCGAATCTTGATTCTTTGCACCGGTAACTCCGCTCGTTCGCAAATGGCAGAAGGGTTGGTTCGAGAGATGACCCACGGCGAAGTCGAGGTGTTCAGCGCTGGGCTGGAGCCGAGCCGCGTTCATCCTGCCGCGATTGCCGCAATGGCGGAAATCGGGATCGATATCGGTGATCAACGCTCACAACACGTCAACGAGTTCCTTCAGCAGGAGTTCGATGATGTGCTGACGGTCTGCGATTCAGCCGCGAAGAATTGCCCAATGTTTCCTGGTCCGGCCCAGAGAACTCACTGGAGTGTCGCGGATCCCGGCGGCTTTGAAGGGAATCTCGACCAGCAGCTCGCAAGATTTCGAGTTGCCCGAGAGACACTCCGCAATCATCTAGCGATCTGGCTGGACCGGTTCGTTTCTGACTGATTCACTTGTCGAAGACTAGACCTCATGAAGAAGTGCATCCACAAGCCTCGGCAGCACAGTTTCAGCGGTCTTGGAAATCTGGGTAACCCCAGGTTGGCCGTATTTGCCCTTGGCAGGGTCGATCGAGTACATCGGCACCCGTCTCTGATGACCTAGTCGAACCAGAAGCTCGGTGACCCCGACCGAGAAGGAGGTTCCCACAAACACGATCAAGCCAGCCTCGGAACCACTTCGCTCAACCTCTCGAAACTGATAATCGGCATGCTCGAAGTAATGTTCGTCGAAAAAGAGCACGTGGGCACGGAGAATCGAGCTACATGCTGGGCATCGAGGCAGGGTGGAGTCCGACGGATTCTGACGAAAGGCTTCAATCTCTTCTAACGGTAGCGGTAGCGAACCGTGAGGTGCGGCGTTCGGGCAATCGACGCTCGAACAGCGAACGCGCTCGAGAGATCCATGCACTTTGATCAGATGGCGCGTACCAGCCATCTCATGCAGGGTATCGATGTTTTGAGTAACTAGTTGGAACGTTCCTCCGAATCTCTCTACCCAGTCCTCAAGATCTACCAGGGCTTTGTGAGCTGAATTCGGTTTCGCCTGTCGAGCCTTGAAAAACCGGTCGAGATACCAGGAGAGCTGGCCGACGGGATCCCTACGGAAGTACTCGTAGGTAGCCATACGAATGTCACTTTCGCGCCAAACGGCATCTTTCTCGGGACCGCGAAAGGTCGGGATTCCACTCGCGGCACTGATTCCTGCTCCTGTTATGACCAGGAGGTTGCCGTTTCCGA
The DNA here is from genome assembly GCA_964195975.1 of uncultured Polyangiaceae bacterium. Classification (GTDB taxonomy): domain Bacteria; phylum Acidobacteriota; class Thermoanaerobaculia; order Multivoradales; family JAHEKO01; genus CAXMQZ01. The sequence continues at coordinate 14,642 of CAXMQZ010000081.1, read as the reverse complement.
GCTCACCGATGTCTAACCGGAGTTTGTGACTCGCTTGTCCCATTCAAATTGTGTCGCTGGATTCGAGACACCGTTCACGAGTCGAGGAAGTAAAGAGTCTCGTCCGTTCGAGGTTTCTTGGATACATTCCAACCCCTTTTCCGGAGCCTAAAGAACTCGTCGAGTCCGTCGTTCTCGTCGAAGTCGCCGTCCATTTCCTCCTCGAGGGCATCAGGGTCCTCTCCTGCCTCGAGACGGCTCATCAGCTCCTCCATGCGAGGACCAATCTCGAGTCCCGAGGCTTCGCCAAAACGGCGGAACAGCGCGGCCATCTGTCGCGGATCTTCATTGTTCTCGAGATTTTGAAGCTCTCCCATCATCGACTCCATGACCCCGGATAGTCGCTCCTCGTCGAGATCTCCAAGTGGATCGGGCTCAGGCTCTCCGGCATGTTTGAGGGTCGCGAAACGTGCGGGCCGACGCTCGAGCTCCAGGCTGTGGCATCGAGGGCAAGCTGGCTGGGCGTCCGTGTTGATGGTGCTCGAGAAGAAGTTGTACAGGACGTGACAATCGGAGCAATAGAACTCATAGATCGGCATGTAGGTCTCGCGTTCGGTAGTTCTGAAAGATTTCCCGTAGTGTTCTCTTGCCAATTGTTTACCACAAAAAGTCCACCCGATGAGAAGATAGGTGCCGTTCTCGATCACCGGGATGTTTCGAAGAACCAGATGACTAGAGCCGATTCAAGTAAAGACATACGCTCGTCCGCGATAGACGTGGCGCAGTCCGGAGGTGCGCAGCGGGTGGCATTGGGGATGCTGCTGAGTCGGGCTGTCGGGTTTGTTCGAGAAATTGCGCTGGCCTATTACTTTGGTGTTGGCCCTCACTCCGATGTTTTTCGTACCGCTCTCCGCGGACCCAATTTGCTTCAGAATCTACTCGGAGAACAGACACTTTCGGCTTCGTTTATTCCTATTTACTCCCGACTGATCGCTGAGAATCGAAGGGATGAGGCTGGTCGATTCGCCGGCGCCATTTTCGGTCTACTTTTGGCGCTTTCCGGGGCCGTGTCTTTGGCAGGTGTTCTTCTGGCCGAGCCGGTGGTTGCGCTGGTCGCTCCCGGCTATCTCGCCGACGCCGCGCAGGTCGCGGCTGGGACTCGGTCGGTTGATCGTTTTCCTCTAGCAGTCACCGCAGTTCGAATCATATTCCCGATGACCGGCGTTCTGGTGTTGTCGGCCTGGTCACTCGGCATTCTCAATAGCCATCGAAGATTCTTCTTGCCCTATATGGCACCCGCTCTGTGGAATGCGTCGATAGTCGGGGCATTATTTTGGACCGCCCGGAGACTGGGGTATGACGCCAGTCGAGCTGCCGACTACCCAATGCTCGACACCCTGTTGATTTCAGCCTGTATCGGTGCGCTGATAGGTGGTGTATTGCAGCTTGTTGTGCAGCTGCCCTTGGTGTTTCGATGCTTGTCTGGTTTCAAAGTTTCGGTATCGCGCCGGGTTGGCGGCGTGCGGCAGGCTCTGTCCGCATTCGTCCCGCTTCTTGCGGGGAGGGGGGCAGTGCAGCTGTCGAGCTATCTCGATTTATTGTTGGCATCCTTCCTGGCAGCGGGTGCATTGGCAGCCTTGGGATGGGCCCAGACCCTGTATCTACTTCCGATCGGTCTTTTCGGAATGTCGGTGGCAGCCGCTGAGCTGCCTGAGCTGTCGAGATCGCTACACGCTGAAGGTGACATCGCCAGGTCGGAGCGCTTGAACGCAGCACTGTCACAAATCGCGTTTCTTACCGTTCCCACCGCAGTGGGCTACCTCGCTCTTGGATTCCTGATTATCGGCGGCTTGTTTCGGCGTGGGAACTTTGGTCTGACAGACAACTGGCTGGTCTACACGGTGCTGTGTGGCTATAGCATCGGACTTGTGGCCAGCACTTTCTCTCGTTTGTTGAACAACGTTTTTTACGCCGAAGGCCGCACAAAAACTCCGGCCCGAATCGGGGTCGAGCGAGTCATCTTGTCGGCCATGCTCGGCGCCAGTCTCATGCTGCTGCTCGACCGCTACTCGGTTGCGGGAGTTCTCGATCTAGTTCCGGAAGCAGGTCGAAATCTCCACTTCGGCGCGGTAGGGCTGGCCATCGGTGCGGGGCTCTCCTCATGGTACGAGCTTTGGCGACTCATCGGATCTCTCAAGGGTTCTCTACATCATTCCCCGATGCCTTGGAAGCGAGCCGGCGCAATGCTCGCGTTGTCGCTGCTAGCCTGTTGCGTGGCCTTGGGAGTCTGGTGGTACTGCAGAAACCTCGAGCCGCTTGCGGCCCTCGGACCGGTCTTGGGCGTCTATCTGCTGATATATTTTTCCGGTGCTGGATTGCTCGGGTGGTCCGAGCTCTCGCGCTGGACTCGGGGGCTGTCGAGAGGTCGCAACTCTAAGACATGAGTAGTACATTCGCTGAGAGGGAGTGAGATGAAGATTGCCATAGCATCCGATCATGCAGGCTATAGGTTCAAAGAAATCCTCAAGAATCATTTGAAGAAGGCTGGCCATGAGGTTGTAGATTTCGGCACCGATTCAGAAGACTCCGTCGATTATCCGCGCTTTATCCAACCCGCAGCATCATCGGTCTCCAAAGGGGATTGTGAGCGAGTAATCGTTCTGGGTGGTTCGGGAAATGGGGAAGCCATGGCGGCAAATCGATTTAAAGATGTTCGGTGCGCGCTGTGTTGGGATGACACAACTGCCCGATTGGCCCGTCAGCACAACGACGCCAACGGCCTGGCGCTCGGTCAACGATTGATTTCTATCGAAAGAGCAACAGATATAGTGGATCTCTGGCTCGCTACTCCATTCGAAGGAGGACGTCACATGCAACGAATTCAGATGATCGATCAAACGGAGTAGGTAGTCATGGATACGATGAACATGTTGAGCAGCACTGTTTTGTCAGTTTGCCTGGGTCTAGGCTTGAGCGCTGCAACCGGTTTCCGAGTATTTATTCCTCTCTTGCTGATCAATCTTGCGAGCCGCGGCGGATGGCTCGAGTTGTCGGATCACTTCGTCTGGATGGGCGCGACACCTGCTCTGATTGCGTTTGGTATCGCCACAGTCCTCGAAATCGGGGCCTATTATGTACCCTGGCTCGACAACCTCATGGACTCGATCGCCTCTCCAGCCGCGGTTGTCGCAGGCACGCTGGCCACTGCTTCGGTGATTACAGGGATGGATCCTGCGATGAAGTGGATGCTGGCGATAATCGCCGGAGGCGGAGTAGCGGGAGCCATCCAGACTGCTTTCGTCGGAGCTCGACAAGTGAGTCTCTTGACTACCGCCGGTTTTGGAAATCCCATTGTCTCCACCTTCGAGTTGCTGGGCTCGATTTTCATGTCGATTCTGTCGGTTTTTGCTCCAGTTTTGGCTGTCATCGCCGTAATCGGGCTCTTTTTGGGTGCTGTCAAACTCTTGCTACGGCGTAGGGCGGTGCGCTACGAAGTCACCTGACCCGCTCGAGCCGACTTTCTGCATCGCTCAGTGCCGAGCGACGACCTGTTTGAATCCTCAATCGAATGTGGCAAATCTGGGTTGATACCGGTGGAACTTTTACCGATTGCGTCGCAGTCGATGATTCTGGGCGGACCCATCGCGCCAAGGTGCTCAGCACCAGCGCAATCCGTGGTCGATCTCGAGCGGCAACTCATCCCTATCGCCTGAGTTTGCAAGTCGGATGGTCCCTACCAGAGGATTTTTTCCGCGGTGCGCGAATTCGTCCGCTAGATCACTCCGATCTCTGGAGCACGATTACTCGTTTCGATGCCGACTCCCTGGAAGTCGAAGTCGAGGCTCGACTGGGGGACATGTGGACTGAGGATCGGGCCTTCGAGATCGAGAGTGGACTCGAGGCCCCCATCTTGACCGCTCACTGGGTTACTCATACGCCTTTGGATCGCCGGTTGCCACCTATCTCGATGAGACTTGCGACGACTCGAGGAACCAACGCCCTGCTCGAGCGCCGTGGCTCACCAACGGCCCTGTTTGTTACCCGAGGTTTCAGAGACTTGCTCGAAATCGGCAATCAGCAGAGACCCGACCTTTTCGCTCTGAACGTCATCAAGCCCGAGCCACTCTATGACTCCGTGATCGAGATACCAGAACGCCTCGCCGCCGATGGTTCCGTTGTCGAGGCCCTGGACCTCGACACGATCGAGAGTTGCGTCAGAGAGACCCTCGGCGCTGGAATCCGAGCCGCCGCTGTGGCTTTGCTACACAGCTTTCGCAATGGCGATCACGAGGCGAGACTCAAACAATTCCTACTGGACCATGGCTTCTCGCACGTTTCGTGCTCGGCGGAGCTAGCCCCAAGAATCAAAATCTTGCCTCGGGCCGAGACTGCTGTTGTGAACGCCTACTTATCAGAAGCTATCGAGATCTATCTGACAGGAGTTCGAAACGCCCTGACAGAGGGCCGCCTCCACGTGCTGACCAGCGCCGGCGGTTTGGTTCAAGCAGACAACTTTCAGCCCAAGGACAGCTTGCTCTCCGGTCCTGCCGGCGGCGCCGTCGGTGCCGCAGCAGCCGCGGTTCGATCCGGTTACAACCGCAGTATTGCGCTCGACATGGGGGGCACCTCAACCGATGTATCGCGCTACGATGACGAATTCGACTACGTTTTTGAGACCACCGTGGGTGACGTTCATCTTTTGGCGCCAGCATTAGCTATCGAAACCGTGGCGGCAGGAGGAGGATCGATCTGTCACTTTGATGGGCAACGGCTGAAAGTCGGCCCACAAAGCGCCGGTGCAGCACCGGGGCCCGCCTGCTATGGCGCCGGCGGCCCACTCACGCTTACTGATATCAACCTTCTTCTAGGTCGACTCGATCCAGACGGCTTCGAGATCCCGATTGATCCGGACGCGGCTAGAGCGGCGGCAGCGGACCTCGTGCATCAAATGGAGCAGGAATCCCAGGACGCAGTCGATCGCGATCGCCTTCTATCCGGGTTCCTTTCCATTGCCAATGAGAGGATGGCGGAAGCTATTCGACGAATCTCCATACGAAAGGGATACGATCCGGCACATTTCGCCCTGGTAGCGTTCGGTGGGGCCGGAGGGCAGCATGCTTGCGATCTTGCTCGAATCTTGGGAATAACGACTGTTCTGATTCCTGCAGATGCCAGTCTTCTGAGTGCTGTGGGTTTGGGTCGAGCCCGCGTCGAACGTTTTTCAGAACGACAGGTGCTGCGCAGTCTTAACGAGACAGAACCTCATCTGGGCGAGTGGTTTCATGCGCTAGCCGACGAGGCCACCAAGACTCTTCTCCTTGAGGGGGTCGAGGAGAAAGATATTGAAATCCGGCGTCGCTTTTTGTACCTCCGCCTGTTGGGACAGGATGCCAGTCTCGAAATCGAGTATGCCGAGGACGAACCGCCTGCCGATCTCTTTCATAGGGCCTATCAAAGTCACTACGGATATCCGGGAGGATCCAGTCCTATCGAGGTCGAATCGATCCGAGTTGCAGCGTCGAGTCGGCTGATCGACAGGGAGGAATCGACCGAGCTGGTGAGGCCCTACCCAGTCGATCCAATCGGCATTCGATCTTCCTTTCTCGAAGGAGCTTGGAGGGACCTCGATCTTTTTCGCCGATCGGATCTCTCTCCCGGCGCTCAACTCGAGGGTCCCTGTCTGGTTCTAGAGCTCCATAGCGCCACGTTGGTATTGGAAGGCTGGCGCGGCTCGATCGATCCGTATGACACCCTGGTTCTCGAGGTCAAGGACAGTTCGAGAGGCCAAACCCGCGACTAGCCTGAATTTCTCATGCGCAACCGACTAGCCAGCGAGTCACTCGAAGCTCTGGATCTGGAGCTGTTTACTCATCGTTTTTCCGCCATTGCCTGGCAAATGGGCGAAGCCCTACGTCGCACTGCGTACTCCGTGAATGTGAAGGAGCGGATGGATTTTTCCTGCGGCTTGCTCGATCCTGCAGGGCGGCTCGTGGTAAATGCTCCCCATATTCCCGTACACCTGGGAGCTTTGGGCCTGTGTGTACGATCGGCAAACAACAGGTTGCCGATGTCTCCTGGTGATGTGGTGGTGACGAATCATCCTGCCTTCGGTGGCTCGCACCTTCCGGACGTCACGGTTATCACGCCGGTTTTTGCGGGTGACCCTGAGGAGGCGGGGCTTCCACTGGGTTTTGTCGCGAGTCGGGCCCACCACGCTGAGATTGGAGGCACTCGTCCAGGATCGATGCCCCCGGATGCGAAGACTCTAGTGGAAGAAGGGGTCGTGCTCGAGCCCCAGTTTCTTATCGAAAAAAATGTTCCGCGATGGCAGGAGATTCGACGGAAGTTGAGTAATGCGCCTTTCCCGTCTCGATCCGTTGAGGAGAACATTGCTGATCTTGAAGCCGCAGTTGCCGCCAATCACCGAGGATCGCAAGCTCTGCGTAATCTCTCCCTCGAGCACGGCCGCGACAGCGTTCTTCACTTTATGAGGTCTTTGTCGCATCAATCAGCAGATCAGCTCAAAGGTGTCTTGATCCCCTATCGAGATCGAGAATTGCGGGCGGAGGAGTTTCTGGACGATGGCTCCCGTTTGAAAGTGACAGTGCGGATTCAGCAGAGTGGCGGGCGCTTTGATTTTACCGGTTCGGCCGCCGTCCACCCTGGGAATCTGAACGCAACCCCCGCCGTTGTCCGCAGCGTCGTGCTCTACGTTCTCCGACTTCTCAGCGAAGGGGATCTACCTCTCAATGAAGGTTTGCTCCGTGACTTCGAACTCGTGATTCCCGAGGGAATCCTGAATCCATCCTTTCCAACGAACCCGGCAAAGGCGCCTGCCGTGGTGGGTGGGAACGTCGAGACCAGCCAGAGACTGGTTGATACTCTACTCAAAGCGTTCGGCGTTGTGGCATGTAGCCAGGGAACCATGAACAATCTGGTTTTTGGAAACCAGAACTTTGGCTACTACGAGACGATCTGTGGCGGATCCGGTGCGGGTCCCGGTTTCGCTGGCGCCTCAGCAATTCACAGCCATATGACGAATACCGCAATTACCGATCCGGAGATTCTGGAGCATCGGTATCCAGTACGGCTGAATCGGTTTGAGACTCGAAAAGGATCGGGAGGCGGGGGCAGGTTTCTGGGTGGAGATGGTGCGATCCGGGAGCTCACCTTCCTAGAGCCCGTCGAGCTATCTCTCTTGAGTCAGCATCGCGTATCCAGACCCTATGGCTGCAAAGGTGGTGATTCCGGTCTCCCAGGCAAGCAATGGGTGACCCGACGTTCCGGAGAGATCGCGGAGCTTTCAGGGATCGATGGCTGCGCGATCGAGGCCGGTGATCGTTTGAGAATCGAGACACCCGGAGGTGGTGGCTGGGGGAGAAAAGGGGGAGACTCGAGTTGATGAAAAGACTGGCTTCGATCTTTCTCTGGTCTGTGATTGCTGCGGCATTCGTCGGACCCGGAACGGTCACTACCGCTGCCACGTCCGGTGCACAGTTCGGACTCTCCCTCCTGTGGGCTCTGGTTTTCTCGACCACCGCGTGCGTAGTTTTGCAGGAAGCGAGCGCTCGCTTGACGGTCACCTCGAATAGGAGTCTTGGGTCAGCGCTTCGAGCCCAATACCCGAGCGGCCCCATGGGTCTCGCAGTGACGTTGTTGGTTTTGGGTGCGGTGGTGGTTGGATGCGCAGCCTACCAAGCTGGAAATATTTTGGGTGGAGTGGCAGGTGCAACACTGGCGACCGATCTCTCGGCAAAACTATTGACGTTGATTCTTGGCCTCGCAGCCGGCGTTCTCCTCTGGTTCCAACCGCCGCGGGTTGTCGCACGTCTGTTGAGCATCATCGTGGCAGTCATGGGGATCGCATTTCTGGTGACCGCTTGGCGCCTTCATCCACCCATCGCTGACTTGTTTCGAGGCAGCCTTGTCCCAGCTTTGCCTCCAGGGTCCGGTCTCCTGGTCCTCGGGCTTCTCGGCACCACGGTAGTCCCGTACAACCTCTTTCTGGGGTCTGCGCTTGCCCACGGAGAATCTCTCCGGGACATGCGGTGGAGTCTGACGATTGCCATCGGTTTTGGTGGAGTAATCTCGATGGGAATTCTAGTAGTGGGCACTGCGGTTGTTGGAGCATTCAGTTTCGAAGCCCTCTCGAGTGTGTTGGAAAAAACACTCGGAGGCTGGACCAGCAATCTGTTTGCGATCGGTTTGTTGGGAGCGGGATTCTCTTCGGCCGTCACCGCACCTCTAGCGGCAGCGCTCACGGTGTCGGCGATGCTCCAGACCGGTCCTGACGACGAACAGTGGAGTCAGAACTCCTGGCGCTACAGGGCAGTTTGGCTCGGAGTTCTTGTTGTTGGTGTCGGATTTGGTATCAGCAGTGTGCAACCAATCCCAGCGATTCTTGTGGCTCAGGCCCTTAACGGGCTACTTCTCCCGGTGGTGTCGGTTTTCCTGCTAAGAGCGGTCAATGACCCCATCTTGATGGGACGACATACAAATGGCCTTTGGGCCAACTCGGTCATGATTGTCATCGTAGGCGTGAGTATTCTTCTGGGAGTTGCCGCAATATGCCGGGCGTTCGCCGGCGCCTTGGGTGTAGGAGCTCCGAGTTCGGCGCTTGTGATCGCAATCACGTCGGTCGTTGTGGCACTTGTGACCTGGCCCCTCTATCGAAGCATCCGTCGTATCGAGTAGAGGATACGGAAGCTTTGGGATTCGGCCTGACATTTGCACAGCCAGGGTATGGATGAGGACTCATCGCTTCATTATTCCGTGGGGCTCATGGATAATGCGGGTACATGTAGGTTTCGAGTCGTCTACCTACGATGACACTTCAGCGTCGAATTGAGTCGAGACGAGAATTGTTGCGACGGAGATTGAACATGACACCTTCCATCGTCAATCTGACTAGATCAGTCTGTATTGTAATGCTGCTTGTATCAGGGTTGCTTTGGGCTGGATGTGCAACCAATCCAGCTACGGGTCGGTCTCAGATCATGCTGATAAGTGAGCAGCAGGAGATCGAGCTGGGGCGACGTGAAGACGTCAACACGGTTGCAACCTTCGGTCTTTACGACGACGTTGAACTTCAGGACTATGTCGACAGTATAGGAATGTCCCTGGCCCGGGTTTCGGAGCGGCCCAATCTGCCGTGGAGCATCAAGGTTCTCGATGATCCGGTCGTCAACGCGATGGCCCTACCGGGAGGTTATGTTTACATAACACGGGGGATTCTTGGACATCTGAACTCGGAAGCTGAGCTAGCGACTGTTTTGGGTCACGAGATTGGACATGTAACCGCGAGACATAGCGCCAATCAGATAAGCAAAGCCCAATTGGCCAATGTCGGTCTAGGGCTTGGCATGATGGTAGATCCCGGCATCGCGAGCCTCAGCGATCTGGCGCAAATGGGTACCCAGATGCTGTTTTTGAAATTTTCTCGAGATGCTGAACGACAGGCTGACGAGTTGGGCATGAGGTACGTGGTCAAAGACGGTTACGACCCAAGGGAGTCGCCCGAGGTGTTCGACATGCTCCGGCGAGTAAGCGCGCAGTCCCAAGACGGTGGCCCCCCCGGATGGATGTCTACCCATCCTGACCCTGAGAATCGGACCGCAAGGATGCGCCAGCTCATCTCGACCTCAGGGACGAATTACGAGGGTTCAACGGTCGGCCGGCAGACTTTCCTGCGGCAGATCGACGGCCTTGTCTGGGGGGAGGACCCGCGCGAAGGGTTTTTCGAGGATTCACGATTTATCCACCCAGAGATGGCTTTTCAAATCGACTTCCCCGACCAGTGGAGTACTCAGAACACGAAGCAGATGGTTGCTGCGGTGAGCCCGCGCCAAGACGCGGTCGTTTATCTCATGCTGGTACAGGAACAGAGTCTTCGCGATGCCGCCGATAGTTTCTCTCGCCAAGATGGGGTCTCGACCAATCGGTTCGACCGTGGCGAGTTCAACGGACTCGCTGCGATTTGGACTGAGTTCGGAGCCTATGTGGGACAGAATCCGGTGGCCGGTCGCGTCGCCTTTGTGGAGTACGGTAGGAATATCTATCGCCTACTTGGTTACACTCCAAGAGAGCGATGGGAGCAATATCGGAGCTCCATTGACCAGTCTGTTCAAAGCTTTGCCCGACTTCGTAATCGTCAATATTTAAAGATGCAGCCTCGTCGACTCGAGATCGTGGCGCTCGATCGCGGCATGACCTTGAGAGAATTCGACCGGCAATATCCGTCGACGGTGCCTCTGGACACTGTGGCGTTGATCAACGATGCAAGCCCAGAAACTCCGCTGGGAAGGGGAGACCTGGTGAAGCGAATCGTTGGTGGCCCCAAAACTGTTCGCTAGGTGCCCCCTAGCGAACCCGGCGGCGTCGATTTTTAATGTAGTCCGCCAAGATGAACTCGCCGAGGTCATGGGGTGACGCGAAATAGGCTCGCCCTCTATTGATCTGAGTCAGCTTCTCGACGAATTCGGTAAGCATGGGGTCCGTAGCCAGCATGAAGGTTGTAATGATGATGCGTTGCCGCCGACAAAGATCTACCTCTTCTAGGGTCCTGTTCACAATCTTCATATCCAGACCAAAAGGATTCTTGTAGATCTGTCCACCCTCTCGGATCGCCGAAGGCTTGCCATCGGTAATCAAGAAAATCTGCTTGTTTGGCTGCTTCTGGCGATGGAGAAGAGCCCTGGAAAGCCTAAGCGCTCCTCGGGTATTCGTGTGGTACGGACCCGCTTGAATGTAGGGGAGATCAGAAAGTTGGATCTGTTCAGCTCGGTCGCCAAACAGCACGACGCCCAGGTAGTCCTTTGGATATTTGGTTGTAATCAGCTCAGTAAGCGCGAGGGCTACCGTCTTGGCCGGGGTAATTCGATCCTCACCATAAAGGACCATTGAGTGGCTGATGTCAATGGCCATGACGGTAGCGCAGGATGTCAGGTGCTCGGTTTCGTAGACCTCGAGATCGTCTTCCTGAAGATCGAGCTCTCCAACCGTTCGCTTTAGTGCATTGTGAACCGACCGAATCGCGTCGATGCGGTGCGGGTCGTCACCGAATGCGTACGGCCGCGTCTCAGGAAGTGCTTCGACACCCTCACCGGATGACCGGACCGGGTGATACCCTGGCCCCCCTTTGCCAAGACTCGAGAATACATCTTCGAAACAACTACGCCGGATACGCCGTTCACCTGCGGTGGTCAGATGAAAGTCTCCCAATGCATCACGCGCGACCATTCCTCGGTCCTCGAGGCTGGAGAAAAAAGCCTCGAGGTCGACCGACCCGTGGATGTGTCCCTGATGTTGGAGGTAGCGCATCCACTCCATCGCCTCATCTACATCCCCTCCGGCAGCCAGCAACAGCTGATTGAACATGCGAAGCAGATCGAGGCCAGCAAGGATCGCCTGGATCAACGCTGGATCGAGATATCGATACCGATGCCGCATCTCAAAGCCCGCCAGCCTTTCCTAGTTCACCTCGCCGGTGCTGTCAGGGTGCCTACCAGGCTTGAGAAGCTGGAACTTCACCATCTGTCGATAACCGATTCCGGTGTCGAGATCCTCTCGCGCCAGCTTCAGATGTTGGTGTAGACCTTCAAGAATCGTTTCGGCTGCAACCGCCCGCTCTGCGGGGGTGTTCCCATGATCTGCAGCAAGCTCTCGAAGCCCAGGTACCTGATACAGCACAGCTTGAAACTCCTCGAACGGCTGCTCGTCGGACAGCAAGACATGATTGCTATCGGCAAACCAATGCACGATATCGGCGTAGGGGCCGCAGTCCTCTTCACCACCACTTCCAAGGGCCTTGGGCACCTCTGGAAACTGTTCGTCGAAGAAACCTCTGACTGCGTCTCCGATGATCTGTCTGGCAACGACCTCGACACCCTTTTGCTCTCCGTCGTAAACCATCTCGAGCTTTCCAGTGAGGCCAGGCAAAAGCATCTGGAGATCACACAGTCTAGGGTTACAGGGACGGTCGCCAGTCATGAGTGCTCGTCGTTCTAGGTTCGATTCTAATAACTCAAGAGCCGAGATGGACAAGCGAGCACTCACGCCTGAGGCCTGATCAACCAGATCGCTCTCGCGTGCTGCTTGGGCGATGCGCTCGACAAGGATGCGAAACAAGTCGGGAATGGCGGTAATGGATGAATCTCTATCTACCCAAGCCTCCTGGGCGGTAATGGTCGCTGCTGTCTCGAGATCATGCGGATAATGGGTCAGGATCTGAGACGAGATTCGATCCTTGAGCGGGGTAATGATGGAGCCCCGGTTTGTGTAGTCCTCGGGGTTGGCGGAGAAGACCATCAAGATATCCAGAGGAATCCTGACTGGGAAACCGCGAATTTGGAGGTCACGCTCTTCGAGAATATTCAGTAAGCCCACCTGAATTCGAGGGGCCAGGTCGGGGATTTCGTTGATCGCGAAGATACCTCGATTGGTGCGGGCCACGATGCCAAAGTGAATGACCTCGGGATCAGCATAGGTCAACCGCCTCGTAGCTGCCTTGATCGGGTCGATATCACCCAGGAGATCTGCGATTGAGACGTCAGGCGTCGCGAGTTTTTCCGCATATCGAGCCTCTCGCGGGAGCCACTCGATCGGAGCGTCGTCACCGAGTTCATCGAGCTGCCGCTGTCCCCAGGTCGATATCGGCGCCAGAGGGTCGTCGTTGACCTCGCTGCCGGCCAGAACTGGGATCTCATTATCGAGCAGGTCGACCAGTGATCTGAGGATCCTTGTCTTGGCCTGCCCCCTGAGCCCGAGGAGAATGAAGTCGTGCCGAGCCAGAAGAGCGTTGACAATACCTGGGATCACCGTGCGCTCGTAGCCGAGGATACCTGGGAAAAGACGCTCCGCAGACTCGAGCTTGCGCCGAATGTTTCTCCGAACTTCTTCCTTTACCGAGATGGGCTCGTAGCCACTGGCTCTCAGTGCTCCGAGTGTCTGTGCTTTCCCTGTCACTGGTCCATGCTTTCTAGCCAGCGTTCCGCATCGATTGCCGCCCGGCAGCCAGTACCGGCAGCCGTAACTGCCTGTCTGTAGCTTGGGTCGATCGCGTCGCCACAGGCAAATACACCACCGACCGTTGTCCTAGTCGAAGGCTCATCGACTTTGATATAGCCAACGTCATCCATTTCGATACGACTAGCGAAGATTTCGGTATTGGGCTTGTGCCCGATCGCCACAAAGACACCATCTGTCGGGAAGTCGAGCTCCTCACCCGTCTGAGTATCCTTCAGCCGCACGCCACGAACTTTTTCCTCTTTACTGCCGAGGATGTCGGTCACAGTCTTGTTCCAAAGCCACTCTATTTTCTCGTTCGCGCGAGCTTTCTCTTGCATGATCTTCGAGGCCCGGAGCTCTTCCCGGCGATGAATCACGGTAACTTTCCGAGCGAATTTCGTCAGGAAAGTCGCTTCTTCCATCGCGCTGTCTCCACCTCCGACCACTACAATCTCTTTGTCCTTGAAAAAGAAACCATCGCAGGTCGCGCAAGCGGAGACGCCGTAGCCCATCAACTCACGTTCGGACTCCAATCCGATCTGCTTCGCGGTGGCCCCGGTGGCAATGATGAGAGCGTCGGCCTCGTATTCCGATTCGTCGGTCTTGATTTGGAATGGTTTGCTGTCGAGGTCTACCGTCGTGACGACCTCGAAGTTGACCGTGGCGCCAAATCTTTGGGCCTGGGTCCTCATCCGGTCCATCAATTCCGGTCCGAGAATTCCATCCGGAAAGCCGGGATAGTTCTCTACATCGGTAGTAATTGTCAGCTGCCCGCCAGGCTGATTGCCCTCCAGAACCAGTGGTTCCAGGTTGGCGCGCGCGGCGTAGAGGGCAGCTGTCAGACCGGCTGGCCCTGAGCCTAGTACCACTATCTCGAAATGAGTCTTCTTGCTCGCATCACTTAGGGTCATGGCACAAAATCTCCGTAGGGAGGAGGTTCCAGGAACCGACTAGCACACCTGTAACTTGGCATCTTCTAGGGTCGGCAGGCGGCAGTATAGCAACGCGTGAGAGGGTGAAACTGTTCCCAGCTGTCGATTCGATCTCTAGTTTTCGTTATGCTTCTGTTTCTCTAGATAAATCCAGTCCAGCCCACATAGACCCCGATGCTGTGTGGTTCCGACTATCGTTTTGACAAAAGGAGAAGGTCCAATGCTAGCCAGTGAGAAACTTCTTTCTGCGGTCAACCAACAGGTGGGTAACGAGTTCGGCGCTTCTCTTCAATATGTATCCATCGCCTCCTACTTCGAAGCACAAACGCTGACTGGACTGGCGCGGTTTTTCTTTCGGCAAGCCGACGAAGAGAGGGATCATGCCATGAAGTTTGTTCGCTTCGTAGTCGACGCTGAAGGGCAGCTCGAAATCCCTGCAATCCCGGCCCCCAAGGCACAGTTTGCCACCGCCAAAGAGGCCGTCGAGCTGGCCTTGACTTGGGAACGGGACGTGACCCAGCAGATTTACCAGCTTGTCGACATCGCCAAAGAGGACAGCAACTACATCGCGATTCGGTTTCTTGATTGGTTTGTCAACGAGCAGTTCGAGGAGGTCAACACGATGAGCTCTCTCCTGCAGGTCGTTGAACGAGCCGGTGAAGACGGTCTCTTGTTCGTTGAAGAGTTTCTCGCCCGCGAAGGAATTAGCCTCCCGGCCCAGCAATA